>JBDTJX010000009.1:0-8729 GCA_039935655.1 Candidatus Dormiibacter sp. | reverse complement strand
ACCGGGAGCGGATCCTCGACACCGGCTCGGGCCGCCTCGAGCTGCAGATCCCCAAGCTGCGCAGCGGCAGCTTCTTCCCCTCGCTGCTCGAACCGCGCCGGCGCATCGACAGGGCGCTGCTGGCCGTGGTCCAGGAGGCGTACGTGCTCGGCATCAGCACCCGCAAGGTGGATGACCTCATGGCCGCGCTCGGTGGCTGCAGCATCAGCCGCAGCGAGGTGAGTCGGATCTGTGCGCTGCTCGACGAGGAGCTCGCCGAGTTCCGTGACCGGCCGCTGGATGAGCCGTACCCGTACGTGTGGTTCGACGCCACCTACGAGAAGGTCCGCCAGGGTGGCCGGATCGTGAGCCAGGCGGCGGTGGTGGCCGTGGGCGTGCGTGACACCGGCGAGAAGAGCGTGCTCGGCCTGGCAGTGGGTGCGAGCGAGACCGAGGCCTTCTGGCTGGAGTTCTGCCGCAGCCTGGCGCGGCGCGGACTGAGCGGTGTGCAGCTGGTCATCTCCGATGCCCACGAGGGCCTGCGCAGCGCGCTCGCCCAGGTGTTCACCGGCGCCACCTGGCAGCGCTGCAAGGTGCACTTCCTGCGCAACGTGGCCAGTGCGGTTCCCAAGATGCACGCGCCGGCTGTGCTGGCGGTGGTGAAATCGATCTTCCTACAACCGACGCGGCAGACGGCCAAGGACGCCGTGGAGCACGCGCTCACCGTTCTGGAGCCACGCTTTCCCGGCGTGGCCGCCAAGGTCCGCGACGCCGAGGCAGACGTACTCGCCTACCTCGACTTCCCCGTGGACCACTGGCGCTCCATCTCTTCGACCAACGCCATCGAGCGCGTGAACGCCGAGCTCGATCGTCGCGCCAAGGTGGTGGGCATCTTTCCCAACACCGCCTCGCTGGTGCGCCTGTTCACCGCTGTGCTCCAGGATCAACACGACGAGTGGCAGGACGGACGCCGCCACTTCAGCCAGCAGTCCATGGCTCGGCTGCTGCACCCCGAGGGCCCGCCGCTGCTCACCAACCCGCTCACTGGAGGCATCGCCGCCTAGTACACCGACGTTGTGAGAACTCCCACGAATTCACACCACTACAGGGGACTCGACCGTCCGCGTCTCCTCGGCTCCGAATTGGTGGGCGAGAATACCGGTCAGACGATTCCCACGGCCGGTACTTTCGACACACCGCGTCTGGATCTAACCCCCAGAGTCGTGCTCTTAGGCGCTGAGCGACGTACCGCGAGCGGTCGTCGGCGATGCGCCGACCCTGTCGCCAACCTCCTTCCCGAGACGCGTCGGTCCACCAGGAGCCCGCCGCTTCGCATACACACACCGACAACCCTCACCGGTGCGTGCATGAACTCCCTGCGCGAGAACCGTCGAACGTTAGCCTCGGGTCGGCCGGGGCGGTCCGCGAACACGGCGCCTCTTGGCACCGTACATTGCAGCGTCAGCCCGCCCAAGCGTCGAAACCAAGGACTCGCCTTCCCTCGCCGTGGCGGCGCCAAGCGATAACCTGAGCTCCGCGTCGTCCGTCAGCCGCATGCGCCGCGCGGCAGCTCGCACGCGAGCCAAGTACCTGCTCGCGCCATCTGCGTCCGTTTCAGGCATGAGGATCAGGAACTCATCACCCCCGACGCGCGCGATGCGATCAGCGGCGCGGGCCTGTTGGCGGAGAAGGTCTGCCGCGGCGCGAATCAAACGGTCCCCGGCTTCGTGCCCGAAGCTGTCGTTGACGGCTTTGAGGTTGTCGAGGTCCGCGCTCACAACCGTAACCGGGCGCGGATACCGGTGACGCCGCGCTTCTTCGCTGGCCACCTGGCTCTCCCAGCCGGCCCGATTGTCAAGTCCGGTCAGTGGATCGATCCGGGCTTCGCGCGCGTAGCGATCGCGGTCTGCGGCCAACTCTTCACGCGAGATTGCCTGCGCAAGGAGTGACTCGGCCACGTCTGCCAACGAGTGTCCAATCCGTTGACAGAGGTTCGTGAACCCTCGTGCTTGGGTGGCAGCGTGCGCCACCACGAGCACTCCGAAGGGCACCGGCCGCCCAATCGGCAAAGCAAGACGCGCGACCAGTCCTTGCTCTCGTCCCAGGGCGTCGCCGGCGGCGGCTTCGATTTCGATCTCCAGGACTGCACCCGCCGCTGTCCTGTCGCAGAGGTCGACGAGTGTTTGCCGGATTGCGTCAGGGTCCAGGCGTGCCGGCCAGTCGCGCGTCACGACTTCTACGACGACCTCGGCGCCATACCGGACGAGCACCGCCCCGACCTCGCACGACAGCGGCTCGGCCGCCTTGCCCGCGATATGTCGCGCGGTGTCAGCGACTCGTTCGGGACGGTACTGCATGAGATCGCGGATGGCGTGCACCACCTCCAACTCGTCGGCGAGCAACTTCGCAGGCGAGAGTTGTTGGAGGTCGGCGACGAGGTGAGCGGCGGCCGAGACCAGCGTCGCGTCGGCGTCAGGCAGCGGCTCGTCAGCGCCAAACACCACGAGGTGTTCACCCCCCACGGGAACCAGCACTGCATGCTTCGCCCAGTAGGGTCCGATGACGCGGACTGGCTCACTGCCGCCGCCAACTCGGGCGGGCCGACTGGAACCCTGGACGCTCACGGCAAGCGGCTCGCCATCGAGCGACAGGTCAACGATGCCGCTCCATCCAGCACGCCGACCGGTACCGCCGACCAGGCTCAAGCCAGTCGGAGACACACGAAAGATCAAAACGTCGGACGCTGTAAGGCTCGATCCTGTGCCAAGGTTCGATGTGATGGTCATGGTCGATCAACACCAGTCTACGAGTCGCGGCTCCGCGCACCGTCAGCGCGGGCCAATGCAGTCCTTCCAGGAGCATCTGGGCTCACCCCCAACATCATAGCCCGGGCGCGGTGAGACGAAACCACCGACCGGACACACGATGAACCGGAGTCCCCGTGGCCGCGCACCGACGCCCGCGACGGTTCGAATGGGGAAGACCCCAGGGACCGGGCCGCTTTGCGATAGCCCTCCAACCAATCCTGGCTACTTTGGACCACCCTTGTCCTCCCGGTGCTATCGCTGTACCGCACGCCTGCCCACGAAGAAGAGACGCGGTTGGCGCTCCTCCGTTGTCGCCTCGACGGTCACCTCGGGCGCGAAGCCTGCGTCGGTGAGGACCCGAATCCAGAGATCCCGGGGGAAGAGCCCAAGCCGGTGGCTTTCGTGCACCGCACGCACCGAACCGTCCGCCTCACGGAGCAGGAATGCGTGCTCGGTCAGTGCCCGGGTGTCCTTGGGATCTGGGTCCCACGACCATTCGAGGTACCGGACGCCGCGACCATCCTCGGCATCCGTTCCACCGTGGTCACTCGCGGCTTCGAATGACTCCGCTGTTGCGTCCGGAACAAACAGCGCGATGCCGCCGGGGCGGCAGTGGATGAAGGCGGTCTCGACGGCCAGCCGGAGGTCGGCTTCGGGCGACATGTAGTCGATGGCGTCGTGCACGAAGACTGCGTCGAACTGTCGATGCAGGCGTACGGTGCGCATGTCGCCCTAGATGTGCTCGACCTCGGAATTGAGCGTGCGTGAGACATCGAGCATTCCCTCTGACAGGTCGACGAGCGTCATCGCGAACTCCCCTTTCAGATGAGCAGCATTGGAACCGCCGCCACTCCCGAGCTCCAGGACGTCGCCGACAGCATTCGCGGCAGACCTGAGGATCTGCGCCGCGAACTCGGCTACCTCGACGTAGTCGTCCGGGGGCGACACCAACGGCCACCAGGCCGCCCGCTCACCGTAGAATCGGCCGTCCCCGGTCATGGGATTGCGGCGCGAATGAAGTCCATCGCTACGGAATCACCGGGAAGAGGGACTCGATACTCAATTCCGAAACGATGGCGTCGATAAGGTGCGGGCCTGCGGCTACGTGGTCCCGCGGAGTACGAGCAGCCTACGTTGGAGAGACCAACCCGGGGTCCACGCCGCGGGAGCGTGAACCGGACAGGCGCCCACACGTTGACCCACTCTTACAGCCATCGAATCCGTGCGGCTCTGTTACCGATGGACCACTGAGTGTTGGCGCGAGTCGGCGACTGCCCACCTAGTCTGATGTACGTGGTTATCGCGCACCCTCAGCTTCGCGCCGCGAGCGTACGCGCGCAAGGCAACCCGGCCCCCCTTGGGGTACGGGTCGTCTATGCCGTCTTGGGGTTGGTCCTCGCCGCCTATCTGGTCTCGCTGCTCCTCCGCGACCCCACGCAATCGATACACCTCGTTGATGGCTGGGGGGTCGCCGCGTTCGAGGTCGTGGCCAGTGCGTTATGTCTCTGGCGGGCTGCCACATCGCGTCGACGTGCCGTGCCGTTGCTGCTTGGCATCGGCATCCTCTTCTGGAGTCTCGGCGATGCGGCACTCGCCGCTGAATCGGCAGGCGGAGCCACCCCTTCCGTCCCGTCGCTCGCCGACCTGTTCTATCTGGGCTTCTACCCGATCGTCTACGTCGCGCTGGTACTCCTGACACGTAAGCACCTCAACCGTTTGGGTGCGACCACCTGGCTGGACGGTGCCGTAGCGGGCCTCGGGGCGGCAGCACTCTGTGCCTGCTTCGCCTTCAACACGGTCCTGAATTCCGTCGGCGGTAGTGCGGCGTCAGTCGCGACCAGCCTCGCCTATCCGATTGGCGACGGGTTGCTGCTCATCATCGCAGTCGGTGGCACGGCCGTCATCACCGGCCGGAACAAAACGCAGTGGCTACTGGTCGCCGTCGCGATCGCGATCACTGCGGTCGGCGATACCTTCAATCTGTTCTCCGGATCAGGAGGACCCTCACACGTCGGAACGATCTTCAACGGCATCGCCTGGCCGTGCGCCATCCTGCTCATCTCGGTGTCCGTATGGGTGCGCCCCTTGCAGACGAGCCCCCTGGCCAGACGTGAGACACCGGGATTCCTTCTGCCCGGGCTCGCCTCTGCTGCCGGGCTCTCGATTCTGGTTGCCGACACCCTGCATACGGTCACCCCGGTGGCAGTTGCGCTGGCCACCGCGACGCTGATCACCGTGGGGATTCGTCTGGCGTTGTCGGTGCGTGGTCTGCGTCTTCTCACTGAGAAACGGCACCGTCAGGCAATTACCGATCAGTTGACCGGACTAGGCAACCGCCGCCAGCTCTTCAACCTGCTCGACGCATTCTTCGCCGACTATGCGGATCCGGACACCGTCGACCGCCGGCTCTCGCTTCTCTACCTCGACCTGGACCATTTCAAGGAGATCAACGATTCCTTCGGCCATTCCGCCGGCGACGAACTGCTCCGACAGTTGGGGCCGCGACTCATCGCTCGCCTTCGGGACACCGACGTTCTGGTGCGGGTCGGTGGTGATGAACTGGTGGTGCTTATCCTCGACACCGACTCCGACTACGCAGCGGCAGTCGCCGAGCGACTGATTGCCGAGCTCGATCAGCCCTTCGAGCTCGATGGGATCAGCGTTCGAGTCGGGGCCAGTATTGGCATCGCGAACGCGCCGACGGATGCAACCGACAGCGCAGGGCTGTTGCGCTGCGCCGACCTTGCCATGTACCGAGCCAAGGACGGCCCAGCCCCGTACGAAATCTATCGCCGCGAAGTCGATGACGACGGCAACCGCCTGCGATTGGTGGATGAGTTACGCGACGCGATCATCCGTGGGCATCTCGAGGTGCACTACCAACCGCAAATTGATCTCGTCACCGGCGAGCGGTCAGCCATGGAGGCCCTCGTGCGCTGGCCTCATGCACGACTTGGGCTCATCCCACCACTCGACTTCATCCCTCTTGCTGAAGAAGCAGGGCTAATGCAGTCGCTCACTGCGCTCGTACTCGAGCGGGCAGTCGAACAGTGTGCCGCCTGGCGTGGCGCCGGCCAGATCTTCACGGTCTCCGTCAACGTCTCCGCCACCAACCTTCTCGATGCCGGATTCAGCGGGTTTGTCATGGCCACACTTGCACGCCATGACGTCGCACCGTCGTCGCTCATCCTGGAGATCACCGAGACCACCATCATCAGAGACTTCGAACTCTGCAAGCAGGTGATCACCCAGCTTCGAGCGCTCGGACTGGGCGTCTCGATCGACGATTTCGGCGCCGGCGTCACCTCGCTGGCGTACCTCGGGAGTCTTGCCGCCAACGAACTCAAGCTCGACCGGAGCTTCCTCTCCCGACTCGCCACCGGGGACACGGACCGTAACCTCGACCTGGTTCGCGCGACCATCGCGCTGGGGCACAAGTTGAACATGCGCGTGGTCGCTGAGGGAATCGAGGACATCGAAACCCTCAACCTGATCGCCGCGATCGGCTGCGACCTCGCGCAAGGGTACTTCATCAGTCGACCGATGCCTGCGCGGGACCTCACTCCGGGATGGGCGCCTTTCGACGATCTCCCTTCATCCGAGTCGGACGTCGCGTAACCGGGCCGCGTGCTCCGAACGGCGGGGCTGCCCACGGCGCCGCTCGTCGCGTTGCGTCAACCCGGACTGATGTCCGAGTGACCGCGATGAGAGTGGGCGTGGAGCGGGAGAAGGGACTCGGAACCCTCAACATCCAGCTTGGAAGGAATGGTGTCACTAAAAATGATGGCACAGAAGGACTTTCCAGCACAGCTGGCGACGCCCCGCATCAGCAGGTGCGCGGAGATGGACGAAGCCAGGCGGGCACTGTCTTCAACCAGGTGGAGCGGAGCAGGCGTCAGGCTATGCAGCGGCACAGCGGCGTCGGGACATGCGGCCAACCACTGGGAGCGAGGTCTCCCGTTAGCAGGCTGCCAATCGAGGACACCTCCCGCAAGAGCGGTGACTGCCTTGGTCATGAATCTTGTGCTCACTCGAGTTACCTCCTTGGCGAACGAGTGAGTTTCCGGGTTGCGGGGTCAGCCGAGACGGCCCACTGCCCGGCACCACGGCTTCGTGGTCAGAGTCCATTGATCACCTCCTCCTGTGTTGTGTATCATTGTCAGGTCACCTGATACTATTATATTAGGAGACTGATGTTATGGAACCCCCCCGAAGTGCGTCGATCAGTCGCGCCCTGCGCCGGACGTTCCAGGCGTTCCGGGCGGCGGCGGATGCCGAGCTGAGTTCATTGGGGATGTCGCTGCCCCTCGCCAACGTCCTCATGGACGTCGGGGCCGAAGACGGCATCTCCTCTGCGGAGCTCGCCCGTCGCGTGGTGGTGACCGCGCAGACGATGAATGACCTGGTCGCCGGCCTGCTCGACCGAAAGCTCATCGAGCGTCGGCAGCACACGTCCCACGGCCGCATCCTCACCGTGCACCTCACCGCGCCGGGTCAGCAGATGGTCGAGCGCTGCACGGCCATTACTGCGGACGTCGAGCGACGTATGCTTCGTGCGTTCACCGCGGCCGAACGGCGTGCCTTACTCCGCGACCTCGTCCGTTGCTCCGACGCACTCGCCTCGTATCAAAGGTCGATCGCTGCGCCCGGAGGCAAGCCACAACAGCTTGCGGCTTCCCCGCGGCGGAGACAGCGAGCAAGCGGTAGCCGGACTTGAGACTTGGAGGTCGCACGACATGACCCTTGAGGTCAACCCGTTCACAGACGCTCGAGCCTCGGCGCTGGTCGCCAAGGAGGTCGCTAAGGAGGTTCTGCGCCGCCTCGAAGAGGCGCGGCCCTCCGGCGCATGGGTCAACGTCGGGATGGTAGAGCCGATCAGTAGCTCCTTCCCCCGGCATCCGCTCGATACGGCGGTGCACGACCTGGCGATTGCCACGCTGGCGGCCAGCCGCGGCGCTGAGGCCGCTGCGCGCGCCGGTACTGAGATACAAGCGCGCGCGGCAGGCGGAGCGGCACGAAGTGCCGCGAACACCCTGTCGCTGGCAGCGGCAATAGCCAACTCTGAGGATCTTCGTTCGAACGACGCCGAACGCGTCCGCGTCGCGTATGCTGCTGCCTTGACGGCGTTCGCCGCGGCCGATCTCCTGCGCGATTCTGCCGGTTGCCTCAATGGACGAGCGCAGACCATCGGCTTCCCATCGTCATGGTCTCGCTTGATCGTGATGCTCAGCCGGGTCATTGAAGAGTGCCGCGTTGCCGCAGACGAGGAGCAAGAGAACCTAATTCATGCCGCCATAGCAGCTCATGACGGTGCTGATGCCGCGCGGCGTGCCTATGAACGATTGGGGCACACGACGACGGCGCAGCCCGCCGTGTGTCGTTTTGTGCGCGTGGCCTCCTTGGCTGCTGCCTACGCTGGGTGTGCCGCGCTCGTGCCGCTTCGCACTACTGATGGCGGCAGGCGCTGACCTCGCACGAAGGTCAAACGGGCGTCAGCGGGATTCCGGTGGCGCGCTGCGGCACTGAGGGCGTCGGCACCATCGCCAAGGACGGGGCCGCAAGCCATCGCTGCCGCCAAGGGATCGTTGCCGAGGTGATTCCTGTTACTCAGCATGAGACGCCGGACGACGGGTCGACGCACTGGACGACGCGGACGTTGGCCCGCAAGCTCGGCATCGGCAAGGATGCGGTGGCGCGGATCTGGTCAGACCACAACTTCAAGCCCTGGAAGGTGGAGACATTCAAGATCTCCGACGATCCCCAGTTCGAAGAGAAGTTGGTCGACGTCGTCGGCTTGTACATGAACCCGCCCGAACGAGCGGTGGTGTTCAGCTTCAACGAGAAGACCCAGTGTCAGGCACTGGATCGAACGCAGCCGAGCTTGCCCCTCCCGTCCCGGCCGCGCCGGCACCATGACGCACGACTACAAGCGTCATGGGACCG
>JBDTJX010000008.1:0-156324 GCA_039935655.1 Candidatus Dormiibacter sp. | reverse complement strand
CAGAGAAAGATGACGTCCAAATACTGTGAGCGATCGCCGTTCGGGTAGACGACCGGCGCGGTGACGTTGATGCCAGCCAGCCGCTCGACACGAATCACCACGTCTGCCTCCTCACGCGCTTCGCGTGCTGCAGCGACTGCCGGTTGCTCTCCCGGGTCGATGATCCCCGTCACCGGAGCCCATTCCCCGGTGTCCGAGCGACGAATCAGCAGCAGGCGCTCGCCGTGCTCGTCGGTAATGACGGCGGTGATCCCTGAGAGCCAGAGTGGATCAGTGCCGATCTTCTCCCGCAGGCGAAGAACGAACTCGGGGACCGGCATGCGTCCCACGTTAGCCTGGAGCATGCCGTCGATCGCCCCGCACATCCCCTCGGTGCCCGGCTCCGGTATCCGGCGCATCTATGAGATCGCTGCCGAGCTCGATGGCGTGATCTCGCTCGGCGTGGGGGAGCCTGACGTGCCGATTGCGCCGCACATCGCGGCTGCAGCGAAGGCTGCCTGGGATCGCGACGACACGAACTACAACCCGAACGGCGGCATCCTGCCGTTGCGACGCGCGATCGTCGACAAGCTCGCTACCGAGAACGGAATCGCTGCAGAGGTCGAGCAGGTCTGGGTCACCGTCGGAGGCACTCAGGCAGTTCATGTCGCAATGCAGCTCTTGCTCGCCGCGGGCGACGAAGTGCTGGTGCCCGACCCGGGATACACGATCTTCACGATGAACGCCAGGATGCTCGACGCGCATCCTGTGCCGTACTCGCTCACGCCGGCGCGCGGGTTTCGCCCGAGCATCGACGAACTCGAGACCCTGGTCACTCCGCGCACTCGCCTTCTGATCGTGAACTCGCCCTCGAATCCACTGGGCGTCGTGTACCCGCGAGAGGTGCTTGAGCAGTTGCTCGACTTCGCGCGACGGCACGACCTGTGGATTCTCAGCGACGAGGTCTACGAGCGTTTCACCTGGGGCGAGCCCCACGTCAGCCTCGCGGCCCTCGACGCAGAAACCACGACATCACATGCTGGTGGGGGCATCGAACGCGTGTTTAGCGTGTTCTCCTTCTCGAAGACGTATGCCATGACCGGAATTCGAGTCGGCTACCTGGTCACCCCGCCGGGACTGTCAGCGACGATGCGGAGCATGCAGGAGGCGTCAGTGAGCTGTGTTGCGATGCCAGCCCAGTTCGCGGCGCTAGCGGCGATCCAGGGCGAGCAGTCGCACGTGGCCCGCGCTGCGGCCCACTACCGCGCGAACTACACGAGTGCGTCCGCGGCCCTGACGGCACGCGGCATCCGCTACCTCCCGCCGAGCGGCGCCTTCTATCTGTGGGTGGATGTGTCGCACGCCAGCGACGGCGATGTTGCGGCTTGGGGCGAGCACTTTCTGCTGCACGAGCGGGTGGCGGTCGCCCCCGGTAGCGCCTTCGGACGTTCGGGCGAGGGCTGGATCCGCATCTGCCTGGCGGCCACGGAGGCGGACCTGCTCGCGGGCATCGCAAAACTGCCTTCTCCCGTTGACCCCTGAGAGTACGCATAACTTCGTACTCTCAACGCTGAAAGTTCCCTTAAGCCCGTACTTTCAAGGGATGGCAGCGCGTCAGCGCGGGCCCAGCGCGCATGGGAGAATGGCCCGTCATGTCTCCGCGCGCGCTGAAGTCTCTTGAGCCGGCGTCGACCGACCCCGCGAAGATCCGCAATTTCTGCATCATCGCCCACATCGACCACGGCAAGTCGACCCTCGCCGATCGCCTGCTGGAGCGGACCGGCACGGTGGCGATGCGCGACATGCAGGACCAGCTGCTCGATACCCTCGACCTCGAGCGCGAGCGTGGCATCACCATCAAGGCGCAGGCGGTGCGCCTCGACCACACCGCGGCGGACGGTCTCACCTACCAGCTCAACCTCATCGACACACCGGGTCACGTCGATTTCGCCTACGAGGTGTCACGTTCGCTGGCCGCCTGTGAGGGTGCGCTGCTGGTGGTCGACGCGTCGCAGGGCATCGAGGCCCAGACGCTGGCCAATGTCTACGCTGCGCTGGAGGCCGACCTGGAGGTGATCCCGGTCATCAACAAGATCGATCTTCCGGCGGCCGATCCCGAGCTGGTGCGCCAGGAGATCGAGGATGTCATCGGTCTGCCTGGGGATGGCGCCATCCTGGCCAGCGCGCGCCAGGGCATCGGCATCGACGCCATCCTGGAGGCCGTCGTCACTCGGGTGCCGCCGCCGTCCGGCGACCTCGGGGCTCCGCTCCAGGCCCTCATCTTCGACAGCAAGTACGACGTCTACCGTGGCGTCATCGTCTACGTGCGCGTCGTCAACGGCGCCATCCGGCAGGGGCAGCGCATCCGCATGCTGGCCACCGGTAAGGACTTCGTCGTCGACGAGGTCGGTGTCTTCCGCCCCCAGCCGACGTCGATGGGCTCGCTCAGCCCCGGCGAGGTCGGCTACGTGGTCGCATCCATCAAGGACGTCCGCGACAGCAAGGTCGGCGACACCGTCACCGACTCCGACAACCCCGCTGCTGCGGCGCTGCCCGGCTACCGGACGGTGACGCCGATGGTCTTCGCGGGCATCTTCCCGATCGACTCAGACAGCGTCCAGGAGCTCAAGGAGGCGCTGTCGAAGCTGAACCTCAACGATGCCTCCCTGGTGTACGAACCCGAGTCATCGGTGGCGCTGGGCTTCGGCTTCCGCTGCGGGTTCCTCGGCCTGCTGCACATGGAGATCGTGCAGGAGAGGCTGGAACGCGAGTTCGACCTCGAGCTGCTCACCACTGCTCCGACCGTCGAGTACCGGGTGCGGCTGCGCGGTGGCGGGATGGTGGCCGTCGACAACCCGTCGATGTTGCCGGACCCGGCCAACATCGACGCCATCGAGGAGCCGAGGACACGGGCGACGATCTTCGTCCCCAAGCAATACGTCGGTCCGCTCATGGAGCTGTGCCAGGACCGTCGCGGTGAGTTGCTCGACATGCAGTACCAGCCCGGCGACCGAGTCGCCCTGATCTACGATCTGCCACTCGGCGAGATCATCCATGACTTCTACGACCAGCTCAAGTCGCGCAGCCGCGGCTATGCGTCGCTCGACTATGAGATCACGGGATTCCGGGCGGAGAAGCTGGTCAAGCTCGACATCCTGGTCGGTGGCTCGCGCGTCGACGCGCTGTCGATGATCGTGCACCGCGACAAGGCGGCCATCCAGGGGCGGCGGCTCGTCGAGCGGCTGCGCAAGCTGATCCCCCGCCAGCTCTTCGAGGTGGCGATCCAGGCGGCCATCGGTGGCAAGATCGTCGCCCGCGAGACGGTGTCGGCGATGCGCAAGGACGTTCTCGCCAAGTGCTACGGCGGTGACATCACCCGCAAACGCAAGCTGCTCGAGAAGCAGAAGGAAGGCAAGAAACGCATGAAGCGGGTCGGCAACGTCGAGATCCCCCAGGAGGCCTTCATGGCCGTGCTCAAGTTGGACGAGTAGGCGTGGCCAAGAAGAAGCGGCGCCGTCCGGCAGCGCCGGCGCGGACCACCCGGCGTGCGCCGGCGGCGCGGCCGCCGGCTGAGCTGGCCGCTGCGCCGGTGACCGCACCCGCGGCCAGGGTTCGCCGCCGCTCCCCCCTCGACGACGAGTCGCACTGGAGCCGATTGGGGCTGCTGGCGCTGCTGGCAATGGCCTTCGCCGCCCAGCTCATCGTCGGCCTGGTCGTACACCTGATCGGCCATCGCCAGCGCCTGCTGGTCGTCGACCTCGTCTTCTTCCAGGCGCCATTCGTGCTGGCGGCGTGCGTGCTGCTGATGCCACTTGCCAAGGTCGTGACCCATCAGCCGCGGATGCTTCGGATGCTCGAGGCGCTCTCGATCGGCGCGGTGTTCGCCCTCTTCGCCCTGCTGCTCACCTCCCTCCTGGTCCACCCCGCGGCGTCAGGCTCGCTGACCAACGACCAGCTCATCGACAAACTCACCATCAACGACGCGGTGGGGATCGTGATCGCGGATGTGCTGTCGATGCTGGTCACAGTGCAGCTGTTCCCCGGCCTGCAGCGCATCCTCAGCGCCCCGGGCCGGCGCGCCCGCGCGCGGATGCTGGAGCGCCGCGCCGCCGATTCGGGATCGCGCGGCGCAGCGGCCTCCAAGGACCGAGCCAAGGCGAGCCCGCGGGCGCGGCGCTGAGTCAGCCGTTGAGCAGGTGCACGGGTGCTCCGACGAACCCGAGGTTCGCCGTGATGGTGTCACCCGCGGCCAGCGCGGTCGTGTAGTTCAGCTGCCAGAACCACGTGGTCGGGTCGGTGGAGGAGACGTCGGCGGTCTCGTAGTTGGCGGGGATCTGGATGTCGAAACGCACCCACTTACCGTTGTAGATGTTCGCCGTTCCAGCTGACGGGTCCTGGGTCTGCAATGAAGCGGCGCCCCCGACGGTCGGCGGGGACGGGTTGTTGGCGCCGGTCACCAGGTTGAAGCCGCCCGCTTGCTGGGACGCCCCGCCGTAGAACACCCCGTCGCTATTGGTCGCGGCCACCTCGGGGTTGGGCACCCCGCCGGTGACGCCGTTGGGACGCATCACCGTGATCACGTTGGAACACTTGCCGGGCTGGCAGCCGACATCGCCGGGGTCGAAGATGTAGAGGCTGAAGGTACGCCCGCTGTACTCCGGTGGGATCGACACCAACGGCATCGACCCCCCACCTGCCTTGATTGGCGTGTACAGGGTCACGTCGTCGAGGGCGGCCACGCTGCAACCGGCGCATCCCGCAACGTTGACCGCGTACCCCTTGTGCGCCTGCGAGTTGAGGTTCCGAGCCCGGCCGTTGCCGCCGGGGTCAAAGTTGGTGTTGTCGAGCTGGTCCACGCGCAGGCGATAGGTCGTGCCCGTCACCGCAGCGCCGGTGAGCACGTCGGTTCCAGAGGGATCGATGAGGGCGGCCAGCTGCTTGTCCGCCGCGGTCATCGTGCTCCGGCTTCTGATGTCCACCCAGTTGTGGTAGAGGCTGAGGCCGCTGACGGGCAGGACGGGATTGGCGGTTCCCGCGGCCGTGTATGTGCCGCTCGATGGATTGGCGGTAGCATCGATCGATTTCACCGTCATGTTGCTGATCCACATGTCTTGGGTGTGGTCGAACGGGTTGGGCGACTGGTACACGGTGTACGACATCACCGGCCACGCCCGCGCGTCGGTCGGTCCGCTGCAGGGCGAGCTCCCCTGGCCGTTGCCGTGAGTGCAGCCCGCCCCGGTTTCGACGAAGTCACCGTCGTCCTCGTGGTAGTTGTAGCCATTCGCGCTGGTGGTTCCGTTGTCCGGCGCGAAGGCGGGGTTGTAGACCTGCGCGGTGCCCGTCTGACCGGGTGGGATATAGACCTGGTAGTTCTGGCCGCCGGCTGCGGGCAGCGCGAACGGCTGGCTCGCTGGCTCGGTGTTGAGGCCGGCGCTGCCACTCAAAGCGTGCACGTCCGCCGGCGAGGCACTGTTGGCGCCCCCCCAGTCGGTGGGGTTGGGCCCATACGCGTCGCCCTGGCCGCGATCAGTGCTCCAACCCTCCGAACGCATGAAGTAGAAGTTGGCCCCGGTCCCCAGCGCGTCCACCGACGAGCCGAGCTGGCTGCCGGGTTGGCCGAACGTGATCGGGCGCAGGTACTCGGCCACGGCGGTGCGGGCTTCGCGATGAGACTGGATCCCGAGCAGTCTCATGAAGAACGCCGGAACGTCGGCGGCAACGGTCACCGCCAGCCGGTTGCGGTAGGGCTGACCGGTGTTCGGATCGGTGACCTGTGCCACGGTGACGGCCACGTTGTTGGTTCCCCCGGTTGCCCAGCCGTTCTTGGTCACGGCGGCGATGGCCGTCGTGACGGCATCGTTGGGGGCGGCGTTGAAGTCAGGCATGTCTGGAACGCCAGCCAGCGCCCCAGCCATGGCGCCACGCTCCAGCTTGTCGGAGGCGAAGTAGCTGAACCCACCGTCGACGCCGAGGCCGACAACGGCAAAGAGAACGGTGGCGACCAATGCGAAGATGATCAGTGTCTGCCCGCGCTGGAGGTGGCGGCGGGGAGCGCGTTGGGGCATTGATCGCATCCTTATCAGGTGAAGTGCGGACTCAGCTGCACGACGGTGTAGACCGTCGGCTGCGCATTGAGCGGGATGATCGGCGCGGGCGACTTGTAGGAATACTTCAGCGACACCCCGATGAACGCCTCGTTGGGGTGCACCTGCTTGCGCAGGTCCAGCGTGTACTGCGTCACCGCAGCGCTGACCCCTGGCGTGCAGCTGGTGTACTTGTCATAGAGATCCGTGCCACCGCGCGTGCCGTCACTGTTGGCACCGGGCCGATAGATGTCGATCTCGTCGATCGAGCTGACAAAGGGCATTGCCGCCGCGACGCGGCAGACCACCTGAACGATCTGCCTGTCGACATCGCACGGATCGTTGCTCAGGCCCGAGCCGCCGTTGGCCCCGAGCTGGCATCCAACCGCGCCCCCGCCGGCGTTGTAGCTGTTGTTGCCCAGCTCCGCGCCGAGGCGGGCGCCAGATCGCGTCGCCGTGCCCGCGGTGTTCTGGTCGGAAGCGAACTGCGAGGTGGCGTACACCCCCATCAACAGGCTGAGGAGCACTGCGATGACGATCGCGGTCTCGATCAGCGCCTGGCCTCGCTTGCGCGTGCGGAGAGGGCGACCGATCACGACTGCGGTTCCACCCGGAGGTAGCGGGTATTGGCGATGTTCAGCGTCGCGCTGCTGAAGGCGAGGTAGTTGTAGTGGGTCCTCACCGTGATGCCGAGGTCGGTTAGGTTGGCGGTCGCGCTACTTCGCTGCGCGGGCGCCCAGGCCACACTGCCGATCGGCGTGCCATCGGCGCGGTAGCGGTTGTAGCACGGACTGCCGGCGCAGGAGTTGGCGTCCTGGGTGATCGCTCCGGTGGTGGGGTCGACGTGGACCATGAACACGTCGACCTCATCCAGCAGCGCGAACCCCGTGCTGCTGAAGCCCCCCGACTTCACCGCGGCCACCGCGTCGGTGTCGGCTGTGCCCTGGGAGCCCTCCTGGGCAAGCACGATCATTCCCAGGCCGGTGGCGTGGTTGACGGCGTTTGCCGAATAGAGCAACAGGCCGCCGTCGAGGGATCCGAAGAGCGCGGCAAGGAACACGGGGGCCACCAGTGCGAATTCCACGATCGTCACACCGCGAGACCGCCTCCGACGCGAGCTACTATGGAGAGGGCGAATGGTCATATTGGGAGCTTTGGGGTGTGCCAATCCTAAGTTCCGCATGGCTCCATCTCTAGTCGTGCAACCATGTTGTGACCGCCCCGCGGACTCAGGAGCCACCTTTCGCATGTCAGCCGTCGATGACACCCCGGTCACCGCCCTGTACATCCACATCCCCTTCTGCGAGCGCAAGTGCGAGTACTGCGACTTCGTCTCGGTCGCCGGGTCGCGCGGCCAGCACGAGTACATCGCCGCCCTCCGATCAGAGCTCCGTGCGCTGCGCGAGGTGCTCGACGGCACGGTTCTCGACACCATCTTCTGCGGTGGCGGCACCCCGGGCCTGCTCGACCTCGGGCTGCTCGCCGCCCTCATGGACGAGGTGCGGGCATGCTTCCGAGTCTCCGCCGACGCCGAGGTCACCCTCGAGGTCAACCCCTCCAGCGCGTCGTTGCACCGCGCCGAGAGTTGGCGGGCGGCGGGATTCAACCGGGTCAGCGTCGGTGTGCAGAGCACCCACACCGACGTCCTCGCCTTCCTCGGTCGCGTCCACGATGCCGACCGCGCCATCGCCGCCATCCACGAGGTCCGCGCCGCGGGCTTCGCCAACGTCAGCGGCGACCTCATCTACGCGGTGCCCGGGCTGGACGACAGCAGGTGGGAGGCGACGCTCGAGACCCTGGCGGCCGCCGCGCCGGACCACATCTCCTGCTACGAGCTCACCGTGGAGGACGGGACCCCGTTGCACCGGTCGGTCGCGCAGGGGCGCGTCCGCGTGGTCGACGCCGACAGCGCGCTGCGCCAGCACCGCATCGCTCTCGACATCCTCTCGGAGGCCGGATACCGGCAGTACGAGGTCAGCAACTTCGCCCGCGGCGACAGCCAGTGCCGCCACAACCTCGTGTACTGGCGCAATGCCCACTACGCGGCCGCCGGGGTCGGCGCGCACGGCCATCTCCCTGCGACCATGGCGCGGGCCTTCGGGCTCGAGCCGCCGCCGTCGGCGTTGTCATTTCGGTACGGGCACGGCCGCAGCGTCGAGCGCTACATCGAGGCCGTCAACGGCGCGCCGCTGGCGATTCGCGACCTGGAGTGGATCGACGCGACGATGCGCGCCGAGGAGTCGATCATGCTGGGCCTGCGGCTTGGCGAGGGCGTCCGTCTCGAGACCGGGGACGTGCTCGCCGAGGCGCGTGAGCTGGCCGCGGCGGGATTCCTCGTCCTCGACGGAACGCGGGTCCGAGTCACGCCTCGTGGTGAGGATGTGCTCAACCAGCTGGCGGTTCGACTGGCCGCTCGCTGCGCCTGATCGTCGCTGCCGCTGGCGGCGCTGTGGTGCGCTGTAACGACGTGGCAGACGGTTCACCCAGCGCGCAGACATCCGCGTGACGATGTGGCTCAAGGACTGGAAGTCTGCGGCGCAATCCCGGACGATTTGGCGCAGATGAACCGTCACCCCGTCCACCAGCCGCCTCCCGGTCCGATCGTTGAGGACCTCATCCGAGTCGGTCTGACGCGGTCGACAGCGCTGGCGATGGAGTCGTGGAAGGCGCAGGAGGTGCTCGAACTCCTCCGCGAGACGCGCCGCGCCGAGCTGGGTTTTCAGCCAGGGTCGCCGGCGCATGGTACGATTTAGCACTCGAACATAAGGAGTGCTAAATCGCCTCGCGGGAGGCGGTGGAGGAGAGCGAGTTGGAGACACCGGTCCCCATCCCCCTCGACCTGCGCAAGCAGCAGATTCTCAAGGCGGTGGTGTCCGACTACACGCGCACCGGCGTGCCGGTCGGCTCGCACGCCCTGGCCGTGCACCTCGCCTCGTGGTCGTCCGCGACCATCCGCAACGACCTCGCCAGCCTCGTCGACGTCGGTTATCTCCTCCAGCCCCACACATCCGCGGGCCGTGTCCCCTCCGACCTTGGCTACCGCTATTACGTGGACTTCCTGATGGAGGAGGAGGCTGTGCCCGCCGCCGTCCGGCGCCAGATGGACCCGTTCTTCGCGCAGCTTCCCGCCGGCCTCGAGGAGACGCTCGAGATGGCCGCCCGTGCCCTGGCGCTGGTGACAGACGCGGTGAGCATGGTCACCGCGCCTCGCGCTCTCGGCGCCCGGCTCAAGCACCTCGATCTCATCTCGCTGGAGTCCTGTCACGCCCTGCTGCTGCTGGTGCTCGACGGCAACCTGATCCGCCAGCATCCCATCGCGCTCGGCCGCGCCGGCGACCAGGTGGAGCTGAGCGCTCTCGCTGATCGCCTCAACACCGCCCTGGACGGTTGCGAGGCTCGCGACGTGCCCACCATCGGCGTCGGTGCTGACGAGCTCGCCGGGTCGCTCTGGTCGGAGGTGGTCACGGCGATTGCCGCGGTGATGGCGTCGGTCGACGCCGGCCAGGACACGCTGGTGGTGCACGATGGCGTCCGCAACCTGCTCCATCAGCCGGAATTCGGCGATGTTGGTCGCTTCAGGGAGGTGCTCGACCTGCTCGAGGAGGAACGCGTGCTCGGTGAGATGCTCGCCGCCATCGAGAGTGACCACGGCACCCGCATCATGATCGGCCGCGAGACGGGCCTCGAGCAGCTGCGTCAGTGCAGCCTGGTGATGACCACCTATCGGGTGGGCGCCCACCGCTGGGGCACGCTTGGTGTGCTCGGACCGACGCGCATGCAGTACTCGCAGGTGGCGCCACGCGTGCGCTACGTCGCCACGCGGGTCGGCGACTCGCTGAGCAGGACCCTGGGATGACGGACGCCGACGATAAGCGACGGCGCAGCCACCGGCCGCGCGCCGATCCTCTCGTCACCCCTGACCCGCAGGCCGCGGACGAGCCGATGCCCGCGCCCGACGCCGAGGCGCCCGCCGCCCCCGACGAGCGCTATCTCCGGCTGGCCGCCGACTTCGAGAACTTCAAACGGCGCAAGAACCAGGAGCTGGCTGATCGCTCGCGCTACGCCAGCGAGGACGCGGCTCGAGCGCTCGTGCCCGTACTCGACAACCTACAGCGCGCCGTCGACCACGCCGGCGACTCGAGCCCCGAGGGCCTCGTCCACGGTCTCGGCCTGGTGGTGCGCGAGTTCGAGACCGCGCTCGCGAACCTCGGCGTCACGCCGATCGATGCTGTCGGGCAACCGTTCGACCCGGCGGTGCACGAAGCACTCGGTGGCGAGGAGAGCGACGACGTCGCAGTCGACACGGTCGATGCCGAGCTGCAGCGCGGGTACCGACTCCACGACCGCGTGCTCCGTCCCGCACTGGTCCGCGTTGCCCACCCGCGAGCTGGCGCGGAGCAGCCCTGATGGCAACGGTGAAGCGCGACTACTACGAGGTCCTCAGTGTCGAGCGCACCTGCACCGGCGAGGAGCTGAAGAAGGCGTACCGCAAGCTCGCCATGGAGTTCCACCCGGATCGCAACCACGGCGACAAGCGCGCCGAGGAGCGGTTCAAGGAGGTGGGCGAGGCGTACTCCGTGCTCAGCGACCCGCAGAAGCGGCAGCGCTACGACTCGTTCGGCCACGCCGGCGACAGCATGCCCGACTTCGGCGGATTCTCCTTCGACTCCGCATTCGACCTGTTCGACATGTTCTTCGGTGGCGGAGCCGGCGCCGGGCGACGCCGCCGCGGCGGCCCGCAACCCGGGGCCGACCTGCGCATGAACGTCGATATCACCTTTGAGGAGTCGGTGTTCGGCGCGACGCGCACCATCGAGGTACCGCGCCGGGGCACGTGCACAGAGTGCGCGGGCAGCGGCGCCGCGCCGGGCACACAGCCGGTGACGTGCAGCGAGTGCGGCGGCAGCGGACAGGTGCGTCGCGCCGTGCAGAGCATCTTCGGCCAGATGGTGAACGTCACCGGGTGTCCCCGCTGCCACGGCGAAGGACACATCGTTGAGCACCCGTGTATGACCTGTCGCGGGCAGGGACGGGTCGAGGAGCGCCAGACGCTCGACATCACCATCCCGCCCGGCGTCGACGATGACGTCACGCTGCGCTACACCGGGCAGGGTGAGGCGGGTCCGCGTGGGGGCAACCGCGGGGACCTGTACGTCGGATTCAGGATCGCACCCCACCCGCACCTGGTGCGGCGTGGCCAGGACCTGCTCTACGAGCTCGCCGTGAGCATTCCGCAAGCGGTGCTCGGGGACCGCATCACGGTGCCGACGGCGAACGGCGAGCACGAGGTCGATGTTCCGGCCGGGACCCAGCACGGGCGCGTGCTGAAGATCGCCGGCATGGGCGTTCCGCACGTGCGCAGCGGCCGTCGTGGTGACCAGCTCTGCATCGTCCACGTCGCCATCCCCACCCATCTCAGCGGCGGCCAGCGCGAGCTCTACGAGCAGCTGGGCGAACGCGGCGGCAGGCCGGCCGAGGTGAGGAAGGGATTCTTCGACGCCATCAAGGACGCGTTCAGGGGCTGAGCGGAAGTCTTTTCGCCGGGCGCGCTCTTACCCCGGCGGCCAGCTCATCTGCCGTCCGCCGAGCAGGTGAAGGTGGAGATGGTGCACCGTCTGTCCACCGTTGCGACCGATATTGGTGACCAGCCGAAAACCGCTCTCGTCGATGTCCTCGGTGATCGCGATCTGCTGCGCGACGTGCAGGAGGTGGCTCCACAGTGGATCCTGGGCGGGGGTCAGCTCGGCAGCCGACCCGATGTGCTCGCGCGGGATCACCAGGATGTGCGTCGGCGCCTGCGGGTTGGTGTCGAGGAAGGCGACGACGTCGTCGTCCTCGTAGACACGGTCCGCGGCGACGTCCCCGGCGGCGATGGAGCAGAAGATGCAGTCGGTCATCGGGTGAGCAGCCTAGCGTGGAGGGCATCGCCCTCGACGGCGACAAGCTCGACGGCAGACTCCTCGCCCGGCCGCGTCGCGGCGCAGGCATCACTCACCACCCGCAGGTAGGTCGCGGTGACGCCGTGCGCGGTGTCGCCGTCGAGGCGGTCCCACACCACTGTGTCGCGACGGCCGACGGCGCGGAGCCGCCGCGCGTGGCCGGTTGCGGCAGCGGTGCGCCGAACCGCGGCGCTGCGACGGCGCGTGACGCTGTCCGCGACTGCGTCGTCGATCGCGGCCGCGGGCGTCCCCGGACGCGGCGAGTACCGGAATGCGTGCACGGCGAGCATCCCGGCCTCCTCGATGACGTCAACCGTGGCCGCATGGTCGGCATCGGTCTCGCCGGGAAAGCCGACCATCACGTCGGTGGTGAACTCGGTGTCGGGGTCGAGATGACGCAGCTGCGCGCAGACACGCATGTACTGCGCACGCCGGTAGCCACGGTGCATGGCCTTGAGAACGGTGTCGCTGCCGCTCTGCAGGGGCATGTGCCAGTGTGAGCACAGCCGTGGGTGAGCGTTGAGCGCGATGAGCTCCGGGGTGACGTCGTTGCTGTTGACGCTGCTGAGCCGGACCCGGACCCGATCGCCGGCCTCGTCCAGCAGGGTGCGTACCAACCGCGCCAGGCTGGTGCCCTGGCCTCGCCCGTACGAGCCGAGGTCGACGCCGCAGACGACCACCTCGCCGTGGCCGGCGTCGGCTGCCGCGTGCACGCGGTCGAGCACCGCGGCGAGCGGCAGCGACCGCGATGCGCCGCGTGCCGACCACACCGAGCAGTACGTGCAGCGGTGGTTGCAACCGTCCTGCACCTTGACGAATGCGCGGCTGCGGAGCAAGACGCCTGCCGTGCTCGCCTGGTCGCGCCCGCGGGCCGTGGCGATGCGCAGGACATGGTCCGCGATGCCGTTCTTCTCCGCGTTGCTGAACACCGAGTCGACGCCATCGGGGAGCCGTCGCTCGCCGTCGGCGGCGGTGCTCAGGTACGTCGCCGGGTTGCCGTCGACGCTGCACCCGGTGAGCACGACGTGGGCGTGCGGGTTCTCGCGGCGCAGGCGGCGCAGACGCTGCCGCGTGGTGGCGTCGGCCTGCACAGTGACGGTGCAGGAGTTGAGGACGTGGACGTCGGCGTGCTGGTCGTCGGGCACCACCTCGCAGCCCGCGGCGGCAAGACGCCCGGCGAGGTCGGCCATCTCCGCGTAGTTCACCTTGCAGCCGAGCGTGGTCAGTGCCACGCGCAGCGGGCCGGCGGTCACGCCGGGCGCGGACGTTCGGCTCACCACGGCAGTGGCGCTGCGGCGCGATCCAGGTCGCCGGCGCGGCCGAGGAGCAGCGCGGTGGCCACGGCGCCGGCGTACCGGGTGCGCAGCACGCGGGGGCCGAGGTGGGCCCACTCGGCGCCGTGCTCGTCCAGGGCCTTCAGGTCAGCGGCCCCGAGGCCGCCCTCGGGCCCGACGCAGAGCGCCAGCGGTGCCTGCGACTCGATGTCGAGCTGCGTCAGCGGGGGCGCCTCCCGCTCGATCGTGCAGGCGACCACGCGGGTGCCGGGGGCGAGGTGGTCCAGCGCGGTGGCAAGCGGCTCGGGGGCATGCACGCGCGGGATTGTGCCGCGCCCGGCGAGTTGCGCGGCCTCGCGGGCGACGGCGTTCCAGCGCCGCAGGCGGGCGGCGGTGCGCCCGGGCTCGGGCCGGCGCACGGTTCGCTCGGTCAACACGGGGACGATCGCAGCGACACCGGCCTGGACCGCGACGTCGACGCAGTCCTCCATGCGGTCGCGCGGCAGCGCCTGGAGCAGCGTGACCCGCAGCATTGGCTCGCCGGTCACCGGCCGCGACCAGACCACGTCGCCCTCGACCGCGGTCGCGCCCACGGCGGCCAGCCGGACACCATGCTCGGTGCCGCCGGGGTCGACCGCGACAAGCGTGTCGTTCACGCGCACGCGCAGCGAGCGTGCCAGGTGCGACGCAAGCTCGCCGCCGATGACGACGTGGCCGTCCTCAGGAGGGGTATCGAGGAGGAAGCGCGCCGGCACGTTCGATCACTCCTCGACGCGTGCGCGCAGCTGCTCGAGCGCCAGCGCGAACGGGGGCAGCCGGCCGAGATCGCGGGGTTGGACCGCGAGTACACGGCGCCCGTCGGAGGTGGGCGCGGTCATGTCGATAACGACATCGTCGGGGCGGCGTGGGCGCCGTCGATGCCGATGTCGCGCGTGGGCAGGAACAGGCGCAGGTCACCGTCACTCGGCGCGACCAGGTGCGGCCATACCGACCACTCGATGACCTGCCCGATGAGCGCCGGTTCGAACGCGGGGTGCGGGGTGGAGTCAGAGAACACGCTGGGATGATGACCGAGGCGTTGGGGTCGGGTGGCGTCTGCCCAGCGTGCCCGACGGTGCAGCCAAGCAGTGGGGGTCCGGGTGGAGCCGGGTTGTTCTAGGTCGGCGAGTGTCGCCTGGGGTAGAGCGCTCCCACCAGACATCGCCGGTTGGTGGGCAGGCTGGCGGATCGGTGCGGTGGCGTGACCGAGAGCTACCCGATGCGCCTGTACCCTCCGACTCGCCCTCGCCCATCATGTGATCGCCAGTCTTCTGTCTCTTCTTGGGTATCGGCTGGTTGCCGCTCACCCGACGGGATCATCCCTCGCGGCTGTTTCTGCCATGGCAGCGTTGGAGCAGCTACGGCGCCGGAGCGTGGGTCTGCGTTGTGATGTTGCTAGGGACCGCCTTCGTGCTGTTGGGGGTCGCCATCTTTGGCGGGCGCGGCTGAACCTCAGGGCCTTGGCGTCACGGGTGATTGGCGAATACTCGCGTGAACCACGATGGTCGCACCAGGAGAAGTTCGTTAGCGGCTAACGCCAGCCAGGCCTCCGACGATCCAGACGCACGTCGAGCTGCTCGCCCGGCTCGACGGGCACTATCGCCGCCGCAGCGCCCGACAGAGAGGGCGGACGCGGTGCCAACGGTGCCGGCCGTCCCGAGCCTTCGACACCTCGGTCTGTCCCCGGCCACTCATTCCCCACCCAGGGGCGGGGGTGGACCCTTCCGAGTTGTTGCCGGACGCTCCGCCAAAAGCGGTGGAAGAAATGTGCGCGGCGATGGCGAAGGGCCAGACGGCGCTTCGAACGTTCAACTCGGACGTAGCCGTCGGACACTGTGGTGTCAATTGTGGGCCATCCCGTCGGCGGCCATCAATTGCGCGACACCCCGGCGGATGCCAGGACGAACAGCTGGCGGCCCTCAGGGTAGGTTCACGAATACTGGCTTGGGCGGCGAAGATGTCCCCTGGCTGTGACCTAGGTGTCCCCTGACAGTGTCGTCGAGGGCCTCTCTCTCCGCGATGCGACTCCGTGGGTCACGGTTGGTCCAGATCCACTAGCTTCCAATATGAGTCCTTCCGTCTAATGCGGGCACCCTCGAATTCGAGCAAGTCGCAGCCACGGACGCGGATTTTCTTTCCGGTTTGCGTAGAGCCGGTCAACAGCCACTCCGAGACTCCGCGGTCGCCGCAGACGAAGTGGCGATCCTCCGAGTAATGGACGTCAGGGACCCCCTCGAATCGGCTGGCGAGTAACGCCCGCACGGCTGCCCGGCCCTCGGCGCGCCTTCCCCAAGGATCTGCCCCGCGGGGCATGTCGAACACAGGTCGTTCGGTAAAGAACGACATGATGTCGTCGAGGTTGTGCCGGTTGAAAGCGTCGAGGAAGGAGCGGAGCGTCTCCACCGTGGCCTTCGCCTTCGAATCCACAGATCGGCCCTCCAGGTAATCGTCCGCCAAGCAGCCGAGCTTAGCTTCCCGGCCGGGAGCAGAGAATCGCCAGGAGGCGTTCCGCAGGTAGCACGCCGCTCCTGGTTCCTACGCGTGTTCACACTGCCGGCGCCCGCAAGGGGAGAAAACGGCGGCGAGCGACTAGCATCACCGCGGCATGACCGAGAGCCGCGTCGCCGCGCCCGACGGGGCCCTGCTGGCCGTCACCGTCGAGGGCGATGGTCCGCCACTGCTGCTCATCCCCGGTCTCGGCGCCACCCGGGTGGTATTCAGACCGCTGATGCCCCTGCTGACCGCGCACTTCCGGGTCGCTGTGTACGACCAACGCGGCATCGGCGGCTCGCAACTCACCACCGGCCCCTACACCACTGCCCAGCTCGCCGGCGACGCGGTCGCGGTCCTCGACGCGCTGAGCATCGATCGTGCCACCGTGTTGGGGGGGTCGTTCGGCGGCCTGGTCGCCCAGGAGGTGGCCGTCGGGTATCCCGACAGGCTGCACGTGTTGGTGCTGGCGGCCACCGGGCCCGGACGCGCCCACCTCGTCGAGGAGCCGGACCCGGCCGCGGTCGGGGCGCTGCTCGGCAAGAGCGCGCGCAGCCCCGAGGAGGCCTATCGAATCGCCTGCACGGTCCTGTACTCGCGCGAGTTCCAGGAGGCGCACCCGGACTTCATCGAGCAGCAGATCAGTGACCGCGCCACACGACCGATCGACGGCCGCGCGTTCAGAGCGCAACTCGACGCCTCACGGGGCCACGACGCGTGGGACGGGCTGTCTTCCATCGCCGCACCGACGCTGGTGCTGCACGGCAGCGAGGACGCGGTCATACCGCTGGCCAACGCGCGACTGTTGGCCGAGCGCATCCCCGGCGCGACCATGGTGGTGTTCGACGGCGCCGGCCACCTCTTCTTCCACGAGGAGCCTGAGCGCACAGCTGCGGTCATCGTGGAATTCGTGAGTGGGGTCAGCTCTCGGCTGGCCTGACCTCCTCGAGCCCGGCGGAGGCCACCGGCACATCGTCTTCCTGGCCGGACGCCTGAGCACTTGCGGCCTCGTCCTCGCCATCGCCATGGCCGTTCCCATTCCCGTTCCCGTTCCCGTTCCCGGCACGTCGTCGGTTGGCCTCCTGCACCGCCGCGATCTGCGGGGGTGCCGTCGCCGTCGCCGTCGTCTCGCGGATGACGGTCACCTTGATCATCCCCGGGTATTGCATCTCAGCCTCGATCTCATGAGCGATCTGCGCGCTCAGCTCGGGAACCTGTGCATCCTTCACCTGCTTGGCGCGCACGAAGATGCGCACCTCGCGGCCCGCCTGCAACGGAAACGCGCGCTCGACTCCCGAGTGGCGAGTGGCGATCGTCTGCAGCTGCTCGAGGCGGGCGAGATACGTGGCCAGGGTGTCGCGTCGCGCGCCGGGCCGGGACGCGCTGATCGCGTCGGCGCAGATGGTCAGCATGGCCAGGTCGGTGGTGGGCTCCTCGTCGAAGTGATGCGCCTTGACCGCGTGGATGATCCCGGGGTCGGCGCCGAGCACGCGCAACAGCTCGCCGCCGATGATGGCGTGCGAGCCCTCGACGTCGTGGTCCACGGCTTTGCCGACGTCGTGCAGCATCCCAGCCTCGCGCGCGATCGTCTGTGACATGCCGAGCTCGGAGGCGAGGACTCCGCAGACATGGCCGGTCTCCTCACAGTGCAGCAGCGCGTTCTGGCCATATGAGAAGCGGAAGTGCAGCGTGCCGATCAGTTCGGCCAGCTCGGGCCGGCCCTCCATCTGCATCTCCCACAGCGCCTGCTCGCCGAGCTGGCGAACGCGGGTGGTCAGCGACCCGCGGGTGCGCAGCAGGAGCGGAGGGACGTCGGCGACCTGGAGCTTGCGGTCGATGACCTCAAGCGCCGCCTGCCGGGCCACCTCGCGGCCGATCGGGTCCATGCCCCGGAGAGTCGCCTGGGCACGGTCCTCGTCGACGCCCAGGTCCATGCCGGTGTCGTCGGCGATCACCGACAGCGCGCTCAGAAGCCGTTCGCGAGAGTTCTCGTCGAGCTCTTCGAGGGAGAGCGGCGCGGCTCGCGGAGCGCCGTCCGCGTGGCCGCTCAGCTGCCGCTCCATGGCCTCGACGATGAGCGTCCGTGCCGCCGGACCGGTATCGCCGACGCGCTCCGCCACGGCAGCCTCGACGCGAGGCAGGTGCTCAGCGGCCAGCTCGTTGTCGATGCGCTCGAGAACTGTGCGCGTGGCGGTTTCGTTGTCGATCGCCGCAGCCCGCTCGACGGCGGCCGCCGCCTCCGCCCGCATCGCAGCGACTGTCGCGATCCGCTCGTCGATCTCCTCGCGCCGCTTCTTGTGGAGATGACGACGCTCGTCGAAGATGCCGCGGCGGTCGCGATGGGTACGTTCGCGCTCCTCGAGGAGTGCGTCGCTCGCCTCCACCGCCTGGTGGCGCGCAAGCACCTCCTCGCGGACCGCCTCGCGCGCTGCGAGTGCCTCGTTGCGGGCCTGTGCCACCGCCCTGTCGGCTTCGATACGCGCCTGTGTCCCGGTCACGGCCGGGTCATGCGGGGGCGGCGCCCCGGCCTTGGGAGAGGGACGGCGGCGGGCGCCGGCGATCGCCGCGACACCGGCGGCGAGCACGAGGACGGCGGCAATGATCACGACGGCGGCCACGGGGCGAGTGTACGGGGCGGGTGACCGGGCGGCCCGTCAGCCGCCCGGTGGCGGGTCGAACGGGTCGCCAACCTCGGTGACCAGGCCACGGGAGAAGAGGAGCGCCGCCGGTGGCAGCGTGCGCCGGCGATCCCACACCAGGGCCATGGTCCGGGCGATCGGTGGGTCCCGAAGCGGTATGACCACGACCTGGGCCG
The DNA here is from genome assembly GCA_039935655.1 of Candidatus Dormiibacter sp. GTDB lineage: Bacteria > Chloroflexota > Dormibacteria > Aeolococcales > Aeolococcaceae > Aeolococcus. Next base: position 137,705 of record JBDTJX010000008.1, on the reverse strand, counting down.
ACGGCGCCGGGAGCGGCATCGGCATCAGCGTGATGCCCAGGCCCGCTTCAACGAGCCCCTGGACAATGCTGAAGTCGTCCCCCTCGTAGGCGACCTTGGTGGTCAGGCCCTGGGCCGCGAAGGCGTCGTCGATGACCTTGCGCAGCCCGCTGCGCGACCGGGGCAGGATCAGCGGTTCGTCGGCGAGGTCGGTGAGCGCGCACGAGCTGCGCCCGGTGAGCCTGTGGCCGATCGGCACCACCACCGCCACCCGCTCTCTGAAAAGGGGCACCATCTCAAGGTCGGGGGTGTTCAACGGTGGTGGGCCGAGGATGCCAAGGTCGAAGTCGCCGGCGAGCACGCCGCTGGCCACCTCGGCCGTCGTGCCCTCCTCGAGGGTGAACCGCACCCCGGGGTGGGCGCGCAGGAAGCGGGCCAGCCTCTCCGGCAGCCAGCGGGCGCCGACGGTGTGCAGGAATCCGACGCGCACCTCGCCCGACTCCGCGGACACGGCGCCCTCGGCGTCGGCCACCGCGTCACGGAGGTCGTCGAGCAGACGTTCGGCCCGCCCGACGAACCGTTTCCCGGCTTGCGTGAGGCGTATGGAGCGTCCGATACGTTCAAACAGAGGGACGCCGATCTCCTGCTCGAGCCGCGCGATCTTACGGCTGACCGTTGAGGGATCTGCCTGAAGAGCCTCCGAAGCCCGGCCGAGGTGCTCCACCCGGGCCACTTCGACAAAGGTCCGAAGGCTGTCAGCATTGATGCGATCCATGCAACAATCTGACCCGAAATGTGCTCTTGATGTCAATGGCACGCCGGGGTAATCTCGAGGCACGTGGTGACCCGAATGTCGACAGCCCCAATGTCAGCAATCGAGGCATCAACCCAAGGAGATTTGAATTGTTGATCGAGGATGCGACCCAGGAGGTGCATGAAGCGCGTAAGCGCCATCACCGGGAAATGGTCGAGCGCACCCGGCTTCGCCGGCTGGTCGAACGTGTCGACGAGGTGATCAGTGCCTGCGAGGAGATTCACCTCCAGAGCATCAAGGAAACACCCGCCGACCTGAAGTCGCGGGCCGAGGATGTGTTCGCGTTCGCGCGCAGCGCCGTGTCCAAGACCGGCGACCGGGAAGCACTGGCGATCGTCGAGGAGGCGATCGGGCGGCGCCAGGTCAAGATCACCGAGATCATGGACATCCTCTGGACCATCCAGGAGATCGTCTTTGACCTCATGCTCCCGTGGCGCACCGAGTTGCCCGAGGACGTCGAGCCCGAGGGGCCGATCACCGGCGCTCCTGACTGGAGGCGCTGGACGGCCGTCGCCTGACCCGCGCTGCGGTCAGTCAGCCGTCTTCGACGCCGCGACCCTCGTCGCACACCGTGCGGTACTCGCATCGCGGGCATTGCCACGTCGACGGATGGGGAGGGAACACACCGTCGCGCCACGCCGCCGCCATGTCACGCGCGGTGACGGAGAGATACCGGTACGAGGTGTCGAGCTGGTCACGCGTGAACTCGATCCGCGTCACCTCGGCGGTCTGCAGGTGGTGCAGCTCGACGGCGACGTCATCGGTGCGATCCCTCCGCGACAGCGCAACCGCGTAGGCGCGCACCTGGATGTCCTTGCGCAGCCGCTCCTCGTCGCGCGGCGGCCCGGTCTTGTAGTCGACGACGGTGACCGCGCCGCCGGCGCCGGCGTCGAGCCGGTCCCAGCGACCGTGGACGTCGGCGTGGTCAAGGGCAAGGCTGAACGTCTGCTCGACGGATTCCACCTCCGCGGCGCGCCACGCGTCCGTGCACGCATACCGTCGCAGCTGCCGCTCGCCGAGCTCGCGCAGTTCGGGGTTGCTGCCCTTCGGCCCACGCGATACCGCCCACGCGTCATTCCAGATCGCGGCCACCGTTTCGTCGGTGACAGTCTCGCCGGCCTTGCGGCGCATCGCCGCGTTCTGCAGCACGGAATGGATGAGCGTGCCGTACCAGCTCTGCAGCGAGTCGCGCACCGGCATGTGGTAGCGGCGCCGGTACTCGAAACGGCGGGGGCACTGCTTATAGACACGGATGTCAGAAACTCCGAGCGAGAGGCGCTCGGTCGTCACCCCGCCTGGGGCGCGCGCCGGACGCGGGTTCAGTGGGGCGGCTCGGGGCACCTCGCGACAGCGCACCGAGTCTCCCGCGGCAACCGGCGTGAGGAAGGGGGAGGGGCCCTCGTCCCGAAAGCTCTGCGGGTAGCGGCGAGCGCGCGACAGCACCAGGCGATCGCGAGCGCGGGTGGCCGCCACGTAGAACAGACGGCGCTCCTCGTCGATGACGGCGTCGCCGGGCGGCGGAATCTCGGGGACGAGCGCGCCCGGCAGCGTCAGCGCCGACCGCGCCTGCCCCGCACGTCCCGGCCAGCGCGCCTCGACACAGCTGGAGATGACCACCACCGGCCACTCCAGGCCCTTGGCTGAATGGGCGGTGACCAGGACGACGCCGTCGTCGGTGGCCTCGATGCCGGCAAGCTCGTCGGCGTGACGGCTGTTGCGAAGCACGTCGAGGTAATGGAGGGCCGTGGTCAGGCGCCGATCGTCGCTCCAATCGGCGAACGACTCGAGCAACTCGCCGAACTTGTTGAGGTTGGCTCCGGTCTGCATTCGGGCCAGCTCGGCCTGGAGATCGAGCAGGCCGAGAAAGTCGCTGCGCTCGAGGGCTTCGTAGAAGATCTCGCGGACATCCTCGCGCGCGCTCATCGCATGGAGTGCCTCGATGTCCGCGATGCAGCGCGAGGCACCGGCAGAGTCGTGCGCGTCGAGGTCGCAGCCGTTGCCGTCACGGACCACCGTGAGCAGCGGGGCGTCGTTCTCGCCGCACAGCTTCACCAGCGCCAGCCGGCCGCGGTTACTGACCTTCCATGACGGCATCTGCAGACAGCGCAGGACCGCCTGCGAGTCGGACGGGTCGGCGGCGGCCCCGAGCAGCGCGAGCATGTCCTTGATCTCCGGCTGCGTGAAGAAGCCTCGTCCGCCCTGCACCTGGTAGGGCACGCCAACTTCGCGGAGCGCGCCGACGGCGGCCCGCATGTCGGCGTGGCGGCGGAAGAGCCATGCGATGTCCGCGGCGCGCACCCCGGCATCGATGAGCAGCCGGCACTCCGACGCGACGCCGAGCACCTCACTGCGCTCGTCGGCGGCCTCCCAGAGCTCCACCGCATCGCCGTCACCGCGTTCGGCCAGCAGGGTCTTGGCGATACGCGACGCGGGGTTGGCTGCGCCGATCACCGACTGCGATGCCGCCACGATCGCCGCTGTGCTTCGGTAGTTGTGCGACAGCGTGACGCCGGCATGCTCGGGGTAGGTGCGCGAAAAGCGATCGAGGTTGGCGAGGCTGGCTCCGCGGAACTTGTAGATCGCCTGGTCGTCGTCGGCCACCACGAGGATGTTTCGGTGAGAGGCCACCAGCGTCTCGACCAGCCGCGCCTGCGCGTAATTGGTGTCCTGATACTCGTCGACCATGACGTACTCGATGGCGTCGCACACGGCGCGGCGTGGCGCGTCGTGCTCGCGCAGCAGCTGCTCGGCACGAAGGATGGTGTCGTCGTGGTCGAGGACAGCGTTACGCAGGTAGCGCTCATCGAGCGCGCCGTACACGGCGGCGAGCTCAGCCTGGCGCTCGAGCAGCGCGCGCTCAGCCGGGTCGTTGCACGTAGCCAGCTCGGCGTCGGCCCACTGCGCGTACCGCGCCGGCGTCACCAACTCCTGCTTGGCCTTGCCGATGATGTCGAGGATTGAGTCGATCAGATCGTGAGGGCGCAGCGGGTTCCAGAGGGTGCGCGGCTTGAGCTCGGCCAGCACCGCCTCCAGGTGCAACCAGCGTTCGGCCTCGTCGGCGATGCGAAAGGCGGGGGAGATCCCCGCCAGCCAGCCCCACTCCCGCACCAGCCGGCCGGCGAAGGAGTGGTAGTTGCACAGAGGTGGCTCGCCGGCGAACGGACCATTGGCCTCCTCCGCTCGCGAACGCATCTCCGCGGCTGCCTTGCGTGTGTAGGTCAGCACCAGTTGTTGCGCCGGCCCGATCCCCTCCCCGACGAGGGCGAGGAACCGCTCCACGATCACGTGGGTCTTGCCACTGCCCGGGCCGGCGAGCACCAGGCAGGGGCCCTCACGGTGTGCGACGGCCGCGCGCTGGTCGGGATCGAGAGCCGGCCTTGTCACCACACAGGGATCCTCGGGCGTATGCGGCGAACGGATGTACGCCGTAGCCTGCAAGCGTACACCGACGCAGGCCACCGCGTCGCGGCCGGGCGTCCCCCGGACGACGGTCCGCCCTTCGCGAGAACATCGCGGCATGAGCACGGTGCGGCAGGAGCGCGAGGGCGCCGTCGTGACGGTGACCATCGATCGCCCACAACTGCGCAAAGCCATCGATGGATGGGGGCACCATCAGGCTGGCGCGCACCGTTGGCCAAGATATCGGCATACGAACGATGGTCGTTGACAGGCGCCGCCGCGTTTCGCAATGAATCACGCCGCGGCATCGCGGTCATCAACAGCGGCGAAACTGGCCTCGGTGCACAGCGCTTCGCCGGGGGCGAGCGCCGGCACGGGCGCGCGGTGACCTGACGCCGCCCGTTACACGACAGCCGTCATCCCCGATGTGGCAGCGTGGTGGAGTGGACCCAATCAACCCACCCGTGACGTACCGCGGCCTCTTCGCCGTGCCCGGTTTCCGACGAGTCGCCGCAGCCACGGTGGTGGCCCGGACCGGTGCGGCCATGCAGGCGTTGGTGCTGGTGCTGTTCGTGCTGGCGCGCTTCCATTCCCCGCCTCTTGCCGGCGTTGTGGTCTTCCTCAGCATCGTCCCGGGCCTGCTGATCAGCCCAGTGACCGGCGCGCTGCTCGACCGGCACCGGCGGATGTTGCTGATCGGCCTCGACTATGCCATCGCCGCCACCGTCCTCACCCTGATCACCGTGCTCGACGTGGCCGGCCATCTCTCCGCCGCCGCGCTGCTCCTGGTGGTCGCCGTGGGCTCGTTGACCAATCCGCTGAGCAATTCGGGGACGCGATCGCTGTTCCCTGTGATGGTGCCGCGCGCGCTCTGGGAACGAGCCAATGCCGTCGACAGCAGTGGCTATGTGGTCGCCTCCATCGCCGGTCCGGGCATCGCCGGTGTGCTCCTCGGGTTGGTCGGTGCCCAGGGGGCACTGCTGGCCACCGCCGCCCTGTACGCGATGGCGCTGTTCCTCCTGCTCGGCGTCGGTGAACCGGACGTCGAACGCATGGCGTCCGGATCGCTCGCCGGTGACGCGCTTGCCGGCCTGCGCTATGTCCTGCACCACCGCGAGCTCCGTGGCATCGCCGTCGCCACCGCCGTGTCGAACATCGCCTTCGGCATCATCAGCGTCGGCATGCCGGTGCTGGTGCTGTCCGCTCTCCACGCCGGTGATGCGGAGGTGGGCGCGATGTACGCCGTGATGGGGGTGGCCGGCCTGGCCGCCAGCGTTCTCACGGGCCGGATCGGCTCCGAGGATCGCGAAGTGTGGTTCATCGTGGCCGGCTGCGTGGTGGGGGCGCTCGGCATGCTGGTCATGGTTGTTGCCGCGGCGGTCGGAGGCGGGCTGATCGTCGTCGCGGTGGCGATGGCCCTCTTCGGGATCTCCCAGGGTCCCTATGACATCGGGATGTTCTCGCTGCGGCAGCGCGTCACGGCCCCGGCCTGGATGGGGCGCGCATTCGCTGTGTCGATGAGCCTGAACTTCATCGGCATGCCCATCGGTTCGGTTATCGCCGGGCCGGTCGTGCAGCACAGCATTCCCGTGGCCTTCGCCGTGGCCGTCATCGTCAACGTCATCGCCGGGGTGGCCGCCGCAGTGATGCTGCGGCCGTCGCATACGGGACCAGCGAACCACGGCGACGGCTCTGACAGCGGCAATCCGCAGGTGCAGCCGGGGACGGCTGTCACCGTTGGCGGCTGAATCGGGGGCCAGGGACGGCGTTCCCGGGCTCCGAGTACAATTGCAGCGAGAACAACCCTTGTCTCTGATCGATTCCTGCTGCCCAACGGGTGGCCCGAAGGAGGTGATTCCCGACCGTGTCGGAGGTCAAAGTCCGCGAAGGCGAGACCTTTGAGAGCGCTCTGCGACGCTTCAACAAGAAGATCAAGCAGAACGGCATCCTCTCGGAGGTACGTCGCCGTGAGCATTACGAAAAGCCCTCGGTCCGCCGCAAGCGCAAGCTCGTCGCCGCCAAGAAGCGTCGCGCCAAAGCCGGCTGACCCAGCTGTCGCGACCAGCCCCACGCGTCGCTCCGCGCTCGCGTGGGGCTTGGTGTGCAGAGGCGATGGTTGTTCATCGCATCCCTCATGCGCGTGACCATCCGGCGTGCCGAGACCGTCACCCTCGCGGCACAACGCGAGGCGATTCAGCGCGCCCAGCTGGGTCCGCTTCTGCGTCGTTGCGGGGACTCGCTTGGCGTCGGCGCCAGGCTGACGATGACCGTCCGGCTCACCGATGACGCTGAGCTGTGCGACCTCAACGCCCGTTTCCTCGGCGACGCCGCGGCCACCGACGTGCTCGCCTTTCCGTCGGACGAGCCCGACCGCGTCGGCGACGTTGCCATCAGTGTTGAGCGCGCGCTGGCTCAGGCAGCCGGCGACGGCGCCGCAGAGCTTGAGCTGCTCGCGGTCCACGGGCTGCTCCATTGCCTCGGCCACGACCACGCCGGGGCGGCGGAGGCGGCGGCGATGACGCAAGCAACCCGCCGGCTTCTGCCCGGCCGCTCCGTGCCCGACCTGGTTGCCGGGGCGGAGTGAGGTGGCCGCGCTCATCCTCGGGCTGGGCAACCCCGGCGGCGAATACCGCAGCACGCGGCACAACGTCGGCTGGATGGCTCTCGATGAGCTCGAGGCGCGCGGACGCTTTGGCCGGCAGCGCCGCGAGGGCCCGGCAAAGGTCCGCGAGGGCTCCATCGACGGCTACGACGTGGTGACCGCCCGGCCGCAGACGTACATGAACGTCTCCGGGCGCGCAGCGGTGCACCTGCTGCGCAGGTACGGCGTGCCCCCCGCAGACCTGGTCGTGGTGCACGACGACGTGGACCTGCCGCTCGGCCGGATCAGACTGAAACGGGGCGGGGGCGCGGCCGGACAGAAGGGGGTGTTGTCCATCGCCGACGCGCTGCGGACCCAGGAGTTCATGCGGGTGCGAATCGGCGTGTCGCGTCCGCCCGACCGCGATCAGATGGTCGACTACGTCCTCGATCGTTTCACGCCTGACGAACGCGAGCGCCTGGCCGTGGTCATCCCGCGCGCCGCCGACGCGGTGATGGCCCTGGTGCGAAGCGGCCTCGACAGCGCCATGAGCGAGTACAACCGTGCCCCTGACGACTGACGTGGCCACGCTGCGCTCGCGGCTGGACGGCGTCGCGACGCTGCGGGCGCTACGCGACATGGAGCGAGGCGTCGTCGGCGGCGTGCCTGGCGGAGCCGTGGCGTTGGTCGCGTGGTGGCTCCGCGAGGCCACCGGGCTCCCCGTGGTGCTGGTCGGAGCCAACGCCGAGTCGCTCAGCAGCGATGCGGCGTTGTGGGGGGGCACCGCGGCCCTGGGTCTGTTCCCCGCCGCCGACACGCCGCCGTTCGACCGCGTCCCTCCGTCCGAGGAGGTCACCCGACGCCGCCTTGCGTCGCTGACCCTGCTCGCCGGGACGAGCGTGCCGCTGATCGTGGCCTCGCCTGCGGGATTGCTCAGGCCGGCGCTGCCGGTCGACCTTGTCCGCGGCGAGTCGATGCGCCTGCGCAGCGGGGAGCGACACTCGCGCGACGACTTCATCCGCCGTGCCGTCGACCTTGGCTACCGTCGGGTCAGCGCGGTCTCGGGCCCCGGTGAGATCGCGGTGCGCGGTGGCATCGTCGACGTGTTTGGGCTCGACCGCGCCCGGCCCTGGCGCGCGGAGTGGTTCGGCGACCAGGTCGACGAGCTGCGCGCCTTCGACGTGGAGACACAGACGTCAGTGGCCAAGCTCACCGAGGTGGCGATCTGGCCGGCGCGCGAGCTCGATCTCCGCGCCGCGACCGTGGAGCGCGCCGTCGCCGCCGTGGACCTGCTCGACGTCTCGGTCTGCCGCCCGGAGGTGCGCGAGGCATGGGAGCGAGACCGGGCCCAGCTCGGCGAGGGCGTGTACGACGAGGGTGTCGACCTCTTCTATCCCTACCTCGTCGGCGACAGTCCGGCGACACTCCTCGACCACGCCGGCGACGACGCCATCGTGCTCCTGGCCGGGGGCGCAGAGGCGTTGCTTCGCGCAGCGCAGCGACATGCCGACGAGATCGAGGGCCTGCGCACCCAGGAAGAGGAGCGTGGCGAGCTGCCCGCCGGCGCGCGCACCGGGTTGCTCGCTCCGCAGCACCTCCTCACCGCGCTCGAGCGTCGTCGCTGCATCGACCTGGTGCGCGAGCCGGACGGGGACGCGGTCCTCGGCTGGCGAGGAGTCGACGGGTTCGGCGGCCGCATGAGCGCATTCAGCGGGGCGGTCCGCGCGCGCACCGGCGCCGGGGCGGCGGTCCTGGTGGTCAGCCGCCAGCAACATCGCGTCGAGGAGCTGGTCCGCGAGGATGGACTGGATCCTGTCGATGTTGACGAGCTGGACGCCGCCGCGACCGAGGTGGTCGCCGGCGCGCTGGCGGTGACCGGCGGCGACTTGTCGCAGGGGTTTTCCGCGGGCGACGCGGCCTTCGACGTGTACACCGACCACGAGCTTTTCGGCGTCGTCAAACGGCGCGGGTCCCCACTGGCACGCGGAGCTCGCCGCGCCGAGTCCACGTCGGCGCGCGGTGCCCGCCGAGCCGCATCGGACAGCAGCGCCCACCGCGCGTTCGTGATGCAGTTCGCTCCCGGCGACGTGGTGGTGCACCGCGACCATGGCATCGGCCGCTTCCTCGAGATGCGCACCGTCAGCGACGCGCTCGGCGAGCACGAGTACATGACCATCGAATATGCCGACGGCGACAAGCTGTTCGTGCCCGTCGACCACCTCGACAGAGTCGACCGCTACGTGGGCGGTGCCGATTCCAACCCCCACCTCTCACGGCTCGGCAGCGGTGAATGGGAGCGGGTCAAGCGCCGCGTCAAGGAGCGCACTGAGGAGGTGGCGCGCGAGCTGCTGACGTTGTACTCGCGGCGCGAGATGGCCCATGGCCACGCCTTCACCCCGGACGGCACCTGGCAGCGGGAGCTCGAGGAGTCGTTCCCCTACCAGGAGACGCCCGATCAGGAGATGGTGTTGGACGAGATCAAGCGCGACATGGAGTCATCGCGGCCGATGGACCGTGTCGTCTGCGGGGACGTTGGCTTCGGCAAGACAGAGCTTGCCCTGCGCGCCGCCTTCAAAGCCGCGAGCGAGGGCAGGCAGGTGGCCCTTCTCGTCCCGACCACGGTCCTCGCCCAGCAGCACTTCCTCACCTTCAGTGAACGACTCACGCCATTCCCGATCACCGTTCGCCAGCTGTCGCGATTCTGCAGCGATGCAGACATCGCGGCCACACTCACCGGCCTGCGCAGTGGCGCCGTGGACATCGTCGTCGGCACTCACCGGCTGCTGCAGCGCGACGTCGAGTTCAGCAACCTTGGCCTGGTCATCATCGACGAGGAGCAGCGGTTCGGCGTCCTCCAGAAGGAGCGGTTCAAGTCGCTGCGGGTGGCCGTCGACGTCCTGTCGCTGTCGGCCACGCCGATCCCGCGAACCCTGCACATGTCGCTCGCAGGCATTCGCGACCTCTCGGTGATCCAGACGCCACCCGAGGAGAGGCAGCCGATCAAGACATACGTGACCGCGCGCGAGGCGTCGCTGGTGCGCGAGGTGGTCACGCGCGAGCTGGCTCGCAGCGGCCAGGTGTTCTATTTGCACAACCGCGTTCAGACCATTGAGAAGCACGCCGACGAGCTGCGCGGGCTGATCCCGGAGGCGCGCATTGCGGTTGGTCACGGTCAGATGCCGGAGCATTCGCTGGCCGAGGTCATGCGCGCGTTCGGTGAGGGTGAGATCGACGTGCTGGTCTGCACCACCATCATCGAGTCGGGGCTCGACATTCCCAACGCCAACACCATCGTCATCAACGACGCGCACCGCCTCGGACTGGCGCAGCTCTACCAGCTGCGTGGCCGCGTCGGCCGCGCGGGGCAGCGGGCGTACGCCTACCTGCTCTATCCACCCGACAGGTCGCTCACCGAGAAGGCTGACAAGCGTCTCGACGTCATCGGCGAGCTCCAGGACCTCGGCGCGGGCTTCAAGCTTGCCATGCACGACCTGGAGATCCGCGGCGCCGGCAACCTCCTCGGTGAGGAGCAGCACGGCGAGATCGCTGCTGTCGGACTCGAGCTCTACAACACATTGCTGCGCCAGGCGGTGACCGCGTTGCAGGGCAAGCCGCTCGTCGAATCGCCCGCGCAGGTGAGCGTGTCGCTGCCGGTGAAGGCCTTCCTCCCGGTCAACTACGTCACCGATGAGCGACTCCGGCTGCGCTGCTACCAGGACCTGGCGGCGTGCGCGACCGAGGCCGACCTCGAGCGCACAGCCCGCGGCCTGGTTGACCGGTTCGGTCCCCTCCCGCAGCCGGCCGAGGCGCTGGTCTACTCGCTGCGGGCCCGGTTGCTGGCTGCCGCCGGCGGCGTCACGGCGGTGGAGTCGGGCGCGGGCGGCGTGCGGGTCCAGCTCGCCATCGACCACGGGCTCGACCTGCCTGCGCTGGTCAGGCAGTGGTCATCGCAGGCCACCGCGACAGCAACGCGCATCATGGTCACCACCGAACCGGTGCGCCGCGGCATCGACTGGCGCGAGGTGTTGCTCGGAGTGCTCCGCGAGCTCGGCCGCCTGCAGAGGGTGCGCGCCCGTGTGCCGGCGTAGGCGGCGCTGGTCGGTCGGGGCTTATGACGCTCCCGGGAGCGTCATCAGGAAGCGACTGCCGGTCCCTGCGCTGCTCGACTCGAGCACCAGCTCACCGCCCATTCGCCGCGCGCACTCGCGGCTCAGGTAGAGCCCGAGCCCGGTGCCCTGCACGGTCGCACCGCGTGACCCACGTGAGAACCGCGCGAAGATCCGCTCCTGCTCGTCGTCGGGAACGCCGGGTCCGTTGTCCTCCACTCGCACCATTGCGCGAGGCCCTTCGGAGCTGATGGTGACGCACACGTGCGGAGCGTCGACGGCATAGGCCACGGCATTGGTGAGCAGGTTGCCGAGCACGCGGCCCACCAGCGCGGGGTCCGCGCGGGCGCGCGCATCGTCGCTCACGCGCACCTCGATGTCACCGGAGCGCAATCGCGCGCGCGGCAGGGCGCGCTCGACCGCCGCGGCCACCATGTCGCTGAGCCGAACCACCTCGCTGGCGACACCGAGGTCGTCGCTCTCGAGCCTGGCGAGGATGAGCAGGTCCTCGGCGAGACCCTTGGCGTACGTGGCCTGTCGGCGGATCGTCGCGACCTGCGCAGCAGCGTCGTCGTCGGTGATCGCGCCTTCCACCTCAAGGAGCTCGGCGTAGCCGCCGATCGCCGTCAGCGGCCCGCGCAGCTCGTGGACAGCGATGTTGATGAAATCGCGCTTCATGCTTTCGGCCTCGCGCAGGCGATGCACCAGCCGGCCGTTGTGCAGCACCAGTGCCGCCAGGCTGACGAAGTGTTGCAGCCCGGCGATGTCGTCCTCGGTGTAGGGATGACGGCCGCGGTGGCGGCCGAGCACGATGATGCCGAGCAGCTCGCCCGAGAAGCGCATCGGGCCGATCAGTGCGTGGCTGTACCCGGACGCGTACGGCTCCAGCTCGGCGCTGATCTCCGCCGGGTCCGTGGCGACCTGGACGGCTCGGCCGGCGGCGATCGCGGCCCTGATCGTCTCCGTCAGCGGCCACCGACTGCCCACCGGCGCGATCCCCGACGTGGCCTCGACCACGCCGTCGGTACCCTCGAGCCGCATCACCGCGCCGGAATCCGCCCCGGCGGATTCGCAGGCGTGCTGGATGATCCTCTGCAGCAGGGCGGACAGGTCGCTGATCGCGGCGACGTCCGTCGCGGCCTCGGCCGCGGCCTGCAAACGCCGGGTGGTTGCTGTGGACTGCTCGTAGAGCTTGGCGTTGCGTAGCGCCATGCCGGCGAGCGCCCCGAACGCGGTGAGATTGGGGATGTCCACGCTCTGGAAGGGCTGGTCCTCATAGCGGGACAGCACCAACATGCCTGCCATGGACCCTGCTTCGAGGATGGGGACCAGCGCGGTGTGCTTGACCTTGTCCAACGCACTGCGGAACTCGGGCATCGCCGCCGAGGTGGCCAGGCCGCCACCGAGAACCGCGGTGCGGGTGGCGAGCAGTTCCACCACCAGCGGTTGACGCAGCAGGGACTTGGACTCGTAGGCTCGCCCGACCCACGTGACCCCTCCCCCGATGCCCACCGACGCTTCGATGACCAGCCGGTCGCCGTCGAAGCCGGAAAGGGTGGCGCGGTCTGCTCCAGCCAAGGAGAGGCCGCGCTCGAGGATGCAGCTCATCACCGTCCGGGCATCGAGAGAGCCGGCCAGCTCGAGGGTCAGCTGGACGAGGTCGTCAGCGGGCGACGACGGCATCGGGGAGGTCGGCGCAGGCGTGGGGTGATCGGTCACAGGGCGGCTGGCTGGCGATGTGGGGCGGTCCGCACGGGGCGCTGATTGTCCTCTTTTGCCACAACGCCGGTATCAGCTGCCAGCCTGCGTAGCATCGCACCGCGCCCGTTCGCTGCGTACTCTGTGGGCAGGATGAGAGATGACGCCGCCGCTTCCCTGCGTGCCCTCAACGAGGTGGTCGAGCAGCTTCGCGCCCCGGGCGGGTGCCCATGGGACGGCGCGCAGACGCACGCCAGCCTTCGGCCCTACCTGCTCGAGGAGACGTACGAGGCGCTTGATGCGATCGACTCCGACGGCCTGTCGGCCTTGCAGGAGGAGCTCGGTGACGTCCTACTCCAGGTGCTCATGCATTGCGCCATCGCGGCCGAAGGCGAGGACGGCTTTGATGTCGGCGACGTGGCTGAGACCACGCGCGCCAAGATGATCCACCGCCATCCGCACGTCTTCGGTGACACCGCGGTCGGCGACGCCGCCGAGGTCGTTGTCAACTGGGAGCGGCTCAAGCGCAGCGAGAAGAGCCACCGGCTGTCGCTGCTCGACGGAATCCCCCGGGCTCTGCCCGCGCTCGCCTACGCGCAGGGTCTGCAGAAGCGACCGGCGCGGCTTGGATTCGACGAGACCCCGGCGATCACTGACGCCGTCGCCGCACTGCGACAGGCCATCGACGCCCTGGCATCGCTCGCAGAAGTCGCGCCGTCCGACGCGGTGCGCGGACGGGACTGGACGGTCACTGAGGGGGAGATCCGCCGTCACGATGGTCCCCTGGTGGGCGCCGACAGTGAGGCGGCGGCCGCGCCACCGATGGCGTCTCTGGATGGGGCGGTCGGGGAATTGCTCTTCGCCGCAGTGGCGCTCGCTCGGCGCCTCCGCGTCAACCCCGAGGACGCGTTGCGGGCGCGATCCAACCGCTTTGCCGACCGCTTCCGGAGCCTCGAGCGGCAGGCTTCCGCCGACGGCGCCGACCTGCATGACGTCGATGCCTCGGAGTGGCGCCGGCGGTGGGAGGCCACCGCCCCCGACGGCGTCCACAAACCGCCGACCTTGTCAAAATAGCCGTTGGCACCCATCCTTATGGGTGGTCGCACGGCCAGTTTCAGCACACGTTCTCGAGGGCCGACCGATTCTTCGTCATGTCGTCGCTTCCGACGCCGGCCCGCTTCGCCGCCTGGTGATCGCCGGACTTGCAGCGCTCTCCGGCCTGGCCGCGTACGCAGTGTTCACCGAGGCCGCGCAGGGCAATGCGCTCGACTCGCGTGTCCAGTCGCTCAATGCGCAGAACTCTGCGTTGCAACAGCAGATCGGTGAGCGGCAGCAGCAGATCGGCGAGGCCAACAACTCCGCCTGGCTCGAAGAGCAGGCACGCCGCCTGGGCTTGGTATTCCCCGGTGAGAGCATCTTCATCATCACCACTCCCGGGGCGCCCTCGGCGGCCAGCGGTGGGTTGAACGCCCCTCTGCCCACCTTCGCACCGTCCCCCTCGCCGAGCCCGAGCGCATCGCCGTCTGCGCCGCCGTCGCCGTCTGCCACACCCGTGCCAACACAGACGCCGGCGACATTCGTGCTTCCCGCGCCGTCCCCGCACTGACGGCGCGGATGGTCGGTGAGCGGCGGGAGCGGTTCAGGGCTTCCGATACCCTATGGCGGTGACGGCCCGCGACCAGCCATACCCGGCGGTGAATCCGCGCCCGCATCTCCCCGCGATCGAGGAGGAGGTGCTCGCGTACTGGGAAGGTGACCACACGTTCGCCGCGTCCATCGAGCAGCGCAGCGCCGATCGCGAGTTCGTCTTCTACGACGGCCCCCCGTTCGCCAACGGGCTTCCCCACTACGGACACCTGCTCACCGGCTTCGTCAAAGACGCGGTGCCGCGCTACAAGACCATGCGTGGCTACCGGGTGCCGCGGCGTTTCGGCTGGGATTGCCACGGTCTGCCCGCGGAGATGGAGGCCGAACGCCAGCTGGGCATCCACGGTCACGTGGCCATCGAGGAGTACGGCGTCGACAGGTTCAACGCTCTCTGTCGCACGTCGGTGCTGAAGTACACGAGCGAATGGCGTAGCTACGTCACGCGGCAGGCGCGATGGGTGGACTTCGACAACGACTACAAGACCATGGATGTCTCCTACATGGAGAGCGTCATGTGGGCGTTCAAACAGCTCTGGGCGCGCGGGCTCATCTACGAAGGGCATCGTGTGCTGCCGTACTGCTGGGAATGCGAGACACCCCTCAGCAATTTCGAAACCCGTCTCGACGACGCCTACCGCCCTCGCCAGGATCCGGCCGTGACGGTGAAGTTCCGTCTCCATCCAACTGCGGGCGACCCCGTGCCCACACATGTGCTGGCCTGGACGACGACGCCATGGACCCTCCCCTCCAACCTCGCCATCGCCATCGACCCGGCCATGGACTATGCGGTGTACCAGAGGGACGGCGAGCGCTGGATCATCGGGTCGCGTGCCGCCGAGCACTACGTCGCGGAGCTGGCCGGCGCGGAGCGCGTCGACACCGTGCGTGGTGAGCAGCTGGTCGGCCGCACCTACGCACCGCTCTTCGACTTCTTCGCGTCAGAACCCAACGCCTTCCTGCTTCTCGCGGCCGACTTTGTCAGCGAGGAGGAGGGGACGGGCGCGGTGCACATGGCGCCGGGCTTCGGCGAGGACGACCAGCGCCTCTGCGAAGCCAACGGGATTCGCGTGGTGGTGCCCGTGGACCAGAGCGGACGTTTCACCCAGGAGGTGCCCGACTGGCAGGGCCTCCAGGTCTTCGAGGCCAACCCCAAGATCGTGCGGCGTCTTCGCGAGATCGGCGCGCTGGTGCGCCACGAAACCTACGAGCACAGCTTTCCCCACTGCTGGCGCACCGACACCCCGCTCATCTATCGCGCGGTGAGCTCGTGGTTCGTCGAGGTGACCGCCATCAAGGATCGTGCCGTGGCGCTCAACCAAAGGATCAACTGGGTGCCCGCGCACGTGCGCGACGGAGCGTTCGGCAAATGGATGGCGGGCGCGCGCGACTGGTCGATCAGCCGCAACCGTTTCTGGGGTTCGCCGATCCCCGTCTGGAAGAGCGACGATCCCGACTTCCCGCGGGTCGACGTCTACGGGTCTCTCGATGACATCGAGCGCGACTTTGGCGTGCGTCCCAACGACCTCCACCGCCCCGGGATCGATGAGCTGACCCGTCCCAACCCCGACGATCCCAGCGGCCGCGCCACCATGCGCCGCGTCGAGGAGGTGCTCGACGGCTGGTTCGAGTCCGGCTCGATGCCCTACGCGCAGGTCCACTACCCGTTCGAGCAGGAGAAGTGGTTCACCTCTCACTTCCCCGCGGACTTCGTCGTCGAGTACGTCGGCCAGACGCGCGCGTGGTTCTACAACCTCCACGTGCTGGCCACCGCGCTCTTCGACACGCCGGCGTTCACGAACTGCGTTGTGCACGGCGTCATCCTCGGCAACGACGGCCAGAAGATGAGCAAGCGGCTGCGCAACTACCCCGACCCTGAGGAGATGTTCGACAAGCACGGGGCCGACGCAGTGCGCTGGTCGCTGCTCAACTCGCCGGTGTTGCGCGGCCAGGACCTGGTCGTCAGCGAGCCCGCCATCAGCGAGGGCCTGCGCCAGGTGGTCATCCCCCTGTGGCATGCGTACAGATTCTTCAGCGATTACGCCAACATCGACGGCTACCGCGCCACCGCCCGCACCGACGCCACCGGCGTTCTCGACCGCTACATCCTCGCCAAGACCGGTGCGCTGGTCGGCAGCGTCACCGACCGCATGGACGCATACGACCTCGACGGCGCGTGCCGCGTCATCCGCCAGTTCATCGACGCCCTCAACAACTGGTACATCCGGCGCAGCCGCGAGCGCGTCTGGGGAAGCGCGGTGGACGACGACAAGCGCGACTGTTACGACACCCTGTACACGGTGCTGACCACCCTCTGCTGCGTCGCCGCGCCGCTGCTGCCGATGATTACCGAGCACGTCTACCGCAACCTGTGCGGCGAGCGCAGCGTGCACCTCACCGACTACCCCGTCCGCGATGCCCTGCCCGCCGACGACGAGCTGGTCGCAGCCATGGACCTGGTCAGGGAGGTGTGCTCCGCCGCGCTGTCGGTGCGGCGTGCCGCGGACCGGCGCGTGCGCCTGCCGCTGCCGTCCATCACCGTGGCCGTGGCCCGACCGCAGCTCCTCGAACCGTATCGCGAGCTCATCGCCGACGAGGTCAACGTCAAGAGCGTGCAGCTCAGCGGCGACGTCGACGTCATGGCACGCCGCGTTCTGGCCGTCAACGCGGCGGTGGTGGGCCCGCGTCTCGGTGGCGCGGCGCAGGCGGTGTTCGCGGCGGCCCGTCGCGGGGACTGGCGGCGGACCGAGGGCGGCGTGGAGGTGGCCGGTCAGCACCTCGGGCCTGAGGAGTTCACCCTGGCGATCCGCGCCGAGGACGAGGCGACAACCCGCGTGCTCGAGAGTGGCAGCGGCGCGGTGCACGTCGATATCGCGGTGACGCCGGAGCTGGAACGCGAGGGCCTGGCTCGCGACGTGGTCCGGCTCGTGCAATCCGCTCGCCGCGAGGCCGGGTTGCACCTCGCCGACCGCATCCGCCTCGTGCTCGACCTCCCGGAGGCGCACGCGGCGGCGGTGGTGGAGCACCGTGACCATGTCGCGTCGGAGACCCTCGCGAGCCAGCTGACGGTCGGCGCGATCCCCACCGGCATGAGCGTCCACGAGACGCCGCTCGACGGCGGGGTGGCGCGCGTCGGGCTGGCCCGCGTCTAGGTGTAGTGCCCATAGAGGTTGTTGACAAAGAGAGAGCCCCGGGCTGAGTTTGGGTTGTTGAAATCCACCCAGACGGAGGCGGAGCACCAGATCGAAGCGCTCCGCCGACGCACCCAGCTCGGTCCGGCTCGGAGCGCCGTCCGCCTGCAGATGCCAGCCTCGACAGTGCACCGCGTGTTGGTGCGCCGGCAGCTGAACCGGCTGAGCTGGATGGATCGCCCGACCGGCCGGATCATCCGCCGTTACGAGCACGACCATCCTGGCGACCTGGTCCACGTCGACGTCAAGAAGCTGGGTCGGATCCCACCCGGCGGTGGCTGGCGCATCCACGGACGCCTCGGACCAAAATCCCCGGGGGTCGGCTACGACTACATCCACTCCGCCGTCGATGACATTCACGGCTCGCCTACTCCGAGATCTGCAGTGACGAACGCGGCGCCACGGCGGCCGCATTTTGGAGCCGCGCCACGGCCTTCTTCGCTGTCCACGGCATCGTGGTCCGGCGCGTGCTCACCGACAACGCCTTCGCCTACCGGAACTCCGCCGCCTTCCGCAACGCGGTGCTCGAGAACGGTGCCGTGCAGCGCTTCATCCAGCCGCGCCGACCTCAGACCAACGGCAAGGTGGAGCGCTTCAACCGCACCCTCCTCGAGGAATGGGCATACGTTCGTCCCTATGCCTCAAACCACCAACGAACCACCGCCTTGACGACCTGGCTGCACATCTACAACCATCACCGAGCCCATACCAGTCTCAGTCAGCTCCCGCCATCTCACGCCTCAACAACGCGTCTGGGCATTACATCTAGACGCCGCGCGTCGGGCGGTCACGGCGGCATGCGCTAAACTGGCCCGGCGGCGTGGAGCAGTGGCAGCTCGTCGGGCTCATAACCCGAAGGTCGCCGGTTCGAGTCCGGCCGCCGCAACTTTTGTAGAGGGGTGACGCGCCCCTCTCGGAGCACCGGCGGAGCCGGACACTCCTCACTCCTCACTCGCCGCGATGCGTCGCGGCGCGACTGTCTGGGCGACAACGACGTGATACCGCCGCAGCCGACCCAGGTGAATTGGGAAGCCGAGGGGATCAACTCCACCTCGCCGTACAATCCCGGGTCGCACGGCGGTATAGCTCAGTTGGTAGAGCACCCGGCTCATACCCGGTATGTCCCTGGTTCGAATCCAGGTGCCGCCACCAACGCGCTCAGACGGGTGTGTGATGAGCCCGCATGGATCGTCGCTCGAGCCGCGCCAGCGCGACGCCGCCGTCGGGCGCCTGCGCCGCGCCGTCGCCACCGCCATCGACCGGCGCGGGGTTCTGCGTCCCGGCGAGGGGGTGGTGGTGGCCTGCAGCGGCGGCCCGGATTCGATGGCCATGCTCGACGCGCTGGCGCGGCTGGCGCCACCTCGCCGGCTCAGCCTCCACGTCGCCCACGTCGACCATGGCCTGCGCGACGGGTCGGCCGCCGAGGCGGTCCCGGTCCACGCTGCCGCTGAGGCGCTCGGCCTGCCGTTCACCGCGCTGACCGCGGCGGTGGCCACGCACGGCTCGTCCCTCCAGGACCGCGCTCGCGACGCCCGCCACGCCGCCCTCGACGAGCTCGCCAGGGACCTGGACGCGACCGCGCTGGCCCTGGCGCACACCGCCGATGATCAGGCGGAGACGGTGCTGATGCGCGCCCTGTCGGGGGCAACGCCCCGGGCGCTGGCTGCGATGGGGGAGCGGCAGGGGCGCTTGGCACGACCGCTGCTCCGGGTCTGGCGGGCGGACGTTGCGGCCTACTGCGCCGCGCTGCACCTCGAGGTGATCGACGACCCGAGCAACGCCGACCCGCGCTTCCTGCGCACCCGCGTCCGGCATGACCTCATCCCGGCGCTCGAACGCGTCTTCCCCGCGGCGCGCCGGCGGCTCTGCGTGCTCGCCGACCATCAGCGTCGTCTGATCGACGGCTGATGAGGCCGCAGAACCTCTTGTACGCGCAGTGCGAGAGGGCGCCGACGCACCGAGAACAGGGGGGTCGAAACAAGACCCTCTGATAGACTGCGAAGCGATGCGCAACCCTCGTCGCGGCCTGTACGCCGCCCTGGCTGTACTGGTCGTTCTGGTGCTTTTCGCGCTGTTGCGCGGGGTACAGAGCCCGAGCGCGCAGGCCAAGGACTCCGGAGCGCTCGCGCAGGCCGCCATCAACTTCAAGAGCCACAGCAGTGACGCTGCCAACACTCTGTCCTCCGCGCCGTCGCAGGAGGCGGTCATCAACGGGGACGGCAGCTCGGTCACCTGGTACGCAGCCAACGGCGTGCAATACCAGACCACGGTCGGCTCCAGTGCCGAAGCGCTCAAGGTCTTCACCGATAATGGCTTCACCAACTTCCGAAATGATTCCAGTGGGAGCAATGTCCTCTTGAGCGTGCTTTTGCCCAACCTCGTTCTCTTCGGGTTGATGGCCCTGTTCCTGCTGTGGATCTTCCGCCAGACCCAGAGCGGCAACAACCAGGCGATGTCCTTCGGCAGAAGCCGCGCCCGGCTGCTCACCGGTGACAAGCCGGCGATCACCTTCGCCGACGTCGCCGGCGTCGAGGAGGCGAAGACGGAGTTGTCCGAGATCGTCGAGTTCCTGAAGTACCCCGACAAGTTCACCGCCGTCGGCGCGCGCATCCCCAAGGGCGTGCTCCTCGTCGGACCGCCGGGCACCGGCAAGACGCTGCTCAGCAAGGCCGTCGCCGGAGAGGCCGGCGTCCCCTTCTTCAGCATCAGCGGCTCCGAGTTCGTCGAGATGTTCGTCGGCGTCGGCGCCAGCCGGGTGCGCGACCTGTTCGACCAGGCCAAGAAGAACGCACCCTGCATTGTGTTCGTCGACGAGATCGACGCCGTCGGCCGGCAGCGTGGCGCGGGCCTCGGGGGTGGCCATGACGAGCGCGAGCAGACGCTCAACCAGCTGCTCGTCGAGATGGACGGTTTCGAGACGGCGACGCATGTGATCGTGATCGCCGCCACCAACCGCCCCGACGTGCTCGATCCCGCCCTGCTCCGGCCGGGACGCTTCGACCGCCACGTGATGCTTGACCGCGCCGACATCCGCGGCCGCCGCGCCATCCTCGAGGTGCACGCCCGCAACAAACCGCTCGATCCCTCCGTCGAGCTGGAGGTGCTCGCCAAGCAGACGCCGGGGTTCTCCGGCGCCGACCTGGCCAACCTCATCAACGAGGGCGCCATCCTCGCCGCGCGAAACAACCGCAAGGTGATCATCATGGCCGACCTCGAGGAGGCGATCGCCAGGGTCATCGCCGGCCCGGAGCGCAAGAGCCGCGTGATCCTGGAGAACGAGAAGCGCACCATCGCCTTCCACGAGATGGGCCATGCCATGGTCGGGATGCTTCTCGAGCACACCGATCCGGTCCACAAGATCAGCGTGGTGAGCCGCGGCA
Source organism: Candidatus Dormiibacter sp. (assembly GCA_039935655.1). Classification (GTDB taxonomy): domain Bacteria; phylum Chloroflexota; class Dormibacteria; order Aeolococcales; family Aeolococcaceae; genus Aeolococcus. The sequence continues at coordinate 116,913 of JBDTJX010000008.1, read as the reverse complement.
TGGCACTGGGCTGGACGCTCAGCCTGCCCAGCGAGGACAAGTACCTGGTCAGCAAGGCCGAGCTCGAGGACCAGCTGGCCCAGATCCTCGGTGGCCGCTGCGCGGAGGAGCTCATCCTCGGCGAGAACAACATCACCACCGGCGCCTCCGACGACATCCGCAAGGCCACCCAGCTGGCCCGGCGCATGGTCACGGAGTGGGGGATGAGCGACAAGCTCGGACCGCTCACCTTTGGCACCAAGGAGGAGTTGGTCTTCCTCGGTCGCGACCTCGGCGAGCAACGCAACTACTCCGAGGACATCGCCAGCGAGATCGACCAGGAGGTGCATCACCTCGTCGAGACCGCGTTCCAGAAGGCCAAGGAGGTGCTCCGCCCGCGCGAGCACATCCTTCGCGCCCTGGCCACCCGCCTGATCGAGGTGGAGACCATGGAGGCGGCGGAGATGAAGAGGATCATCGCCGAGCTTGACGGCAGCGCCCCTCCTGCTCCGCCCGCCGCCGCGGACCCGCCGCCCAGCGAGGCCGCCGCCGGCGCCTGATCCGTCCGCACCCCGCTGGTGAGCCGGCAGCAGCTGTTGGTCTGGCGCGTACGGCGGGTTACACTTCTTTCCGACGGCGACGGTTTCAGCCGGTCCGGCCCATGGACGCCGACGCGCCGTGAGGCCACCTGACCGTGATACCGGCGCCGTCCTGAGACCAGGCGCTTGGATCACGAGGTGACCGAGACGGTGCACGCAACCGAAGGGGACGCACGGCCCGCGCTCGCATTCATCGGGGCCGGCCGCGCCGGTTCCGCACTCGCCGCCGCCCTGTCGGGCGCCGGTCATCGTGTCGTGGCCGTGAACAGCCGGACGCCCGCCCACGCGGCCCGGATCGCGGCCGGGACAGGGGCGGCCGTCGTCAGCACCGCCGTCGAAGCTGCGCGTCGCGCCGACATCACCTTCGTCACTGTGCCCGACGCGGAGATCCCCCGCGTGGCTGCGCTCATCGCGGCCTCCGGTGCGGCGCTGCGCGGTCGCTCGCTGGTGCACTGCAGCGCCACCAGCGGCCCTGAGGTTCTCGACGCGGCGCGGAGCACCGCCGCGACGACCGGCGCGTTCCACCCGCTCCAGGCGCTGGCCGGGGCGCAGAGCGCCAGCCTACTGCGTGGCACCAGCTTCGTTGTCGAGGCGGCGCCACCGCTGCTCGGCCAGCTGCAGACGCTGGTCGCCGATCTTGGCGGTCACCTCCTCGCCCTCCCTCCCGGTGGACGCGCCCTCTACCACGCCGCCGCCGTCCTGGCCGGCAACGCGCCTTTGGCGCTGCTCGCCCGGGCGACCAGTCTTCTCGAGGAGGCCGGAGTGGCCCAGGGCGATGCCCATCGGGCGCTTGGCGCGCTGCTGGTCGGGGCGGCGAGCAACGCGTCGGCCGGCGGTCCCGCGTCGGCGCTGACCGGCCCGGTGGTGCGGGGCGACGCCGCCACCGTTGTCCGCCACCTCGACGTCCTCAGCGCCGACCCCAGCTCCCGCGAGCTGTATCGCCGGCTCGCCCTTGAGACCCTCGCGCTGGCTGGCCTCGAGGGCCGCGAGGCGGTCGCCGACGCGCTCGCCGCCGCCGCTCCGCGTCGCCCGGCCCGGGCGGCTCCAACCGTCGTCGCTCATCCGCGGGTGGCCTGATCGGGGTGCCGGTCACAGTCCACGACCTCCGCGCCCACAAGGCGCGGGGAGAGCGCTTCGTCATGGTCACCGCCTACGACGTTGCCATCGCGCGCCTTCTCGCCGCCGCCGGGGTGCCCGCGCTGCTGGTCGGCGACAGCGTGGGCAACAACCACCTCGGCTACGACACCACCCTGCCGGTGACGATGGAGGAGATGCTCCATCATGCCCGCGCCGTGGTCCGTGGCGCACCGGACCAACTGCTCGTCGGCGACATGCCCTTTGGCTCGTACCACGAGTCGCACGAGCAGGCGATCCGCAACGCCGCGAGCTTCATCAAGGCCGGCATGCACGCGGTCAAGGTCGAGGGCGGCGGCTGGGTGTTGCCGGTGGTCGCGCGCCTCGTCGAGCGTGGCATCCCGGTCATGGGTCATCTCGGCCTCACCCCGCAGTTCGTCAACGTTTTCGGCGGTTTCAAGGTGCAGGGCCGGAGCGCCGACGCTCGCGAGCGGATCCTCGCCGATGCTCGGGCGCTGGAGGCAGCCGGGGCGTTCAGCCTGGTTCTCGAGGGCATCCCGCGCGGCCTCGCCGCTGCCGTCACCGCGGCAGTGTCAATCCCGACCATTGGCATCGGTGCCGGTCCCGACTGCGACGGGCAGGTGCTCGTCGTCTACGACCTGCTCGGGATCACGCGCGGGGTGATGCCGAAGTTCGCCAGGGCATACGCCGACATCGGCGACCGCATCGTCAGCGCGGTGCGAGATTTCGGCGCCGACGTCGCCGCGGGCAGCTTCCCCGACGATGCCCACAGCTACCACTGACCGAGGCGCGCTCGACGCCCCCCGGCGCCTGGCCACCCCGGACGAGCTGCGTCGCTGGTCGGAGCGCTGCCGGGCCGCAGGGCTGAGCGTCGGCCTGGTGCCCACCATGGGCGCTCTGCACGCGGGTCACCGGAGCCTGGTGCGTCGGGCGCGGGTCGACTGCGACCGGGTCGTGGTGAGCATCTTCGTCAACCCCACCCAGTTCGCCCCGGGGGAGGACATCGAGCGCTACCCGCGCACGCTCGACGCCGACCTCGCCGTGGTCGCCGAGGACGGGGTCGACGCCGCCTTCGTGCCCACCGTCGAGGCGATGTACGGACCCGACCCGGTCACGGCAGTGCGCGTCGACCGCTCACTGACCGGGATCCTCGAGGGTGTACATCGGCCCGGCCACCTCGACGGCGTGGCCCTGGTCGTGGCCAAGCTGCTCATCGCCTGCCGGCCGCATCGCGCCTATTTCGGGCAGAAGGACGCCCAGCAGAGCGTGGTGGTGCGCCGCCTCGCGGCCGACCTTGATACCGGCGTGGTGATCGTCGTCGTGCCGGTTGTTCGCGATCATGACGGCCTGGCGTTCAGCAGCCGCAACGCCTATCTGAGCGACGCGGAGCGAAAGCGCGCCGTCGCCATCCCCACTGGTCTGTCCGCCGCTGTCACCGCGTTCGCGGCCGGCGAGGAGCGCGCGTCTGTCCTCTGCCAGCTGGTCCGGTCGCCGATGGAAACCGCGGGCTTCGACGTCGACTACGTGGTCGCGGTCGATGGGGAAAGCCTCGCCAGCGTTGAGAACGTGCGGCGCGGATGCCAAATTCTGGTCGCTGGTAGAATGGGGACCACTCGGTTGATCGACGTGATCCGCCTGGGAAACGACGCAGCTCCTCTTGACAGCGACGGTCCCCAGGGTTCGGAGATTCCGGGGGTCATCGGCGTCCAGGGGAGAGAGTAGATGCAGCGCGTCGTGCTCCGAGCCAAGATCAACCGCGCCACCGTCACCGACGTCGACTCAGCGCGCCGTGTGCGCGAGGAGGTCACCCTCTCCTGAACAGCGCGCGCGGCACAGCGGAGGGACCGTACGACTGCGTCGTCGTCGGCGGTGGTATCGCCGGGTTGACGGCGGCTTTGACGGCGGCTCCGCGCGCCCGCGTTGCCGTGGTCACCAAGGGCCCGGTCGACGACGGCGCAACCCGCTGGGCGCAGGGCGGCGTTGCCGCCGCCATTGCCGACGACGACAGCGCCCAGCTGCATTTCGACGACACCGTGGCCGCGGGGCGCGGCCTGTGCGACCAGGACGCGGTGCGCGTGCTCGTCAACGACGGCCCTGAGCGGGTGCGCGGCCTGGCCGCGTGGGGTGCAGGGTTTGACAGTGACAGCGGCGGCCTGCTCGTCGGTCGCGAGGCTGCGCACACGCGCAACCGCATCGTCCACGCCGGCGGAGACGCCACCGGTCGTGAGGTGGAGTCGGCGCTGGTCCGCTCGGTGCGCCAGTCCGGTGCGACCGTGATCGAGAACGTCCACGTGACCGCGCTTCTCCTCGACGACGAGGGCAGATGCGCCGGGGTCGAGCTGCGCAACAGCGACGGCACCGGTGCCCCGCGCGTGCTCGGCGCAGGCGCGGTGATCCTCGCCAGCGGTGGCGCCGGGCAGCTCTGGCGGTACACCACCAACCCGGCCGCTGCGACAGGCGACGGCGTCGCCCTGGCGTGGGACGCCGGCGCGGAGGTGGCGAGCATGGAGTTCATGCAGTTCCACCCCACCGCCCTCGCGCTCGACGGCGCGCCCCGCTTCCTCATCAGCGAGGCGATGCGCGGCGAGGGTGCCCACGTCGTCGACGCCGCCGGTGAGCGCTTCCTGTTCGAAGCCGACCCGCGCGGTGAGCTCGCCGGTCGCGACGTGGTGTCGCGAGCCATCTGGGAACGGTTGGTCCGAGACGGCACGGATCATGTGTACCTGGACTGCCGGCCTCTGGGCGCCGCGGTTCGCGCCCGGTTTCCCACGATCACGGCCAGCTGCCGCGGGCACGGCATCGACATCACCGCGGCGCCGATCCCCATCGCGCCGGCGGCGCACTACCTGATTGGCGGCGTGCGCACCGACGTGGACGGCGCCACCTCTCTCCCCGGCCTGTTCGCGTGCGGCGAGGTGGCGAGCACCGGCGTGCACGGTGCCAACCGGCTGGCCAGCAACAGCCTTCTCGAGGGGGTGGTCTTCGGCCACCGCGCCGCCGTCGCAGCGCTTCACGACATCGCTGAGCGCCCGGTTGCTCCGCCGCGGCGCCGCGACGACGACGAGCCGACCGCCGGGCTCAGCGCCGGCGAGGCCGCCGCGGCCGGCGCACGCCTGCGCGACGCCCTGTGGCAGGGATGCGGCCTGGTCCGCGACGCCACCGGGCTCCAGGCGACGCTTGACGCCGTTGAGGAGATCGACGTCACAATCCCCAGGCGCGGGTCGCTGCACGACCGGCGTCTCCTTCAGTCAACGACCACCGCAGCGCTGGTGTGCCGTGCGGCCCTCCTCCGCGAGGAGAGCCGGGGCGCTCACATCCGCGCCGACTTCCCATCAACCCGCGACAGCTGGCATGGCGTCCTGGTCATGCAGAAAGAGAGAGGACACCGATTTGACCGCAACCCTTGACCCGATCACCGCAACCCTGACGCCGGACACCCTCGACACGCTCATCCGCGCGACGCTCGCAGAGGACATCGGGGCCGGCGACGTCACCACCGACGCCGTCATCCCGGTCGACATGACCTGTCGCGGCAAGATCGTGTGCAAGGAGAACGGTGTCATCGCCGGTCTCAGCGTGGCGGCGCGTGTGTTCGCCATCGTCGACGACAGAATCACCTTCGACGCCAAGACCAAGGACGGCGAGAAGGTGCAGGAGGACCAGATCGTTGCGCGCATCTCCGGCCCGGCCCGGGGGATGCTCACCGCCGAGCGTGTCGCGCTCAACTTCCTGCAGCACCTGAGTGGTGTCGCCACCATGACGGCGCGCTATGTCAAAGCAGTCGACGGCACCAAGGCCAAAATCCTCGACACCCGCAAGACCACGCCCGGGATGCGCGGCCTCGAGAAGTACGCGACGCGCATCGGCGGTGCCCTCAACCACCGCATGGGCCTGTACGACGGGGTGCTCATCAAGGACACGCACCTGGCACTGGTCGGCGGCATCACGCCGTCGCTCCGCGCTGTGCGCAAGGCGTATCCCGACGGCGACGTCAACGTCGAGGTCAGCAACATCCAGGAGCTCGAGCAGGCGCTCGCCGACAAGGCTCCGCGCATCCTCCTCGACAACTTCGCCCCAGGCCAGGTCCGCGAGGCCATGCAGATCATCCGCGGCCGCGCCCAGGTGGAGATCAGTGGCGGTGTCCAGGTCGGCAATGCCCGCGCCTACGCCTTGGCCGGCGCTGACTACATCTCGGTCGGCGCGCTCACACATTCGGCGACCGCGCTCGACTTTTCGATGAAGGTCACGCGGTACTAGCTGCTGCCACGGGTTTTACCGGGAGGGGCGACTCCGCGCCGTGACGCTTCGCGTCAGCTTTCCAGCGCGGCTACCAACTCCTCTTGCAGGTAACCAAGCGCGATGAGCATTCCGAACTCGGGTTTGGCTCGGAGCTGCTCGCTTGCCGCGGTTTCCCACCCGTCCTCGCTGATGCCGAGCAATGACCCGGCGGCGAGGCGCAACTGGTTGAAGCCGCGTAGCCACGCGTACACCTGTGCCTCGGTGAGCACGAGCAACTCCTCACCGGCACTGAGCGCATCGCGGATGACGTCGAGGTCGGCCCCATAGCCGCGCTCGATCTCCGGTCGCACCCAACGGTCGTATTCGCTCTGCATGGTCTTGTCGTCGTACGCGCGCGGCGTGGTTGCCAAGGCGCGGCTGATGTGCGTCTCCAGCCGGCCGACGATATCGAGCAGCGCATCACGCTCGGCCGCGTCGAAGCGGACCTGGATACGGCCGCGTCGTTTGAGCACGGAAGCCACCTGCGGCGGGCCTGCTAGAGCCGGGCCAGGGTGGCCTGGAGCCCGAACGCGTGCAGCCGCGCCACCGAGACCTCGGCCTGCTCGCGAGGCTGGGTGGCGACGATAGCCTTTCCCTCCTCGTGCACCTGGAGCATCAGCCTGGTCGCGGTCACGTGGTCGTAGCCGAAGAGCTTCCTGAGCACCAGGACGACGTAGGTCATGAGTGTGATCGGATCGTTCCAGACGATCACGTTCCACCCCGGCTCTCGGACCACCTTCTCCTCGCGGACAGGAGCCTCGACAGGGACCGGGGTTGCCGTGGTGGTCACCCGCCTAGGGTAGCGTGGCGCCTGCCGGCGTGCCCCGAGCCGCGCCGGCCGACCGGGCTGCGTCGGCGTACACACCGAGGACGCGGTCCGCGCTGCCCGCACCGGCGAAGCTGCTCACCGCTCGGGCCCTCGCCGCCTCGCCGAGACGCGCGCGTAACGCGGGGTCGGAGATCAGCTTCCGCAGAGCGTCGTCCAGCGCCGGTTGCAGCGGGTTCGTCGGGATCACCAGCCCGGCATCGCGGAGCGCGCTGCCGTCCTCACCGGCGTCCGTCGCGACGATGGCGCAACCCGCGGCCATCGCCTCCAGCAGGGACAGCGCCAGCCCCTCGGCGGTGGACGGCAGCACGAACACGTCGCAGCCGCGCAACAGCTCGAGCTTGCGGGACTTGGATACAAGCCCGAGCATGCGGATGTTGGGGTGCTCGGCGGCGCGCCTGCGCAAACGATGGCGTTGGATCCCGTCGCCGGCCAGGCAGAGGACGTGGTCGGCGGGGAGCCCGAGCGAGAGGAAGCTGTCCACCAGTGCGGGCACGCGCTTCTCAGGGTCGAGCCTGCCGAGGTACAGAACGACGAAGCGCGCGCCAAGCTCCTGGCGGAGGGACGATGGACCCGGGCTGATCACGTCGGTGTCGACGCCGTTGGCGACGACCATGACCCGGCTGCCCGGGAACCCGGCGCTGACCAGGAGGTCGCGCTGGTCCTGGCTCAAGGCGATGCAGCGGTCGACATGTCCCATGTGCCAGCGGTGGTAGCGATACAGACCCTGCATGACCCTGCCGCGCGCGGTCCCCTCCGGGCCATGGGGGAGATGGAACGTCGCAACGCAGGCCGCACCCACGCGATGCGCGGCGCGAGCGATGGCTCCATCGAACAGCGAGAAGCTCCAGGAGATGTGCACGATGTTGGGGCGGAACTCCTCGAGCGCCGCCCGGACGGTGGCCATGGTCCCCGGCGTCGGGATGGTCACGGTCTTGAAATGCACCGCCCGCAGCCACACGGCGTCGCGGCCGTCGACCGGCGCCTCGTCGCCGTCCCCGCGATGGGCGAAGAAACGCACCGTGGCCCCGCGGGCGCAGAGCGAGCGCACCAACTCGCGGCTGTAGGTGGAGAGCCCGTCGATGCGCCGGCCTTCCGCGTGGCCGAAGAAGGCGACCCGCAACGGCTCGCCCTCAGCAGTCATCGGCGGCCGTCACGCGCGGCGGCCGCCGTGGCCACGCCGAACGGGAGCCCGCCTGCCGCCACCACGAGGGCAGTGTAGGAGCCCCGCCGCCGACGCAGGACCGATCTGACCGATGTCGGGATGCGGGCGATCCACCCTACGCGCTCTCCCCAGGCCGCGGCCCGACCAGCACCTGGCCGGGTCGCTCGTCGAGGAACAGCCGTCGGAGCAGCACCCGGCGTTCATCGTCGGACGCCGCCCTGCGCATGTCTGTCCTCAGGCCGTCGAGGCGGCGCAGAACCACTGCCGCGAGCAGGGCGGCGCAGGTGATCGCCAGGTCCCGTCCACCAATCCAGGCCGCGGCCATGGGCAGCACCGAGAACCCGGCCAGCACCCCGATCGCGATGGTGTGGGTCAGGGCGCCCACGGCGAAGCACACCAGGAGCACTGCCAGGAGAATGGGATTGATCGCAGCCACCGCCCCGGTGGCCACGGCGATGCCGCGCTGGCCGTGGAACCGCAACCAGACCGGCCAGCCGTTGCCTGCCACCGCACAGACGGCGGCGAGATCGAGGAACGCGCCCTCGCCCCCCACGGCGCGGGCGACCAGCACGGGGATGAGCCCCTGAGCGAACTGGATCGGGCCGGAGATCACGGCGAGCCGCCGGCCGGAGTTGCGAAACAGGTTGCTGGTCCCGGGGTTGCCGGACCCGACGTCGCGGAGGTCGAGCCCGCCACGCCACCGGCCGAGCAGCCACGCGACCGGGACCGAGCCCAGCAGGTAGGCACCTGCCAACACGACGACCTCGACGGCAACGGCGGGCTGCCTCATGCCGCGGGCGGGGGTGGATCGTCGGCCTGGACAGGCAGCGCGGCGAACCCGAAGGCCCCCGGGCCGATATGTACGCCGATCACCGGCGCCAGCGCCACGGTCTCGTCATGGTCCACCGCCACCACCTCGACGATGCGGTCGCGCAGCTGCCTCACCGCCGCGCGGGCGTCAGCGTGGAACAGGATCAGCCGGTGCTCGATCCCGGGCGCGAGGCGCTCGCGGGCAACTCTCTCGAGCGCCCGCAGCACGCCGCTGTCGGTGCGTGCCAGCGCGACGCGGCTGGTGTCTCCACCGTGCATCTCGAACACTGGACGCACGTGGAGAGCGTCGGAGACCCCCGCCACCAGCGCAGGGACGCGCCCGCTGCGCGCCACGAATTCGAGCGTGGCCAGGGCTCCGAACATGCGCACCGCGGCGCAGGCCTGTCGCACCCGCTCCAGCAGGGCGTCCTCGCCCGCGCCGGCCGATGACAGCGCCCAGGCGAGACGGGCGACCAGCGCGTACCCCGCCGCCGCGGTGGAGGTCTCAACGACGGTGACCGTGGGCGTGGCGCGCCCGTCGGCAAACAGCCCCGCCGCCACCGTGGCGCTCCCGTGCGTCCCGCTCCATCGTGCGGGAATCGTCAGGCAGACAACCGAGTCCACACCGGCGGCGACACGTTCGACGGCTGCGAGGTATTCGCCGGGGCTCGGCGTCGACGTGCTGGCTCGCTCGCCACGCCGCAGCCGCACATACAGCTGGGCATCCTCACCGTCGGCGAGGGTCGCGCCGCCGACTGCCACGTGGTACGGGACCACGGCAAGGCCGGCGTCAATGCGCTCCCCGAGTGCGGCGCCGGTGTCGACGACGAGGGCCACGCGCCGGCTGCTCACATCGACAGCCGGGAGCGGGTCGAGTGCATGGAGCGCCCGATGCTACCAGCCGGTGGGGTTGCTGCCCGGTGATGACACTCTCAGGCCGAGCCGGCTATGCGCTGTTGCGGACCCCGGTGCCGAGGTCGACGATGTCGGCCCAGATGCTGTGCGTCTTGTTCGGCGTCGGAGCCGGTCCATCAAGCACCGCCTGGAGCGGGAGCTCGCATGAATGGCACACGATCCAGATGGGGCCGGGCTCGGTGACGTGTCGCTCGAGCCGGTGACGTTCGCCGCAGTCTTCACAGGTGATGGTCACTCGCATTGCTTTGGCAGCGTGGCACCCGCAGGCGACGGACCACACGTCTGACAGTCGCCAGCCGGATACCGCGCGGCAACAGAACGCCGACATCCTCGGATTGGCGTGTCCGCTACACTCCGAAGGTTCGCAATCGGCACGGTCGCGCGCGCGTCCGTTCTTGAGCCACCACAGCGAAAGTTCCGCGGGCCCCGCCCGCAGCGCTCCAACGGCCCGCTCGACCCGCAGGTGACCCCGGCGATCCGTCGCCGCCGTGTCCCCGCTGCGGTGCCATTGGGAAAGTCAAAGGAGAAGCGTGGCCTTGACCCTGGTACCTGACGAAGAGATCACCATGGAGCAGCTCCTCGCCGAGGAGGAGCACGTCATCCGGGCGCTGGCCCACGGTGACATCGTCGACGGCACGGTGGTGCGCGTCGATCCTGACGAGGTGCTGGTCGACATCGGCGCCAAGTCCGAGGGGGTCATCTCCAACCGTGAGCTGAGCGCGCGCGGCGAGGCATCTGTGGTGCTCAACCCGGGGGACGACGTCAAGGTTTACGTCGTCCAGCCCGAGAACGAGGATGGCAACGTCGTCCTCTCCCTGCGCAAGGCCCGCGCCGAAGGCATCTGGCAGGCCGTCGCCCAGAAGGAGTCCGAGGGCGAGATCCTCGACGCCGAGGTGCGTGAGCAGAACAAGGGCGGCCTGATCGTCAACATCATGGGCCTGCGCGGGTTCCTGCCCAGCAGCCAGGTGGCCCGGCAGTTCAGCGGCAACCTCATGGAACTTGTCGGCACCAAGATCCCGGTCAAGATCCTCGAGGTCAATCGCAAGCGCAACCGCCTCATCGTCTCGCAGCGTGCCGCCCAGGATGAGGATCGCGCTCGCCAGCGCGAAGAGCTCTTCGAGAAGCTCCAGATCGGCGACGTGGTCACGGGCAAGGTGAGCGGGCTCACCTCCTATGGGGCCTTCGTCAACCTCGGTGGCGCGGACGGCCTCATCCACATCAGCGAGTTGTCCTGGGATCGCATCAACAACGTCAGCGACATGCTCAATGTCGGTGACGAGGTGCGCGTCAAGGTGATCAAGCTCGACCCTGAGCTGTCCCGCATCAGCCTGTCTCTCCGTCAGATGAGCGACGACCCATGGGACACCATCGAGGATCGCTTCCCGGCCGGCAAGGCCGTCACCGGCGAGGTCACCAAGACCAAGAAGTACGGTGCGTTCCTGCAGATCGCCGACGGTGTCGAGGGTCTGCTGCACATCAGTGAGCTGTCGTGGGACCACGTCGAGCGCACCGAGGACGTCCTCAAGGTGGGCGAGGTGGTCGAGGTCATGGTGCTCAGCGCCGACAAGGTGCGCCGCCGCATCAGCCTCTCCCTGCGCCAACTGCATGGCGGCGGCCCGACGGACGAGGGCGAGGGTGCGGGCAGCACCTACGAGCCGCCCGCATACCAGTTTCCTGACGACGATGACGACGAGGATAAGGCCGCCACGCCCGCCCCGAGGGGCAGCGGGACGGCGGATGCTGAGGTCGTCGAGGCAGTCGTCGCGGATGACGACAGCGTCGCAAACGCGCCTGCCGTCGACGCCGTCGACGAGTCCGCCACCGCCGCACAGCCGGAGCCGGCGTAACCTCCGCGAATTCTTCTTGTCACCTCATGTTCGCGGGAACGCGTGAACTCGGAGTGGGGTGGGCATAATGGGGAAGGATTCACAGGTCGCCCGTCGCTGACCCCCACCAACCACAGGGGGGGCCGGCTCGGGCACGGAGGCAGCAACCACTTTGTACCCATTTGAGCGGTTCACCGAGAGAGCCAAGAAGGTCCTCACCCTGGCGCAGGAGGAGGCCGAACGCTCGCATCACTCGTACATCGGGACCGAGCATCTTCTTCTCGGCCTGCTTCGCGAGGGCGAGGGTCTCGCCGCCAAGGTTCTCAACAACCTCGGCGTCGAGATCAACAAGGTTCGCTCGACAATCGAGTCGGTTCTCGGTCGCAACGAGCGGATCATCATCCAGCAGATCATTCCGACATCGCGCGTCAAGAAGGTGATCGAGATCTCCTTCGAGGAGGCGCGCCGTATGGGCAACAACTACGTCGGCACCGAGCATCTGCTGCTCGGCCTGCTCATCGAGGGTGAGGGCATTGCCGCCCACGTGCTCGAGGATCTGGGCGCCAACCTCGAGAAGGTGCGCGGCGAGATCGACCGTCTCCTGCACGAGTCCGGGCTCGAGGAAGAGGCCAAGGAGGCGCAGAAGAAGCCGAGCAAGACGCCGCTGCTCGACCAGTTCTGCCGCGACCTCACCGAGCTGGCGCTGAAGAACGCGCTCGACCCGGTGATCGGCCGCGCCATGGAGATCGAGCGCGTCGTGCAGATCCTCAGCCGGCGCACCAAGAACAACCCGGCCCTGATCGGCGAGCCCGGCGTCGGCAAGACGGCGATCGCCGAGGGACTTGCGCAGGCGATCATCCTCGGCAACATCCCGGAGTCGTTGATGGGCAAGCGCGTTCTCACCCTCGACATGGGTGCGCTCGTCGCCGGCACCAAGTATCGCGGTGAGTTCGAGGAGCGCCTCAAGAAGATCCTCGACGAGATCCGTCAGTCCCGCGAGGTGGTGCTGTTCATCGACGAGTTGCACACCCTGGTCGGCGCCGGCGCCGCCGAGGGCGCCATCGATGCCGCCAACATCCTGAAGCCTGCGCTCGCACGTGGCGAGATCCAGTGCATCGGCGCCACCACGCTCAACGAATACCGCAAGTACATCGAGAAGGATGCGGCGCTCGAGCGGCGCTTCCAACCGGTGTTCGTCGACGAGCCGAGCCTGCAGGAGACGATCGAGATCCTGCACGGTATCAGGCCGCTGTACGACAAGCACCACCGCGTGCAGATCACCGACGACGCGCTCAAGGCCGCGGCCGAGCTGAGCGTGCGGTACGTCACCGACCGGTCGCTGCCGGACAAGGCAATCGACCTCATCGATGAGGCGAGCGCGCGGGTGCGCATGAAGCTCACCACCACGCCTGACAACCTCCGCGAGATGCAGAAGGAGATCCGTGAGCTCCAGGCGCAGAAAGAGGAGGCGATCGCCGGGCAGGACTACGAGACCGCCGCGAGCTTCCGTGACAAGGAGAAGAAGCTCAAGGAGAAGTACGTCTCGCTGGAGATGCAATGGCGCGACGAGCTCGGTGCGACAGTGCCCGAGGTCAACGAGGAGCACATCGCCGAGATCATCAGCTCGTGGACGGGCGTGCCCGTGTCGCGGCTCGTGGAGGAGGAGACCTCACGCCTGCTGCGCATGGAGGAGGAGATCCACAAGCGGCTCATCGGCCAGGACGACGCTGTCAAGGTGATCTCCCAGGCGGTGCGCCGGGCCCGCGCCGGTCTCAAGGACGCCAAGCGACCGATCGGCTCGTTCATGTTCCTCGGCCCCACCGGTGTCGGCAAGACGGAGCTGGCGCGGTCGCTGGCCTCGTTCCTGTTCGACAACGAGGACGCGATCATCCGCCTGGACATGAGCGAGTTCATGGAGCGTCACTCGACCGCTCGCCTGGTCGGGTCCCCGCCCGGGTACGTCGGCTATGACGACGGCGGTCAGCTCACCGAGGCGGTGCGGCGCCGGCCGTACAGCGTGGTCCTTTTCGACGAGATCGAGAAGGCACATCCCGAGGTCTTCAACATGCTGTTGCAGATCCTCGAGGACGGGCGACTGTCCGACGCCAAGGGCAAGGCGGTCAACTTCTCGAACTGCATCGTGATCATGACCAGCAACATCGGCATCTCCAACCTCAAGGCCAACCTGTCGATGGGCTTCCAGCCGTCGATCCCCGACGAGCGGAATGCCTCATCCGAGCACGGCAAGATGCGCGACCAGATCATGGAGGAGCTGAAGCGGGCGTTCCGTCCCGAGTTCCTCAACCGCGTCGACGCGGTCGTGGTGTTCCACCGCCTCGACATGGCCCAGATGCGCAACATCGTCGACCTGATGCTCGCCAAGGTGGCGGTGCACCTGGCCGCGCAGGAGCTCAACTTCAGCGTCACCGACGCCGCCAAGGACAAGATCGTTGACGAAGGGTTCGACAAGGTGTATGGCGCCCGCCCCTTGCGCCGCGTCATCCAGCGCGTCATCGAGGACCCGCTGTCGGAGGAGTTGTTGCGCCTCAAGCATGGTCCCGGCGACACCGTCATCGTTGACCTCGCCGACGGCGAGGTGACCATGAACCTGATGCCCAAGAGCAAAGAGAAGCGCGAGCGCAAGGAGAAGGTGGAGAAGGCGGAGGCCGCCGCGGCGGGTACGCCACCCGCCGAGTAACCGGCGCAGCGCGCGCGCTGTGCTAGGTTGCTCGGCCGTGACATCTGTGCCGATCCCCGACGGCTGGGATGAGCGCGTCACGGCGCTGGGCGGTCACTTCCTCCAGAGTGCCGCGTGGGCACGCGTCCAGGCCCGCCTCCACTACGAGGTCACCTTCGCGGAGGGTCCCGGCTGGTGCTGGATGGGCGTCATCCGCAGGGTGGGACCATTCCGCTACCTCTACCTGCCGTTCGGCCCGACGCTCGACGACGCGGCACGGTTGCCCGAGGCGATGGGCGCGGCCCGCGCCCAGGCGGATGACCTTGGCTGTGCGTTCATCAGGCTGGAGCCGGACGCCGCGACACCGTCCCAGCTGAGCATGCTCAAGGCCCGCAGGGTGCGCTCACGTCAGCACCAGCACACGCTGGTGCTGCGCATCGACGTCGACGACGCCGACCTGCGCCGCGGCCTCAACAGCGGCCACCGGTCGCGCATCAACACAGCCGAGAAGCGCGGGCTGTCGATCGAGCAGGTGCACGACGCCGCCGACATCGCTGACTTCATAGCGCTGCTCCGGCAGACGGAAACGCGCGCGGGTTTCTATTCGCACGACGACGGCTATTACCACGCCATCGCCCAGGAGCTCCTGCCAACCGGAGAGGCGTCGCTGTATTACGCCACTGTCGACGGGCAGCGGGTCGCCGGCGCGCTGCTCTTCGACTTCGCACAGACGCGGTACTACGCCTTCGCCGCCAGCGATACGCAGCGGCGCTCCCTGATGCCGGCGCCCCCGCTGGTCTGGCGCGCCATCCTCGACGGGCGCAGCAACGGCATGCGCTGGTTCGACTTCTGGGGGGTGGCACCCCCGGATCAACCCGACCACAAATGGGCCGGGATCACCGAGTTCAAGCGCGGCTTCGGCGGTGAGCTTCACACCCGTGGCGGCACGTGGGAGGTGACGGTTCGCCCGGTCAGCGCCCGCCTTTTCACCGTTGCCCAGGCGCTGCGCCGTTGAGGGCCGCCACCGCCGAGGAGCTCGACGTCTGGGACGACATGGTGGTGGGCAACCCCGACGGCGGCAACTACCTGCAGACACGCGCCTGGGGGGAGGCCAAGTCCCGCTGGGGGTGGCAGCCGCAGCACATGGTCCACGAGGGCTCGTCGCGTCGCATCGCGGTGCTCTTCCTCTGTCGCCAGGTGGCTGGGTTGGGGACACTCTGGTACGCGCCCAAGGGTCCCGGCGTGACCGACGCCGCCGATCTGCCCGACCTGGTGCCCTGGGCTCAGCCACCGGCGCGGGCGTTTGTCGTCAAGGTGGAGCCTGAGGTACAGGTGGGCGCCGACCTGCGCGCGTGGCGAGGCGCCGGCCTGGTCAAGGCACCGGGTGACATCCAGAGCAACCGGGCCACCATCGTGGTCGACCTGCGCCCCGACGAGGACGCGGTGCTGGCCTCCTTCAAGCCGAAGACCCGCTACAACATCCGCCTCGCCGCGCGACGCGGCGTCACCGTCGTCGACGCGGCCGTCGATGCGGCACACGCGCGCGTGCTCTACCGGTTGCTGGTGCAGACCAATGCACGGAACGGCATCCCGGTGCGTCGCGCCGAGTATTTCGAGGACTGCTGGACCCGTCTCGGATCGCGCGGCCAGGGTCGCTTCTTCTTCGCGGTGCATGAGGGAGAGGTGCTGGCCGGCGCGTTCATCGCCCACCTCGGCCGTCGGGGTTGGTACAAGGACGGCGGCTCCACCCGGCGCAGTTCCCAGCTGATGGCGCCGTACCTCCTCCAGTGGGAGGTGATGCGCTGGCTGCGCGGTCGTGGCGTCGAGGACTACGACCTGGTGGCGGTGCCCCGGCCGGCAGAGCACACCCCCGACCACCCCTTCGCTGGCCTGCACCGCTTCAAGAGCGGCTTCAATGAGATCGTCACCGAGTACGTCGGTGTGTGGGACTGGCCGGTCAGGGCACGGGCGCTGGCCGTGTGGAACGTTGCCGGCGAACGCCTCGCCCGGCAGTGGGCAGCCCGGGTCCACAACGACTTCTTGTACTGACCGACGCTCGGCCCCGGGGCGGACGATCGGAACGCATGTGCGGGTACCCTTAACGGCGAATGCCCCATGACACCATCGACATCCGTGGAGCTCGCGAGCACAACCTCAAGGGCATCGACCTCACCCTCCCTCGGGATCGCCTGATTGTCATCACCGGGCTGTCCGGCAGCGGCAAATCGAGCCTTGCCTTCGACACAATCTACGCCGAGGGCCAGCGCCGCTACGTCGAGTCGCTGAGCGCCTACGCGCGCCAGTTCCTCGGCCAGATGGAGAAGCCGGACGTCGACCACATCGACGGCCTCAGCCCGGCCATCTCCATCGACCAGAAGGGCACGAGCAAGAACCCCAGGTCGACCGTGGGCACGGTCACAGAAATCTACGACTATCTCCGCCTGCTCTACGCGCGCATCGGCCATCCGCACTGTCCCAACTGCGGACGGGAGATCAGCAAGCAGTCGATCGAACAGATCACCGACCAGGTGCTTGACCTGCCCGAGGGCACCAGGCTGATGGTGACGGCACCCATGGTCCAGGGTCGCAAGGGTGAACACCGCGAGGTCTTCGCCGAGGCGCGGAAGAGCGGCTTCGTGCGCGCTCGCGTGGACGGCGAGCTGCGCGACCTCAGCGAGCAGATTGCTCTGGACAAGAAGTTCAAGCACGACGTCGAGATCGTCGTCGACCGCGTCGTGGTCAACCCCGACCTGCGCAGCCGCCTGCACGACTCCCTCGAGCAGGCTGCCAAGCTGAGCGGAGGCCTGATCCTGCTCATCCCCGTTGACCCCGCCACTGGCCCCGATGCCGTGAGCGAGATGCTCTTTTCAAAGGACTTCGCGTGCGTGTACTGCGGCATCTCGATGGAGGAGCCGGCGCCGCGCAATTTCTCGTTCAACAGTCCGCACGGCGCCTGCACGGTGTGCACCGGGCTCGGCATGCGCATGGAGGTCGACCCCGAAGCGGTGGTGCCGGATCCGTCGCTGAGCATCAACGAGGGTGCGCTGTCGGGCTGGACGCGTGGTCCGTCGATGACCTGGCTGATGGACGTGCTCGAGACCGTCGCCAAGAAGTTCAAAGTGTCGCTGAACACGCCCTGGCAGGACCTCAGCCCCAAGGAGCAGCGGCTGATCCTCTATGGGCTGCCCAAGGACGAGACGGTGCGCATCCGCTACGTCAGTCACAGCGGGTACTCGCGTAGCTACGACGCAGGATTTGAAGGTGTCGTCAACAACCTCGAACGACGCTACCGTGAGACCGAGTCGGACTGGGTGAAACAGGAGATCGAGCGGCTGATGATGCAGAAGCCGTGCCCGGCCTGCAACGGCGGCCGCCTCAAGCCCGAATATCTCGCGGTCACCGTCGATGGCATGACCATCATGGAGCTCAGCCGCCACAGCGTCCTGGCCGCGCTGGGGCGGATCGACCGCCTCCAGCTCAGTGAGCGCGAGAACCTGATCGCACGCCAGGTGCTCAAGGAGATTCGTGAGCGTCTCGGATTCCTCCACGACGTCGGCCTCGACTACCTGACACTCGACCGCGGTGCGGCCACCTTGAGCGGCGGCGAGGCGCAGCGCATCCGCCTCGCCACCCAGATCGGCAGCCGGCTGATGGGCGTTCTCTACATCCTCGACGAGCCATCGATCGGGCTGCACCAGCGCGACAACCACAAGCTGATCCGCACCCTCGAGAGCCTGCGCGACATCGGCAACACCGTCATCGTCATTGAGCACGACGAGGACACCATCCGGGCGGCTGACTATGTCGTCGACGTCGGTCCCGGTGCCGGCGAGCACGGCGGCCACGTCGTCGCCGCCGGGACCATCGATGAGGTGCTCGCAGTCCCGGCCAGCGTCACCGCGCAATTCCTTAACGGTGAGCGGGCGATTCCCCTTCCCCTGATCCGACGGCGCGGCAATGGCAAGGAGCTGATCGTGCGCGGGGCGCGCGCGAACAACCTCAAGTCGGTGGACGTCACCTTCCCGATGGGCACGTTCACAGCCGTCACCGGCGTCAGTGGCAGCGGCAAGAGCACCCTGGTCAACGACATCCTCTACCGCAGACTGGCACAGTTCCTCTATCGAGCCAAGCAGCGGCCCGGTGCTCACGCCGGGGTTGATGGGCTCAAGAACGTTGACAAGGTCATCGACGTCGACCAGTCGCCGATCGGCCGAACTCCGCGGAGCAACCCGGCCACGTATGTGGGCGTCTTCACCGACATCCGCGAGCTCTTTGCCAAGCTTCCCGAGGCGCGGGTGCGCGGGTACAAGCCGGGGCGCTTCTCTTTCAATGTTGCGGGCGGGCGCTGTGAGGCGTGCGCCGGCGACGGGATGATCAAGATCGAGATGCATTTCCTCCCGGACATCTACGTGACCTGCGAGGTGTGCAAGGGCAGGCGCTACAACCGGGAGGCGCTGCAGGTGCTGTTCCGCGACCGGAGCATCGCCGATGTGCTGGCCATGACCGTCGACGAGGCTGCCGGTCTGTTCGAGAATCAGCCGAGGATCCTGCGAAAGCTGCGAACCCTGCAGGATGTGGGGCTTGGCTACATCCGCCTCGGCCAGCCGGCGACCCAGCTCAGTGGGGGAGAGGCACAGCGGGTCAAGCTCAGCACCGAGTTGAGCCGCCGCGGCACCGGGAGCACCGTGTACATCCTCGACGAGCCCACCACCGGCTTGCACTTCGCCGACGTCGAGAAGCTGCTGATCGTGCTTCACCGCCTTGTTGACGCGGGCAACACTGTGATCGTCATCGAGCACAACCTCGATGTCATCAAGACTGCGGACCACGTCATCGACCTCGGCCCGGACGGCGGTGACGGCGGTGGCGAGGTGCTTGCCGTTGGTACTCCCGAGGCGATCGTCGCCGAACCACGCAGCGCCACCGGCGAGTATCTGCGCCCGCTTCTCCGCCGTCGCGACCCGATTCCGCCGGCAGCCGCGCTGAGCCCGCGCGCGCGCCCATCCCCCAACGGAGGGCGCAAGAAGGCTGCCGCCGCGGTGTGATCGCGACTACCCCTATCGCCGCTCATGAAGTACCGTGCGTGACATGGTCCAGTTGGACACCGGGGGTGAGGAGCGGCGCGTCCGGCTGCGTCGCCTCGACGACTGCCTCAACATCCTCGAGCAGGCCCACGAGCTGGATATGACCCTCGTCACTGCGGGTATGGCCGATGCCCTCAGTGAACGGGTGCCCACCATCCGCGAGGGGATGGTCATCGCCGACGCCATCGAGGAGGTGCTCCGTCAACAGGAGCCTTACATGATCCAGGTCCGCCCGGAGGTCACCCGCCGGGTGCGCCGCCGTCGCGACCCGTTTGACGTGCGGCTGCTGTTGAATCGCCGGTGAGCGCATTCGGGTTCGACCCGGAGGAGATCCTCCGGCGGCGACGTGGTCCGCGCGTCGTCCGGACGGGGGGTGGGCCGCCCGACCGTCGTCGTGGCCGGCGGATCGGCGCCATCGTCGTCGTCGCGATCATCGCCCTGGTGATCCTCGGCCGCTGGTTGCTGAGCCTGCGCGCCAGCTATCTCTACTACGCGAGTCTCAACCACACCAACGTCTTCTGGACGCCGTTCATCGCCCAGCTGATCCTGTTCCTGATCGGGGCGCTGATCACCGGCGGTGGCGTTGGCGTGAGCGTCATCGGGTGGACGCGTGCGGCGCGCAACCTCGACAAGTACGGCGGGCGGATCGCGCTCTGGGTCGGGGTTGCTATCGCCGTGATCGCGGGGATCGCCGGTGGCGCGTTCCTCGCCGGCCAGTGGCAGGACGTGCTGCTCTGGCTGCACGGGCAATCGTTCGGGGCCACTGATCCTGTATTCCAGCAGGACTACTCGTTCTTCATCTTCACCCTTCCCGTGCTCGACGACATCCAGGCCCTCCTCTGGGCGGTGGCCATCGTCGGGCTGCTCGGCGCCGTCGCCCTAGCAGCGGCGTCATTTTCGCTGGCCAACACGCCCACCGAGGTCACCCTCCCGGTCAAGCCGCCCGAGGGGCGAAGCTTCGAGGCGGGATTCAGCTCGGCGGTCACCCACGCCGGGTTCTGTCTTGCCGGGATCTTCGTGCTCGCCGCTCTTGGCGCCCACTTCGGCGTGTACCACCTGGCCACGTCGCAACACGACAACTTCGTGGGCCTCGACGCCACCCAGCGCAACGTCACGCGGCCGGTTCTCGGCGTGCTCCAGTGGGTGGCGCTCGTCCTTGCCGGCGTCACGCTCGCGCTCGTCCTGGTGCGGCGCTCCAGCAAAACTACGTCGAGCGCCGCCATCTTCGCGAGCACGCTGGTGGGGTGGCTCATCCTCGCCGGTGTCGTCCAGGGCGTGCCTGCCCTCATCTACCAGGGCGCCTCGGTCAATCCCAACGCGCAGGTTGCACAGACGCCGTCGATCAATGACTATCTCGCCACCAGCCGCTACGCGTGGGCGCTGACGCCGTCCGACGTCGAGGTGCGCAACTTCGGGTCGGTCGCTTCGCCCACGCTCGCCGACCTCGCCGCCGATCCCGGCACTCTGCGCAACGTGCGCATCCAGGACGTCGGCCAGCTGCCCGACACCTTCAACCAGATCGATCGCAGTCGCAGCTACCAGACCTATCCCACCATCACCGTTGATCGCTACCCGTCCTCCGATGGCAACGGCCAGACCGAGGTCATGCTCGGCCCCCGCGAGATCGCCGAAGGCGACATCCCCAATGCGTCGTTCGTCAACTCCGCGCTCAACTACACGCACGGCTACGGCATCACCGCCGTCTCGGTGAACGCAGTCGCGGCCGAGGGCAAGCCGCAGATCTTGGTCGGCCAGCAGCCCATGAAACAGGTGGCGCCCGACGCGCCGCCGGGGCTCAGCTTCAATGGAGCAGCCGGTGACCCGCGCATCTACTGCGGCCTGGCGACCACGCAGCCGGTGGTGACCGGCACCCAGCAGAAGGAGTTCGACTTCCCCCTCGGCACCGGCGACGCCACGTTCCATGCCGGCAGCGAGATGCAGGGAATCGCGGTGGGCAACGTCTTCGACAAGCTGGCGATGTCAGTCGACTCCTTCGGCAGCCTCGACCTCTTCCTCAACAACTCGCTGCTTGACAGCAGCCGGGTGCTCGTCCACCGCAACGTCCAGGATCGGATCAGCAGCATCGCTCCGTTCCTCAAGGTCGACGGGGATCCGTACGTTGTCGTCGATTCCAGCACTGGCCATCTCGACTACATCGCCGATGCCTATGTCCAGACCGATCGGTTCCCCGAATCGGCCGTGGACAACGGATCGTCGTACAAGCGCAACGCGGTCAAGGCAGTCGTGGACGCCCGCACCTGTGCGGTGACGCTCTACGCCGTCGACCTCAACGAGCCGATCACCGCGGCGTGGAATGCCATCTACCCCGGGCTGATGCAACCGCTGAGCTCGATGAACTCGACTCTCCGGGCCCACCTGCGCTACCCGGAGGATCTGTTCACCGCGCAGTCGCACGTGTACGCCAACGTCCACGTGACCAGTGCCTCCGTCTTCTTCAACGGCAGCGACCGTTACCGCATCGCCCAGCAGCAGCTCAACGGCGCCCAGCAGGACACCACGCCGTACTTCGTTGAGGTCACCCTCCCCGGCGATACCCAGCCCAGCTTCATCCTGTTCCAGTCGTTCTCGCCGGCCAGCACGACGGGAGGCAGCGCCAACAACATGACCGCGTGGCTGGCCGCGCAGTCGGACTACACGACGACCAACCACCCCAAGCTGATCGCTGTGCCGCTCAACAATGCCGTCAACGTCCTCGGTCCGCTGCAATTCGACAACAACATCAACACCGACCCGATCATCAGCCCTGAGATCAGCCTGCTCAGCCAGCACGGTTCGTCGGTCATCCTCGGCAACGTCATCGTGCTGCCCTTCAACAACGACTCATTCCTTTACGTGCGCCCGCTGTACGTGCTCGCCAACGGTTCGGCCGGCGGGACTGCGTTCCCACAACTCCACGAGGTGATCGTCGGCACCCAGAACACCGTCGCCCAAGGACCGTCCTTCGCCCAGGCGCTGCAGACGCTGCTCAACACCACGCAGCCGATCCCCGGGCTGCCGACGACGCCGACGACACCGACCACACCGACGACGCCAACCACCCCGACGACGCCGGCCACACCGCCGTCGACGGCAAACTTCACCAGCCAGGAGTTGGCGCTGCTCAACGATCTTCTGACCCACCAGGCCAACGCGCAGGCGGCGCTGCAGAAGGGCGACTTCACGACCTTCGGCAAGGAGGAGGACCTCGTCAAAGCCGATGCTGCCCAGCTCAGCACGCTCCTGCAGCAGACCCCCAAGGCGGGCGCGTCGCCGTCGGCATCAGCGTCGCCGGGCCCAACGCCCTAGCAGCGCCCGCTTGAGACGGTTTGTATAGGCTGCTGGCGTGGACGTGATCGCGCCGGGGATTCGCCAGATCGACACCCTGCTCGGTGGCATGGACAGGATGACCGCAGGGTTCCTCGTCGAGGGTACGCAGCCCGCCCTCGTCGAGACCGGGTCGCAGACAAGCGTGCCGGCAGTGCGCGAGGCACTGACCGCCGCCGGGCTCGGCGCGGCGGACCTGCGCTGGATCGTGGTGACGCATATTCATCTCGACCACGCCGGCGGCGTCGGCGACATCGCCGCGGCATTCCCCAACGCCACCGTCGTCGTCCACGAGAAGGGCGCGCGCCACCTGCTCGACCCCAGCCGGCTCATCGACAGCGCGTCGCGCGTGTACGGGCCCCTGCTCGACGACCTGTACGGGAGGATGCTGCCGGTTGCCGAGGACCGGCTGATCGCCGCGGGCGACGGTTACCGCGTCGACCTCGGCGACGGTCATTTCCTGACCCTGGTGGATTCGCCGGGGCATGCCAAGCACCATCACGCCGTGCTCGACGAGCAGACGGGGACACTCCTGGTCGGGGACGCGGTCGGTGTGAAACTGCCCGACTTCGGCATCCTGCGCCCGGCCACGCCGCCGCCGGATTTCGACCTCGAGCAGGCCACGCGGAGCCTGCGCCGCTTCGCGGAGCTGCGCCCCTCCCAGGTGGTGCTCACCCATTACGGACCGGTTGATCATCCGCTCGAGACGCTCATCGAGGCCGAGGAGATGCTCAACCGGTGGGTGGAGGTCGCCGATCGGACCATGCGTGAGAGCGAGGAGGCCGGCATCGACGACGTCGCCGCGGCGCTCGCCGACGCCTTCGCGAGCGCACCGGCCGACCTCGCGCCCAGCGTGCGCGAGAAGTTCGAGGTGCTCAACGGTGTGCACAGCAATGCCGCCGGCATCGTCCGGTACCTGTCGCTGCGCGAGCCTGCGCGTACGCAGTGAACGCCGCCCGGGCCTCGGGGTCGCGGCTGCTGGCCGCCGTGGTGCTCAGCGCCTGCGTCGGGGTCATCGGCGGAGGGCTCGGCGCGTGGGGCGTGTACACGCATTTCGGGCCCGTGCAACGGGTGATCACCGAGACCAAGACCGGCGGCGGGGCGATCTCCGTCGGTGACATCGCCGCCGCGGTGCAGCCCTCGCTGGTGACCATCAGCACTGCCCCGATCAGCGCGGCACAGCTGGCCACAGGCCAGGCAACCGGGCTTGCCGAGGGGTTCGCGGTCAGCAGCGACGGGCTCATCGTCACCTCGGCCCAGGCGGTGCGCGGGGCCTCGCGTCTGCGGGTGGCCACCGCTGACGGCACGGCCTACAACGCAGTCATCGCCGCCAGCGACGTCCCCAACGGCATCGTGGTGCTGCGCGCCGCCGGGGCGGCCGGCATGACCCCGTTGAAGATCGCGGCCCAGGACCCGCACATCGGTGACCTCGCGGTGGTCGCCTTCCACCCGGCTGTCGGCACTCTGACGACCCGAAGTGGCGTGGTTGCCGCTGTCGGTGTCAACGCAAGTGGCGGCCAGGTCGACATCGCCGACCTGATCGCGGTGGACTCCACGCCTGCCCCGGATGCCGAGGGAGCGCCGATGGTCGACGGGAGCGGGGCGGTCATCGGCGTGGTCACCAGCGTCCCAGGCGCGCCAGGCGTCATGGCCGCGTCCGGTCGCGACGCTGCGACCCTGGTCACCAGCGCCCAGCGCGGATCCCCGGTCACGGCCGCCACCTTCGGTGTCACCAGCGTGCTCATCGACGCGTCGGCGGCGGCGGCGCTCGGTGTCCCGGCGGGAGCGCTGATCCAGACGATCAGCGCCAGGGGGCCGGCGGCGGGGGTGCTCGTCGCAGGTGACGTCGTCGTGTCGGTCAACGGCGCTTCGGTGACCTCGGCCAACGGGTTTCAGCCGTCCGATTTCGGGCTCCTCATCGGCGACCGGGCGACGCTCCAGGTCACCGGCGAGACCGGCACCACTCGGACGGTCACGATCACCGTCGGCAGCGCCTGATCCCCGGCTGCGGACGTCAGTTGCCGGCGCGCCGCTACCATGCCGCCAGATGGAGATCACCTACGTCGGCCTATCGTGCGTGCGTCTTCGCGGTCGTGAGACGCAGGTCATCGTCGACCCTCCTGACGGGCAGCTGCCCGGGCTCGGCAAGAGCGGCCCCGACCTGATCGTTCGCACCGAGGGACGCACCGACCCCGAGAAGCTCCGCCAGCTTGCGGGCCACAGCCAGGAGATCGCCGGGGCTGGTGAGTTCGAGGTACGCGGAGTCACGGTTCGCGGGGTCGACGCCGGGGACGGCCGCACCCTGATGCGCGTGGAGATCGATGACGTCAGGGTGGTCAGCGTGGGTCGACTCGACCGCCAGCTCACCGAGGAGGAGATCGACGTCCTCGGCCACGTCGACGTGCTGATCGCGCCGGTCGGCGGCGGCGACGCCCTCGCGCCGGCGGCGGCGACCAAGCTGGTCAACTCTCTCTCCCCAGCGATCGTGGTGCCGGTGCGCTACCGCTCCACTGCCTCGCCGGGCAGCGGCGAGTACGAGCCAGTCGACCGTTTCGCCAACGAGATGGGGCTGGCCGAGGGCACCTACCAGGCGCTCCCCAAGCTCAACCTCAACGGCGCGAGCAGCAGCTCCGACGAGTCGCGTGTCGTCATTTTGGAGCCCCGCGGCACCAGCTGAGGGACCCGCCACCGAACATCGGTTCACCTCTGCGGGCGGGTGGCTGGTAGACTGGCGAAAACCTCTAGGGAGGCTCCCGCATGGCCAAGTTCGTGTTCGTGACCGGGGGAGTGGTTTCCTCCCTGGGCAAGGGAATCACCGCAGCCTCGATCGGCACGATCCTCAAGGCGCGCGGGCTGCACGTGGGCATGCAGAAGCTCGATCCCTACCTCAACGTCGACCCCGGGACGATGTCGCCCTACCAGCACGGTGAGGTGTTCGTCACCGATGACGGCGCCGAGACCGACCTCGACCTGGGCCACTACGAGCGCTTCGTCGACGTGGCTTTGAGCAAGGCGAGCAACGTCACCACCGGCAAGATCTACTCCAGCGTCATCGCCAAGGAGCGCCGCGGCGATTACCTGGGCGGCACCGTCCAGGTCATCCCGCACGTCACCAACGAGATCAAGCAGCGCATCCTGCGCGTTGCCGAGAACGAGCTGCCCGAGCCAGACGTGGTCATCGTCGAGGTCGGCGGCACCGTCGG
Source organism: Candidatus Dormiibacter sp. (assembly GCA_039935655.1). Classification (GTDB taxonomy): domain Bacteria; phylum Chloroflexota; class Dormibacteria; order Aeolococcales; family Aeolococcaceae; genus Aeolococcus. The sequence goes on along the minus strand of JBDTJX010000008.1, from coordinate 91,132 downwards.
CGACATCGAATCCCTGCCGTTCCTGGAAGCCATCCGCCAGCTCAAGAACGACGTGGGCCGCAGCAACGTCTGCTACGTGCACCTCACCCTGGTCCCGTACGTCGCGGCCAGCGAGGAGTTCAAGAGCAAGCCCACCCAGCACAGCGTCAACACCCTGCGCAGCATCGGCATCCAGCCGGACGTGATCGTGGCCCGCAGCGAGCAGCCGATCAGCGAAGGTCTCAAAGAGAAGATCGCGCTCTTTGGTGACGTGGAGCGCCGTGCGGTGATCAATGTCCCCGACGCGCGATCCATCTACGAGGTGCCACTGCTCCTCGAGGACACCGGGCTTGGCGACTACATCGTCCAGATGCTCGGCATCGACGCCTCGCCGCCCGACCTAGACGACTGGCGCGACCTGGTGGCGCGCATCGGCGCCACCAAGCCACCGGTGCGCATCGCGGTGGTGGGCAAGTATGTCGAGATGCCCGACGCCTACATCAGCGTCACCGAGTCGCTGCGTCACGCGGCTGTCAACGCCGGTGTGGAGCTGACCATCCAGTGGGTCAACTCCGAGCAGCTGGAGGCGGGCGCAGCCGAGCTCGAGGGCGCGGGCGGCATCGTCGTTCCCGGCGGCTTCGGCCACCGCGGCATCGAGGGCAAGATCCTCGCCTCGCGCTTCGCTCGCGAGCACCGGGTGCCGTACCTGGGCCTGTGCCTCGGTATGCAGTGCGCGGTGGTCGACGTTGCCCGCGAAGTTCTTGACGCTCCTGACGCTAACTCGACCGAGTTCAACGCATTCACCTCGGTGCCGGTGATCGACCTGCTGCCCGAGCAGCGCGATATCGAGAACAAGGGTGGCACGATGCGGTTGGGCGTCTACCCGTGCAAGCTGGTACCCGGCACACTCGCCGCCGCGGCCTACGGTGAGGCGCTCATCTACGAGCGCCACCGCCACCGTTTCGAGTTCAACAACCACTATCGCGACCGGCTCGCCGCCGCGGGCATGGTGTTCAGTGGCACCTCACCCAACGGCCGGCTGGTGGAGATCGTCGAGTTGCGCGATCACCCGTTCTTCGTGGGCTCGCAATTCCACCCCGAGTTCCGCTCCCGCCCCAACCGGCCGCATCCCCTCTTCCGTGATTTCATGCGTGCCGCGGCCGTCGCCGCCGAGGCCACCGCGCCGGATGTCGAGATGCCGCTGACGGTTCTCGGCATTCCCCAGCCAAGCTGACGCTTGGCCACCGGCAGAGCCGGACGCCGCTCACTCCCCACTCGGCGCGATGAATCGCGCCGGAACGTCCGGCGTCGACTGAAAGGGGCCCACACACACCCATAATCGGGGCGATGGCCGAGACCGTCGTTCCCGACCTTGCGGCGGCGCCCGCCAGGGTCGGCCGTGACCGCCACCGCGGTCTCGAGCTGCTCCGCGCCACCGAGGCAGCGGCGCTCTCGGTGGGTCGCTGGCTGGGTCGTGGTGACAAGGCCGGCACACGAGACGCGGGCCAGCGGGTGATGGAGGAAGCCCTGGTCACCATGCCGTTCGACGGGCGGGTGGTGATCGGCCCCGACGCAGGCAACAGCAACCTCGCCGCCGGCAGACGCATCGGCGTCGGTCGCGACCACGTCGACCTCGCCATCATCCCCGTCGATGGTGTCAGCCTGGTCTCGCGAGGTCTCAGCCAGGCGCTCAGCATCGCGGCGGCAGCGGAACCGGGCGGCATCCTGTCGCCGCCGCCGGTGGCCTATATGCACAAGATCGCCGTCGGCCCCGCCGCCACGGGCGCCGTCGACATCGCCGACACCCCCGAGAACAACCTGCGCCGGATCGCCTTCGCGATGGACGTGCAGGTGCAGGACCTCACCGTGATCATGCTCGACCGGCCGCGCCACCAGGCCCTCCTCGAGCACGTGCGCTCGCTGGGCGCCCGCGTCGCCCTCATCTCCGACGGCGACGTGGGTGCGGCCATGATGGCCGCCTGGCCGGGGAGCGGGATCGACGTGATGATCGGCTCCGGCGGCACCCAGGAGGCGATCGTCGCCGCCTGCGCCATGCGCTGCCTCGGCGGTGAGCTGCACTGCCGCCCCTGGGTGCGCCACGACGACGAGGCGGTCGCGGTGCGCGCCGCCGGCTTCGACCCCGACGAGGCCATCAGCATGGAGCGGCTCGTGCCCGGCCGCCACGTCAGCATCGCGGTCACCGGCATCTCCGGCGGCGGCATCCTCCGTGGGGTCCAGTACCACAACTGGTGGGCCGAGACCCACAGCCTGGTGATGCGCGCGCAGAGCGGGACGGTCCGCGAGATCCTCACCAAGCACCACGTGGCGCTGCCGCCGGACGGGGCACGGCGGGTGCGCTGATCGCCCTCGTCGTGGCCGGCTTGCATCGCTGGCAATACTGTGTAATCATGTAATCCATGAGACACCAGCATGAGGCGCAGGCCTCGTTCACCGACGACGAAGTGACCGGGTGGTTTGCAGGGCGCATCCCTGACGACCTCTTCTCCGGGCCACCGACGATCACCGGCGACCGCGACGAGATCCTCATCGTGGGATCGGTCACCGAGCCCGAGCTGCCCGCCGATGCCAGCGAGGCGGCGCGCAACGCGGCGCGCTCCGCTCGCATCGGGCGGTTCCGCGATGAGACCAGGGATCGTCGCATTGGCGTGGCCTCCGAGGCCGAAAGGCTGTTCGGGCGCAAGGTCTCGTGGGGCGCTCGTTGCGGTGAGGTCGAGGAGCACTTCACCACCCTGGGGGTGCCGGTCATGACCCGGCTTCGCCTGCGGGACCGGGCGGTGCTCGACACCCTCATCGACGCCGGTGTCGCCCGAAGCAGGAGCGAGGCGCTGGCGTGGTGCGTCCGCTTGGTCAGCAAGCACCAGGACGACTGGATCAAGAGCCTTCGCGAGGCCCTGTCGGCCGTCGAGAAGGTGCGCGGCGAGGGGCCGGCGGCCGGCTGACATGGCCATCGACGGACCAGCGGTCGGAGCAGCTGATGACCTCCGAACTCGTCGATCGCTTCGCAGTGCTCGTCGTGGTTCGCGACGGCGAGCTGCGCACCGTCACGGTGATCCCGGCCGAGCTGCGCGCCGCCTGACGCGCCCGGCGGACGCCCGCCCGTCCCCACCCATAATCGAGCGGTGCGCCTTGTGGCGGGCCGCCCCGACGGCTCGATCGAGATCCTCGACGGCTACCGCGCGGCCGCGCGCAACGGGCGCGCCCTGGTTGCGATCAGCCCCGATGACCTGATCCCGATGCCCGATGAGACCACCCTGAGCCGTCTCCCCGGCCGCCGCCCGCTGGCGGTGGACAGTGACGGAGGCGCGGTCGCGGTGGAGGGCGACTGGATCGCCGTTGCCGCAGTGCTCCCCGTCGGCCTGCTGCGCACCCTGCTCCCCGCGACCGAGCGCACCCCCGGCGCCCAGAGGCTGCCGCTCTTCGGCTACACGGCCGTGGTCGAGAACCGCGGCGACCTCATGTGTGCCGCTCTGCGCACCGACAGCTTCGAGTGGTGGCAGCCGGCCAACTTCGGGCGCGCCGACCTGCCGGCAGCGGTGCAGGAGGCGCGGGACGCGCTCCCCGGCAACCGGCTGGTCGACCACCTCGCCAACTGCGCGCTGGTGAACCGGTGCTACACCGCGCAGAACACATTCCACCGCCGCTACGAGGGCGCCCTCCCGGCGTCCCCTGCGTGCAACGCCGACTGTCTCGGCTGCATCTCGCTGCAGACCGATGGAGAGGTGCCCGCGCCGCAGGCGCGCATGGGTTTCGCGCCCACCGCCGACGAGCTCGTGGCGCTGGCCGACTGGCACCTGGAGGGTGAAAGCGGCGCGCTGGTGTCCTTCGGCCAGGGGTGTGAGGGGGAGGCGCTGACCCGGGACGACGTCCTGGTCGAGGCGACCCGGCGCATCCGTGAGCGGCACCCCCACGCCACCATCCACATCAACACCAACGGGAGCAAGCCGCACATCCTCGAGCGCCTCATCGACACCGGCCTCAACAGCGTGAGGATCAGCGCGATCTCGTTCAACGACACCGTCTTCCATCCCTACTACCGCCCCGTCGGGTATGGGCTGGAGGAGGTGATCGCGTGCGGGGCGCTGATGCATGCTCGCGGTGGCCAGGTGTGCCTCAACCTGCTCACCTTCCCCGGCGTCACCGACGTGGAGGGGGAGATCGACGCCACAGTGCGCGCCTGCCGGGCGATGGGCGTCGACCAGGTGCAGTGGCGCTCGCTCAACGTCGACCACGATTGGCTGCTGGACGTCCTGCCCGCGCTCCCCGCAGGGATCGGGATGCGGGCGGCCCACCAGCGGATCCGCGACCTTCTCCCCGGCGTCGAGCACGGCAACTTCACGCGCCCCGCGACCGCTCCGGTCTGAGCCCGGGTGTGGGGGAACTGGGGGCGTGGTATGCTCGTTGGCGTTCGCAACCGTGTATTTCCGAGTGCCATGAAGACCGAGATCCATCCCAAGTACCACACCGACGCCGTGGTGACCTGCCTCTGCGGCAACACCTTCACCACAGGGTCCACGCTCCCCGAGTTGAAGACCGAGGTCTGCTCGGTGTGCCATCCGTTCTTCACCGGCACCCAGCGGATCATCGACACCGGTGGCCAGGTGGAGCGCTTCCGCCGTCGCGCGGCGGCACAATCCGGCAGCAAGCAGGCCTGATCACGCCAAAGCGCGCGTAGAGTGGGCGTCATGCGACGCCCCCGCCTGCGCGACATCCTGCTCACCGCCGCTCTCAACGCGGCCACGGCGCCGCCGCAGATGTTCTTCTACGGCGGCCAGGCGGTGATCGAGGGTGTTCTGATGCGCGGCCGCCACCACTACGCGGTGGCCGCACGGCGGCCCGACGGCAGCATCACGGTTCGGTCGGAGATGCTCACCTCCCGTGTCTACACCCACCCGATGTGGGCCAAGCCGTTCCTTCGCGGCGTGGCCGGGCTCTACGAGATGCTCGGCCTCGGCATGCGGGCGCTGCAGTGGTCTGCGAACGTCCAGCTCGGCGAAGAGGCGCAGCTGACCGCCGGGACATTGCGCGCGACCATCGCGGTCTCGGCGCTCTTCGCCATCGGCCTCTTCATCGGGCTTCCGTTGCTCCTGGCCAGCGTGCTGCACCGCGGCACGCAGCGCAGCGTGGTCGGGGTGCTCATCGAGGGTGCGATTCGCGCCGTCATCCTGCTCGCCTACCTGGTGGCGATCGGGCAGCTGCGCAGCGTGCGCCGGCTCTTCGAGTACCACGGCGCCGAGCACAAGGCGATCAACTGCCTCGAATCGGGGGCGGTGGTGGACGTCGAGCACGTGCGCGTCAGCAGCCGGCTTCATCCGCGCTGCGGCACCGGCTTCCTCGTGGTTGTTGCGCTTGTCAGCGTGATCGTGTTCACGCCGCTCGGCGTCCTGCCCATCCCGGTGCGGCTGGGTCTGCAGGTCCTGCTGGTGCCGGTGGTGGCGGCGATCTCCTATGAGGCGATCCGCGGCCTGGCCCGGGTGCGACACACCACCTTCGGTCGCGTCGCGCTGGTCCCGGTGTTGGCCACCCAGCGGCTGTCCACCCGCGAGCCCAACGACCGCCAGATGGAGGTGGCCATCTGTGCGCTTGACGCGGCCCGCGCCGGCGACGGCGCCGTCGCCGAGGTCCACGACGCCACAGTCACGGCGCAGGGCTAACCTTTCGAGGCCATGGCCGCTATCGACGATCGTCTGCGCGCGCTCGAGGAGCGCTTCGATGAGATCGGGGTGCAGCTCGCGCAACCGGACGTGTACAGCGACATCGACCGTGTGCAACGGCTCTCGCAGGAGCAGGCACGGCTTCGCGAGGTGGTGGAGACGGGCCGCTCCTGGCGCGCCGCCCACCAGGCCGTCCGCGAGGCTGAGGAGTTGCAACGCAACGAGGCCGACCAGGAGATCGTGGCCATGGCGGCAGAGGAGGAGACAGCGCAGCGGGAGGCCGAGGAGCATGCCCAGCAGCGGTTGCGCGCGCTGCTCGTGCCCACCGATCCCAACGACGAGCGTGACGTGGTCGTCGAGATCCGGGCAGGCACCGGTGGTGACGAGGCGGCGATCTTCGCCGGGGACCTCTTTCGGATGTACGGCCGCTATGCGGAGCGGCAGCGGTGGCGCGTCGAGGTGCTCGACGTCAGCGAGTCGGGCACGCACGGGTTCAAGGAGGTGGTCTTCGAGGTGCACGGCCATGGCGCCTACTCCAAGTTGAAGTTCGAGTCGGGCGTGCATCGCGTGCAGCGCGTCCCGCAGACCGAGTCCCAGGGGCGCATCCACACCTCGGCGGCTTCGGTCGTGGTGCTGCCCGAAGCCGACGAGCTGGAGGTGAACATCGCTGACAACGAGTTGAAGATCGACGTCTATCGCAGCACCGGGCCGGGCGGGCAGAGCGTCAACACCACCGACTCCGCAGTGCGCATCACCCATCTCCCCACCGGGCTGGTGGTGACGTGCCAGGACGAGAAGTCGCAGATCAAGAACCGTGCCAAGGCGTTGCGGGTGCTGCGGGCGCGGCTCTACGACCTGGCCCAGGCCGAGCGCGATGCCGAGCTCAAGGCGACACGCCGGCTGGCGGTGGGCAGCGGTGACCGGAGCGAGAAGATCCGCACCTACAACTACCCGCAGTCGCGCATCACCGACCACCGCATTCACCTCGATGTCTTCCAGCTCAACAAGGTGCTCGACGGCGAGCTCGAAGTGCTCATCGAGCCGCTCTCCCAGGAGGACCAGGCGCATCGCCTCCTCGACGACGACGGGGGCGTCTGACCGTACGTGCGCACCCTGATGGAGGTGGTGCGTCTCAGCACCGGGTACCTCGACAGCCGCGGCAGCAGCTCGCCGCGCCTCGATGCCGAGCTGCTCGCCGCGCAAGCGCTCAACGTCCGCCGTCTCGACGTCTTCCTGCAGTTCGACCGGCCGCTCGAGGAGGAACAGCTCGCCGCCATCCGCGAACTGGTGCGTCGCCGCGGCGACGGCGAGCCGGTGGCCCACATCACCGGCGAGCGCGAGTTCCACGGGCGCGGCTTCCGGGTGTCGCCCGACGTGCTCATCCCGCGCCCCGACACCGAGACGCTGGTCGGCCTGGCCATCGCCGAGGCCCAGAGGCGTGCCCCCGGCGGCGAGGGCGTGCGCATCGCTGACCTGGGCACCGGCAGCGGCTGCATCGCGGTCACGCTGGCGGCCGAGCTGCCCGGTGCCCAGGTCACCGCCACCGACGTGAGCGAGGCGGCGCTCGCCATCGCGCGCCTCAACACAGCACGCCACGACGTCGGGGATCGGGTCGACCTGGTGCTCGGCTCGTGGTGCGCTCCATTGGCGGGGCGCACCTTTGACATCGTCGTCGCCAACCCACCGTACATCCCCACCCACGAGCTGGCGGCCCTGGCCCGCGACGTGCGTGACCACGAGCCCGCGCTGGCGCTGGACGGCGGGGCTGATGGCCTCGACCCGTACCGGGAGCTGCTGCCGTCGATCGCGTCAGTCCTCGCCACTGGCGGATGGTCGGCGCTGGAGATCGACACCAGGGCGGCCGCGCCGGTCGCCGCCCTTGCGCTCGAGGCGTTTGGCCAACAGGCCGTGACCCAGACCCATCCCGACCTCACCGACCGTCCGCGGGTGGTGTCGCTGACCCGCGCCGCCCAGTGACGACGCAGGGCCGGCCGGGCGCTGACCTCGCCGATGCCCTCGCCGCGCTGCACCGCGGTGAGGTGATCGCCGTGGCGACCGACACCGTCTACGGCCTCGCCTGCGACCCACGCGATGCGGCGGCCGTTGACCGCATCTACACCCTCAAGCGCCGACCCGCCGACCTCGAGCTGACGCTGCTCGCCCATGACATCGGTCAGCTCGAGGGCGTCGTGGCCTGGACGCCGGTGGCCGCCCGGCTGGCCGGCACGTATTGGCCGGGGCCGCTCTCGCTGGTTCTGCCGGTGGGGGAGTCGCGGTTGGCGGTGCCCCGGAGCGGCGCGACGCTGTCCGTGCGGGTGCCCGCCCACGGGCTGCTGCTGGCGCTCCTCGAGCAGACCGGCCCGCTGGCCAGCACCAGCGCCAACCGCCATGGCCAACCGCCGGCTGTCTTGGCAGCCGCGGTCCGCAGCCAGTTCGGTGACCAGGTCAGCGTGATCGTGGGCGGCGGCAGCCCCGCCGGTCAGGCCTCCACTATCATCGACTGCAGCGTGACGCCGCCGCGTGTCCTGCGCGAGGGGCCAATCGACCGCCGCAGTCTCTCGGAGTTCGTGCAGGGCTGACGGTGGGGCCATCGCCTTCCCGCCCCGAGGAGGACGACGACAGCATGGCAGTGCAGCAGGAAACCGGCGCCCATGTCGGATTCACCGCGAAGCCCGCGCTCCGCGCCACCGACCCTGAGGTGGCGGCGCTGCTGGACGCCGAGCTGACCAGGCAGGAGGAAACGCTCGAGCTGATCCCCTCGGAGAACCTCGCTTCGGTCGCCGTCCTCGAGGCGCTGGGTTCGTGGCTCAACAACAAGTACGCAGAGGGCGTGCCGGGCAAGCGCTACTACGGCGGCTGCCAGGTTGTCGACCAGGTCGAGAACCTCGCCCGCGACCGGTGCAGGCAGCTGTTCGGCGCCGATCACGCCAACGTCCAACCGCATTCGGGATCGCAGGCCAACACGGCTGTGTACGCCAGCGTCCTGCGGCCGGGCGACACCGTGCTCGGCATGGCGCTCGACGAGGGAGGCCACCTGACCCATGGGTCGCCCGTGAACTTCAGCGGGAAGCTCTACAACTTCGAGGCGTACACGGTGAGCGAGGCCAGCGGCCGCATCGATTACGACGAGGTTCGCGCCCGTGCGCACGCGGTGGCACCCGCGCTCATTGTGGCGGGCTACAGCTCGTACCCGCGCTTGCTTGACTTCGCGGCCTTCGAGGACATTGCCCGGGACGTCGGCGCGCCGCTCATGGTCGACATGGCGCATTTCGCCGGGCTGGTCGCCGGCGGTGCGCACCCCTCGCCAGTGCCGTACGCCGACTACGTCACCTTCACGACGCACAAGACTATGCGCGGACCGTGGGGTGGTGTCATCCTCTGCCGGTCGGAGCACGCGGACGCCATCGACAAGTCGGTGTTCCCGGGGACCCAGGGCGGTCCGCAGATGCACGCCATCGCCGCCAAGGCGGTGATGTTCCTGCAGTGCATGCAACCGGACTTCCGCGACTACGCCAAGCGCGTGGTCAGCAACGCGGCGGCACTGGCGCACGGACTGACCACGCGCGGGGTGGTCCTCACCACGGGGGGAACCGACAACCACCTCATGGTCATCGACCTGCGGCCCCACGGAGTGCGAGGGCGCGCCGCCCAGAACGCCTTCGACGAGATCGGCATCACCGTCAACGCCAACGTCTTTCCCGGCCACGGCGGCACGCCGTACAACCCCAACGGCATCCGCCTGGGCTCACCGTCGGTGACGTCGCGCGGCATGGGTGAGGCGGAGATGGACGAGATCGCCGACTTCATCTCGCTGATGCTTCACGGCTTCGAGGATCCCAGGGTGCACGCCCAGGTCCGCGAACGCAGCCTCGCGCTGTGCAGGCGGTTCCCCCTGTCCTATCGCTCGTGAGCAACGGGTGGCTGCCGGCCATTCCGCCGTTCCTGCTGGCCAGCATCGTCACCATCGCCGCCGTGCCGCTGACGATGCTGATGGCGCGCCGCCTTGGCGCGATGGCCGAACCTGACGCCGACCGCCACCTCCATCCGTCTCCCACCCCGCGGCTCGGCGGACTGGCGCTGTTCGCCGGTTTCACGGTCGCGCTGATCGCCTTCGGGGGCACGGTTCCCAATCGCTGGCAGGTGGTGGCCGTGACCGCCGCGATCACCGTGGCAATGCTGGTCGATGACATCTTCGACCTTCCATGGAACGCCAAGCTCGCCATCGAGGTGGGCGCGGGTGTTTTCGCGGTGCTCCTGGGAATCACCATCAACTACCTGACCGTCCCCGGTTCCCACGGTCCGTCGCCCTTCGGCCTCGGGCTGCTGATCGCGCCGATTACCGTCGTCTTCGTGCTCGGCATGCAGGTGTCGATCAACTTCCTCGACGGATCGGACGGGGTGGCGGCCGGGGTGGTCGGCATCGTCGCCACGGTGCTCCTGCTCGCCGCCGTCAACCGCATCCAGGGTCTCGGTGACGTCCAGCACGGGGTCATCGTGATGAGTGGCGCGCTGATGGGCTGCTGTGCAGGCTTCCTTGTGTTCAACCTGCCCCCGGCCCGGGTCTTCATGGGCGACACCGGCAGCCACTTCCTCGGCGTCGCGCTCGCCGTCATCAGCATCCTCGGCGTGGCCAAGATCGCCGTGGGACTGGCACTCTTCATCCCCCTGATCGCGCTCGGCCTGCCCATCGGCGACACCGCCTTCGCGATCGTTCGGCGCCGCCGGGCCGGGCGGAGCCCAACCGAGCCTGACGCCGGGCACCTCCACCACCGGATGTTGGCCACGGGGATGAGCCCGTTGGAGACCGCGCTCACCTTCTACCTGATGACCGCGATCCTCGGGTGCATCGCCCTTTTCATCTTCGGTCACCGGCGCATCCTCGACGTGGCCCTGGCGCTGTTGGTGGTGGCCCTGGTCGGACTGGTGTGGCGCAGTCGACGCCGGACTCAGCAGCTCGTTACGCCGCCGGACCCTCCATTCGATGCAGATGGTTCACTGATGATCAGCGGACGGCGCAGCGTTCCGGCGCGGATTCACCGACGCGGCGGGGAGGCCGACTGACTCGCGGTGTCCACGCCGACGCATGATCCGCGTCAACCGGGCGCCGGAGTCAGCAATGGGGAGTTGCTCGGCCTGGGTTTGTTCTTGGCTCTTGCAGTGACCATTCCGTTGCTGTTGGGCTGGCAGTTGGGCGGCCTCGCCGGCGTTCCGACAGCCGGGATCGTGGCGGGGCTCCTGATTGGTATCGTTGCAGCCGGCTTGATCTTGTACGTGAAGCTGAGGCGGTACTGGTGATCTCAAAAAGCGTTTCCGCGCGGCCCGCGCACGTCGTCCGGTCCGCTGCGGTTGCGTGCGTGGCGGTCGCCGTCGGATGCGCGTTGGTCGGCCTTATCGTCGGCCACCCGACGTTCGGACTCGGGCTCGCGGTCGGGCTCGTCGTGGGTGCGGGCAACGGCTACGCCGCTGATCGCCTCTTCATGGTCGGTGTGCCCTTCATCGCCACCAGCATGATGAGGATCCTTGCGCTGACCCTCGTCGCCCTCCTCTCCGGGCTCGTCTTCGGCTTCCGTTCCGCCATACCCGTGGTTGCCGGACTGGCAGCAGCCCAGCTCATCCTGGCCGGGAGCGCCGTCGTCGAGTCGGTGCGTCGATGAATTTCACCATGCTCGCCGCCTCGGGACCGAACGTCACGCAGCCGACGACCGCCATCTGCAATTCCCCGCCGCTGCTCACCAACCCGGTCCCCATCTCGGCGTGCGATCTCAACCAGGACACGCTGATCAGCAGCGCCCTGGCCATCGCCGTCACGCTCATCATCGTCTTCGCGGTTGCGCGCCACCTGCGCTCGGACCGTCCCGGCAAGATGCAGATGGTTCTCGAGCTGTTTCTCGACTACGTCAAGGGCTTGGTCCACGACTCCGTGGGTGAGAGTTCGGACTTCATCATCCCCATCGCTGCCACCATCGGCCTGTACATCCTTGTCGCCAACTGGATCGCATTCCTCCCGCTGGCCCGTCCTCTTCAGCCCGCCGCGGCGGACATCAACCAGACGCTGGCAATGGCGGTCGTGGTCGTCCTGGTCGTGCAGGTGTACAGCTTCAGGGTCTTGGGCGTTCGCGGATACTTCCGCCGGTTCACCAAGCCCTTTGAGTTCAACTGGGCGTTCCGGATTGTGTTCATCCCACTCAACCTCATCGAAGAGATCGTCAAGCCGATCACCCTCTCGCTGCGGCTGTTCGGCAACATCTTTGCAGGCCTGGTGATGGTGGAGCTGCTCAGTCAGCTGCCGGTCTTTCTTGCCTGGTTGCCGGTGGCGGTGTGGAAGGTGTTCGACGTCCTTTTCATCGGCGCCATCCAGGCTTTCATCTTCATGCTGCTCACCGTCATCTATTTCGAGATGGCCCGCGAAGGACTGGAAGAAGAGGGGCACCACGGCGCTCAGGCCGCGGCTGCCGCATAGGAACTAGGGAGGCACCATGAACCACGCAATCGCCCTGGCAGGGGCGCTGATCGGCGCCGGCATCGCCCTCGGCGGCGGCGCCATCGGTGCTGCCATCGGAGACGGCCTGGCCGGCAACGCGGCCATTCAGGGGCAGGCACGCCAGCCCGAGGCAGCCGGCGCGCTGCGCGTCACCATGTTCCTGATCATCGGCCTCGTCGAAGCCATGTACTTCATCAACGTGGTCTTTGTCTTCATCCTCATCGGCGACGCCAACATCCCGGGCTGACCTTGATGAAAGCCATGGTCGCGGACGCCAGCCTGCTGGAGATCAACGTCACCTTCGTGGTGGAGCTGATCGCCTTCGTTGCGCTGCTGCTGGTACTGCGGCGCTGGGCTTACCCCAGGATCATGGCCGCGGCGGAGGCGCGACAGAACCGCATCGTGCAGGCCCTGGAGGAGGCCGAGCGCAGCCGGCAGGAGGCGGTGGCTGCACGGGAAGACATCGCCGGACAGCTCGAGGAAGCACGGCTGCGCGCCCGCGAGATCATTGCGCAGGCTCACAAGGCCGCCGTCGCGGAGACGGAGGAATTGGTCCGCAAGGGCCGGCGCGAGGCCGAGGCGCTGATCCAGCGCGCTCGCTCTGAGATCGCAGCCGAGCGGGACAAGGCCATCCAGGACATTCGCGCCGAAGTCGGCACACTCGTGGTCCTGGCGGCGAGCAAGGTGCTCGGTCAGGCCATCGACCGCAAGACGCACGCGCGGCTGATTGACGACTCGCTGGCCGAGGTCGACTCCGGCAATGGTCGGGGGGCCCACTGAGTGGCCTCGTCGATCGGCCGCCGCTACGCGCAGGCTTACTTTGACCTGGCCCGTCAGGAGGGCAAGATCACGCAGTGGCGCGAGGACCTGGTGCGCGCGGTGGAGACGCTGTCGAACCGAGAGGTTGCGGCAGCGCTGACCAACCCCCGGCTCACCCGAACCGAACGCACCCGCCTCGCGCTCGAGATGCTCTCGGGCGTCGGTGACCCGGCACGCAACCTGGTCCGCTTGCTCATCGAGCGCGGTCGCCTCCCCGTGCTCAACGATCTGGTCGAGGCCTACGACAGCCTCGCCGACCGCGAGAGTGGAGTGGTTCGCGCCGATGTGACCACCGCCATCCCCGTCGACGACGACCTCAAGACCCGCATCGGTCGCACACTCAGCGAGCGGCTCGGTGCCGCCGTGCAGACAGAGGTTCACCACGATCCCACCATCCTGGGCGGCCTTGTCGTTCGCGTCGGAGACCGGGTGATCGACACCAGCCTGCGCACCCGGCTTGCGCAGCTCCGCACGGCGCTCGTCTGATGCGCCTCCCGCTCCATCCGCCCGCGGCGCCGGCCGCATAGCGACAGAGGAAGCACACCAACATGGCCATACGCAGCGATGAGATCGGCGACATCCTCAAGCAGAGGATTGCCAGCTTCGACGCGCCCGTCGTCGACGCCCACGAGGGTGTGATCACGTCGGTCGGCGACGGCATTGCGCGCATCTACGGGCTCGAGCAGGCGATGGCGGGCGAGCTGTTGGAGTTTCCCGCGCCCCCGGGGGGACACGCGGTGCTCGGCCTCGCGCTCGACCTCCGTGAGGACGGTGTCGGCGCGGTCATCATGGGCGAATACCAGCACCTGCAGGAGGGCGACACCGTCCGGACCACCGGACGGATCGCGGAGGTGCCCGTCGGCGACGAGCTGATCGGCCGCATCGTCAACGCGCTCGGCGAACCGCTCGACGGCAAGGGACCGGTCGAGACCTCCCAGAACCTCCCGATCGAGAATGTGGCTCCGGGTGTCATCTTCCGCCAGGCGGTGACCACGCCGATGCAGACGGGGATCAAGGCCATCGACGCGATGTTCGCCATCGGCCGCGGCCAGCGCGAGCTGATCATCGGCGACCGTCAAACGGGCAAGACACAGGTGGCGCTCGACGCGATCATCAACCAGAAGGACAGCGGCATCGTCTGCATCTACGTGGCGATCGGGCAGCGGCGCCAGACCGTTGCCCAGGTCGCGGCTCGACTCGAGGAGGCCGGCGCGCTCCAGAACACCATCATTGTCGCGGCCACGGCGAGCGACCCCGCACCGATGCAGTTCATGGCACCGTACGCCGGCTGCGCGATGGGCGAGTACTTCATGCAGAAGGGACAGCACGCGCTCATCGTGTATGACGACCTCAGCAAGCACGCCCAGGCGTACCGCCAGCTGTCACTGCTGCTGCGCCGGCCGCCCTCGCGCGAGGCGTACCCCGGTGATGTTTTCTACCTGCACTCGCGCCTGCTCGAGCGCGCCGCACGCATGAGTGACAAGGAGGGCGGCGGTACCCTGACCGCGCTGCCGATCATCGAGACCCAGGCCAACGACGTCTCGGCGTACATCCCCACCAACGTCATCTCCATCACCGACGGCCAGATCTTCCTGGAGACCGACCTCTTCAACGCAGGCATCCGTCCGGCCATCAACGTCGGCATCTCGGTTTCGCGTGTCGGCTCGGCGGCGCAGACCAAGGCGATGAAGCAGGTCGCGGGCCAGCTCAAGCTCGACCTGGCCCAGTACGGAGAGCTCAGGGCCTTCGCCCAGTTTGCCGCCGACCTCGACAAGCGGACGCGGGCCACGCTCGACCGCGGGACGCGCATGACCGAGTTGCTCAAACAACCGGCCAACTCGCCGGTTCCCTTTGCACAGCAGGTGATCGCCATCTTCGCGGGCACGCGCGGGTACCTCGATGACGTCCCGGTTGACCGTGTCGGCGAGTTCGAGAAGGGCCTGCTGCGTTTCCTCAGCAGCGAGAACGCCGACCTGGAGAAGGAGATCAATGAGAAGCAGGAGCTCACCCCTGACATCGAGAAGAAGCTGATCGCCGCGATCGATAAGTTCAAAGAGGGTTTTGCAGGCTAGATGGCATCTCTTCGCGACCTGCGCCGGCGCATCAAGAGCGTCAAGAACACGCAGAAGATCACCAAGGCGATGGAACTGGTCGCTGCCGCCAAGATGCGACGCGCCCAGGAGCGCCTCGAGTCCGCGCGGCCGTATGCGGATGAGATCACCAACGTCATCGCCGACCTCTTCAGGCGCGACCCCGAGTACAAGCACCCGTACCTCGAGGTGCGCGAGTTGCGCAAGAAGCTCGTCGTCCTGGTGACCTCCGACCGCGGGCTGGTCGGCGCGCTCAACAGCAACAACGTCCGTCTGGCGCTGCGCGAGATGAACGCGTCTCCATCGCCTGCCTCGGTGGTGACCATCGGCCGCAAAGGCCGCGACATGATGCGCAGGCTACGCAAGGACCTCGTGGCTGACCGCAGCAATCTCGGCGACCGGCCTTCGATGGGCGACATCCTTCCCGCGATCCGCGTCGCCATGGAACAGTACGAGAAGGGCGACGCCGACCAGGTCGACCTCGTGTTCGCCAAGTTCATCAGCGCGGGCCGTCAACAGGCGACCGTCGTCCGCCTGCTGCCCGTGGAGGTCCCCGAGGCGAGCGGCAAGCTGGCTGCCGACTTCGTGTACGAGCCGGAGCCCGAGGTGGTGCTCGACGCGCTGCTGCCCCGCTACATCGAGGCGCAGATCTACCGAGCGGTGCTGGAGACCCTCGCCAGCCAGATGGCTGCGCAGATGGTCGCCATGCACAACGCCTCCGACAATGCCAACGACCTGATCCTGGACCTGACGCTGACCGCCAACACGGTGCGGCAGACCACGATCACGACCGAATTGATGGAAATCGTCGGCGGCGCAGCCGCGCTGGCGGGCTGAGCCCGCCAGGCCGAAGGAGAGCACAGAGATGGCAGTCGCCGAGAAGAAAGCCGGCAAGCAGAAGGGCGTGGGCACCGGCACGGTGGTGCTGGTGATCGGCCCGGTGGTGGACGTCGAGTTCGAGACAGACAGGCTCCCCGACATCTATTTCGCCCTCGAGCGCATCCGCGAAGACAAGAGTCGCCTCGTCCTCGAGGTGCAGCAGAACCTTGGCAACAGCACCGTCCGCACCATCGCCATGAACTCCACCGATGGTCTGCGTCGCGGTGACACCTTCGAGGACACCGGTGGACCGATCCAGGTGGCGGTGGGCCGCAAGACATTGGGCCGGATGTTCAACGTCATCGGTGAACCGATCGACGGCAAGCCGCCGCTCACCGACGCACCCCTGGCGTCGATCCACCGCCTCGCGCCGCCGATCGACGAGCAGTCCACCGAGCAGGAGATCCTGGAGACGGGCATCAAGGTCATCGACCTGATCTGCACGTTCAGCAAGGGGTCGAAGATCGGGCTGTTCGGGGGTGCCGGTGTCGGAAAGACGGTCATCGTGCAGGAGATGATCAACAACATCGCCAAGGAGCACGGCGGTTTCTCAGTGTTCGCCGGCGTCGGCGAGCGCACCCGCGAAGGGCGCGACCTCTACGGTGAGATGGAAGAGTCCGGGGTGCTCGACAAGACCGCGCTGGTCTTCGGCCAGATGAACGAGCCGCCGGGTGCGCGCGCCCGGGTGGGCCTGACCGGGCTGACCATCGCCGAACATTTCCGCGACGAGGAGAAGTCGGACGTCCTCCTCTTCATCGACAACATCTTCCGCTACACCCTCGCCGGCGCCGAGGTTTCAGCCCTGCTCGGGCGCATGCCCAGCGCGGTCGGCTACCAGCCCACGCTCGGCACCGAGATGGGTGACCTGCAGGAGCGCATCACCTCGACGAAGGACGGCTCGATCACTTCCGTGCAGGCGGTGTACGTGCCCGCCGACGACTTCACCGACCCCGCCGTCGCCACCACGTTTGCCCACCTCGGCTCGACGGTGGCCCTGAGCCGGGCGTTGACCGAGATTGGCATCTACCCGGCCGTGGATCCGCTCGACTCGTTCAGCCGCGCGCTCGACCCGACCATCGTCGGCGACGAGCACTACCGCGTCGCCCAGGGCGTCAAGCGCGTGCTCCAGGAGTACAAGGAGCTGCAGGACATCATTGCCATCCTCGGTCAGGAGGAATTGAGCGACGACCAGAAGGTGACCGTCCAGCGCGCTCGTCGCGTCCAGCGCTTCCTCTCGCAGCCCTTCCACGTCGCCGAGCAGTTCACCGGTCGTGGCGGAAAGTACGTGGCGCTCGAGGAGACGATCCGCGGCTTCGCCGAGATCCTCGACGGCAAGCATGACGACCTTCCCGAGGACGCCTTCTACATGGTCGGCACCATCGACGAGGCCGTGGAGAAGGGCAAGGAGCTCGGCGGCGCTGACGCTGAGGACGCACCGAAGGACAAGGCCGAGGCTCCGCACGAAGCCGACACCGAGGCTGGCGAGGACGACAACGAGGCGGAGCAGAAGACAGATGAGGAGAAGCCGGCCGAGACCACGCCGGATGAGGACAAGCCGGTCGAGGGCACGGCGACAGAGGAGAAGCGAGCCGAGGACAAGGCGGTCGAGCAGAAGCCGGCTGAGGACGCGGAGGACGAGAAGCCGGCCGACAAGAAGCCGGTGGTCGAGAAGAAGCCCGCAGCGGAGAAGAAGCCGGCCGCGGAGAAGAAGACGGCAGCCGCCAAGAGGCCGGCCGACGACAAGTCGGCCCCCCAGGACGACGCCGGCGAAGGGAAGGGCGACTAGTGGCGAAACTGCAGGTGGAGCTGGTCACCGCCGAGGGCCGCGTGCTCAGCCAGGAGGCTGATTTCGTGGTCGCACCGGGCATCGAGGGTGACCTCGGCGTCCTGCCGCGCCACATCCCGCTGCTGACCCCGCTGCGAACCGGCGAGATCATGGTCCGCAACCAAGGCCACGAGGAGTTCTTCTTTGTCGCCGGTGGGTTTCTCGAGGTCCTGCCGGACAAGGTGCTGATCCTCGCCGACGTGGCCGAGCGGGCGGAGGACATCAACGAGGCGGCTGCGGAGGAGGCGCGACGCGCCGCCCAGGAGGCGCTGTCGCAGGACGCGGGCGACGCCGAGGCGTCCGTCGCCCTCGAGCGGTCGATCTTCAGGCTGCGCGTGGCCGAGATCCGCCGCCACCGTCACAGCCGTCGCGAAGAATAGACGCCTCCCGCACCGCCTCGACCGGTTGGCCCTACAGTGCGCGCATCCGGTTGTTGCGCGGGTTGTGTTCGACCTCCGCGAGGCCGAGTGTCTCGAGCAACGGCGGCATGTACATCCCGAAGCGTCCGCGCAGCCCCTTCTTGAGGCCGTACCAGCCCCCCACCGGGTTGTCCGAGGAGCGGCCCCACGCCTCGACCGTGCCGTCCGCCGCCGGCTTCTGCTCGTCGGCGCTGCCCAGCGACACCCAGTCGCCCTGTTCCTTCAGCCAGGCGTGCAGGTCGTCGATCGCGCTGAGGTGGTAACGCAGTTGCGTGGTTCCGACCCGGCACACGATCGCCGGGGGATCGAGGCTGGGGTCGCGATACATCGCGTACTCAGAAGAGCCGCTCGGGGTGGTCAGCTGCCACGGGTCCTCGGGCGTGCCCTGTCCCTTGCCTGCTGTGGCCATGGTTTACCTCTCGATGTCGCAGGGTCTCACGCCCCCGTTGCGTGTCTGTAGGCTACCGCGGCGATGGACGGCCCGCGCGGTCTCGACCTCGATGCACTCGGTGGGTTCTTGGCGGCCCGGGTCGGGGGCCTCGCCGGGCCGCTGACCGCTGACGTGATCGCCGGCGGCCGCTCCAACCTCACCTACGCGGTCAGTGACGGTTCCCGGCGCTGGGTGGTGCGGCGTCCACCCCTGGCGCATGTGCTGCCGACCGCGCACGACATGGCCCGTGAGTGGCGCGTGATGAGCGCGCTGCAGGGAACCGACATCCCGGTGCCGGCCACCGTGGCGCTCTGCGATGACGCGTCGCTGATCGGCGCCCCCTTCTACGTCATGGATTTCGTCGAGGGACAGGTGGTGCGCGAGCGGCTTCCCGCGGTGTGGCCCGACACTCGCGACACGCGCCAGTCGATGTCGACCGCGCTGGTCGACGTGCTGCTGGCGTTGCACGCCGTCGAGCCTGACAGCGTCGGCCTCGCCAACTTTGGCCATCCTGCCGGCTTCCTCGAGCGGCAGGTGCGTCGCTGGTGGCAGCAGTGGGAGGCGTCCAGGACCCGCGAGCTGCCCGCCATCGAGGAGCTGCATGGGAGGCTGCTCGCCGCTATTCCCGAGCAGTCCGCGGCGGGCATCGTGCACGGCGATTACCGTTTTGACAACGTCATCTTCGCGCCCGACGACCCGGGCCGGATCGCCGCCGTCGTGGACTGGGAGATGAGCACGATCGGGGATCCGCTGTGCGACGTCGGGCTGCTGATCGTGTACTGGGTCGACGACCCCGATGACCCGGCAGCGGGTGTGCACCAGGGAGCCCGCGGCCACCTCGGCGCCGGGTTCCTGACACGCGACGATGTCATCGCCGCGTACACGGCGAGGAGCACGCGCGACCTTGGCGCGCTCGAGTGGTACATCGCGCTCGGTCACTACAAGCTGGCGATCATCGCCGAGGGCATCCATGCCCGCTTCCTCATGGGCATGACGGTGGGGGAGGGCTTCGAGACCCTGGGACCGTCAGTCCCGCTGATTGTCGACCGCGCCCTCGAGCGAGCCGGGGCGTCGGGGCTGGCCGGCCTCTCAGGGACCCGCTGACGGCCCTACTTGCTGAGGCAGCTGCGCACGCCAGAGTTGGCGGCGGTGGTGCTCGTTGCGTTGAGCTGCGCCGAGATGATGCACCGCTGCAGCCCATTGGCACTCACGGTCTGGTCGCGCAATTGCCGGGTGACGTCGAATGACAAGTAGCTGATCACCGCCTGCGCGATCACCGCCACGAGGATGACGCTCAGCAGCAGGACCACGTTGCTCGGCCGCGCCCGTAGCCGGCTGCCGGCTGCCCTGGTGTCACTGGCCGTGGTGTTGAGCGGCTCGTGGTCGACGACCTCGTCCGACACGGCGACGCGTTCGACGACCGCGGTTGACGCGCCCGCTTCGTCGGCGGGCGCAGCGATCTCGCTGTCGCCGCCGCCCGGTCGATCCCAGCCGCTCATGCGATGGTGACCTGGTCGAGGAGGTACACGTCCTGGATAGCGTTGAGGAGGTCGATTCCCTCGGCCATCGGGCGTTGGAATGCCTTGCGCCCGCTGATCAACCCGGTACCGCCCGCGCGCTTGTTGATGACCGCTGTGCGCACCGCCTCAGCGAGGTCGCCGGCCCCCTTGGACTCACCACCGCTGTTGATCAGCGGCGAGCGTCCCGCGTAGCAGTTGAGCAGTTGGTACCTGGTCAGGTCGATGGGGTTGTCAGTGGTCAACGTATCGTAGACAGCGGGGTTGGTCTTGCCGAAGTCCAGCGCGGTGAACCCACCGTTGTTGGTGGGCAGCTTCTGCTTGATGATGTCTGCCTGGATGGTGACCCCCAGGTGGTTGGCCTGCCCGGTGAGGTCGGCGGCGCCGTGAAGGTCGACGCCGTCCTTCTTGAAGGCGTCGTTGCGCAGGTAGCACCACAGCACCGTCGCCATGCCCAGCTCGTGCGCCTCATGGAACGCCTCGGTGACCTCCTGCAGCTGGCGCATGGACTCCTCCGAGCCGAAGTAGATGGTCGCTCCCACCGCGACAGCCCCCAGCTCCCAGGCCTGTTGCACGTCGCCGAACATCACCTGGTCGTAGCGGTTGGGGTAGGTGAGCAACTCGTTGTGGTTGAGCTTGACGATGAACGGGATGCGGTGCGCCCAGCGCCGCGCCACTGAGCCGAGCACGCCGAACGTCGAGGCCACGGCGTTGCAGCCACCCTCGACTGCGAGCTCGACGATCTTCTCGCCGTCGAAGTACGCCGGGTTGGGGCCAAAGGAGGCCCCCGCCGAGTGCTCGATGCCCTGGTCGACTGGGAGGATCGAGAGGTAGCCGGTTCTCGCCAGCCGGCCGTGGCCAAAGAGGGTCTGCAGGCTGCGCAGCACGCGAACGTTGCGATCACTGGCGGTGAGGACACGGTCGACGAAGTCCGGGCCGGGAAGGTGGAGCATCTCCCGGGGCACCGTCTCGCACCGGTGCTCGAGCAGGATGCCCGCCTCCTCCCCGAGGAGGCTCTCGATCCTGCCGAGAGAGGTTGCGGTGGCGATGGCCATGGCCTGTCACTCCGATTATGTCGTCGATCCTGTGTCAGTGTGGCCCAAACGTCGCTCGACCTGCCCGCCCAGGCCGCAAGACCGACCCCTTCTCGGATACGTTTAGGACGCCATGGACCTCCTCCGAATTGCCGGCCCGCGACCGCTGCACGGCACTGTGTCGATCTCCGGGAGCAAGAACGCCGCCCTGCCGGTGATGGCCGCCTCGCTGCTCACCGACCAGCCCCTGGAGTTGCGCAACGTCCCCGACATCGAGGACATCGAGGCGATGGCGGCGATGCTGCGCCACCTCGGTGTCAGCGTGGATCGACTGTCCTCGTCCTCGTGGCGGCTGCATGCCGTCACGGTCTCCTCGTCGGAGATCGGCGCCGAGCTGACCCGGCGGATGCGCGGATCCTTCCTCCTGTTCGGCGCGCTCATCGCTCGTACCGGTGAGGCCGCGATCGCGCGGCCGGGTGGGGACGACATCGGCATGCGACGCGTCGAACAGCACCTCGAGGGCCTCCGTCTTATGGGCGCCGATGTCGACGAGATGACCGACATGTACACGGCGCGTTCGAGTCGGCTGCGGGGCGCGCGCATCGACCTCGACATGCCGACGGTGACCGGGACTGAGAACCTCATCATGGCCGCGGTCCTCGCCGAGGGGATCACCGTCATCTCCAACGCCGCCCGCGAGCCGCACGTCTTCGACCTGGTTCGCTGCCTGGTCGGCATGGGGGCACACATCACCGGCGCGGGCTCGGAGCTGATCGTCATCGAGGGCCAGCCCGGTCTGCTGCACGGCACCACCCACAGCGTGACCAGCGATTACATCGAGGCGGGAACGTACATGGTGGCGGCGGCTGCCACGGGAGGCGACGTCCTCGTCGACCGCATGCGAACCAGCGATGTGCGCTGGTTGATCAACAAGCTGCGCAGCGCCGGCGCCGATGTGGTCGAGGGGGCAAGCCACGTGCGCGTCAGGAGCGCGCCGCTGCATGCCGTCGACGTCACCACCTGGCCGCACCCCCGGTTTGCCACTGATCTGCAACCGCAGTTCTGCGCGCTCATGACCCAGGCGAGAGGCATCAGCATCGTCAGTGAAGCCCTGTACGAGAACCGGTTCCGTCATGTTCCCGAGCTTCTGCGGTTCGGCGCACGCATCAGCGTGGAGGGTCGAAGCGCGATCATCAACGGACCAGTCGAGCTCAGGGCCACGCGAGCAACGGTCCCCGACATCCGGTCGGGCGCCGCCCTTCTGATCGCCGCCCTCTGCGCACATGGCACCAGCGAGCTGGACGGCGTGTACCACCTTGACCGCGGCTATGAGACTCTCGAAGAGAAGCTGCGCGGCCTCGGCGCCGACATCGAACGCGTGACCGTGAGCGGCGAGGCCGATGCCGCGGCACGAGACTTCAGCGGCGTCGTCGGCGACTAGAACGACCGGTGCTCGGCAAGAAGCTCGGGGTCGACCTGGGCACCTCAACAGTCCGGGTGGTGACCCGCGGTGAGGCGACGTTGATCGCCGAGCCTGCCGTCGTCGCCATCCGCGAGGGCGAAGCGGGGCTGACCCTGCTCGGCACCGCCGCGCTGGAGGCGGCGATTGAGGATCGGACTGTCGAGCTGCGCCGGCCGATGCAGGGAGGCGACGTTCGTGACCATCAAGCGCTCACCGCCCTGCTGCACCTGGCCGTCAATCGAGCGGTTGGCCGCCAGCGCATCTTCAAGCCCGACATCGTGGTGGCGGTGCGCGCCGGGATGAGCGGCGACGACCGGCGCGCTGTCCTCGAGGCGGCCTCGCGCGCCGGCGCACGCACCGTCTACCTGATCGACGCCGCCATCGCCGCCGCGATGGGAGCCGGCCTGTCGGTCACATCGGCGCAGGCGCACCTCGTCATCGACATCGGCGCCGGCAAGACGGACATCGCCGTGCTCGCGCTCGAGGGCACCGTGGCCGCGCGGTCCCTGGTCCGAGGATCGGAAGACCTGCTCGACCAGCTTGGCGCGCACGTCGAGGCTGTGCACGACGCTGTCCTCGACCGCGCCGAGCTCCGGTCGGTAGCGCATCTTCTCGTTGCGGCAAGCCACGAGGAGCGGACCGCGGAGATCAGTGGTGTGCTGCTCTCATCGCACGAGCTGTCGACGCTGGTCGCCGAGTACCTGCGTCCGCTTGATACGGCGTTGCTCGAGGTCCTCGATGAGACTCCCGCCGCGCTGCACCGCGACGTCCACAGCACCGGCATCGTGCTCACCGGCGGCGGTGCGCGGCTCGAGGGCATCGAGCGTCACGTCGCGCACCTCGCGGGTGCCTCTGCACGCGTGGCGGGCGAGCCCGAGCAATGCACCGTCCGCGGCACAGGGCTCGCCGTCGACAACCTGGACGTCCTGCGGCGCAACTTCATGTACATACGGTGAACGGTTCGTGTCAAATTCACAGATTCCGAGTGCAATGTGAGGCGATGACACCTCCGGAATCCGAGATCGACGGTTGCCACAGCGCTCGTTCAGCCGATGACAGGTTAAAGGCAGCCCTGAAGGGGAAGTGGGGTATCCCGTGGCGCCACACAGATCCGCGGCGAAAGACCCCGGTGGCGCGCACACCCTCGGGAAGGTGACCCGGGGCGCGCGTCGCAGCGCGTCGACGAGCACAGCATCGAAGAGCGTGCGCTGCACCCCGAGCCCCCAGCGCTCACCAGCGTCGGGCGGTGTGGGGAACGGCGCGTAGGCGGAGGGGTGCCTTCGCCGTGGGTGTCATCGCGCCGCGAATAGGGGGGCGCCGGCGGCCACGACATCGTCGAGGAGGCCGAGACGGCAAAGGCAGGCAGCGCGCGGGGGCATCAGCCCTTCGCCACACGCCTTGTCGCGTGGAAAGCGAGCGCTGTCGAGAACGGTCACCGAATGTCCCGCCCGGCTGAGGACGAGGGCGGTGGCGACACCACTCGGACCCGCACCGACGACGACGGCGCTCGCCCGGATCATGCCCAAATGATCTGCGGATTGATAGGCGGTCGGCGACCGAGAGGCCGACCGCGCTGCGGCCAAGCAACACAAAGGCCGGTGGAATTCTCGGCCCCGCTAGTGCATAATCAGAGATGAGGGGTTTGGTGAGTGTGAATTGTTTGCAGCGACTGCTTGTGCAGTACGGCCCGAGCGGGCGGGCGGGGTGAGGGTGACCGCCCTCAGGCAACGTTTGACGTCCCTCCCCGCTGAGGACTTGGCACGGCTGGTTCACGAGCTGGTCGCAGTTCAAGCGGAGCTACGGCCGGACGCCTTAGCAGTGAACGCGCCAGACGGGGTCCTCACGTATGGCCAGCTCGAGGCGCGTTCAAACCAGCTTGCCCATCGCCTCTTGGCTCTTGGAGTTCGACGAGAAACCCTGGTCGGGCTCTGCCTCGAGCGCTCGGCGGCGCTTGTGGTGGGCGCTCTGGGAATCCTCAAGGCCGGCGGTGCGTATGTGGCGATCGATCCCGCGTACCCCGATGATCGGATCGACTTCATGCTGGCCGATTCAGACGCCGTTGCCGTAGTCACCGATGCCGCCGGCGCGGCGAGACTCGCCGGCAGGCCAGGCGTCGTTGTCGTCGATGCGGCGGAGCCGTTGGCGGATCCCGCGCCCATCCCCGAGGTGGCCGTCAAGGGGGGCGACCTAGCGTACGTTGTATACACGTCGGGCTCCACGGGGCGCCCCAAGGGCGTCACTGTCGAGCACGCCTCCCTGCTTAACCTGGTTGGTTGGCACCGCCGCGTGTTCTCAATAGCGGCCGCCGACCGCGGCATGCAGTTCGCCAGTCCGGGCTTCGACGCCGTGGTCTGGGAGATGTGGCCCTACCTGACAACGGGCGCATCGGTGCACGTGCCATCGGACTCACTGCGCATCGATCCAGCAGCGCTGCGCGACTGGCTCGTCGATCAGCGGATCACCGTTTGCTTCGTTCCCACGGCGCTCGCGGAGGAGATTCTCTCGCTGGCATGGCCCCGGGACGGGTCACTGCGAATCCTCCTGACCGGCGGCGACGCGCTGCACCGTCGTCCCGGTCCGGACATTCCGTTCACGGTGGTCAACAACTATGGGCCCGCCGAGGCGACTGTCGTGACCACCTCGGGCATCATCCCGGCCAGCGTCGGATCAGAGGCCTCGCCGTCGCTCGGCCGGGCCATCGAAGGGGTGTCAACGCACATCGTCGACGATTCGTTGGTCCCGGTTCCGGCGGGCGTGGCGGGCGAACTGCTCATCGGCGGTGTCGGCGTGGCGCGCGGCTACCTGAACATGCCCGAGCTCACCGCCGAGCGTTTCATCCCCGACCATCTCGGTGACCTCGCCGGGGGTCGCCTCTATCGCACCGGTGACCTGGTGCGCAAGCGCGCCGACGGCGAGCTGGATTTCCTCGGCCGCCTCGACGAGCAGGTGATGATCCGAGGACGGCGCATCGAGCCGGGCGAGATCTCGGCGACCCTGGACCGACACCCCAGTCTGCGGGCCAGCGCCGTCGTTGCAATCGGCGACACGCCGGAGCAGCGCAGGCTCGTAGCCTGTGTGGTGGCAGCCGACGGCCATTCCGCTAACACGGCCACTCTGCGCGCCCACCTCGCCGCGGCTATGCCGGACCACATGGTGCCATCCGACTTCGTGTGGTTCGACAAGCTGCCTCAGCTGGCCAGTGGCAAGGTCGACAGGGCTGCGCTAAGGACCTCACTCTCAGCCTTGCCGCGCACCGCCGTCGGCACCGCACCACGCAACGAGCTCGAGGAAGCTCTCACTGAGATCATTGCCGAGCTTCTCGGCATCGGCGCGGTCGGGGTCGAGGAGGACTTCTTCCTGCTCGGCGGACATTCCCTCCTCGGCGCACAGATGATCACCCGGATCAACGACATGTTCGACGTCGAGCTGCCTCTTCGCGACCTGTTCGAGGCACCGACGGTGGCGGCATTGGCCGCCGCCGTGGAGCGTCTCCTCGTCGCTGACCTCGACCGGATGAGCGACGAGGAGGCGGAGTTGCTCGCCAGCGGCATCGCCCACGGCTCCACGTGATGCGCCCCGCTACCGAGACGCGGACGGGACATTAGTCCCGCGATCGATGGCCGCCTCGCCTCCACGAGCTCCGCTGAGCCTGTACCACCTCCTAGACCCCGCCGTACTCGCCGATCCCTATCCCCTATACGAACGTCTTCGCACGGAGGACCCGGTGCACTGGGATCCCTACCTGCACGCATGGGTGGTGACTCGGTATGCCGACGTGCTTCAGGTGTTCCAAGTGATGTCGGCGGACCGGACCCCATCGCCTGAGAGACTGGCGGCACTGGGGATGGAACAACTCGGCCCTATCGCTCGTGTGATGGTCAGGCAGATGCTCTTCCTGGATCCGCCGGAGCACTCCCGGGTTCGAGGATTGGCATCCGCCGCGTTCACTCCTCGCCGGGTGGAGAAGCTGCGAGAGCGAATCCAGGAGATCACCGTCGGCCTGCTCGATGCCATCGTCGCGGATGGCGAGATGGATGTGATGGACGTGATCGCGAATCCGCTGCCCGCGATCGTCACCGCGGAGATGTTCGGCATGCCCGTCGAAGACCATCGCAAGCTCAAGGACTGGTCGCAGGACTTCGCCGAGATGCTCGGGAACTTTCAGCACAATCCCGGGCGAGCGACCCGAGTGCTGGCCAGCGTGGAGGGCATGACCACGTACTTCCGCGATCTGGTGCGACGCCAGGCAACGGACCCCACCGAGGGATTGATTAACGCGTTGGCCACGGCCGTGGTCGATGGCGACCGGCTCACCGAGGAGGAGGTGGTGGCGAACGTCATCGTCACCATGGTCGGTGGTCAGGAGACCACAACCAATCTCATCGGAAATGGGCTGCTCACGCTGCTACGGCATCCGGATGAGCTGCAGCGCCTGCGTGACGATCTCTCGATCATGCCGTCCGCGGTCGAGGAGCTGCTGCGATACGAGAGCCCCAGCCAGCACACGGCGCGACTCGCCCGGACAGACGTCGAGCTGGGCGGGAAGCTCATCAAGAAGCGTGACGCGGTGATCGCCGTGATGGGCGCAGCCAACCGCGATCCCGAGCGATTCAGGGAGCCGGATCGCCTGGACCTGCTCAGAGCGGACAATCGTCACGTCGCCTTCGCCTGGGCAAGCCATTTCTGCTTCGGAGCGCCGCTTGCACGACTTGAGGGGCAGATCGTCCTCAGCACCATGCTGCGTCGACTGCCTCACATGCGCCTCAAGTCAGAGTCGGTGGAGTGGCGGCCCAACCTGGGACTGCGGGGGCTCACCGCGTTACCGGTGGCGTTCTAACTCATGAGAGTCGACATCGAACATCTTTCCGGCGCGAAGCGTGCGCTCCTGGAACGGAGGCTGCGTGGACAGACGAAGGGCACCCGCCATTCTCGGGCCGCCACGCCGGGGGGGGAGCCCGGACCGATCCCACTGTCAGTCGTCCAAGAGGATCTCTGGTACTTCAGCCAGCTGGCGCCTGACAATCCCGTTTACAACGAACTGATCACGGTCCGCAAGACCGGCGCGTTCAATCGCGATGCATTCAAACGTGCGTTCAACGAGCTGGTGCGGCGCCACGAAGCGTGGCGGACGACGTTCCTGATGATGGACGGACAACCTGTGCAGGTTGTACAGCCTCCACCGCTCTTCGAATTCCCAGTCACCGATCTCAGTGACAGCCCTAGGCGCGACGCGGAAGAGCATGCGACAGCCATAGCCGCGGAGTTGGCGCGCCAACCGTACCAGCTCGACAAAGGGCCTCTCTTGCGTCCGATGCTCGTGCGATTCGGCGAGGACGAGCATCGTCTGTACCTAGTCCTACCGCACCTGACCGTCGACGCTGTCAGTCTGCACCGCGTGGTACTTCCCGAGCTGGTGGCCCTCTACGATTCTTTTGCCGCCGAGGAACAACCGGCTCTCCCCGACCCACCCACCCAGTACGCGGATTACGCGCGCTGGTCACAGGAATGGACGAAGAGCGAAACCTACGCGCGAAGGATGGAATACTGGCGACGCCACCTCGAGGGAGCCCCTCAGCTTCAACTGCCGCTCGATCACCCGCGACCCCGCCAGCAGCGTTTCCGTGGCGGGATGGAGCGCGTGCGGCTGGCTGAGGCCCTCGTCCGCCGGCTACGTTCCCTTGGCTTGGACGAGCGTGCAACCCTCTTCCAAGTGCTCGCGTCGGCATTCGCCGTTCTGTTGCACCGTTACACGGCGGCCCAGGATGACGTGGTTTTCGGAATCGTCAGCGACCTCCGGCAGCGCACCGAGTTTGAGGCGGTGGTGGGGTACTGCTTTAACTCGGTTGTCGTCCGCGCCGACTTGGGAGGAGATCCCTCGTTCAGGCAGCTGGTAGGCCGCCTCCGGACGGAGCTGCTTGACGGCCTAGCCCAGCAGGTGCCATTTGGACGGCTGGTCGGTGATCTACAGCCTGCTCGCGATGCCAGCATCAACCCATTCTTCCAGGCCGTGTTGGTTCTCTTGCCGCCCCCGTCGTCAACCGACTCCGAGTGGACCTTGTACCAGGACGCCAAGCTCGGCAACGCGGTTGGTACTGCCAAATTGGACCTGACCATGGAGCTTGACGCCCGGCCGGAGGGCCACATCGATGGCCGTCTCATTTACAACACCGATCTCTTCGAGCCGGCGACGGCACGCCGCATCATCCGCCACTGGCTGCGGCTACTCGAGGGGATAGTCGAGGCACCCGAGCGCTCGGTGTCTGAGCTGCCGCTCCTGACCGAGGCGGAGCTGCAGCGTCATGTGGTGGAGTGGAACGCGACGGCAGCAGCCTACCCGGACGGCTGTGGCGTCTACGAACTGGTAGCAAATCAGGTGCGCCGTACGCCCGACGCTGAGGCCGTGACCGATGGGCGGACGTCGCTGACCTTCGCCGAGCTCGACGACCAGGCGGGACGACTCGCCCATCGTTTGAGCGAGCTCGGGGTGGGTCCCGATGTCCTCGTCGGGATCTGCATGGAGCGGTCGATCGACCAGGTGGTGGCGCTGCTTGCGGTACTCAGGGCCGGGGGCGCGTTCGTCCCCCTCGAGCCCGATCAGCCGCGCGAGCGCCTCGCCCACATGCTCGCCGATGCCGCCCCGCTGGCGGTGCTCACCGCCACCGCCGTCGAGGCGTCCCTGCCAGCCACAAGCGCGACGGTGATCCGGCTCGACGCAGAACGAGGCGCCTGGATGGCGCATCCCCCACTTGAGAGCCCCGCCAGCGATCCCTCCAGCCTGGCATACGTGCTCTTCACCTCAGGTTCGACGGGCGCCCCCAAGGGCGTGATGGTTGAGCACCGCTCACTGGTCAACCAGCTCACCTGGCGGGTGGAGTCGTTCGGCCTCACCGCCGATGACCGAGTCCTTCAGAAGACGCCGCTCGGCTTTGACGTCTCGATCTGGGAGTTCCTCTGCCCGCTGATCTGCGGCGCGACCCTAGTGATCCTCGAGCCCGGAGCCCACCGCGACCCGTTGCGCCTGGCCCTGGCGATCCGCACCCACCGGATCAGTGCCATGCAGTTCGTCCCCTCGTTGCTCCAGGCCTCACTGGAGGCGATGGTTGAGGCTGGTTGCGACAGCGTCCGCTTCATGGCGTCAGGTGGTGAAGCGCTCAGTCCCGCCCTGGCACGGCGCTTCTTTGAATGCTTCGGGCCGGAGGTGGAGCTTCGCAATGTCTACGGGCCCACCGAGGCGACCCTCGACGCGATGTCGTGGCGCTGCGACCCGGCCGGCGAGGAGATCATCCCGATCGGCCATCCCTGCGCCAACACCCAGGTGTATGTGGTCGACTCCCACCTCCGCCCCGTCCCGATAGGCGTTCCCGGTGAGCTGTGTGTCGGTGGTGTTCAGGTTGCCCGTGGCTACCTCAACCGACCCGAGCTGACAGCCGACCGTTTCGTCGACAATCCCTTCAGGCCAGGCGAGCGAATGTACAGGACGGGTGACGTCGCCAGGCACAAGGCCGACAGTAGCGTCGAGTTCCTAGGTCGCACGGACTCTCAGGTGAAGATCCGAGGCATCCGTATCGAGCTCGGCGAGATCGAGGCCGCGCTGGCGGCGCATCAGGATGTGGCGGCGGCAGCGGTGTTGCCGCGGGTCGACGAGAGGGTCGGAGGCGAGCGTAGGCTGGTCGCCTATGTGGTGCCGGCCGGTGGGCGCCAGCTCGGACTCGGCGAGCTTCGCGCCCATCTCGGCGTGCGCTTGCCCGACGCCATGATGCCGTCCGCCTTTGTTCTCCTCGAGAAGCTGCCGTTGACCCGCAACGGAAAGCTGGACCGACGCGCTCTGCCAGCTCCCCGGGCGCAGCTCCGCGCCGAGGCCGTCTACGTGGCACCGCGGACGATCGACGAGGAGAAGCTGGTGACGATCTGGTCTGAGGTGCTGCGGGTCGACACCGTCGGCGTCGAGGACAACTTCTTCGAGTTGGGCGGGGACTCCTTACTCAGCATCCACGTGATGGCCTTGGCCAACCGCGAGGGGCTGAGGCTCAGCCCTGTCGATATTTTCGAGCATCAGACGGTTGCAGGCCTGGCCGCGAAGGCAGCTTCGGTTCGCCAGCAGGATCTCGAGGACACCGGCGCTGACACCGGGAGGATGCCATCCGAGAACGGCCGGGGGAGCCCCGAGGGCTTTCCGCTTGCCGGCATCGACCAGGAAACCTTGGACCGGCTTCTTGGCTAGGCGCGACGTCGAAGACATCTACCCGCTGAGTCCTCTGCAGGAGGGGATGCTGTTCCACAGCCTCTACTCGCCTGAGGGCGGCGACTATGTCAGGCAACTGTGCTTCCGGCTGGGATCTGAGGCGGACGCCGAACTCATCGAGCGTTGCTGGTCGCTGGTGGTCAATCGACACTCGGCCCTGCGCAGCAGCGTCGAGTGGAAGGGGCTGAAGCGCCCGCTGCAGCTGGTGCATCGCGATGTGAGGCTGCCGGTCGAGAACCGCGACTGGGCCAGTGACTCGCCTGACAGGGCAGAGTGGCGCGAGAACTTCCTCGCTGAAGACCGGGCTCGCGGCCTCGACATGTCATCGGCCCCTCTCAGTCGGCTGACCTTTCTACGCGGGCCTGGGGGCGAGCGCGAGCTGGTGTTCACCTTCCACCACCTGCTCTTTGACGGCTGGACCAGGGAGTTACTTCTCGCCGAGTTGCGGAGCTGCCACGCCGCGCTGGCGCGGGGGGACGAACCACATCTGCCGGAGCCCCGCCCCTATCGCGAGTACATCGCCTGGCTCGCAGATCGCGATAGCTCGGCTGATGAAGGGTGGTGGCGCGCGTACCTGTCCGGCGTCCAAACGCCGACCCGCCTCCCCGCCGACGTCGGCGCAGACGGTAACGCCGCCGCCGACCTCCATGACGTGCAGCTTGTGCTGGCTGCCCCGGCGATGGACGGGTTACGCGAGCTGGCCCGGCGGCACCGGGTGACCATGAGCACGCTCGTGCAGGGAATCTGGGGTCTGCTGCTGAGCCGCTACACGGGCAGTCCTGACGTGACCTTTGGCGTGACCGTCTCCGGACGGCCGGCCGAGTTGCCCGGCGTAGAGACCATGATCGGGCTGTTCATCAACACCGTTGCGATGCGCGTCCTGGTGCCGGACGACACCGAGATCCTCACCTGGCTGCAGCAGCTTCAGGCTGAGCAAATGCAGCTGCGCAGGCATGAGCACACCCCTCTCGTCGACATCCAGCGCTGGAGTGAGTTGGGGTGCGGTACTGCCCTTTTCGACACACTGTTGGTGTTCGGCTATCCGCTCGACGACAGTACCCAGGTCGAAGTGGACGGGTTCCAGTTGTACCGGTCCGATGAGCAGACCAACTACCCGTTGACCTTGATGCTGCTGGTCGGCGACGCCCTCGAGGTCACCTTCCTCTACGACGGCAGGCGGTTTTCACGTGAGACCGTACTGCGCCTGCGCCGCCACCTTCAACGCCTGCTCGAGGCGGTGGCCGAGCATCCCCGGGCGCGGTGCCGCGACCTCGAGATGCTGACGCCTCTCGAATTGCACAGTCAACTCATTGAATGGAACGCGACAGCAGCACCGTACGCCCGCGGCGCGTGCGTACACGAGCTGATCAGCCTCCAGGCAGGGCGCGCCCCCAATGCCGTCGCCGTCAGCGACGGGCACGCACAACTCACCTATGCGGAGCTCGATGAGCAGGCCAGCCGGCTGGGTCACCGCTTGCGTTCCGCCGGCGCTGATCGAGGGAAGGTGGTGGCGGTTTGCCTGGAGCGCTCCCTTGACATGGTCATCGGGTTGCTAGGAATCCTCAAGTCGGGCGCGGCGTATGTGCCCCTCGAGCCGCGCCATCCAGCAGAACGACTGTCTTTCATACTCGACGAGACGGCAGCTACGGTGCTGCTCACTCAGCGTCACCTGCTTGGCCGTCTCCCGCCACACCAGGCAGCGGTCGTCTGCATCGACGATGAGCAGGTCGACCTACCATCTGACCCGCCGGCGCACTGCGCATCGCCGGACGACCTCGCATACATCCTCTACACGTCGGGATCAACTGGACGTCCAAAGGGTGTGCAGGTGCAGCATCGCAACGTTGCCAACTTGGTGAGCGCGCTCGCTGAAAAGCCCGGCCTTGCTGCCCGTGATGTTGTTCTTGCGGTTGCCACGTATGCGTTCGATATGTCAGTGGGCGACATCTTTGCAACACTTGGCAATGGTGCTCGCCTCGTTCTTGCTTCTTGGCATGATGTCCGCGATCCACGCGGCCTCAGCGCTCTCATCGACTCCGCGGGCGTCACGGTCATGCACGCCACTCCAGCGACGTGGCAGATGCTGGTCGACTCCGGTTGGACGGGCCATTCAGGGCTGGTCGCTGTCAGCGGAGGCGACACTCTGTCTGATGGGTTGGCTGCGGCCCTCCTCGACCGCTGCGCTGCGGTCTGGAACGGCTACGGCCCAACTGAGACCACGGTGTACGCGACATTCTCACGCGTTGGCCCTGGATTGCCGATCACGATCGGGCGTCCGATCGCCAACGTGAAGACTTACATCCTCGATCGCCTGCAGCGCCCGATCCCGGTGGGGGTGCCTGGGGAGCTCGTGATCAGCGGGGGGGGTGTCGCTGCTGGATACCTTAACCGTCCGGACGAAACGGCGCAGCGCTTCTTTCCCGATCCCTTCGTCACAGGGCTTCGGATGTATCGTACCGGCGACCTCGCAAGGTACCTACCCGACGGAAGTATTGTCCATATGGGTCGCCTGGACCGGCAGGTCAAGATCCGGGGTGTCCGCATCGAGCCGGGTGAGATCGAGGCGGTTCTTCTCGCTCGCAAGAGCGTCGCTGCCATTGCCGTCATCGCGCGTGAGGACACGCCCGGCGACCGGCGCCTGGTCGCCTACGTGGTCCCACACGACACGACCCCCTCCGTCGACGAGCTGCGCCGTCAGCTTCGCGAACGCTTGCCGGGGCACATGGTACCCGCAGCCTTCGTCGTCCTCGAGCGCCTTCCCATGACGAGCACCGGTAAGCTGGATCGCGCGGCGCTTCCTGCGCCAGACGGCAGCCAGGCTGATACGAAGCACACGTACACGGCACCGCGCACGGAGCTGGAGGAAAAGCTGGCCCGCGTCTGGGCTCGAACACTTAGTGTGCCAGAGGTCGGAATCGATGATGATTTCTTCGAACTCGGCGGCGATTCGCTGCTTGCTGTGCGACTTGTCACGGCCGTCGAGCGCGAGTTCGGAGTGGCCGTCCCGTTAGCTGCTTTTTTCGATGGCAGCGCCACCGTCGCCGGACTAGCCGCCGCCATCGAGACGTGCGATGCTGCTCCTGAGGAAGGCCAGCCGATTGGTCCCACCAACTCGAGCGGGAGCCGGCCAGTCCTGTTCTTCGTGCACCCGAGCGAATCGGCCATGCTTACCCTGCGCCATTTCGCGCGGTCTCTGCGGCCCTACCAGCGGGTGGTGGGTTTGCTGCCCGAGCGCAAAGGCGCTCGCTTTGACCCCTCGCGCAGCGTTGAGGATCTCGCCGCGGCGATGCTTCGCACCATGCGAGAAACCCAGCCCATCGGACCGTACTACATCGCGGGGTTCTCGTTCGGGGGCCGGCTGGCCTACGAGATAGCCGGTCAGCTCCGAGCGGGTGGCGAGGACGTGGCCTGGCTCGGCGTCCTTGACGCTGGGACACCCGCTTTCTCACGTGCTGCCATGCGCCGGAGGCTGTCCCTACGTCAACGGATCGTTCGGCAGTGGGAACGGGGAACGCTCGGGTCGCTGCGGCACCTGGGCACGGTCGTCGCCCGCGAGATTCGGGCAGGATTGGTGCGCGTCCAACTTCGCGAGTCGCGACTCGGCGACGACTTCGATTGGCGTGGCGCACTCAGGCTGTCATCGCGCTATTCCTGCTCCGGGCACGACGCGCCGATGGATCTCTTCGTAGCCGCAGACGGGGTGGCCGAGACCGGGTCCCGCTCCTACGGCTGGGAGGCAGTCCACAAGGGGTCTTTGCGGATCCACGAGGTGCCAGGCGGACACCTCACGATCCTCACCGAGCCCGCAGTCTTCGCGGTTGCCGAGATGTTGACGGACAGCCTGCGAAGCCTCGACTCGCCGGGGCAGCGGGGGAATGGCTGCGGTTCAACGTTTCCACTCCGGGGGAATCGCCGTCTACGCCGTCACCCGTGGTCGTGAGGTTGGCGTCGACATTGAGCGCGTGCGCGACGACTTTCCGGTAGGGGAGGTGGCAGTCGCTTCTTCCCCGAGACGGAACAAGACGTACTGGCAGCTCTGCCAGGGCGCTGCAGGTGCGCGCGTTCTTCGAATGTTGGACGCGCAAAGAGGCGCATCTGACGGCGACCGGCGTCGGGCTGAGTGGCCTGCAGGCGTCCATGGTCGACGCTTCGCTGTGGCCGCTCCACTCGGTCGACGCTGGTCCGGGGCATGCGGCAGCTTTGGCTGTTGCCGGTCGCCCGGCTGTTCCCGCCGCCGCCACACCGCTGCATTGGGACCAGAGCGCCCACAGCGTGAGCGCCGTTGGATAAGTTGAAGAGGAAGCCCACGACGAACAGCATCGGCACCGTGAAGCGTGCGCGACATCTCCACAGCGTCCCGATCGCCACCAGGTAGACGATGCTGGTGGGAATGGAGATCGCCTCGGTTGAGAACATGTAGAAGGGACGCAGCCCCGGCGCGATGCCGCTGACGAAGAGGAGGTGCTGCCAAACGACCCAGCTGAGCACGCCGACAGATGTACACCTCGGGATAGCCGAAGAACCAGAAGAGGTTCTCCCAGAGGTACGCCGAACCCCCGCCGGAGGGGACGAAGAACGCGGAGTGGCCGATGTGATCGAGCGTCTCCCTGACCAGCACGGCCAGCAGCACCGGCGGCGCCAGCAGTCCCAGCCACGAGGTGACGAAGACTCCCCAGACAAAGCTTGGCAGCTGCGTCATGCGCAGACCGGCGCTCGACGGGAGATCACCGTGGCGATCATGTTCAGCCAGGAAAAAGGCAGATGAACCGTCCGATCAGGCTGAACGCCACCAGGTAGGTGTCCATGCCGCGCGCTGCCTCGTCCGCGAGCGGCGCGTACCCTATCCAGCCGATGGGGAATCCTCCCAGGAAGATGCTCGACAGCAGGATGAGCGCCGCTGGTGTGAGCAGCCAGAAGGTGAGCGCCTCGAGCCGCGGGAAGGCCATGCCGCGCGATCCGGTCATGATGGGCAGGAGGTAGTTTCCGAACGGTCCGATGGTGGCGGCGGAGGCGATGAAGATCATGATCACGCTGTGCAGGCCGACCACGGTGAGGTAGGACTCAGCGGACGTGAACGAGGGATTCGTTTCAGCGGATAACTCCGGGACGTGCGCTCGCCTTCCGGAACTCCACGCCACAGCGCTCACGGCGATAGGCTTCATGTACATCCGCTGAGCTGCCGCAAGCCAAGAGCTGCGGTTCTCAAACCAATCAGAGCGGACGAGCAGTGCGGCGAAGACCGAGGGACGGCCGCGTGACAGCGGCCGCCCCCTCGATGTTTGCGTCTGGGGAGGCTTTTAGGGGATCACCACGCCGCTGAGCGTCACCGGGTTGTGCAGCGTGTAGTCGAGCTCGTTGCTCTGCAACACGCCGGGCAGTGTGAGCACGTCGACTGCCTTGGGCACCGTGCTCGGGTCGACAGTGCAGTGCGGGTCCGAGCTTGTGGTGGCGCACTCCCCGAAGGTGTACGAGCCGGCGGTGGCCGTGAACGCCCGGGCCTTGTCGGGGCTGAACCCATCCTGTCCGGTGAGCACGACGGTGAAGCCCCACCCGCTCCCGGGATTGCCGATACTCGTGGCCGGGACTCCGAAGGTGATGTAGCGCGAGATCTGGTTGGCGCGGATTGTCACGGTGCCCTTGGTCGCCCCGTGCGCATCGACGTAGCGCTGCCCGAAGCCTTGCACCTCGATGAGCCGACTCCAAGCCGCTGCGGGGGCGACGTGGTAGTTGCGCGGCGGGAACGACGCCGCCATCGACGTGTCGGCGGCCGCGGCGGCCGGGTCGTGGACAGCACGTGACGTTCGCCGATAGGACAGTGGGCGGCGCTCGTCGACCACTGGTACAGATGCCTCTGGCGGTGCCACATGGCGGCGATCACGGTGGCGTGACCAGATGAGAGGCGGCTCGCCGGGGTGCTGGGCGCAGCGTCCACGAGCTGGAGTTGGAGACATGAACATGGACATGCAACCCCCGCCACCGGGTAGCGCGCCCCCGTTGCCGCCTCCGCAATTCGCCCTACAGCCACAGCCGCCCCCGCAGTACGCGCCAGCGCAGTACGCGCCGGCCGCCTACGCCCAGCCTGCCCCCGGCAATGGCATCGGCACGGCAGGTGGGGTGGTCGGCATCGTTGGCCTGTGCCTCTTCTGGATCCCTTACGTGGGGATCATCATGGGGATCATCGCTGTGTCACTTGGCGGAGTAGGGCTGAGCCGCGCCAATCGACTCGGCGGTGCATCCAAGGGCATGTCGATCACCGGCATCGTCTGCGGTGCGATTGCGCTCATCGTCAATCTGATCTGGGTCATCGCGATCATCAACGCGGCCCATCAGCTGACCGGGGCCTGACCCGGCCTTTACGGTCCTCTCGCGGCTACGTTGTGTACTGGCGGATCGCCTCGGCTGAAGGAACGAAGTAGTAGCTCTTAGCGGCTTCGTGTACCGCGTCAGTGCATCACGCACCCCGTCGGTGACGCCTGCCGTGCTCTCGAGCATCGCGCTCAGGGGGCGCTGTTCGGCACAGAACCCGACGAACATCGTGCCGTGCTCGGTCACGGTCCCGAACGGCATGTTGCGGCGAAAGACGTCTCCGAAGACCTCTTGGTCGGTGCGGGCCACGTGCGAGTCTCCGGCTTGGGGATCGAGCTCGAAGATGCCGCTCTGCGGTGCTGTCATGGTCGACGCCTCACCTGAGCGTGAGTCTACGGCGCGTTCCTCGGCGCCGGGCTCGGGGTGAAGTGCGTGGTGGTCAACCCGGGCCGTACATCCGCTGAACGGATATGGTCGCACGACGGTCTGAGGGCGGTCGCCTGCGATGTCACACTTGGCAGCGTGTCGCCAGGCCAGCCCCTCGATCGTGCGCGCGCGCTCCTGTCGCGTTGTCCGCTGGTCGACGGTCACAACGACATCGCTTGGGCGATTCGCTGCATGCCGCCGGACGTTGCCGCCGCGCTGGACATCAGCATCCCGCAAGCCGCGGTGCGCACTGACCTGCCCCGGCTCCGCGAGGGCCGCGTCGGAGCCCAGTTCTGGTCGGTGTATGTGCCGTCCACGCTGGCCGGCGATGGCGCTGTGACGGCGACCCTGGAGCAGGTCGAACTGGTGCAAACCCTTGTCGGTCGGTACCCGGACGACCTCGCGCTCGCCCGGACGGCCGCCGACGTCGGCGAAGTGTTTGCCGGGGGCGCCATCGCCTCGCTCCTCGGGGCTGAGGGCGGTCACTCGATCGGCTGCTCGATGGGCACACTGCGCACGCTGTACGCGCTGGGCGTCCGCTACCTGACCCTCACCCACAACGACAACGTCCCGTGGGCGGACTCGGCAACGGACGAGCCGCGGCTCGGCGGCCTCAGCCCGTTCGGGCGCGAGGTGGTCCGCGAGATGAACCGCCTGGGAATGCTCGTCGACCTCTCCCATGTCAGTCCGGACACGATGGTGAGCGCCGTCGAGGTCGCCGAAGCCCCGGTGATCTTCAGCCACTCGTCCTGTCGCGCGCTCGTCGACCATCCCCGCAACGTACCCGACGCCGTGCTCAGCCGCCTCGCCGGCAATGGGGGCATCTGCATGGTCACTTTTGTCTCCGACTTCGTCTCAGAGGAGTGCAGGGCATGGTCCGCGGGCGCGGCGACCGCGATGGGGGAGAGTGGTCTCGATTCGTCTCACGCGACCGACGAAGGTGAGGCCTTTCGTGCTGAGTACGCGACCGCGCACGTGAGACCGCGGGCGACCGTCAGTCAGGTCGCCGACCACGTCGAGAACGTGCGTGATGTCGCCGGCATCGACCACGTCGGCATCGGTGGGGACTTCGACGGTTGCGATGACTTCCCGGACGGGTTGGAGGACGTCGGCACATACCCGGTCCTCTTCGCCGAGCTGCTGGCTCGTGGTTGGTCGGAGCCCGACTGCGCGCAGCTGGCCGGAGGCAACATCCTGCGGGTGATGCGCGAGGCCGAGGCGACGGCAGCCCGGCTCGCGGCGGAGCGGCCGCCGTCAACGGCGAGGATCGAGAGCCTCGACCGACCCGAGCGGCAGGATTGATGGACTCGCGCATCGCGGTCGGCCTGATGCCGCTGTCGGCGAGCTGCGCCGATTCCGGCCTCCAGGTAGCCGGCGTGTCGGTAACCGATTTGGTCGCCGAGCACGGCACACCGTTGATCGTCTACGACGAGGCCCACCTGCGCGCGCGATGCGCGGACGTCAAGCACGCATTTCCTGATGGCGCGTCGTACGCGGCCAAGGCATTCCTCTGCCGATCGATGGCGCGCCTCGTGCACGATGAGGGCCTCGGAATCGACGTCGCGAGCGGTGGTGAGCTGGCGATCGCGCTTGCCGCCGGGGTGCCCGCCGCAGCGCTGACGGTGCATGGCAACAACAAGTCACGCGCCGAGATCGAGCAGGCGCTCGTCGCCGGCGTCAGCCGCATCGTGATCGACTCGTGGGACGACCTCACCCGGCTGTCGGACCTCGCCGCGGCTTCAGCGACGACGCAGCGCGTGGCGCTGCGCGTCAACCCCGATGTGGCCGCGGCGACGCATCGCTCGATCATGACCGGTCATGGCGCCTCGAAGTTCGGGGTTGCCATCGGGGGAGGGCAGGCGGCGACCCTGGCGGCGCGCGTCCGCACCACACCGTACCTCGAGCTCACCGGGATCCACGTGCACACCGGGTCGCAGATCTCCGATCTGTCCGCGCTGGCCGGCTCGATCGGCGCGGCGGCCGCGGTCGCGCGCGAGTGTCAGGTGGCCGAGCTGATCGTCGGTGGCGGCCTCGCCGTCGCGTACGTCGAGGGCGACGAGGCTCCCGGGGTCGCGGAGTGGGGCGAGGTGGCGCACGCCGCGGCCCGCGCGTCCGGTTTCGTCGGGAGCATCCTGGCCGAGCCAGGCCGCACGATCGCCGCCGCCGCGGCCATCACCGTGTACACCATCGGAGCCGTGAAGCATGTTGGTAACAACTCGATCATGCTCGCCGTCGACGGCGGCATCAGCGACAACCCCCGGCCCGCGCTGTACGGGAGCCGGTACCAGCCCCTCCTCGTCCGGCATCCCCTGCTGCCGTCGGCCGTCGACCCGGCCGTTTACTCAGTGGTCGGCAAGAACTGCGAGTCCAGTGACACGTTCGCGTCCGACGTCGCCCTCTCTGCCGAGCCGCGGGTGGGCGACCTTGTCTTCCTGCCGGTGACCGGCGCGTACACCTACGCGATGTCGTCGAATTACAACGGCCTCACCCGACCGGCCGTCATCATGGTCGGGAGCGGCACGTCCTCACTGATCGTCAGACGCGAAGGCATCGATGACCTCCTTCGCTCCGACGTCTTCGCTCTCGATCGCGCCGCCCAGCATTGACCGACGCGCCTCCCAAGCTTGGAGATCGGGGATCGTCCCCACCTGTTATGAACATGGTTGTGGCCAACACGTTGCCGACCATCCGCGACGCCGGCCTGGCACCGGGGTCGTCGTCCGCGCTCTCCCCGGTACGGATTGCCGGCGTCGGTACCGCCACGCCAGCGCGTCGGGTCAGCCGGCAGGAGGTGGTGGACGTCCTGCCCGAGATTTGGCCTCACCTCGCGCGCCGGACATCACTGCTGATCGACGCCGACGAGGACGGCTATCGCCACCTCCTCCGTGAGCCGGTAGAGATGGTCCACGCTCTGTCACTCAGCGAACAGACCGCGCGCTATCTCGACAGTGCACCAACGCTGGCGGCCGCCGCTGCGCATCGGGCGATCGCGGCGGCCGGGATCCGGCCCGACGACATCGGGCTGCTGGTGGTTGCGTCGTGCACGGGCTTCATCCTCCCGGGGCTCGACGCGCATCTGATCCCGATGCTGGGGCTTCGTCCCGATGTTCTACGGCTGCCGCTCATGCAACTCGGTTGCGCCGGTGGCGCCGGTGGCCTGGCGCGCGCGGCCGATTGGGCGCGCGGGCACCCAGGGCAGCGGGCGCTGGTCATCGCCGTCGAGTTGACGTCGCTCACCTTTCGCCCCGACGACCACTCTCTCGACAACCTCTTGAGCGCCCTGGTGTTCGGCGACGGCGCGGGAGCCATCGTGGTCGAAGCCGGCGGCGCCGGCACCCCCCATGGGCTCCACGTCGGTCGCGTCAGCAGTGTGCTCGTACCCGACAGTGTCAACGCACTCGGGTATCAGCTCGCCGACGACGGCTACCGTGTGATCCTGTCGCGCAAGCTTCCCGCGATGCTGGCGGCCGCGCTACCGGCGCTGGTGAACGATTTCTGTGGCGGCGATGTCGTCGCCGGGCTCGACGCTGTCGCCCTGCACCCCGGCGGCAGCGCGATCGTCGATGCCGTCGCCAACTGCCTGGGACTCCACGAGGAGCAGCTGGCTGCCACCCGAATGGTGCTGCGCACCACCGGCAACACCTCATCGGCGGCGATCGTGTTCGTGCTCGAAGAGTTGGCCGCGTCGCTCCCATCGCCGTCGGGACGCGGGCTCATCCTCGGTTTCGGACCCGGTCTCACCGTCGAGCTCCTGGAGCTCGCTTGGGACTGCTGACGCCGCGAACCCGCTCCGGTTTGGTGGCACTGCTGGCGGCGCAGCGCATCGCCGAACTTCGTCGATCGGCCCGCAACCGCCTGCGGACAGGCGACGGCGTGCCATCGTCGCCCGCCACGTACCCGGCAATGGTCGCCGTCCACGTCGCGCTGTTCGTCGCGGCCGCGTGGCCGGGCCGTCGCCGCGACGTGCCCGTTCCTGTCGAGGCCATGGCCCTCGCGGGAGTTGCCACCGCCACGTGTCTTCGACTGAGCGTCATCCGCACCCTCGGGGAGAGCTGGAACGTCACCGCGCACGTGTCCCCCTCGACGAGGGTGATCACGTCCGGCCCGTACCGCCGGCTCCGGCACCCGAACTACACCGCCGTCGCGCTCGAGGTCGCCTGCCTGCCACTTGCGGTCGGGAGGGCCCGGGAGGCTGTGTGGCTCTCCGTTGCCGACGCCCTGGTTCTGTGGCCGCGCGTCCGCGCCGAGGAGGCGCTGCTCGATCACCTGCCCGGCTACCGCGAGGCATTCGTTGGTGTCCCTCGGTTCCTGCCGATTCCCGGGCGGCGCAGTCACAACCCTGCCAGGGTGATCCAATCGCGAGCGCTGAGCTTGCCAAAACCCCAGTAGCCGCAGTTGACACCGAGCAGTGCTCGCAGCGCGCCGGGCCGATCCGCAGCCGCCGCAACGGCTCGACGGCTCAGCCAGGGGTGTCGCGCCATCAGCAACGCCAGTGCGGTGACCCGCCGGCGGTTGCGGACGAACGCGGCGTGGTCGCGGCGGTACCGAGCCTGCACGGCGGCGCCGTCGACCTCGCCGGACAGCATCGCAGCGAGATGGAACCCGAGCCGCTCGCCCAGGAGCAGGCCGATCCCGATGCCCTCGCCGGTGGTGGGGTCGTCGTAGCCTGCCGCATCGCCGACGAGGAACAACCTGCCGGCGGCGACGGTGTCAGAACGCTGCCGGAACTGCCCGGCGGCAAGTGCGCGACCGACGGGCTCGGCTCCCCGCAGCAGCGGGAGCGCGGCGCGCGCAGCCGCCACGTAGTTGCGAGCGGTCACGCCTGCGCGTCTCCGCCCCGCCAGCGTGGAGACCAGGAGGAGCTCGGGTCCCACCGGGCACTGGTACCACTCCTCCTTGTCGGCGAAGGTCACCGTGATCCTGTCGAGCTCGCGGGTGTCGAGCTTCCAGTGACCGGCGACGCCGTAGCGTCCCTCCCCGTTGGCCGGCCTGGTCCAGCCGGCGGCCGCGCGGAGGCGCGAATGCAGCCCGTCGGCGGCGACGACGGCGTCAGCGTGGATCCGTCCCTCCTCGGTGGTCACGCCGCCAACCAGGCCCGACATGCTCCAGATG
Organism: Candidatus Dormiibacter sp.; assembly: GCA_039935655.1. Classification (GTDB taxonomy): domain Bacteria; phylum Chloroflexota; class Dormibacteria; order Aeolococcales; family Aeolococcaceae; genus Aeolococcus. The sequence continues at coordinate 48,439 of JBDTJX010000008.1, read as the reverse complement.
ACACCGGTGGCCCGCACACCCTCGAGGAGGGTGACCCCGGGCGCGCGGCGCAGGGCGTCGGTCAGGACTGCGTCGAAGAGCGTGCGGCGCACCCCGAGCCCCCACCGCTCGCCACCGCCTGGTGGGACGGGGAAGGCTGCGTATGCGGCCGGGGTGCCGGCGCCGTGCGTGTACATCACCCCATGGATGCGCGGCGCGCCCGCGGCCAGCACGTCATCAAGCACGCCGAGGCGGCGGAGGCAGGCGACCCCGGGGGGCATGAGCCCTTCGCCGCACGCCTTGTCGCGGGGAAAGCGGGCGCCGTCGATGACGGTCACGGAGTGTCCCGCACGGCTGAGGGCCAGCGCGGTGGCAGCGCCGCTCGGTCCCGCGCCCACGACGACGGCGCCCGCCCTGCTGATGGCGGTGGCCTTTACAGCGCGCTCTCGATGCCGGCGAGGACGTCGTCGACGCGGATCCGCTCCAGCGAGGCGGCCTCGCCGCCGGCGGGGATCGCCTGGACCACGCGGTGCTCGCTTCCTGCCGGGGCGCGGCTGCGCCCGCTGGTCGGGCCGAAGAGGCCGACGGACGGTGTGCCCACGGCGGCCGCGACGTGGAGCAGCGGGGTGTCGGCGGCCACGAGGAGGTCGCAGCGCGCGATCACGGCGGCGGTGGTGGCGAGGTTGAGCTCGCCGCAGAAGTCGAGGGTCTGCGATGCCAGGTCGACGCGCATCGCCGCCGCCACGTCGCGATCGCGCTCGTCGCCGACCAGGATGACGCCCGCGCCGTGGCGCGACGCCAGCCGGTTGGCGAGGTGGGCGTAGCGCTCCGGCGACCAGGCCACCACCGAGCTGTCGGAGAAACCGCTGCCGGGGGCGATGGCGACGAGCAACCTGCTGCCGTCCTCGACACCGTTGCTGAGGAGCAGTTGCTCCGCCACTGTGGTTGCGGCGGTACCGGGATTGAACTGCGCCTCTGCGGCTGCGGCGCCACCACCGACGAGGCGCCGGCACAGCTCGAGCCACACCAGGCTACGGTTCTGCCCCGGTTCGCATCGGACCCGATCACTGAAGAGGATGTCGCTCACGCCGCCCCGGCAGCCGAGCCTGCGCGGGACTGCGGCGGCGTAGACCGTCGCCCGCACCGCGGCGGAGTCGCTGCAGACCACGGCGACGTCGAGACGGCGGCGGCGCAGCTCGAACCACAGACGCCCGAGGCGGAGGAACGTCGCACCCTGGGCCAGGCCCGGCACCGGCACCACCTCGCCCGCGCCGGCCAGGTCCCTGGCGGCGTCGGCCGCGGTGGCTGGGCATGCCACCAGCACGGGGTCGTCGGTGGCCTCGGCGAGGCCGGCGATCAGGGGCGCTGCCTGCAGTGTCTCGGTGAGCCCACCCGAGACCACGACGACGGTGTTCATGGCGTCCAACCCTACCGTTCTGAGACAGCTGCGCACTCACCTGCAGCCAGGTCGGCGCATTCTCCGTGCGCTCATATACTGGCCAAGAACCCATGTCCCCAGCCCTGCGAGGCCGCGACCTGCTCAGCATCGCCGACCTCGGCCGCGACGAGATCGCCGAGGTACTCGACGTCGCCGCACGTGCCAAGGCTGGCGAGGACCTGGGCCGGCCACTCGACGGCGCCAACCTTGCCCTGGTCTTCCAGCGGCCGAGCAACCGCACCCGAGTGTCCTTCGAAGTCGCCATCAACCGCCTCGGCGGCCACCCCATCGCCCTGTTCGGCGACGAGATCCGGCTCGGCGAGCGGGAGACTGCCTCGGACATCGCTCGCATCCTCGACCGCTACGTCGACGGCGTCATCGCCCGGCTGGTCTCACAGCGCGACCTGGTGGCCATCGCCGGGGCGGTCCGCGGCCCTGTGGTCAGCGCCATGACCGATGCCGAACACCCCTGTCAGCTGCTCGCTGACCTGCTGACGGTCCGTGAGGTCACCGGCAGGATTGCCGGGTCGCGCGTTGTGTACATCGGCGACGGCAACAACGTCTGCACCTCGTGGCTGTACGCCGCAGCCATCTGCGGCATCGACCTGCGGCTGGTGTGCCCGCCCGGGTACGAGCCGTCGAAGGCGGTCCTCGACCGCGCCGCCGGCCTGCGCGGCAACGGCACCGGCTTCAGCGTGGGTCACGATCCCAAGCCCGCCCTCCGTGACGCCGAGATCGTCTACACCGACGTATGGACGAGCATGGGACAGGAGGCTGAGCAGCAACGCCGCCGCGAGGACTTCGGTCACCTCCAGGTCAACGAGCGCCTGCTCTCGCTGGCGCCCCCGACGGCGAGGGTGATGCATTGCCTGCCCGCTCACCGCGGCGAGGAGATCACCGACAGCGTGTTGGACGGCCCGGCGTCGGTCGTGTTCGACCAGGCTGAGAACCGTCTCTGGGCGCAGCTGGCGCTGCTCGCCCTGCTGTTCGACGGGATGACCGTTCACGCAGCGCAGCTGGCCGTCGTCCGCTCATGAGCTCGGCCTGGCACGACACGCTGATCTTCCTGCAGAACATCGGGTGGCGCGACGTCCTCGACGTCAGCATCGTCGCTGTTCTGCTGTACCAGCTGCTCAAGCTGGTGCGGGGCACGCAGGCTGCCCAGCTGCTCGTCGGCCTTGCGATCATCGCCGTCGTCGGCCTTGCCGCCGAAGCGCTCAACCTGCGCCTCCTCCAGGTGATCTTCCAGAACGGCGGCCAGGCGATCGTGATCGCGGCCGTGATCCTCTTCCAACCCGAGCTGCGCCGCGCCCTCGACCAGGTCGGCCGCCTGGGGAGGGTCCGGTCACTGCTCGGCCACCACGGCAGCGAGGCGGCGCAGCGCGTCGTCGACGAGGTGATCCGCGCGGCCGGCTCGCTGAGCGAGCGCAAGCAGGGCGCGTTGATCGTGTTCGAGCGCGAGACGGGCCTCGAGAACATCGCCGCCACCGGCGTGCGCATCGACGGCGAGGTGACCGCGGAGATGCTCGCCACCATCTTCATGCCCGGCACGTCGCTGCATGACGGCGCCGTAATCATCCGCGAGGCCCGGCTGATCGCGGCCGGCTGCGTGCTGCCGCTCGCCGAGACCATTCCCGGCGTCGGCCGCATGGGGACGCGTCACCGGGCGGCGGTGGGCCTCACTTTGCAGAGCGATGCGGTGGTGCTTATCGTCAGCGAGGAGACCGGCCTGATCAGCGTCGCCCGCGCCGGCCGGATCACGCGCGGCCTCGACCAGAACGCGCTGCGCAGCACGCTGACGACCATGACCGGGGTCGACGCTCAGCTTCGGCAGGGCATCGTCCCGCGCCCGGCCGTGCTGCGCGCGATCAGGCGCAGGACGCACCCGTGAGGCTGCCCGGGTTCACCACGCGGAACCTCCGCCTCAAGGCATTTGCCACCGTTCTCGCCACCGTGACCTGGGCCGCCGTGGTGTACGCCAGCAACCCGCCGGACTCGCGCTCGGTGACGATCAACGTTCCCCAGAGCAGCGGACAGGTGGCGCCGTACGTTCTCGTCCACCCGATCGCCCCCGCGGTCATCAGGGTCATCGGTACGCGGCAGCACCTCAACGCCTTCGACCCCAACGACCTCGTGCTCACCGTCAACTACAAGGCGATCGCTCGTGCGGGCACACAGTCCCTCCCCCTGACCGTCACCAACAACGACCGCGACGTCATCCTCGACACCCCGCCAACCTCAGTGGTGGCGGAGGTCGACCACCTCGGTTCGGCGACGGTTCCGGTCACAGTTGTCATCAGCACGCAACCTCCACAGGGCTACGTCGAGACCAGCACGTCGACAGATCCGAGCACTGTGACGGTGATCGGCCCGCAGAACCAGCTGGCGGGGGTGCAGGCCAAGGTCAGCGTCGACCTCGCCAACCAGAAGACCAACTTCCAGGGCGACGAGACGGTGGGGCTGTACGACGCGACCAACCAGAAGCTGGGTGGCTTCGGGGTCACCATCGTCACCATCGCCGGCCATCAACCCGGCACCGTGCTGGTCAACGTCGCGGTCACCGCCAGCCTCACCTCGCGGGCCAGCGCCGTGCTCCCGCGCGTGACCGGGACAGTGGCCCCAGGGCACGAGGTCGCGGCCACCACGCAGTCGCCGCTGGTGGTGGTGCTCAACGGCCCGCAGGACCTGCTCAACAACCTTGACTCGATCCCGACCGACCCGATCTCGGTCAATGGGCTCGCCAGCACCAGGACGTTCGTTGTGCACATCGTCACGCCCCCCGGCGTCACGGCCAACCCAGGCACGGTCTCGGTGACGATCACTGTTGTCGCCGTCCCGTCCTCGTCGCCGACCCCGACCCCGACCCCGACCCCGTGATCGACGCGCCGCGCGCGGCAGTAACCACCACCACGACGGAGCCGTTCACACCTCACATGTGCGGAATCATCGGCTATTCCGGGCGCCGCCAGGCTGCCCCGGTGCTGCTCGACAGCCTCGCGCGCCTTGAGTACCGCGGCTATGACTCCGCGGGTATCGCGGTGCTCGACGAGGAGGGTGGTGCCACTGTCGTCGCCAAGAGCAACAACAAGGTCGCCGACCTCGTCCAGCAGTTCGCCGTCGCGGGAATGCCCAGCGGACACACCGGTATCGGCCACACCAGGTGGGCGACGCACGGCCGGCCGACGGTGGTCAACGCCCATCCGCACCGCGACTGCACCGGCCGCATCCACCTGATTCACAACGGCATCATCGAGAACTATCGGGAGCTGCGGGCCGAGCTGGTCGCGGCCGGACACGAGTTCGTCAGCGACACCGACACCGAGGTTGTGCCGCACCTCGTCGAGCAGCACTACACCGGCGACCTGGCCGCGGCTGTGCGCGCCGCCCTGCAGCGCATCCGCGGTGCCTATGCACTGGTGGTGATCTCCGCGGACGAGCCCGGACGGATCGTCGGCGCACGGCTCAACGCGCCGCTTGTGGTTGGCCTCGGCGACGACGAGGTCTTCGTCAGCAGCGACATCACTGCGCTGATCCCGTACACCAAGCGCGTCATCCTGCTCGGCGAGGGAGAGATCGCCTCCACGTCACCAGATGAGGTGATCATCACCGGCCTCGACGGGACGCGGCGCGAGCCACGCGTCGTGGTCGTCGACTGGGAGGCCGAACAGGCACAGAAGGGCGGGTTTCCGCACTTCATGCTCAAGGAGATCCACGAACAGCCGGCGTCGCTGCGTGCTGCCCTGCGCGGCCGCATCGACGATTCGGGATTCGTCGACCTGCCCGATGTAACGCTCGACAACAGCCATCTCGCGGCGCTGCACCAGGTGACCATCGTGGCTTGCGGCTCCGCGTGGATTGCCGGCCTGGTCACCAAGTACGCCATCGAGAAACTGGCGCGCGTCAAGTGCGACGTCGAGCCGGCCAGTGAGTTCCGTTACAGCGACCCGCTCCTGGACGACCGCACGCTGGTGGTGGCCTTCTCGCAGTCCGGGGAGACCGCCGACACTCTCGCCGCGGTGCGCGAGGCACGGCGGCACGGGGCCACGGTCATCGCCGTCACCAACGTGGTGGGGAGTGCCCTGTCGATGGAGTCCGATGGTGTCATCTACATGCAGTCCGGGCCGGAGATCTGCGTTGCCGCCACCAAGACGATGGTCAGCCAGATGGCCTGTGGCCTGCTGCTGGCGCTGCGGCTCGGCCAGGCTCGAGGGACGCTCGACAATGACGAGCATCGCCGCCTGACCACGGCACTGCTCGAGGCACCCGCGCTCGTCGAGCGCGCGCTGGCCCTCGAGCCTCAGCTTGCCGAGATGGCGCAGCGCTACTCGCACACCCGCAACGCGATGTACATCGGCCGTGGCATCAACTTCCCGGTGGCCCTCGAGGGCGCGCTGAAGCTCAAGGAGGTTTCGTACATCCACGCGGAGGGATACGCGGCCGGAGAGCTCAAGCACGGCCCCATCGCGCTGCTCGACCCCGACGTGCCGGTGGTGGCCCTGGCCACACGTTCGCGCACACTGCCCAAGATGGTCAGCAACATCCAGGAGGTGAGCTCACGCGACGCGCCCGTGATCGCGCTGGTGACCGAGGGCGAGAACCCCTTCGACGACGGATTCGTGCGCGACCTTGTCGAGGTGCCGCTGACCGATGAGCTGATCTCCCCGCTGATCAACGTCGTTCCCCTGCAGCTCTTCGCATACCACGTCGCCGTCGAGCGCGGTTGCGATGTCGACCAGCCGCGCAACCTCGCCAAGTCGGTCACCGTGGAGTGAGCAGCGTCACCGGGGTGGACGTCACCTCGGTTGCGCGCGTGGCCGCGTTGCTGACGCGCCGGCCACAGGTCGCGCAGCGGGTATTCACAGCGTCTGAGCGCCGCGACAGCGCCGGCCATCCGCAGCGATGGGCGACGCGATGGGCCGCCAAGGAGGCGGTGCGCAAGCTGCACGGTGCCCTCGGGCTGCCGCTGCCGGCGTTCCGCGACATCGAGGTCGTGGTCGGCGCCGGGGGCGCCCCGTCCCTGCTCGTGCACGGCGTCGCCGGTGACCTGCACCTGTCTCTGTCGCACGAGGGCGACCTCGCCGTGGCCGTGGTCACCGGCGACGCCGCACCAGCAAGCTATGCAGACGTACCGCAGGGGCTGCATCTCGCGGCCAGGCCGGACGATGCGCACAAGGGCACCTTCGGGACCGTCGTCGTGGTCGGGGGCGCGGTGGGTTTCAGTGGCGCGCCGCTGATGAGCGCAACAGCCGCGGCGCGCGGGGGCGCCGGCCGGGTCCGCGTCTGCGTGCCGAGCGCAATCTACCCGTCGGTTGCGGCGCAGACCCTCGAGGTCATGGCCAATCCCCTGCCCGACGCCGACGGCGGCCTCGCACCTGAGGCGCTCTCCGTCCTCCGCGAGCGCCACTTCCCGGGCGCCGGCGCGCTGGTGCTCGGTCCCGGCCTGGGAAGAGCCCCGGGCACAGAGCTTTTCATGGTCGATGTGCTCAAGGACCTGCCCGCACCGACCGTCGTCGACGCCGACGGCCTCAACATCGCCGCCGCGAGGCGTGTGGACTGGCGCAGTTGCAACCAGCCGGTGGTGCTCACCCCGCACCCGGCAGAGATGGGCCGGCTGTGTTCGCTGTCGACATCGGCCGTGCAGCAGCGTCGTCGTCAGCTGGCCACATCGTTCGCGCACGACAGTGGGGCGGTGGTTGTGCTCAAAGGCAGCGACACCGTGGTGGCGGCTCCCGACGGACGGGTGCACGTCAGCGATGTCCGCGTCGTCGCGCTCGCCAGCGGTGGCAGCGGCGACGTGCTCTCCGGCCTGCTCGCGGCATTGATCGCGCAGGGCCTCGAGCCCTTCGACGCGGCGGTCGCCGCGGTGTTCGTGCACGCCGAGGCGGCGCTGGCGTTGCAGCATCGCCGCGGCCGCGCGGGCGTCCTGCCGCGCGACGTCATCGACGAATTGCCGGCCGCACAGGAGCGAGTCCGCCGGGTGCTCGAGCACAGGCTGTCCCGGTGACCACGTCCGGGGTGCTCACCGAACGTGGTCTGCGCGCCGTGGTGTTTGACATGGATGGCGTGCTCATCGACACCGAACCCGTCTGGCGCAGCGTCGAGATCCAGGTGTTCGGTTCGCTGGGACTGCACCTCACCGAGGAGGACTGCCGGCAGACGATGGGCATGCGCACCGGCGAGATGGTGCGTCTGTGGCAGGCGCGCCAACCCTGGTCGGGCGCATCCGTCGCCGATGTCATCGAGCGCATCATCGGCGGGGTCAGCGAGCACGTTCGTGCGCGCGGCATTGCCATGGACGGCGCGGTCGAGGCCGTCCGGCTGGTGCGCTCATGCGGTCTGCGATGCGCGGTCGCGTCATCGTCACCGCGGCCACTCATCGACGTGGTGGTTGCCCGGCTGGACATCGGCGACGACATCGATGCGGTGTGCTCTGCGGAGGATGAGGAGCGAGGCAAGCCGGCTCCCGACGTCTACCTCCATGCGGCCGAGCTGCTCGGTGTGCCGCCGACCGGCTGCCTGGCCGTGGAAGACTCCGCGCTCGGCGTGCTCTCGGCGCGAGCCGCGGGCATGCCGTGCGTGGCCATCCCGGACGCGCACACCGCGCAGGATCCGCGGCTGGCTGTGGCCACACTGCGGCTCGGCACCCTTCGCGATCTCGACCGTCGGCGCCTGGAGTCCCTGAACGCCGCCTACTTCGAGTAGATGAAGCCCTGGATCCCCGACGAGTTGTCGGGGAGCACGCGGTAGCTGACACGGTCCCACCCGCCGCCGTTGCCCTGGTAGTTCATCTCGGAGAGCTTGAACTCGCCGGCCGGGACACCCGCAGCCGGGCCCACCGCCTCGACGTACGCAACATGACCAACCGAGCTGGCGCCGTCACCACCGGGCCAGAACACCACCACCGCGCCGACCTGCGGGCTATGCCCCTCGGGGTAGCCGTAGCTCTGCGCGGCGTAGTACCAGTCCCTGGCGTTGCCCGACCAGGGGATGCACCGGCGCGAGGCGACGTACCAGGTGCACTGTCCGTACGAGAAACGATCACCACAGGATGATCCGCCGCCGCCGCCGCCGCCTCCTCCCCGATACGGCGGGGGCGCGTTCCCGGCGGCGATCTGCTGGTCGATCTGGGCAATCTGGGCGCCGATCGCGCGCGCCGGGCCGCTGGCCAGCTGGAAGGCGTTGTTGCGCTGCTCGACCAGCAGCAGGAAGGCATTGCTGTCCTGGGCGAGCTGCTCCTCGAGAGTCGTGCCCTGGGCGGCGTCGGTCCGGATCTCGGCCTGCTCGGCGGCGATCGCAGCCTCCTTGTCACGCAGGTTTGCCTGCAGGCTTTTGACCTGTCCGGCGACGTGGGACGTTCCCGCCAGACGGTCCATCGCCTGGCTGAAGGTGCTGGCGCTGAGCACAGCCGCCACCCAGGAAGCCGTGCTCGTGCTCTCGTAGGCCTGCCTGGTCAGCACCGCCAGCTCCTGCTTGGCCTTGGCAATCGTCGCCTCATCACCAGCGACCTGGCCGCTGAGGGAGAGGAGGCGGGCGTTCAGCGCGGCGAGCCGCTGCTGAGTCGCGAGCAGCCGAGCCTGGGCATTGGCGAACGCCTGCTCAGCCTGGCTGAGCGATGCCGAAGCGCTGTTCGTGGCCGGCTGCAGCGCCGCGAGCTGCGCAACCAACTGGGCCCTGTGCGCGCGAAGGCCGTTCGTCTGTGCAGTATCAGCCTGACCGGTGGGGATGGACGTCACACCCGCGCTGAGCAGGACTGCACAGCCGACCACGGTCAAAAGAAGCTTCTGGCTACCCCGCAATGGTGCCCTCCATTCCCTCTCCTTGAGGCTGCGCTGCTCGTGCTGCCCATTCCGGGGTTGCGGCCCCCGATCCGCGCGGACGATAGAGGGTCGGAGGGGCCGATTGCAAATCACCACTGCTTCGGTACAACGGCTCCCTACAGTTGGCTCCCGCCATGCCTGAGCCCGCCCCGATCCAGCCAGACCGCCGCTTCGGATCGGGCGGCCCGACGCTCGCCGCCGTCGGGGAGGTCGCTCTCATCGACCAGCTTGTAGCCATCGCCGGCTCGCATTCACGGCCCATCGCGGGGTTCCCTGCCGGCGATGACGCGGCGCTGTGGCACCCCCCGTCGGGATGCGACGTCGCGGTCAGCATCGACGCCCTGGTCGAGGACGTGGACTTCCGCCGCGGCTGGATCACGCCCCGCCAACTGGGCCGCCGCGCCTTCGCCGTCGCGGTATCCGACCTTGCCGGCACGGGGGCCGAGCCGATTCACTGCCTGGCAACGCTGTGCGCCCGCCGTACCGAGCAGGTCGAGGACGTCCTCGAGATCCAGCGCGGGCTCTGCGAGGCTGCTGCTGCCGCGGGATGCGCGGTGGCCGGTGGAGACGTGAGCGCGATCGACGGCCCCCTGGTGATCGATGTGTCTGTCACCGGCATCGTGCCCGCTGGGCATGCCCTGCGTCGGTCCGCCGGCAGACCCGGCGACGTGCTCATCGTGACGGGTGTCCTCGGCCGCGCCGCCGCCGGCCTTCGCCTGCTTCTCGACGACGACCACGGCGCGTCGAGTACCGAACAGCGCTGGGTGGAGTCCCAGCTGCAGCCGGCAACACGGCTGCGCGAAGGACGCCGGTTGCTGGCCGGAGGGGTGCGCTGTGGAGGTGATGTCAGCGACGGCCTGGTCATCGACGCGTTGCGCACAGCGCGCGCCAGCGGCTGCGCGGTCGAGCTGTGGGCCGACTACCTGCCCGTCGACCCCGCGCTGGTGGAACGCTTTGGCAAGAAATGGCTGGAACTGGCGATCGGCGGCGGCGAGGACTTCGAGCTGTTTGCAGCCGTGGCCGAAACGGAGGTGGAGGCGCTGCTCCGTGACTGGCCGGGCGAGCTCGCCCCGCTGACCACGGTGGGCGCGTTCTGCCGTGGCGAGGGGGTGCGACTTCTCGACGGACCCGAAGGCACCGAGCTGCCGCTGCCACCCACTCACGCCGGCCACTTCTCATGACACCGGCGCTACCCAACCTGTCGAGCGACTCGCCGGCCGCGACCGAGCGGTACGGCGCCGCGCTCGGCCGAGCGCTGCGCCGTGGTGACGTGCTCGCACTCAGCGGTCCCCTCGGCGCCGGCAAGACCTGCCTGGTCCGCGGCATCGTGGCGGGTGCCGGCGGCGAACCGGCCGCCGTTCGCAGCCCGACCTTCGTGCTGCATCAGCCCCACCGCGGAGCGCAGCTCACCGTGCACCACATCGACCTTTTCCGCCTGGGCCGGGGCAGCTCGCTCGAGGTTCTCGACCTTGACGGGCTCCTGCTCGACGGTGCCGTGGTCATCGAATGGGCCGAGTACGGCGACCTCGCCGGCTACGGGCCGTCCGGCATCAGCATCGAGCCCGGTGGCGACGACCAGCAGCGGGTTCTCCGCCTCGACGAGCGGGCAGCCGACCACATCGCCCGCGCGTGGAGCTCGCTCGGCGCCGGCGCCGTGACTCGATGAGCGTCATCGCCATCGACACCGCTGCGCGGCTGGCCGCCTGGGTTCTGCGCACCGACCCGGCCGGCCATATCCTTGACCAGCGCGAGGTCCCCGGCGGACAACTCGATGCACGCCTGGCCGGCGCCGTGGCGGAGTTGCTCGACGACACCGTCGAGGCCATCGTCGTGCTGACCGGACCGGGGTCATACAGCGGGGTTCGGGCGGGCATGGCCGCTGCGTTGGGACTGGCGTCGGCGCGCGGCGTTCCGTTGCACGGCGCCGGCAACCTTCTTGCGGTTGCGGCGCTCGCGGCGCGGGCCGGCGACGGAGAGGCCATCGTCGCTGTCGCCGACGCGGGCCGGGGCGGTGTCTACCTGGCGCGGTTCGTCGCGCGGCTTGGCCGCCCGGAGCAGGTCTCCGAGGTCGAGCGCCACGACGCCGCCACCGTGGAGTCGTCGCAACCCCTGGTGGCCACCACCGGCATTGGCGGCCTCGATGTGCGCCGTGTCGACCCGCGAAGCGCCCTGGCCGCTGCCGTCCCGTGGGCGCTGGCCCGACCCCCGCTGATGGCCTCCGGCCTCGCCGCGACCCACGCCCGGCCGGCGCGCGACGACGGCCGCGCCGACGCGTTCAACTGAGGGAGCGGGCAACCGCGCGGCTGCCTGTTAAACTCAGGCTTCGGATCAGCCATCCGCGGTGAGAGTCATGCAGGTCGTCCCGCGCGTCGCCATCGAGCGAATGCGTCACGAGGACATCCCGGCCGTCCAGGCCATCGAGCGCGAGATCTTCCTCTCCCCGTGGCCGCGCAACGCCTATGCGACGGAGCTCGCCCAGAACCGGCAGGCGTCCTACATCGTGCTCCGCGAGGACCGCGAGCTGGTCGGCTACGCCGGGTTGTGGAAGGTCGTCCACGAAGCCCATGTCACCACCATCGGAGTGCGCCGTCGCGACCAGGGCAAGGGGTACGGCAAGACGCTGCTCGCCGCCCTCATCCAGCGCAGCTACGAGCTCGGTGCGCGATGGCTCACCCTCGAGGTGCGAGCGGGCAACGACCACGCCATCCGGCTTTACGAGTGGTTCGGCTTCAAGTCGATCGGGCGGCGCCGCGGCTACTACACCGACAACGGCGAGGATGCGGTGATCATGTGGAGCGACAGCATCCATGGGCCGGCGTTCAAACGCCGCTTCCTCGACATCTTCGCCCACATCGAGGTGGCCGGCCTTGGCTCCGCACCGTCCTCGGAGTACCCGCTCTGAACCTGCTCGCGCTCGAAACCTCGTGCGACGAGACGGCGGCGGCGGTGGTGCGCGACGGACGGGAGGTCTTGAGCAGCGTCGTCTCATCGCAGATCGCTCTGCACGCAAACCACGGCGGTGTCGTCCCCGACCTGGCGGCGCGCGCCCATCTCGAGGCCATCGGCCCGGTGGTGGACGAGGCGCTCGCCGCCGTCGGGCAGGGATGGGACTCGATCGACGCTGTGGCCGTGACCAGGGGCCCCGGCCTCGCCGGCTGCCTGCTCGTCGGCGCCCTGTACGCGCAGGGTGCGGCGGTGGCGCGACGGCTGCCGATGGTCGGCGTGTCGCACATGGCGGGCCACGTGTACAGCGCCTGGCTCAGTGACAGCACCTTGGAACCGCCGTACCTCGCGCTTGTGGTCAGTGGCGGCCACAGTGACGTCGTCGAACTGCGCGCTCACGGTGACGCGCTCAGGCTGCTGTCGACGCGCGACGATGCCGCGGGCGAGGCATTCGACAAAGCGGCCCGTCTGCTCGGGCTCCGCTACCCCGGGGGGCCCGAGATCGAGCGGGCGGCCCGCGCCGGCGACGCGGCCAGGTTCGCACTGCCGAGCACCAGGCTGGCGGACGCGATGTCGTTCAGCGGTCTCAAGACGGCGCTCCGGTACGCGATCCGTGACCTCGGTGCGGACGCGCTGACTGCCGAGGGCACACCCCGCGACCCAGAAGTCGTCAGCGATCTTGCCGCCTCTTTCCAGGCGGCAGTCGTCGGGCAGTTGGTCCATGCGCTGTCCCTCTGCGCTGACCGCCGCGACGCGGATCGCATAGCGGTGGTGGGCGGCGTGGCCGCCAACACGGCGCTCCGCGACGCCGTGCGCAAACGATTCGCCGGGCTGCCGGTCACGATTCCGCCACTGTCCCTGTGCACCGACAATGCAGCCATGATCGGCGCCGCGGGGTGGCAGCGTCTGCGCAACCATGGACCCGATGTCGCCGGGATCGCCGTGGATCCCACCCTCGACGAGTACGCCTGAGCGATGAGCGCCACCGAGCTGCCCGCGGCGCGGTCCGAGGTGACCGACCGATACCTGGAGACCATCTATTACATCGAGAACGAGGGTGAGGTGCCCCGGCCGGGGCGCATCGCCGAGTGGCTTGCGGTCAGTCCACCGACGGTCAGCGTCAGCCTGCAACGCCTGGCGCGTGACGGCTGGGTGACGCTCGCCAACGACCGCAGTGTTCATCTGTCGGACGCCGGCCGGGTCGCCGCAGCCACGGTGGTGCGCCGGCACCGTCTCATCGAACGCTGGCTCACCGACGTCCTCGGCCTCGACTGGGCCACCGCCGACCGCGAGGCAGCGTCGCTCTCCCATGGGGTTTCGGAGGTCGTGCTCGAGCGTCTCGACGAGCATCTCGGCCGCCCGTCGACGTGTCCCCACGGCAACGTCATCCCCGGCCGTCGCCCGCCGCAGGGGCGGCCCATGGTGCGTCTGACCGACCTTCCCGCTGGTGCCGAGTCCCGCGTGTTCCGCGTCTCAGAGGTGGCCGAGCACGACGCGCCGCACCTCCTCGCCGTGCTCCACGACGGAGGCCTGATCCCCCAGGCACGGGTTCGCGTCCGCGACCGCGCCGAGGGCCAGCTGCGGCTGGTCGTCGACGGACACCCGGTGGTGGTCAGCGAAGGCGTGGCGGCGACAGTGTGGGTCGAGTCGCCACCGGAGCCGCCAGAAACGGGTTAGATTAGGCTAACCTAAGTGCATGAGCTTCGCCGGCACCGCCGTCCTCGGCGCGGTCTCGGGGCTGACCGTCATGGTCGGGCTGCCCATCAGCCGCTGGGGCCGGCCCGGTCCTCGGCTGATGTCCTTCCTCACGTCCGGCTCGGTCGGCGTCCTCCTCTTCATCTTCTATGACGTCATCCGCAATGCCAGCCAGACCGTCGAGGCGCAGCTCAGCCGGTCCTCGGCCGCGGGGGCCGGCTTCGGTGTCCTGTTCGCTGCCGGCCTCGCCATCGGGCTGCTCAGCCTCGTCTTCTTCGAAAGGGTCACGCGGCGCCGGCCGCTTCCCAGCGGACCCGGTGCGCTCGCCGCCACGGAGATGCTGGACGCCCGGCCGCCGTTGTCACAGTCACTGCGCACCGCGCTCTTCATCGCCATCGGCATCGGGCTGCACAACTTCTCAGAAGGCCTGGCCATCGGCCAGTCGGCCGCCGCCGGTGCCTACCGCTTCTTCTACGTCCTGGTCATCGGGTTCGGGCTGCACAACATCACCGAGGGTTTCGGCATCAGCGGCCCGATGATCGGCAAGCGACCGAGCTGGCGCTTCCTGGCGCTCCTGGGCGTGGTCGGCGGCGGCCCCACGTTGGTGGGAACCCTGGTCGGTTACGGGGTGACCAGGGTCGGGGGGGCCTCGACGACGAGCGAAGCGGCGTCCGTGCTGTTCCTCGCGCTGGCCGCCGGCGCCATCGCCTACGTCATCGGTGAGCTCCAGCATGTCAACCGCAAGATCGGAAGCCACCAGATGGGCATGCTCGGACTGCTCTGCGGGTTCCTCGTCGCCTATGGCACCGACATGCTGCTCAAGGCGCTCGGAGCCTAGCGAGCGCGGAACCGGTCCCCCTGGCAGGTTGCCAGGCTGGCACTCGCTGGGGTAGAGTGTTAGCAGTCTCAAGCTGAGAGTGCTAACCAACTTCCACGACAAGGGAGGTCCCTGTGGCCGTCAAACTCCGCCCCCTGGCAGATCGCGTCGTCATCAAGCCCCTCGAGCGCGAGGAGATGACCAAGAGCGGCATCGTCCTCCCCGATACCGCCAAGGAGAAGCCCCAGGAGGGCACTGTCGAGGCGGTCGGCAGCGGCCGCTACAACGAGCAGACCGGCAAGCGCGTCGAGCTCGACGTCAAGGTCGGCGACCGGGTGATGTACGCCAAGTACGCGGGCAGCGAGGTCAAGGTCGACGAGACCGAATACCTGATCCTCAGCGAGAAGGACATCCTCGCCGTCGTCGCCGGCAACGGCACCAACTGACCCAGTTCTTCGAGCGTGGCGCTGCCCGACGGTGGCCGCGTCACGCTTCTTCGTGGAGGCCCTGATTCCCCATGTCCGCAAAGCAACTGCGTTTCAATGAAGAGGCGCGCTCGGCGCTGCGCCGCGGCGTCGACGGTGTCGCTGATGCGGTGTCGGTGACGCTCGGTCCACGTGGCCGCAACGTGGTCATCGACAGGAAATTCGGGTCGCCGCTGATCATCAACGACGGCGTCACCATCGCCCGCGACCTCGAGTTCAAGGACCACTTCGAGAACATGGGCGCGCAGCTGCTCAAGGAGATCGCGGTCAAGACCAACGACATCGCCGGTGACGGCACCACGACGGCGACAGTCCTGGGCCGAGCCCTCATCAACCAGGGGTTGCGCAACCTCGCCGCCGGTGCATCGCCGACCGAGTTGCGCCGCGGAATGCAGGCCGCCGCGGAGGCGGTGACCGCCGCGGTGCGTGCCCAGTCGCATCCGCTGGCCGGTGACGAGGACCTCAAACGCGTGGCCACCATCAGCTCCGGCGACGAGGGGATCGGCACCATGATCGCCGAGGCCTTCGAACACGTCGGCCGCGAGGGCGTGGTCACCGTCGAAGAGGGAAACGGTATCGAGACAGAGGTCGAGGTCGTCGAGGGCATGCAGTTCGATCGCGGCTATCTCTCGCCGTACCTGGTCACCGACCAGAAGGCCATGGAGGCAGTGCTCGACAGGCCCGCGGTGTTGATCACCGACGCCAAGATCAGCGCGGTGGCCGACCTGCTCCCCGCTCTCGAGCTCGTGGTGCAGTCCGGCCGGCCCCTGCTGATCCTCGCCGAGGACGTCCAGGGCGAGGCGCTGGCCACGCTCGTCGTCAACAGGCTGCGCGGCTCGTTCACCGCGGTGGCCGTCAAAGCACCGGCTTTCGGCGACCGCCGGACCGCCATCCTCCAGGACATCGCGGCGGTGACCGGAGCCACGATGATCAGCGAGAAGGTCGGCCTTCGCCTCGACGCAGTGCGTCTCGACCAGTTGGGCAGCGCCGAGCGCGTGATCGTCACCAAGGAGAACACCACCGTCCTCAAGGGCGGCGGTGACGCGGCGGCGGTTGCCGCGCGCGCCGAAGCGATCCGCCGTGAGATCGAGGAGAGCGACTCGGACTGGGATCGCGAGAAGCTCCAGGAACGACTGGCGCGCCTCGTCGGGGGCATCGCGCTGGTCAAGGTCGGCGCCGCCACCGAGGTGGAGATGAAGGAGCGGAAGTCCCGCGTCGAGGACGCCATCGCTGCCGTGCGCGCCGCGGTCGAAGACGGTTTCGTGGTCGGTGGTGGCGTCGCGTTGCTGCGCGCCGCGACCGCGATCGATGCACTCTCGCTCACCGGCGATGCGGCCACCGGCTCGCGCATCGTGCGCCGGGCGCTGCAGGATCCGATCCGCATCATCGCGAACAACGGCGGCTTCGACGGTCCCTCGGTGGCCCACCACGTCGCCGAGCTCTCCGGCGATGAGGGCTTCGATGCCCGGACCGGCGACTACGGCAACCTGGTCGAGCGCGGTGTCATCGACCCCACCAAGGTCGTGGTCAGCGCGCTCACCCACGCGGTGTCGATCGCCACCATGGTCCTGACCACAGAGGCGCTCATCGCCGACGCACCCGAGCCCGAGGAGGACGAGGCGTCCGCGGGCGGCCATTCGCACGGCGGTGGCATGGGTGGGATGGGCGACATGGGTGGAATGGGCGGCATGGGCGGCATGGGCGGCATGGGCGGCATGGGAATGGGGGACGACCTCGACTTCTAAGCGCGGGAACGCCCGCGCTCCCGACCTCGCGTTTAATGCTGAGATGAGCGCGAACCACGGGATGCCCTGAAGACATGTGCGGGATCAGCGGGTTCTTCGGCCCGCGCGACAACCGCCTGCTGACCGCGATGGCCGACGCCCAGCGACATCGTGGCCCTGACGACGACGGCTACCTGGAAACAGATGACGCGTCCTTGGGATTCCGCCGGCTCAGCATCATCGATGTTGCCCATGGGCAGCAGCCGATGTCTGTCGACGAGGGCAGACTGCAGATCGTCTACAACGGCGAGGTCTACAACTTCCGCGAGCTGCGACGTGAGCTCGAGGCGACGGGCCATCACTTCAGCACGCAGTGCGACACCGAGGTTGTGCTCCACGCCTACCAGGAGTGGGGGGCAGACGCGTTCGCCCGTTTCAATGGCATGTGGGGCCTGGCCCTGCTCGACAGGCGTGGCTACCAGCCGAAACTGGTGCTCTGCCGCGACCACTTCGGCATCAAGCCTCTGTACTTCGCGCGCAGCGCAGGCCGCGTGCTCTTCGCCTCGGAGATCAAGGCGATCCTGCAGGACGAGAGCTTCGAGCGCCGCGTCGACGAGCAGTCGATGTATGAATATCTTGCCCACGGCGCGTTCGACCACAAGTCACATGCCACCTTCTTCGACGGGATCAGCCAGGTGCCGGCGGCGGCCTACGTGACCGTCGAGGGCACCGGCATCACCACCACCACCTACTGGACGCCACGCCTTGACGAGACCGGTTCGTCGGACCCGGCGGTTTTCCGCGAGGTCTTCGACCGCGCCGTTGCCCGCCGGCTGATCTCGGATGTACCGGTCGGCATCTGCCTGTCCGGAGGACTCGACTCGTCGTCGATCTGCGGGGTGATGGCGCGCCAGCTGGCGGATCACCTGCCCGACGCGGCGTCGTTGGGCGAGCGGCTCAAGACCTTCTCCGCCGTTTTCCCCGGCGACCCCATCGACGAGTCACGCTACATCGCGGCCGTGGTCAAGAACACCGGCGCCGACAACGCGCAGGTCGAGCCGACTGCGGTGGACTTCGTCCGCGAGCTCGAAGCCTGGGTGTGGCACGTCGAACAGCCGATGGTGAGCAGCGCGCCGTTCGCGATGTGGATGGTCACACGGCGCGCCGCCAAGGACGTGACCGTCGTGCTCGATGGCCAGGGCGGTGACGAGCTGCTCGGCGGCTACGACCACTACCCGTTCGTGTACGTACGCCAACTCCTCGCCGAGCGGCGTTGGGGAGACGCGGCGCGCGAGGGGTGGCTTGCGCGTGATGTCTACATGCCGCTGGTGCGGCGGCGGCTGCGCGACCGTCGCCTCAATGTCGATGTGCGCCCGATGCTGCAGCGCGATTTCGTGTGCGGCAAGAGGGCTCCGGTGGACGAGCGTGTGCAGGACAATCTCAAGCAGCGGCTGCTGCAGGACTTCCTGGTATGGAGCCTGCCCCCGCTGCTCCGCTATGAGGACCGCTGCTCAATGGCCCACTCGCTCGAGGCGCGGCTGCCGTTCCTCGACCAAGAGCTCGTCGAGCATATCCTCCGACTGCCCGCCGACGCCATCATCCGAAACGGCTGGAGCCGCTGGATCCTGCGCGAGGGCCTGGCCGATGTGCTCCCCGCCATGGTGCGGAGGCGGCGCAAGAAGATCGGTTTCACGACCCCGGAGTTCCGCTGGTATCGCCGCCAGCGCGCCGCGCTCCAGAGCCTGCTGCGTTCACCACGTTTCAGCGCACGGCCCTACTGGCAGGCCGCCGCAGTCGCCGAGGGTTTCCGTGCGGCGTGCGCGGGGGAGAGCGCCGAGTCGATGTTCTTCTGGCGCGTCATCAATGCGGAGATCTGGCTGCGTATCTTCTTCGACGACAAGGCGACCCGCATCGACGGCGGCAGCTACGAGGCGGGATTTGCCCGTCGTGGCGACGAGATGGTGGCAAGGTCCGGCGAGGATGCGCGGCGCATCTTCGACGGCTGCCGTGCCAACTTCGGTCGTCACCTCTTCACCCGGATCGGCGACGGGCGAATCGTCGCCCGCGTGCCTCTGCGCTCCAAAGTGCTGGTCGGCGGCGACGACCTCCACGCCGAGTTGCGCCGGGCCCTGCTCGACCTGCGAGAGCGCGCGGTGGCCCTGGCCGACGGCGACACCGTGCTGGTGAGCGAGAAGGCGCTCGCCATCACCCAGGGGCGCTCGCTTCCGGTCGACGACGTGAAGGTTCGTCCGCTGGCGCGCGCGCTGGCCCGGTTCGTCAGCCGCGTACCCACCGGGATCGGCATCGGTCACCCGGCGACGATGCAGCTGGCCATCGAGGAGGCGGGAGTTCCGCGCATCCTGCTTGCGGCGGCGGCGGCCGCCGTGACCAGGCCCCTGCGCGTGCGGGGTGTCTTCTATCGCGTCGCCGGGTCGGGCGTCAACGCCATCGACGGGCCGTCGCACCTCAACTTGCCTCCGTATGACCACTACGCGATCAAGGGTCCGGACGACCCCGAGAGGGCAGCGCACCGCCTCGCCGCGCTGCTGTCGGGCGAGTTCGGCTGCGCCATCGACGTCGCGGTCATCGACGCCAACGACCTGACCGCGGCAGTTCTCGGCTCGAGCGCCGGCGTCGACCGTCAGACGGTGCTCGCCGCCGTCGCCGACAACCCGCTCGGCCAGACCGACGAGGCCACGCCGTTCGCTCTCATGCGCGAGATCCACACCACCACCGGCCGTCCTGCTGCGGTCGGCGTCCTCGCCACCTCGTCGCGATGACGCCGCCCGTCGGGCACGGGACCGCGGCCGCGCTGCCCTCCACCAAGTGGGCCGAGGTCGACCTCGCCGCGCTGCGCGACAACACCGCTGCGCTGGTCGCGTTCGCCGGCGACCGCTGCACTGTCATGGCGATGGTCAAGGCCAACGGGTACGGGCACGGTGCGCTGGACGCGGCCAGGGCCGCCATCGCCGGCGGTGCCGGATGGCTGGGTGTGTCGTCGATGTCGGAGGGGATGGAGCTGCGCCGCGCCGGCGTCACCACGGCAATCCTCAACGTCGGCTGGACCATGCCGGCGGAGATGACCCTCGCGGTGGCGCACGATGTCGACGTCACCGTCTTCGACCTTGCCGGCGTGTCCGCTGCGGCCGATGCGGCACGGCAATCGGGCCGGCCGGTGCGCGTGCAGTGGAAGATCGACACCGGCATGGGACGGCTGGGCACGCCCCCCGATGACATCGAGGCGATGCGGGAAGCGCTGCGGAATGCAGGCACGGACGTGATCGTGACCGCGCTGTTCACGCACTTCGCCGCCGCGGACGCACCATCGACCGATTTCACACTCGAGCAGCATCAACGATTCCTCGCGGTGGTGTCGCGTGTTCGCGAGACCTTTCCCACAGCCCTTCTGCATTGCGCCAACAGCGCGGCGCTGCTGCGACTCCCACAGACGCACCACGACATCGTGCGGCTGGGGATCGCGCTGTACGGTTACCCGCCAGCACACTGTGACGGTATCGTGGCGGTGCGACCCGCGCTGCAGGTGCGCGCGCTGGTCACCCAGGTGAAGCATGTCGACGAGGGCGACAGCGTGGGCTACGGCCGGGAGTGGTTCGCGCCGCGCCGCAGCCGGGTCGCGACGGTGGCCGCCGGCTACGCCGACGGCGTCGACCGGCGCAACGGCAACCGCGGCCACGTCATCCTCGGCGGCTGGCTGTGCCCCATCATCGGCAGGGTGAGCATGGACCAGCTCGGCGTCGACATCACGGAGGCCGGCGACGTCGAGCCGGGTGACACCGCTACGCTGATCGGCCGGGCCGGTGCTGTCGCCATCGAGGCTGACGCGGTGGCGGCGGCGATCGACACCATTCCCAATGAGGTCCTGTGCGCAATCTCGTCGCGGGTCCCTCGGGTGATCGTCAACGCAGAGGAGGCGTCACGATGAGCCGGCAGGTCAGGATCGCGGTGGCGCAGTATGCCCCGCACGTTGGCGACGTCGACGGCAATCGCGCGGCCGCGGTGGCGTGGGCACGGCGCGCCGCCGACCAGAGGGTGGACCTGCTGGTGCTGCCCGAGCTCGCCTCCAGCGGGTACGTGTTCGAGTCCGACGACGAGGCAGCACTAACCGCGGAGGACGCCAACGATGGGCGGATCGTCGGCGCGTTGTCCGAGGTGTGTGCCACCAGCGGCATGCATTGCGTCGTCGGGGTGAACGAGCGCGATGGCGAGACCCGCCACAACAGCGCGATCCTGCTCGGGCCGCGGGGAACGCTGGCGACGTATCGCAAGCTGCACCTCTTCCACGACGAGCAGTCGTGGTTCCAACCGGGCGGCGAGTTGCCGGTCGTCGACCTGCCGTTCGGCCGGGTGGGCATGGTCATCTGCTACGACCTGTGGTTCCCCGAGGCGGTGCGCAGCCTGGCCCTCGCCGGTGCGGAGGTGATCGCCGTCCCCACCAACTGGGTGGCGTCGTTCCGGCGCCAGGTGTACGACGCGGCCGGGTATTGCCAGGGTGACATCGTGGCCATGGCAAGCGCAGCACAGAATGGCGTGGTGATGGCCTGTGCGGACCGGGTCGGTGTGGAGAGGGATGTGCGTTTCCTCGGTGCCTCGGTCATCGTCGGCGCCGACGGCTGGCCGGTTGCAGGCCCGGCGGGGACAGAGGAGGAGACCCTGCTGGTGGCCGACATCGACCTGGACTCGGTTGCCGCCGCCAGGCGCCGGACGCCGCGCAGCCACCTGCTCGAGGATCGGCGCCCTGACTCCTACAATGCTGTGGTCATCACCCCTCCGCACCCCGCCGGCGCGGTCCCCACTCCCACCCCATCCTGAGCGCAACCGGCCCCACCGCCGCGCCGTCGCTCGCTGAGTTCAACGACGCCCAGCGCGCGGCGGTGGTGGCGCCGGACGGCCCTCTGCTCATCTTCGCCGGCGCCGGGAGCGGCAAGACGCGGGTGCTGACCTACCGCATCGCGTACGTGCTCGCCACCCGCGATGTGCGCCCCTACGAGATCTGCGCGGTGACCTTCACCAACAAGGCGGCCAAGGAGATGAAAAGCCGCGTCGAGACCCTGCTTGGCGGCAGCACGTCGGGGATGTGGATGGGCACCTTCCACGCGCTGGGCGCTCGCATCCTGCGCCGCGACGGCAGCGCCATCGGCATCCCCAGCAGCTTTTCGATCTATGACGAGGCCGATCGCGCCGCGGCGCTGCGCCGGGCCATGGCCGCCGAGGGAATCGACGACAAACGCTTCCCGGTCAACAAGGTCGGCCACGCCATCAGCGCCGCCAAGAACGAACTGCTCGACGCACAGGCGTACGCGGCCAGGGCCGGTGACCAGACGTACGAGGCGACCATCGCCCGCGCGTTCGCCGCCTACGAGGTGGAGATGCGCGCGGCTGATGCACTCGACTTCGACGACCTCCTGGTGCGCACCGTGCAGTTGCTGCGCGACTGCGACGCGGTGCGCGAGGAGTACCAGGCGCGCTTTCGTCACATGTTCATCGACGAGTACCAGGACACCAACCTCGCCCAGTACGAGTTGGTCAGGCTTGTGTCCGGGAAGCATCGCAACCTCACCGTTGTCGGCGACGATGATCAGTCGATTTTTCAGTGGCGCGGCGCGGATGTGCGCAACATCCTCAACTTCCAGCGCGACTACCCCGACGCCACCGTGGTCAAGCTGGAACAGAACTATCGATCCACGCAGGTGATCCTGGACGCCGCGCACGCCGTCATCAGGCACAACCGCGAGCGCGCCGACAAGAAGCTCTGGACCGACCGCACCGGTGGTGAGCCGATCCGCCTGATCTCCGTATATGACGAGCAGGAGGAGGCGCTGGCGGTCTCCGGCGAGATCGAGATGCTGATCGGCCGCGAGGGGTACTCGCTCAGCGACTGCGCGGTCCTCTACAGGACCAATGCGCAGTCTCGTGCCTTCGAGGATGTTCTGCTCCGCCGCGGGATTCCGTACCGCCTCGTCGGTGGGCTGCGCTTCTACGAGCGCCGCGAGGTCAAGGACGTGCTCGCCTACCTGCGGTTGATCGCCAACCCGCGCGACTCGGTCTCGTTCGGTCGCGTAGTCAATGTCCCCAGGCGCAAGATCGGCGATCGCACCGTCGCCGAGCTGGAGCGAACGGCGCGGCGCAAGCGAATCTCCCCGTTCGAAGCGGCCAGCAGGCTCGACGAGACGGCCGAGATCACACCCGCCGCCCGCAGCGCGCTGGCGGATTTCGACCGACTCATCGACGGCCTGCGTGACCTCTCCGAGCGCATGCCGTTGCCCCAGTTCCTCGAGCGGATGCTCGAGGACACCGGCTACCAACGCATGCTCCAGGACGGAACGCCAGAAAACCAGGAGCGCTGGGCCAACGTGACCGAGCTTGTCGGCCTGTCCGCCGAGTACGCCGACGTGCCGCCGCCGCAGGGGCTCACGCAATTCCTCGAGAACGTGGCACTCGTCGCCGACGTGGATACCCTCGACGACACCGCCAACGGCGTCACCCTGATCACCCTGCACCAGGTCAAGGGACTGGAGTTTCCCGTCGTCTTCATCGCTGGGATGGAGGAGGGGCTGCTGCCGCACCTGCGCGCCCTCGAGGAAGGTGACAGCGGCGTGGCCGAGGAGCGCCGGCTCACCTACGTCGGCGTCACCCGCGCAAAGCGACGCCTCTACCTGCTCCACGCATTCCGCCGCCACCTCTACGGCGCACCGCAGCTCGCTGAGGCGTCCCGCTTCCTCGCCGACCTGCCCGCAGAGCTACTCGACATCGTCCGCCGTCCCGGGGCCGGCGTCCCGTCACCACCGCGGACCCCCGGTGCCGTCCGCGCCGCTGTTCACGCGCACGCGGTGCGCCCCAACCCCGTCGAGCTGGCGCCACAACGCTACCGCGAGGGCATGCGCGTCGCCCATCCCAAACTGGGCGAGGGCAGCATTCTCAAGAGCACCATGACCCGCTCCGGCGAGGAGGTGGTGATCAGGTTCGACAGCGCCGGCGTGAAGATCTTCGCGGTGGCGGATTCGGCGATCTACCCGGTGGTCGACCAGTGAGCGCGCAGTCGACGATCCCGGAGAAGGCGCAGGAACGCTCGCGCACGCTGCGCGCGCAGCTCGAGTACCACGGGCACCGGTACTACGTCCTCGACGATCCCGAGATCGCCGACGCGGAGTACGACCGGACGTTCCGCGAGCTGGTCGACCTCGAGACCGAGTACCCGGCCCTGCAGACTCCCGACTCCCCAACCCAGCGGGTCGGCGGTGCGCCGCTGGACGGGTTCACCAAGGTGCGCCACCGCAGCCAGATGCTGTCGCTGGGCAATGCGTTCTCCAAGGAAGAGGTCGAGGCGTTCTTCCGCCGCGCCGAACGCGGCGCCGGGGCCGTCGACGCCTACGTCTGCGAGCTGAAGATCGACGGCCTGGCCATCTCGCTGACCTATCGCGACGGCGCGATGGTGCGCGCGGCGACAAGGGGCGACGGCGTCGAAGGTGAGGACGTGACCGCCAACGTACGCACCATCCGCAGCGTGCCGATGCGCCTCCGCGAGGTCGACTCTGCGCTGCCGTCCGAGTTCGAGGTGCGCGGCGAGGTCTACATGCCCAAGGCGCGGTTTGCCGCCTACAACGTCCAGCTC
Source organism: Candidatus Dormiibacter sp. (assembly GCA_039935655.1). GTDB lineage: Bacteria > Chloroflexota > Dormibacteria > Aeolococcales > Aeolococcaceae > Aeolococcus. The sequence continues at coordinate 23,911 of JBDTJX010000008.1, read as the reverse complement.
GAGGAAGCCGGCAAGCCGACCTACGCCAACCCGCGCAGCGCGGCGGCGGGCGGGGTGCGCCAGCTCGACGCCAACATCACCGCCAAACGCGGCCTCTCCACCTTCATGTACCAGCTCGAGCCGTCCGCTCGTCTGCCCTCCCAGGCAGCCGTCCTCGACCTGCTCGAGACGATGGGCTTCCGCGTCAACCCGCACCGGCACGTGGCCGCCTCGCTCGACGAGGTGCTTGCGTACATCGAACATTGGTCGGAGAAGCGTCACGGACTCGACTACGAGACCGACGGCGTGGTCATCAAGGTGGCGTCCCTGGCGCAGCAGGACGAGCTGGGCAAGGTCTCGCGCTCGCCGCGCTGGGCGATCGCCTACAAGTTCCCACCAGAGGAGGTGGAGACGGAGGTGCTCGACATCGCTGTCCAGGTCGGTCGCACCGGCGCCGTCACCCCGGTGGCCCACCTCAGGCCGGTCCTCGTCGCCGGGTCGACGGTGCGCCGCGCCACGCTGCACAACGAGGACGAGGTGGCGCGCAAGGACGTGCGCATCGGCGACACCGTGCTCCTGCACAAGGCCGGCGATGTCATTCCCGAGGTGGTTCGTCCGGTCCTGGAGCGGCGACCGCCCGGCGCCGCGCCGTGGCTGATGCCCGATCGCTGTCCCGCCTGCGACACCGAGCTGGTTCGCGAAGAGGGTGAGGTGGTGCGCCGCTGTCTCAACCCGCTCTGTCCAGCACAGCGGCGCGAGCGGCTGCGCCATTTCGCTTCCCGTTCGGGGATGAACATCGAGGGACTCGGCGAGGCGGTCATCGACCAGCTCATCGACGCCGGGTTCGTGGCCGACGCCGCCGACCTCTTTGGCGTCACGGTCGAGCAGTTGCTGACTCTCGATGGGTTCGCGCAGCGTTCTGCGGAGAAGCTGTCGCAGTCCATCGCTGCCCGCCGGACGGTGCCCCTGACACGGCTGATCAACGCGCTGGGCATCCCCCACGTCGGAGAGCACACCGCGTCTCTGCTCGCCCCCCACTTCGGCACCATCGATGCGCTGGCGGGGGCGACTGCCGAGGAGCTGATCTCGGTTGCGGGAGTCGGGCCGGTCGTGGCCGAGCACGTTGCGCGCTGGTTCGCCGTCGAGCATGGTGCTGAGCTGGTCCATCGACTGGAGGCTGCAGGTGTCAACGCGGAGCCCGTCAGCGCGGCAGGGGAGGGTCCCTGGAAAGGCCAGTCGTGGGTGCTCACCGGCAGCCTGGAGGCGCTGACCCGTCCGGAGGCGGAGGAGCGCATCCGCGCGCTCGGTGGCACACCTGGATCGAGCGTCAGCAAGCGCACCCACACCGTGGTCACTGGTGGGGCGCCCGGCAGCAAGCTGGCACGCGCGCAGGACCTGGGCGTGCGTGTGCTCGACGAGCAGGCCTTTCTCGACGAGCTCGCCGCCGCCGAGGGTTGAGCCGCCCCGGACAGGATCGGTCGCCGCCGTACAGTGGAACGGTGACCACGCAGACATTGTCCCGCCGCGCCCGGCTGGTCGACAATCCCGAGCTTCTGCGCGCCCGACTGCGCGCGGCGCCCACCGGCGCGGGCGTGTACGTGATGCGCGACCTCGAGGGCCGCGTCGCCTACGTGGGCAAGGCCGCCAACAGCCGAGGCCGGCTGCGCTCCTACTTCACCGGGATCGAGTCCCTGCCCGCGCGCACCCGCACTCTGGTGGAGCGCACCTTCGACTTCGAGGTCATCGACTGCCTCAACGAACGCGAGGCGCTGATCCTCGAGAACACGCTCATCAAGCAGTACCGGCCGCGATACAACGTGCGGCTCAAGGACGACAAGAGCTACCTGTACCTCAAGATCCCCAAGCCAGGAGCCGGTCCGCCGCACGCGCCCGGCACGGCCCGCGAGCAGGTGCGGGTGCCACGCGGCGAGGGGGGCGTGCGCGCCACCGAGTTCCCGCGGCCCTACTACACGCGCCGCATGATCCGTGACGGGGCGCGGTATTTCGGCCCCTACACCAGCGCACAGTCACTGCGCACCACCGTCAAATCACTGCGCACCATCTTCCCTTTCCGCACCTGCAGTGACGAGATCTTCGCCCGTGGCCGCGTCTGCCTCGACTACCACATCAAGCGTTGCGCCGGGCCCTGCGAGGGCCGCATCGACGCCCCGGAATACGCCACCCTTCTCGACCAGGTGGAGCTGTTCATGCAGGGGCGCAGCGACGCGCTCGAGGAGCAGCTCCGCGCCCAGATGACCGGTGCCTCGGAGCACCTGGATTTCGAGCTCGCCGCACGCTTTCGGGACCGTCTGCGCGCCATCGACCGCATCGCCGAGCGTCAGAAGATGCTGACCGGTTCACGGACCGACGAGGACTGCGTCGCGGTGGCGCTGGAGGGCGGACGCGCCATGGTGGCGCTGCTGTCGGTGCGCCGTGGTCGGGTCATGGCCATGGAGACGCACGAGCTCGAGGGCGTCACCGACCTGGGGGCGGGTGAGTGCCTGGGCGGCTTCGTGCCGCAGTATTACGGCAACGCGCCGACGGTGCCACGCACCATCCTGGTGTCTGACGCCATCGACGACGCCGCGGTCGTCGAGGACTTCCTCACCGAGCAGCGCGGCGGCCCGGTGACGCTCCAGCACGCGCGTCGGGGCCGCCCGCGGGAGCTGGTCGAGCAGGCGCGCGCCACCGCGCTCAGCGCGTTGCGGCAGCGGCGTATCGTTGACGACTTCGACGCGGAGCGCACCGACGCACTGCTCGTCGATCTCGCCGAACGGCTGCATCTTCGCAGTCCGCCGCGCCGCATCGAGTGCTACGACATCAGCAACACCATGGGCACCAACTCGGTCGGGTCGATGATCGTGTTCGAGGATGGCCGCCCCAAGCCGGCACATTACCGCCACTTCGGCATCCGCACCGTCGAGGGCAGCGACGACTTCGCCTCGATGGAGGAGACGCTGCGCCGGCGCTTCGCCCGTCTGCTCAAGATCCGCGCAGAGGGCGCGGCCATCGACGACATCCCTGTCGACGACCCCGCGGGGAGCAACGGCGGCGTGCGCAGGGAGGCGGCGACACGGCGCCCGGCTGCTGCAGGCGATGACAGCTTCGGCATCATTCCCGACCTCGTGCTCATCGACGGCGGCAAGGGGCAGCTCAACGCCGCATACCGAGTGCTCCGAGCCGCCGGGCTCGCCGACGTGCCGGTCTTCGGGCTGGCCAAGCGCAATGAGGAGTTGTTCTCGCCGGGGGTGACGCGTCCGACGATCATCGAGAAGGACAGCCCGACGTTGTTCCTGGTCCAGCGCGTCCGTGACGAGGCGCATCGGTTCGCCATCACCCATCACCGAGCCCGGCGTGGCAAGAGCGCTCTTAAATCGCGACTCGACTCCGTCCCCGGGCTCGGCCCGGTACGCAAACGCGCGCTGCTGCGCCGCTTCGGCAGCGTCGACGGCATCCGCGCAGCGAACGTCGAGGAGCTGACCGAGACGGTGCCCCACGCCGTGGCGCTGAGCATCAAGGAACTGTTGTGAGCTGTCGCTCACGCAGGCTGCGGCGGCGGGGGCGGGGCGAGCATGCCCGACGACGGCCTGGTCACCTGGTCGATTCCCGCCGATGTCTCCGTCTCTGAGCCGTCGCGGATCAGCGGGGCCCAGCTGACCGCCATGCTGGCTCCCCCGGCGGCGGAGGTGCCCACGTCCCAGCGCCCACCACTAGAGCTGACCACGGCGGCCGCGATGGCGAGTCCGAGGCCGGATCCACCCGGCGCATCGCTGGCGCGACGGAACCGATCGAAGATGCGGTGGCGCTCCTCGGCTGGGATCCCCGGACCGGAGTCGTCGACGGCCAGGCGCACCCTGCCGTCGCGTCGCCCGACATGGACGTCGATCGCGCCCCCTGACGGCGTGTAACGGGAGGCGTTGTCGAGCAACACGCCGAGCAGCCGATCGAGCCACTCCGGCGGGGCGCTGATCATGGTGGACACCGGCTCGACCGCCACGGTGAGCGTGAGACCGCGCGCCTGCGCAACGGCTTCGAAGCGGGTCGCCGTCTGCGCGGCGAGGACGCCGAGGTCGGTCGCCTCTGACGTCGGCGCGGCCCCGGTGCTGTCGAATCGGGCCAGCCAGAGCAGGTCGTCGACGAGGCGACGCATCCGCTTGCTCTCCACGCCGACGGAGACGAAGGCGTTGCGATACCAGGCGACGTCGCGCTCGCGCTCGAGCGCGAGCGACGTCTGCGCCTCGATCACCGACAGCGGGGTGCGCAGCTCGTGAGACGCGTCCGCGGTCATCTCGATCTGGCGCTGGCGAGCACGCTCGATCGGGGCGGCCACGCGACGCCCGACCGCCAGGGCGCCGAAGAACACTGCGAGGAGCAGGATCGGCCCGACCAGCAGCTCGGCGGTGAGGATGTTGTGCTGCGTGGCGTTGACGTTCTCCAGCGACTGGCCCACTACCAACCGCGCATTCGGCACCGCCACACCGCTGATGTCGATGGCAGTTGTCACACCGTCGGCGCGCAGGTCGCTGCCGTCGGAGAGGTGGACGGTGGTGGGCGACGTGACGCCGCGCGCAGCTTCAGGGAGAGCCTCGGACGGTGTCAAGGTTGACGACTGCAGGAGATGGCCACCGGGTCCGACGTAGTACGTGTCGCCACCGGGGATCACCACCCACCTCAGCAGGGGCTCCTGGTAGGCGAGGCCGGTGCTTGGCAAAGCGCTGGGGCTCGACGGAGGGCCGTTGAGGTATGCCTGCAGGCGGTTGTCCACCGCCGCGGTGAGGTTGCGGGTGACGATCATCATCACCGCTCCGGCGATGACGACGTACGCCACCAGCACCAGTGCGGTGGCCACCAGTGCAACGCGCAGCGACACCCCGCGCACGTCGCGCACCGGCCGCGTGAAGAGGCCGAGCAGCCGGGACGGCGCGACCCTCACGCGTGCTCCAACCGGTAACCGGCCCCGCGCACGGTGACGATGCGCACCCCGGCATCGGGCAGCTTGGCGCGCAGCCGGCTGAGGCGGACGTCGATGGAATTGCTGCCGAGCGGGTCGGTCTCGTCGCGCCACGCCTGTTGCGCGATGCTGTTGCGGTCGACAACCTGCGGGGCCCGGCGCATCAGCAGCTCGAGGATGTTGAACTCGGTGGCGCTGAGGTGCACGGAACGACCGTGTGCAGTGACCTCGCGGCGGCTGGGGTCGAGCTCGAGGCCGCCGCGGACAAGTGTCGCGCTGTCAGTGCCCGGTGGTCGTCTTTGCAGGGCGCGGATGCGCGCCAGCAGCTCGCCGAAGTCAAAGGGCTTGACAAGGTAGTCGTCAGCGCCCGCGTCGAGTCCCTCGATGCGGTCGGCCGTGGTATCGCGTGCCGTCAGCATGAGCAGCCGCGTCGGTCGTTTCTCGCGCCGCACCCAGGCGACGACGTCGACCCCCGAGGTGCCCGGCATGCGCCAGTCGAGAATCGCCACGTCGTACTCGTAGAAGCGCAGTTGGGCGATGGCGTCGTCGCCACGAGACACGGCGTCCACGAAGAAGCCGTGGTCCTCCAGGCCCTGGGTGAGGACCTTGCGCAGGCCAGGATCATCCTCGGCCACAAGGATGCGCACGGTCAGCCCGTCAACGGTCGGTTCATGTCGTTCGAGGATAGGTCAGAATGCGCCCGAATCTACCCTGAGGCACCTTGCGCTTGGGTGACACGAGATGTCGGTCGATGCGCAGCCACCCCTACAATTCGGCCTCGTGGAGCACGCCGGGCACCAGCCGCAGACGTGGATCGTCACAGGCATGAGCGGCGCGGGCAAGGCGACCGCCCTGCGTGCGCTCGAGGCCGCAGGCATCGCCGGTGTCGACAACCTCCCCGTGCCGCTGATCGAAGCCTTCACGTCAGCGCACCGCGCACACCCTGCGGTCGCGGTCGTCGACGCCCGGCGCGGCGACGAGCTCTCCGGCATCGAGGCCATCACCGGCGCCCAGGTCGTGTTTCTCGACGCTCCCGACGCGGTTCTCATCCGGCGCCTCGCCGACAGCAGCCGGCCGCATCCGTGCGCGGCCGCAGGAGTGGGACAGGCGGCGGTCAGCGCGGAGCGCAGCCTCCTGGTGCCACTGCGCGCCGCGGCCGACGTGGTCATCGACACCGGGGCGATGACCGAGGCGGAGCTCACCGACCGCATTCTCGAAGTGGTGGCGCCGGGCCGCGCCGGGGATGCGGCCTTCCGCTGCACGGTGTCGTCATTCGGCTTCAAGTACGGTCCGCAGGCCGAGGCAGACTGGGTGATCGACAGCAGGATCCTTCCCAACCCGTTCTGGGAGGCCGAGTTGCGCCCGCTCACGGGGCTCGATGAGGCGGTGCGCGACTTCGTGATGCGCCACAGCGAGTCGCAGGAGTTCGTGGAGCGCAGCGTCGCGCTGCTCGGCTGGGTCATCGACGTGGCCGAGCGACGGGGACGCCGGGCTGGGCACATCGCCGTGGGTTGCACCGGGGGACGTCATCGCTCCGTGGTCATCGCCACCGAGCTTGCCGCGCGGCTCGGCGGGGGAGACGTCGCCGTCGACCTCCGGCATCGCGACGTACACCGGCCCGACCCCCGTTGAGCTGCTCGTGCCGATGACGGGCAGCTCGTTCACCGAGAGCGTGGTTGCCGAGCTCGCTCCCCACCTGCCGCCCCTGCCCCACTGCCGGGCGGCGCTGCTGGAGGGGATGAGCCTGACCGGTGACGCCGCGATCGGGCCGGCGACGATCGAGACACCGCGCGCCGTCGCTGCGCGGTGTGCGGTCGCCGTCCTCCACGCGGACGGCAGCGACGGTCATGCCCTCCGCGTCCGTGCCGCCCGGCGAGGGCGCTACCGGGTCGAGCTGCGCGGCGGCGGCCCGCTGCCCGGGGACGGCAACTGCTGCCGGCGGAGCCGATTGCGCGGGGCGTTTCTGGCTCTCGGCTCGGTGAGCGGCCCGGGCCGGCCTCCTCACCTGGAGATCCCGGCCCGCCACGCGCAGGCGGCAGCCCGTTTGGCGGCGGACTTTGCCGCCCTCGAAGTCCCGGTCACCGTGCGGTACAGACGCCGGCGCCCGGTGGTCACGGTGCGGTCCGCAGCGGGCGTCGGGGCTGCACTCAGCTCGATCGGTGCCCAGGGGGGGCGGCTGGCTTACGAGGAGGGGCGCGTGGTTCGCGACATCCGCGCGGGAGTGAACCGCACCCTCAACGCCGAGACAGCCAACCTGCGTCGCACCGTCGACGCAGCGGTCCGTCAGCTCGATGCCATCGCCCGCATCGGCGTCGACGCGGTTCGCTGGGAGGCGCTGCCGCCGGCGGTGCGTGAGGCGGCGCTGCTCCGCCGCACCTACCCCGATGCCTCGCTGTCAGGTCTCGCCGAGGCAGCCGCGATCAGCCGGCCGGCAATGGCCGGGCGTCTGCATCGACTGCTCGAGGCCGCACAGTTCTGAACTGCGGCGGTGGCGCCGACGGCGGTGGTACTGTCGGTGGCGCGTTCGGACACAGTGAACTGGTCACGTCAACTGGGGAGAGAATCGCGCATGGCTGTCAAGGTTGGCATCAACGGCTTCGGCCGGATCGGCCGGAATGTCTACCGGGCGGCCCGCGAACGCAATTCCGAGCTCGAGATTGTTGCCGCCAACGACCTGACCGACGCCGCAACTCTTGCCCACCTGCTCAAGTACGACTCGATCCTCGGCCGATTCCCGGGGTCAGTGAGCGCGGACGGCGACCACATCACCGTCGACGGAGCCAGGCTGGCGGTCCTCGGGGAGCGTGACCCGCAGCGGCTCCCCTGGGGTGACCTTGGCGTCGACATCGTCATCGAATCGACCGGGTTCTTCACCGACGGTGCCAAGGCGCACGCCCACGTCGACGCCGGCGCCCGCAAGGTGATCATCTCGGCGCCGGCGACCAACGAGGACATCACCGTCTGCATGGGCGTCAACCACACTGCGTACAACCCCGCGGAGCACCACGTGGTCAGCAACGCGTCGTGCACCACCAACTGCCTGGCGCCCGTCGCCAAGGTTCTCAGCGAGAGCTTCGGCATCGAGAGCGGGCTGATGACCACCGTCCACGCCTACACCACCGACCAGGTGCTCCTCGACGCTCCCCACCGGGACCTGCGCCGTGGCCGAGCCGCGGGGATGTCGATCATCCCGACCTCGACCGGCGCCGCCAAGGCGATGGCCCTGGTCATGCCCGAGCTCAAGGGAAAGTTCCACGGTGCGTCGCTGCGTGTCCCGGTCAGCGACGTCAGCCTCGTCGACCTCACCGTAACGCTGTCCAAGTCGGTGACGGTCGATGACGTCAACGGCGAGTTTCGCGAGGCAGCCGACGGCTCGCTCAACGGCATCCTCGCCGTCTCCGAGGACGCGCTCGTCTCCATCGACTTCCTGCACGACAGCCATTCCTCGATTGTCGACGCCCCGTCGACGATGGTCATCGGCGAGACCATGGTCAAGGTGCTCTCCTGGTACGACAACGAGTGGGGCTACTCCTGCCGGGTCGTCGACCTGGCGGAGCACATCGCGGGCCGGCTCTGATCCCGGCGAGATGACCAAGGCGACCATCGACGACATCGACGTCGCCGGCAAGCGAGTGCTGTTGCGCGTCGACTTCAACGTGCCGCTGCGCGACGGGCACATCGGCGACGACCGGCGAATCCGCGCAGCGTTGCCAACCGTCGCTGCCCTTCGTGAGCGCGGCGCACGCACCATCGTCGTCATCCACCTGGGCCGCCCCGGAGGAAGGCCAGATCCCGCCCTAAGCGTCAGCCCGATCGCGCATCGTCTCGGTGAGCTGCTCGAGGCCGACGTGGCGGTCGCCGGTGACGTTGCCGGGCCGTCAGCGCGTGCTCTCGTCGACGGGCTGCGCGACGGGGACATCGGGATGCTCGAGAATGTCCGCTTCGAGCCTGGCGAGGAGGCCAACGACCCCGACCTCGCGACCCGACTCGCATCGTTCGCCGACGTGTTCGTCAACGACGCGTTTGGCGCTGCGCATCGTGCCCACGCGTCGACCGAGGGCGTCGCCCATCGCCTTCCCGCTGTCGCCGGTCGCCTGATGGCGCGAGAGCTTGAGGTGCTGGGCACAGTCCTCGAGAACCCGAAGCGGCCACTGGTCGCCATCCTCGGCGGGGCAAAGATCTCCACAAAGCTTGGCGTGCTGACCCACCTGCTGGATCGCGTCGACACGCTGTACGTCGGCGGCGCCATGGCCTGCACCTTCTATCGCGCCCAGGGCGTCTCGACGGGGCGGTCGCTCGTCGAGGAGGCGCAGGTGGCGGTGGCGCGCGACCTGCTCGCGTCGGAAGCAGGGCAGAGGCTGGTGCTTCCCGCCGACGTCATCGTCACCGATCACGCGACTGCCGGCGCCCTCGCGCAGGCAGTGGCGTGGGACACGATCCCCGACGATCGCATGGTCGTCGACGTGGGACCGCAGGCGGTGGCCGCGATGGCCGCAGCGTTCGGCGAGGGGGGCACGGTGGTCTGGAACGGCCCACTCGGCGTCTACGAGGTCGACGCCTTCGCCCGCGGCACTCGCGAGGTGGCCCGCGCGCTCGGCAACAGCCCCGCCTTCAGCGTCGTCGGTGGCGGCGATCTCGGCGCCGCCGTCAACGATGCAGGAGTTGCCGACACGATTGACTTCATCAGCACCGGTGGTGGCGCCACTCTGGAGTATCTCGAAGGCAGGACGCTGCCCGGGGTGGCGGCGCTGCGAGACCGCGAGGCCGTCGCGGGGTGAGCACATCCTCGCGACTGCCCATGGTGGCCGGCAACTGGAAGATGAACACAACGGTCGCGCAGGGTGTCGCTCTGGCCCTCGCGATCGCCGATCGTTGCGGTGCCCAGACCGCGGTCGAGGTGGCGGTGCTTCCCCCTTACCCGCACCTCGTGCCAGTGCGCCAGGCGCTCGGCGGCTCGCCGTTGTTGCTCGGCGCCCAGGACCTGTCCTGGGAAGAGGCGGGCGCGTACACGGGCGAGGTCTCAGCGGCGATGCTGGCCGACTGGTGCGACATCGTGCTCGTCGGCCATTCCGAGCGCCGCCACCAGTTCGGTGAGTCGGATGAACAGACGGGCCGCAAATTCGCCGCCGCCCTGAGTCACGGTTTGCGCGTGATCGTTGCGGTTGGCGAGACCGGCAGTCAGAGGGACGACGGCGCGACCTTCGCCGTCGTCGACCGGCAGCTTGATGCTGCACTGGCCGCGGTCGACACGACCCCGCCCGTGGCCTCGTGGTTGATCGCGTACGAACCGGTGTGGGCGATCGGCACCGGCCGGACCGCGACGCCCGACCAGGCGGCTGAGGTATGCGCGCACATCCGCGAGCACGTGGCCCATCGCACCGGGGGCGTCGCGCCGCTGGTTCTCTACGGGGGCAGTGTCAGCGCCGGCAATGCGCAGGAGCTGTTCGACCGACCGGAGATCGACGGGGGATTGATCGGCGGGGCCAGCCTCGACCCTGACGCTTTCGCCGCCATCGTTGCCGCGGCGGCGGCGGCCGGCGCGACCCGGTGAGGCAGGTGCGCCCATTCGTCCTGGCCATTCTTGATGGGTGGGGCTGCTCCGACGAGAGGTTCGGCAACGCCATCGCTGCGGCATCGACGCCCACCGTCGACCGGTTGCTGCACGACTGGCCGTCGACAAACGTCGCGGCCAGCGGCGAGGCGGTTGGCCTGCCGGTGGGCCAGCAGGGCAATTCCGAGGTCGGCCACCTCACCATCGGTGCCGGTCGCGTCATCCATCAGCCGTTGACACGCATCAACCGCGCGATCGGCGACGGCAGCTTCTACGACAACCCCGTGCTCTGCCAGGCCGTCGACACCGCGCTCGAACGTGGCGCAGCGCTGCAGTGCCTGGGACTGGTCTCGGCAGGCGGCGTGCACAGCGACCAGGCCCACGGCGCCGCTCTCGCCGAGCTGGCCCGCCGCCGCGGCCTGGAACGCGTGTACTTCCACGCTTTTACCGACGGACGTGACGAACCACCGACGAGCGGGGCATCGTTCATGCGGACTTTCATCGACGATCTCCACGCCATCGGCTGCGGCGACGTGGCCAGCGTCACCGGCCGTTACTACGCAATGGATCGCGACACCCGCTGGGAGCGCACCGAGCGGGCCTACGACCAGCTGGTGGGCACCGCCGACGCCGTCGCCGCCGACGCGGTGGCCTACATCGAGGAGCAGTACGCTCTCGGCACCACCGACGAGTTCCTGCCGCCGGTATCGATCGTGCCGCCGGGGCGCGACCAGGTGGTCATCGACGACGGCGACTCGGTGGTGTTCTTCAACTTCCGAGCCGATCGCGCCCGGCAGCTCAGCCACGCACTCGTCGACCCGCACTTCACCGGGTTCGAGCGGTCGCGTGTCCTGAACCGGCTCTGCTTGGTCACCTTCGCCGAGTATTCACGCGACCTGGCCGCCGACGTCGCCTTCCCGCGCGAGGATGTCCGTCACACGCTCGCCGAGGAGGTCAGCGCCGCCGGGCTGCGCCAGTTCCACGTCGCGGAGACGGAGAAGTACGCGCACGTCACCTATTTCATCAACGGCGGTCGTGAGCAGCCCTTCGCGGGTGAGGAACGGCTGCTGGTGCCGTCGCCGCGCGTCGCCACCTACGACGCCACTCCGGCGATGAGTGCGCGGGAGGTGACCGACGCCGTGGTGGAGCACATCGAGGGCGGCGACGACGCACTCATCGTGGTCAACTTCGCCAACCCCGACATGGTCGGTCACACCGGGGTCTTCGACGCCACCGTCGAGGCCGTCGAGGTCGTCGACGGCTGCCTGGACCGCATCGAGCGGGCCGTCGTCGCAGCGGCGGGGGGCATGCTGGTGACCGCGGACCACGGCAACGCCGAGCACAAGGTCGACCCGCGGGACAACTCGCCGCTCACCGCCCACACCACCAGCCCGGTGCCGGTGATCCTCTGTGACACAGACGCCACGTCGCTCCGTGGGGGAGGGGGCCTCGAAGACGTGGCCCCGACCGTGCTCGAGGCGATGGGCCTGACGATTCCACAGGCGATGACCGGGCGCAGCCTTGTCTGAGCCGCGCCCGGTCACCGGCCGGAGCCACGGCGGCGGGTCAGGACCCGGGACCGCGGGGTTCGGCTCAGACCGGGGTTGCGCCACCATGATGGCGCAGGCGCCGGGCGGCTCCGGCGATCACCCCGATGGTCCGGCGGCGCATGCGACGGCTGTGGGCCCGGCGCAGCGTGGCCTCGAGCATGAACTCCTGCTCGCGGACCGAACCCAGCTCATTCAGCTGGTCGTTATTGATCACCTTGACTTTCTCCTCATCACCAACGAAGCTAAGACACTGGTGATAGGATAGACCCACCAGCCGTCACCTGTCAAGGTGGTATGGCGGTAACGAGATTAAGGACTTTCGACCATGGACGACCCTGCAGCGAAGCGAGAACCGGCCCCCGGTGGCCTGGCGCTGATCCAGGACTTCGTCAACAGCGCTGAGCTCCCGGGCGGCTGGGACGAGCTCGCCGACCTCGACAAGACGGTCACCTGGCTGCGGGCACACGACCTCGAGTTCACCCCCGATGAGGCGCACCGCCGGCGCATCGTCGAAACCCGGGAGAACCTACGCATCCTCCTCGGCGTCAACTGCGGCCTGCCCCTGCCACCAGGCGCCGCCACACGGCTGGGCAAGCTTCTCGATGCTGCCGCGGTGCACCCGGTGGTGGACACCGACGGCGTTCATCTCGCCGCCACCTCTCGTGGCGTGGACGGCTTCCTGGCGTCGATCCTCGCCGGGCTGGTGGAGAGCACCATCGACGGCAGCTTTCGCCGCCTCAAGGTGTGCAAGGCGGATGACTGCCAGTGGGCCTTCTACGACAACTCCAAGAACGGTTGCGGAGCGTGGTGCAGCATGCAGGGCTGCGGCAGTCGGGCCAAAGCCAAGGCGTACCGCGAGCGTCGCCGCGCTGGTGAGCCGGCGCACGCCTGATCAGGCGCTTGCGAACCAGTCGCTGACGAACTGCTGCTCGAACGCCGCGGCCACCACCGCGTCGCCGGGGATGGAGACGTCGAGCTCGTGGTTGTGCTCGAAGCCGCTGACCGTCCAGTTGGCGCTGCCCAGCACCATGGTGGTGTCGTCTGCGATGGCCGCCTTGGCGTGCAGCTTCTCGCCGCTGCTGCGGTAGAGACGGACCGCGACGCCGTGGGCGCGGAGCGACGCCGCGGACGGATCGCTCGGCCGCTCGCTGGGATCGAGCAGCACGCGCACAACCACGCCGCGGGCCTGGGCCGCCTCCATCGCGGCCACCACTGCGGCGTCGGTCAGCGTGTACATGGCAACGTCGAGCGTGCGCGCCGCCCTGCCGACGACTCCCAGCACCATGGGGAGGATCTCCGCGCCGGGGAGCGTCGCCGCGACGAGGATCGAGGGGTCCGGGACCGGGGGCGGCACCACCTCGCCACGTCCGCACGACACCAGGTCGCGCATGAAGACGCGCTCGAGGTTGGCGACCGCGGGCCCGCGCACCTCGACGTCGAAGTCGTGGTTGGCCGCAGAGCCCGCTCCCCAGTTGATGCCGCCGACCACCGCAACCTGTCCGTCCACGATCAGCAACTTGACGTGGTCGATCATCCGGGCGCGGATCGGGTAGTCGACAACGTTGACGGCGTTGGCGCGCAGGCTGAGTGCGGTTGACGCCGTGGCCGCCTCCGACGGGTCGTCGATGACGGTGGTCGCAACGCCGCGGCCCCGTGCCGCCACCAGGGCGCCGGCCAGGTCGGTTCGGCCGAATTCGTACACCTCGATCTCGACGCCGAGATGCGCTTTGCCGACGAGCCGGTCGAGCTCGGCGAACGTCGGCTCGCCGCTGCGCAGCACCACCACGGTGTCGGGGCCGACGGCGGCCGCCGGCGCGGGCGCGAGCAGGGGCAGCTGCGTTGCCGGTGTCCGCCCGCCGGGATCCCCGGGGACTGCCGCGCAGCCGCCCAGCACCGCGGCGACGAGGCCGGCGAGCAGCGACGACCGGGCAGGGCTCACCGCCTCAACATACACAAACCAGTGTAGGTCGCGCATCTCGCCATGCCCGGCTGTCAACAGGCGTCCCGGTATACTTCGCCTCCGTGCGGCCAGGAGGTTTCGTTGCGTGAAGGTCGGTTTCGCCGTCGCCCAGGACATTCTCGGGGTGCTGGTGATGCTTGGCGTGTTGCTCCAGACACCGAAGGCGACCGGCCTGGGCGGGACCATCGGCGGCGGTGGGGACTCGGGTGGCGGCTATCGCCGCCGCCGCGGTCTCGAGGCGACCCTGCTGCGGGTGACGATCGTGTTCATCCTCCTGTTCGTCGCCGTGTCGATCATCCAGACGTACATCGGCGCCCACTAAGCAGGAGCCCACGCCGTGCCGAGATCGGCGCGGTTCTGATCCTCGTCCTCATCGCCGGGACCGTTCTCGCCGTTACCGCCGTCTCTCACATCCGGACCTCCACGCCCGACTATCGCGAGGGCCTCGTCACCGACCAGCGTCCGCTCTCACTGAACCCGCTGGTGGGAGCCACGGATCCCGCTGTCCGCGACGTGGGCGTGCTGCTCTACCGTCGCCTGCTTCGGCTCGACAGCCAGGCGTTCCCCGCCGCCGACCTGGCGACCGACTACACCATCAGCCAGGATGGCCTCACCTACCACCTGGCGTTGCCGGGCGGGCAGCTGTGGTCCGACGGGCGCGCCATCACCGCCGCCGACGTCGTCGCCACGGTCAACTGGGTGCAGTCAGCGAAGTTTGGTGATGACGCGACGGCGGCCCCGTGGCGCGACGTCCATGTCCGCGCCGTCGGCGACGGGGTCACCTTCGACCTCGCCGGCCCGCGCGCATCGTTCGCCGCCCAGCTCACTCAACTACCCATCCTGCCCCTGGGAATGCTGAGTACGGCGCAACTGTCGGCGGTGACATCGAAGCCAACCTCGGCGATGCCAACCTCGGGCCCGCTGCGCGTGGTCAGCGCCACCGCAACGTCGATCACGCTCTTCCCCAACCCACACGCTGCCAGGGGTGTCCACCTCAACCAGGTGGCGATCGACCTGTTCAGCAGTTTCGCCGACGCCGCCGCCGCCTTCCGCTCGAGATCCGTGGACGCGGTCGTGGCCAACGACCCGTCGCAACGCGCCCAACTGATCGTGGCGGGCGGGATATCGCATGACATCACCACGTTCCGCTTTGTCGACCTCTTGTTCAACCAGCGCGTCCCGGTCATGGCCGACCCCGCCGTGCGCCAGGCCGTCGCCGCGTCCATCGATCGGTCGCTGCTCGTGTCCGGTCCGCTGCGCGGAATGGCCATGGCCGAGGTCGGCGCGATCCCGGCGGGCGTTGTGTGGGCAGCGCCACACCAGGCGATCCCGGCACGGGACCTCACGGCCGCTGCCGCCGCGCTCACCGCGGACGGGTGGACACTCGGACCCGACGGGGTACGCGTGCGCGGAACCGCCCGACTGCACCTCGGCCTGGTGGTGGCCGATGTCGCACCGCTTCCCGAGATGGCCGCATCGCTGGCGCGGCAGCTGTCGGCGACCGGTATCGATGTGGCCGTGTCGCCGCTGCCGGCAGCTGACCTCACCAGGCTGCTGGTGGGCGGCGGCAAGTACGACATGGCCCTGGCTGACTGGGACAGCGGACCCGACCCCGACGTCAGCTCCTTCTGGCGATCGACGGCCGTGCCCCCCGCCGGTTTCAACGTCGGCGGAGGGCAGGTCGACCCCTTCCTCGACCAAGCGCTCGACCGGCTCGCGACGCTGACAACCACGTCGGCCCGCGTGGCAGCCGCGCTCGCGGTCACTTCTCAGCTCAACGATGACCTGCCGGCGTTGTTCCTCGAGACGCCTCAGGTGTCGCTGGTCGTGCGCCCGGGGATCAGCGTGCTGATCCCGCCGGTGGGGTACAGCTCGGCGCGGTTCGACGACATCGCCGGCTGGCACCGGGGCTGAACCGGCCTCCTGCTACGATCGGACACCGCCGCGCTCGCCGGGGTGGTGGAATTGGTAGACACGCAGCGTTCAGGGCGCTGTGTCCGTAAGGGCGTAAGGGTTCGACTCCCTTTCCCGGCACCACTCCGTATCTGATCGCGGATCCCGTCCGCAGCCTTGAGGTCGAGGGTGACTGCGATTCCCGTGAGGTAGCAGGAAGGGAAGCCCGCCGCTTTGGAGCGGGCTCCCCCATGGCGCGTCTGAATTGCTGTGGATTCGGTGTCGCGTCTAATGAGCCAGGATCGAGATGCCGGTCCAGGAATTGTCGTAGAGCGCGTCGCCCCGCCGCCCTGCACGTACGGCTTGATGAAGTACTGGTTGGCGGCGTACTCGAGGTCCGCGTAGGCGATGTCTGCAATCAGTTGCTTGCCGGCGGTCTGGTAGTCCGCCACTGCCTGGCGGCCTGACTCGGCATCACCCTTGGTGACCGCGGCGTCGACCCGCTTGTCGCACATTCCATCGTTGTTGCACAGCCCGATCGCGGCCTGGGAGCAGATCCAGATGTTGTCGAACCAGTCCTGCGGGTTGTTGTAGTCGGCGCCCCAGCTGTCACGGAAGAGGATGTACTTCTTGTCCTGACGGTTGGTCAGGAACGTCGGGAAGTCCGTGCTCTGGGTGTCGACGTGGACACCGAGGTTGGTCTGCCACTGCGACTGCAGGTTGTCCGCGATCGCCTTGTTCGAGCTGCTGGCGTGTACCAGTAGACGAGACCCTTCTGCTTGGTGCCGGTCGGGTCCCATTTCGCCAGGTCGGCCTTCGCCCGCCTTGGCGATCGGGTCGTCGATGCCCACCGCTGGATCGGGTGCGAACGGGCCCGTGGTGAAGTTGAAGGCAACCCACGTGGTGCGCGCTCCGGGGATGTTGACGAACTGGCTCGCGGTGGCCGGGTTCGCCTGGAAGTTGCGGACGGCGTCCAGCGGCGGCAAGTTGTTGGCCGGCCCGATGGAGTCGAAGCGTCGCTTGGCCAGCTCCGCCCCGCGCAGACCATTCCGCAATGTCGACACCGCGACCTGCTGGCGACACGCCTGGTGACGGTGTCGACGATCGAGTGCGGATCGCACGACGGGGAGTGGCTGCACAGTCAAACGTGGAAGGACCCGGCAATCGTGCTGGTGCGAGTGGGCAGGTTCGCGCGCCCAGGACAGCGCCCCGCCCGAGCACGGCGGCGGGCACCCGGCGCATCGTCGACATTGCCCGCGAGCTCGTCACAGTCCGCGCTGCTGCTCCGTCACTGCAGTCGCTTGCGACGGCGACGAGCACATCCCCTCATTACCTGACCCGGGTGTTCAAGGAGAGCACCGGGATGACACTGACCCGGTATCGCAACCGGGTCCGCGTGCGCCTTGCGCTCGAGTGGCTGGCCGAGGGCGAGGACGACCTCACCAGGATCGCGCACGACCTGGGGTTCGCCGACCACGCTCACTTTTCCCGAACGGTGCTCGCAGAGCTGGGATTGCAACCGCGCATCGCGCGCGGCCTGCTGTACGCGACCGGCGCGCTCAACGTCAGCGCGGACGAGCCTCGGTCGGCGCCGCCCGACCGCATGACGGCGGGGTCGGCGAGCAGCGGCTGATCAGGAAGCCTTGCGCCGCCGCGGTCGGTGTGTGCGCATCACCTCGCGCATGTCTGCTGCGGTGATGCGGGCCGGCTCGGTCGACTGCATGAAATCGAGGATCAACTCAGCGACGCGCTCGGGTTGCTCGAGAGCCACGAAGTGGCCGGCGCCTTCGACGATCTCCAGACGGCTGCCCGGCATCGCCTCGTGAGCGGCGACGGCATGGCTGGCAGGGATGATGCGGTCCTTCTCGCCCCATAGCAGCATGGTGGGCACCGTCTCGGCCAGGCAGAGACGCTCGATCGCCGAGACGCGCTGTCCTCGTTGGTCGACGACCGCATGAACTGTGGCGATGAACGCCGCCCGCGTGGGCGGGTCGCTGAGGCCGCTGTAGCTGCGCCACATGGCACGCTGCCCGATCCCGGTCTTCAGACCACGGCGGCTCAACCACCGCCCGAGTCCCTCGAGCGCGTTACGGGTGGTGGCGGAGAGCACCAGTGGCGCCACCAGGTCGGCACCGGGCAGGCCGAGGCTGCGCAGCACGAAGGTGACGTCCTGGCCGAGTCCGCCGCTGGCCACGAGCACCATTCGCTCGCATCGCTCCGGGTACTGGTAGGCGAACTGCATGGTGATACCACCGCCGAGCGAGTGGCCGACCAGCGAGGCGCGCTCGATGTCGAGCGAGATCATCAGGTCGCGCATCAGCGTGGCCTGGTTGCCGAGCGAGTAGTCGCCGCGAGGCTTTGCCGAACGACCGTGGCCCAGTAGGTCGGGCGCGATCACCCGGTGGCGCCGGGCCAGCGCGGGGATGACCGCTTCCCACGCCCAGGCCGCTTCGGCGATGCCGTGGATGAGCAGAAGTGGCGGACCCTCACCGGCTTCCAGGTAGGCAATCCGCTGGCCGTGCATGCTGAGGAAGTGGCGGTGGGCCACGTCGGCTCTCATGTCCCAGTCATCATGCAGGCGACGGACTCTCTCACGACAGCGCGCCCGCGCTGCGCTCGCGGCTAGCGTTGTGGGTGTGGACCCCACGCCCGTGCCGCCGCATGACGGTGATGATTGGCGCGCGACGCGAGCCGGCGTCTTGCGCAACGCCGCGGGCATCGGCATCGCAACAGGCGCCTACGCGCTGTCGTTTGGTGCGATCGCCACGAGCACCGGGCTGTCCGTGCTGCAGACCTGCGTCCTCTCCCTGGCGATGTTCACCGGCGCATCGCAGTACGCGCTGGTCGGCGTTCTCGGTGCCGGCGGCGGCGCGCTGACTGCGGCGGCGACGGCGCTGCTCCTCGGCACTCGCAACGTCCTGTACGGCCTGCGCCTGTCATCCCTGCTGCACGTGCGCGGGCTTCGCAGGCTGGCGGCCGCGCAATTGGTGATTGACGAGAGCACGGCGATGAGCCTCGGACGAGGCTCGGACCGAGCCAACAGGCTGGGCTTCTGGGCGACGGGCATCAGCGTCTACCTGCTCTGGAACCTCGGCACACTCATCGGTGCTCTCGGCGCACAGGCGCTGTCCAACCCCAAAGCCGTCGGGCTCGACGCCGCCGCACCGGCTGCGTTCCTCGCGCTGCTGGCCCCGCGGGTGAGGTCGCGCTCGTCGATTGCCATCGCAATCGCGGCTGCCGCGGTGGCGATGGCATTTGTCCCGGTGCTGCCGGTCGGGGGCCCCGTCCTGGTGGCCGCGCTGGTGGCGATCGTGGTGGGCGCCGTTACACATTCCGCACCGGTGGCACGCTGATATGTGGACCGCGGTCCTGGTCGGCTCGGCGGGCTGCTACGTGCTCAAACTGGCCGGTCTCTCCGTCCCTCGACGGCTTCTCGCGGATCCGCGGGTGAGGAGGATCGCGGAGTTGCTGCCCATTGCACTGCTGGCGACCTTGGTCGCCCTGCAGACGTTCAGCACGGGGATGCGCCTTGGGGTTGACGCCCGCGCGGCCGGGGTGGGTGCGGCGTTGCTCGCCGTGCTGGCGCGGGCACCCTTCCTCGTAGTGGTGGCCATCGCTGTGGCCACGACGGCGCTGGTCCGTCTGATCCATTGACGCGACGCTGGATGAGGTGGTCCGGTAGGGGGCCATCGTACTCATAAAACGTGATAGTTACGCTACCATCTTCGCAGGATGGCCCCAACGACACCAACAGCGCCTGATGAGGAGAAGCCGGATCCGATCCGGCGCGCGGCGGCCAAGGTCGCTGACATCGACCTCAACGCACCCGAGGAAGAAGCCGCCAAACCGGCCAAGGAGGCCTCCACCGGCGCGCCCGCCGCAGGACGGAGCACGCTCGACCAGGCCCGACAGCGCGGCCTGACCGGCCTCCTCCACGTGCTCGGTCCGGGGCTGGTCACCGGCGCCTCGGATGACGACCCGTCCGGCATCGGCACCTATTCGCAGGCGGGCAGCCAGTTCGGCCTGGCCACGCTATGGCTGGCGCTGTTCACGTTCCCGCTGATGGTGGCCGTGCAGGAGGCGTGCGCGCGGATCGCGTTGCACACCGGCACCGGCCTGGGCACGTTGCTGCGCCGGAAGTTCCCCACCTGGCTGGTGGGGATCTGCATCGCGGCGCTGTTCATCGCCAACACCATCAACATCGGCGCCGACATCGGTGCTGTGGCGGCGGGCGGCGCGCTGCTCAGCCAGGGCCACGTCCAGCCGGTGTGGTTGGTGGCACCGGTGGCGGTCCTGATCGGGGTGATGCAGCTGCGACTTCCCTACACCGTGATCTTCCGCCTCTTCAAGTTCCTCACCCTGGCGCTCTTCGCCTACATCATCACCGCGATCGTCGTACACCCCGCGCTGCTCAGCACCGTGCGTGCCACGTTCGTTCCGCAGATCCAGCTCAACAAGGAATTCCTCGGCATTGTCGTGGCCATCCTCGGCACCACCATCAGCCCGTACCTCTTCTTCTGGCAGGCGTCGAGCGAGGTCGAGGAGATGAAGGCTGCCGGTGCCAAGACGGAAAAGGAGAGGCAGGGTGTCACCCGCAAAGAGCTGAAGGCCGCGCGGACCGACGTTGTTGTCGGCATGCTTTTCAGCCAACTGGTGATGTACGCGATCATCGTCACCTCGGGCTCTGTGCTGCACCATTCCGGTGGTGGGGGCGTTCAGTCGGCGGCGCAGGCCGCGGAGGCCCTGCGACCGCTGGCAGGGCCGTTCGCCTTCATCCTGTTCTCAGTTGGCATCATCGGCACCGGGTTGCTCGCCATCCCGGTCCTCGCCGGCAGCGCGGCGTACGCTGTCAAGGAGTTCCTCGGCATCCGCGGCAGCCTCGCCGACCGGCCGATGTACCGGCCCACCTTCTACGCGATCATCGGCGCGGCCATGCTCGGCGGCCTCGCGATGAACTTCCTCGGTATCGATCCGATCCAGGCGCTGGTGGTGACGGCGATCATCAACGGGATCGTCGCACCACCGATCCTCGTGCTCATCGCGCTGCTGGCGCGCGACCGGTCGGTGATGGGAAAACAGCGGAGCGGCCCGTGGAGCAACGCCCTGGTCTGGGTGGCGACATCTCTCATGGGGGCCGCCGCGGTCGCGCTGATCGCTTCGCTGCTCTGACCAGCAGCTCAGCTGTTGATGCACTGCTCCGTCGACACCGGCTGGGTGCGACCGCGGCCGTCTTGGAGATCCGGACCGACCTGCGTCATGGTGAGCGCGTAGCCCTCGTTGGGATCGGTTGTGCTGGCGGCAAATACCACGCCCTGCACCGTGCCGTTGGTGTCGACGATCGGGCCTCCCGAATTGCCGGGGATGACCCTCGCCGCGAGCACCTCGATGTCGCGCTGCACGATCGTCGCGCTGTAGATGTTGTAGCCGCGGGCGTTCTCCGTACCGCGGATGTACGCGGACACCACGCTCTCGTTCTGGCCGCCCGGGTAACCGATGACCGCGCCAGTGACGCCGCGGGGCGGGCCGGAGGAGGCCGTCGGCAGCGCCGCCAGGCCGAGGCCGGGAACGTGCAGGATGGCGACATCAACGTCGGGGTCGAATAAGACCACTTGCGCGGGGTGGGTGTTGCCGTCGGTGGTGTCGACCTCAACGCGGTTGGAGCCCGCGACGACGTGGGCATTGGTGAGCACGTCGTCATTGCCGATCGGCCACGAGGAGCCGGCCTCGGCACCGCCGCAGCCAAAGGCGATGACCTTGGACGTCGCAGTCGATGCCCTGCGGATCCCGACCGTGTCGACCAGAGGCGGGATATCCGCGGGCGGGGGCGCCCCCGGTGCCAGGCCCGCGAACGGGTTCGGGAACTGGTTGTTGCGCAGCGAGTTCTCGAGCGTGGCCAGGAACCCCGGCGGCTGAGGTGCGATGTCGGCGAGCGCCCGCTCGATGACCGAACGCTGAATCTGGTTGTCGAGCGCGGCCCAGGGGCTCTGGGAGAAGGTGAGCCCAAGGTACCAGGAGCCGGCCACCACGCCGAGCGCGGCGATGATCGCGCCCAAGCCCGAATCCCAGGCCGCGAAGCTAGTGCGCAGCGTGCGGCTGCGCGCCCGAAAGCCGATGGCGGTGCCGATCCCCTGGACGATCAACACGATCGACAGGAAGATCCCCGACGTGATCAGCGGTCCCACCGCGGGTTGTTTGCTGAACACCCCGGCCAGCGGGGGCGCGACCGCAGCCCCGACCAGGATGCCCACCACCAGGCCGACCAGCGACGGCCCGACCCAGCTGATGCCCCGGTGGTATCCGGAGAACAGAGCCGTCGCGATCAGGGCGATGATCACGCCGTCGAGGAGATCCACGGCGGACAGTGTGCCCTCTGGTCACCGGGCCGCGCCCACGCGCGGGGTCTTGGCGAGCGCGGCAGCCCCTATGCTTGAGGCGCGTCGGGGCGTGGCGCAGCCCGGTAGCGCACCTGCTTTGGGAGCAGGGGGTCGCTGGTTCGAATCCAGTCGCCCCGACCAACACCCTCCAGGAACTCAAATCCAACCCGCTGCTTACATATCTCAGCCGGGTCTAAGCGGCGGCGGAAAGCTGCAAGGCAGCGGGTCTAGGAAATTGGAACCGGTTTGCCGTAAAATCCGGGTCTAATGCCCCAGGCTCGCAACAAACTCGCCAATCGTCCGTCACGAACTCCGGCGCCGCGCTCTGGCGATGACGCGTGGGACTGGGAACGAGCGGCGAGCACGTTCCTGCGCGACTGCCGTCGACGAGGTCACACGCCGTCGACGCAGTCCATCTACCAAGCCGTGCTGTTGGGCCCGCGCACCCAGGAGTACCGCCGAGACCAGCAAGTCGAGAAGGTCAGCGACCTGACCGCCGACCGGCTCCGCCAGTTCGAGGTCGAGTTGCAGGAGGCCGAGCTGGCGCCCTCCACCGTGCACCAGTACCACCGCGTGCTCAAGACGTTCCTCGGCTTCTGCGCCCGCGAGGGCATGGGCGTGGACGAGCGCGTGCGCGATGTGGCGGCGCCTCGTCTCGCGGAGAGGGAACCGGGCGCGTACACGCCACAGGAGGAGACGCGTCTCCTCGCCGCCGCCCGCGACCCCCGCGACCGGATGATCGTCGAGCTCCTCCTGACCACGGGGTTGCGGCTCAGCGAGCTGATCGCGCTCGATGTCGAGGACATCGTCGACCTGGGACGGCAGGGTGCCTACCTGCGGGTCCGCCAGGGCAAGGGACGCAAGGACCGGAACATTCCCTTCGACGATGGCGTCTATCGCCAGCTGCAGACGTACCTGCGTCGCCACCGGCCGGCTGGGCCTGGCGCAATCTTCACGGCTCGCCGCGCCGCAGGGGCCCTCCGGCCGCTGTCGAACGAAGCCATCAAATCCATGCTGCGGCGGCTGGGCGACGAGACGGGCATCCACTGCCACGCGCACAAGTTCCGGCACACGTTCGCGTCGCGGGCAATCGCTGACGGAATCGACCCGTTGACGCTTCAACGCGTGCTCGGTCACACCACGCTGCAGATGGTCTCCCGGTACGTGCACTATTCGGCCGCTGACCTGATGCGGGCATGGCGGAGAGCGGAGGGCAGCCAGACGCCGCGCCGGTGAGCGTGCAGGCGATATGCCACATCGAAGCGGTTGTGGGGCAGGCGGCCGAGGTCGACCGTTACGACAAGAGGTAGTTGTCAGCTCATCGTCAGCGGCAGCTGATCGCCTGCAGCCGGTCGTGACCGGCGACGTCCGTCGAGGCGAGCTGGGCTGGCGAGGCGCACCGTTCGACGGGGATTGGGCTCTACTGCGCGGCGTTCGACAATCGACGGCGACGCCGCCTCGGCCGCGAGCGGCCCCAGCTCCGACAACTTTGGACGTTGGACCCAGTCGACCAGCTCTGGGATGGCCGGCCGAGCCGCGACGGCGCGAGCGATCCGGAGGGCCGTGGTGACGTTCACCGGCCGTCCCGTCGCAGCTGAGGACGCGGTGGCGACTGCGACGCCGGCGAGACTGGCCAAGTCAGTGAGAGACAAA
>JBDTJX010000007.1:0-290403 GCA_039935655.1 Candidatus Dormiibacter sp. | reverse complement strand
GCCGCTGCTGAAGCGCCGGCCTAGCCGCGCCCGGCGAGGCTAATCGCTGTGTGGGGCAGCTTGGCTGTGGCGAGTCGCGTTCTTCGCGGGGTCCAGGGCATCAGCGGCTGTTGTTGCCCCTTTGTTGCCCATGTTGCCGACACCCCGCGGTATCGGACGTCAGCGCCCACCTACTCCACATGCGGTTTTGAGTTCAAAATGGCACCCATTTGGTACCGCCCGACACTGCGGGGACGGGCCCGCCACCGCCCTCTCAAGGCGGAGATCATCGGTTCGAATCCGATACGGGGTAGGACAATCTCGGCGCGGCTCGACTCGCATCGAAGAAGGCCAAGCACGACTCGCCGACCCATGGCGTGTAAGGGAGCGGCCAACTGAGATGCAGAAGTGACAGAGCCACTGAGGGTAGGGATCAAACTCTCTCAGGACGCTCCCATCGAGAGTTACAAGGCAATCTGGAAGATCGCCGAGCAAGCGCGGTTCGACCACTGCTGGGCGATGGACCACCTGGCCACGATCGGGACCATCGGCGACGACAGGCCGATCTTCGACGGCTGGGAATTGCTTGCCGGGATGGCGATGGCGACGAGCCATGTTCGCATGGGCCTCCTTGTGACCGGCATCACCTATCGGAACCCGGCGCTCCTTGCCAAGATCGCCACCACGGTCGACCACCTTTCAGGCGGCCGCCTCGAGTTCGGAGTCGGTGCGGCATGGGCGACCAACGAGCACGAGATGTACGGCGTCTTCGGGCTGGAGCACCGCGTCGGGTTGCTCTCCGAGGGACTCCAGGTGATGAGGTCGCTGTGGACCGAGGAGCGAACGAACTTTGACGGCCGCTACTACAAGATGCGCAACGCGGTCGCCAATCCCAAGCCGGTTCAACAGCCCCACCCGCCGATCTGGATCGGTGCCAGCGGCCCGACCACCATCCGGCTGACGGCTCGTCACGCCGACGTGTGGAACACAACTGGCGCCGGCCCCAGCTCGGTCGAAATCGCCGTCGAGCGGTCGCTGCAGCTCGACGAGGCCTGCGTGGCCATCGGCCGCGACCCCAAGGAGATCCGGCATTCGGTCCAGATCCCGGCCGGCGACGACCCCGCCGAGATTGTCGACCGCGTACGCGTCTTCTACGACGCGGGCTTCACCGAGATCGTCATCATGCTGAGCGGTGGCTCGATGACGACGGCCTCCGATCCCGTGAAGACGGCGGCGATGCTTGCTGAGAAGGTACTGCCCGAGCTCCGCCGCTAGGTTCGGGGCGCCCCCACCGCCTTTCACGATCGGCAGCGGTGGCGGGACCACCCTGCGAGTGCGTCAGTTCACCGGCAGCGGCACCAGCGGCTTCAACGCCACAACGGGTGTGCGCTTCAGCGGATCGGTAAGCGACACCACAGCAGCCGCCAGCTTGAACAAAGGGACAATCGGCAGCGTCACCTCGGCGAGCGGCTCGGTGAGCTGCGGCAACCAGACTCGCGGTACCAGCACCGTGCGGGTCACCGGGAGCTCTGCGGACGGTGCGATCGACGTCACCACCAGCCAGTTCAGGGTGGAGTGCCTCACGGGATCGAGTGGTACCTTCGTCGGCGTCACCGGCGTGACCACCGTCAACGGCGTACGTGCTCGCGAGATCGTCAGCATCGGCGTGTCGTCACTCCAGTTCGCCGACGAGCCCGTGCAGGGCACCGCCCACTTCTACATCGCGCAGGGCAACGTCGGGACGACGGTGAGCCCAACAGGCGGTCACGTCAACGGCGACGCGGCGGAGCAGGTGGCGGCGGGGGCCGCACCGCACAAGATTCACGTGCAGGGCGACGCCACCTGCGGGAGTACCGGCGCGTAGCAGGGAATCAGCTTGCCCGGGTTCATGATCCGCGATGGATCCAGCTGGGTGGCGAGCGCTCGCAGCGCCGCGACTCCGTCGGCCCCGATCTCCCGCGTCATGTAGGGTAGGTGGTCGACCCCGACCGCGTGATGGTGGGTGATCGTCCCACCGTTGTCGAGGATCGCATCGCATGCCGCCGTCTTGGCAGCCGTCCACCGTGCGCCCGGGTTGTCGCCGGCACGCGCCAGGACGGTGAAGTACAGCGACGCCCCCGCGGGGTACACGTGCGATACATGGCATCCGACCAGCGGCGCGACCTCGTCGCGCAGCTGCTCGCGCAACGTGGCCGCGACCGCGTCGTGCAGCGTCCTCAGGTTGGCCCACGATGTCGCCGTCTCCACCGTCTCGACGAGCACGCCTGAGTCCAGCAGCGCGTCGCGCAGGTAGGGACCGTGGAAGCGCTGTTGCAGCCAGGCCCGCCCTGGCGACTCGCCCAGCGGGATGCCGTCGTGACGACGAATCAGCGCGCGTGCCTCCGCCTGGCGCGCCCCGGCCAGCAGCGCGTCGCTGTCCCACCCGATGACCAGCAGGCACCCCCGGTCGCGGCCGCGCGCCTGCAGGTAGCGCCGACCGAGTGCCTCCACCACGCCGCCGTGCCACGCCATCGCCATCCCCACCCGTGTCTCCTCGTGGTCGCTGAGGCGAGCCACGTCAGGGGTGACGCGGCCCTGCGCCATCGCCCGCAGCGCAGCCACGCCGTCGTCGAAGTGCGCGAACGACCATCCCTCGTAGCGCTGCTGGCCCGAGCGCCGGCGCACACGCACGGTCACACGGGTGATGACCCCGAGGCGGCCCTCGGACCCGAGCACCAGCTCGCGGATCGACGGCCCGGTGGCGGTCGCCGGGTGGCCGGCAATGACGACCTCCGCAGCCGGCGTCACCAGGTGCGCACCGACGACCATCTCGTCGAATCGACCGTACCCACTGGATGCCTGGCCGGCGCTGCGCGTGGCCGCGAACCCGCCGATGGTGGCGTACTCGAAGGACTGCGGGAAATGGCCGAGGGTCAGGCCGTGTTCGCCCAGCGCTGACTCCGCCTGCGGGCCGGTCATACCTGCCTGCAGCGTCGCCATCAAGGACACGGGGTCAACGGTGAGCAGGCTGTCGAGCCGCCGCGTGCTCAGCGCCAGGACGGCGCGATGCTCGCCGCGCAGTGGGGTGACTCCGCCGACCACCGAGGTGCCCCCGCCGAACGGCACCACCGCGCAGCCGGCACGCGCACAGGCACGCAGCACGGCGGCGATCTCCGCGTCGTCGGCGGGCAGCACCACGGCGTCGGGGGCGCAGCCGATGTCGGCAGCGCGCAGGCGCAGAAGGTCGAGATAGCTGCGGCCCCCGGCGTGGACCAGCCGGCTGTCGTCGTCGACGCGGACGGCGCCGGTACCGCAGATCTCACGCAGCTCGGCCAGCAACGGCGCATCCGCCAGAGCGCTGGTCGGCACGAGCACCGACCCCCGCGGCGGGGCCGGCGTGCGCGTGCCGAGCTCGACGCCGACCTCGTCGTGGAGCAGCGCGGCCAGCCCCGGCGGCACGTCCGTCTGGCGGTCGCCCCAACCCCACCAGCGCAGCGGCGGCGGGGCTGTGCTCACGCCGCGAGACGCTGGAGCAGATGCTCCGCAAAGGCCTCGGCGCGACGGCGCTCCGCCGGTACCAGTCCCAACCGGACGCGGCGGTCGAGGAGGTCGTCAACGTCCATGGCGCCCTCATGGTGCACACCAAAGACAAGCTCGATTCCGAGGACGGGCGTGCCCGCGAACAACGGCTCGAGCAGCGAGCTGTCGCCGGCCGCCAACGCCGCCACCAACGGAGCCTCGCTGCCGAAGCGGCGGACCAGCCGGGGCGGCAGTCCCGCGGCCGCGGCAGCCGGCAGCGCAGCCGCGCCCACCAGGGGCAGCGACGCTGTGGTGCTCGGCGGGCCGCCATGGCGCCGCACGATGCGGTCGACGGCGTCCTGCGCCATGCGGCGGTACGTGGTCAGCTTGCCACCGACCAGCGTCAGCATCCGGCCGTCGGCGCTCTCGATGATGGCGTGGCGGCGCGAGATGTCTGCAGTGGAGCCCGCGCCGGTGTCGAGCAGCGGCCGAAAGCCGGCGTAGCGGCCGACCACATCGGCGGTTGTCAGCGGTGTCCGCAGGACCGAGGATATGGTGTCGAGCAGGAACGCCTCCTCAGCCGGTGTCACCTCCGGCTCCTCGGAGATCGCCCCGCGGTACTCATCGTCGGTCACGCCGACGATGAGGCGGCCCTCGCCGGTTGGCGTCGCACCGACCCATCGCGCGCTCTCGCTCGGCACCGGCACGATGACCGCCGCTCGCGGGTCGCCGAGCGCGTCCGCGTCGAGAATCAGGTGGGCGCCCTTGCTCGGACGAAGTCGCACCGTGGGGTCGACGGTGCCGGCCCACACCCCGGCGGCATTGACCACCGTCCGCGCGTGGACCGCGAACACCGCGCCGGACACCTCGTCGCGCACGGTCACCCGTCCGCCATCGACTGACACCGCGGTGCAGTGGGTGACGATCGCCGCGCCCTCAACGGCCGCGGTGCGCGCGACGGCGATCACCAGGCGGGCGTCGTCCTCGAGCTGGCCATCCCAGAAGAGCACGCCCCCGCGCAGGTCGGCGGCGCGCAACGCGGGGATCAGCTGACGCGTCTCCAGCGCGCTGATCCGGCGCGGGCCGGGTAGGGCTGCGCGCCGGGTCCCCGAGGCGAGGCGCAGCACGTCACCGGCGCGGATGCCCATCTCGGTGAGCACGCCGCCGAGCGGCGGCAGGGTGTCGTTGAGCGGAGCCACGAAGGGCAGTGGCCGCACCAGGTGGCGCGCGGTGGTGGTCATGAGAATGTGGCGTTCGCGCGCTGACTCCCAGGCGACGTCGACCTGGAGGTGGCGGAGGTACCGGAGCCCGCCGTGCACCAGCTTCGAGCTCCAGCGGCTGGTCCCGTTGGCCAGGTCGCGGCGCTCGACGAGCCCGCACCGCAGCCCTCGCGCGGCGGCGTCGAGCGCGACCCCGGCGCCTGTGATCCCGCCACCGATGACCAGAACGTCGAGAGGCTCGCGGGAGATCCGCTCGAGGTCGGCGGTGCGCTGAGCGACGTTGAGCGATCCCGCGATGGTCATGCCCGCAGCCCGGGGCGGAGCCACGCGTCGAGCATCAGACCGAGCTCGGCGTCGATCGCCGGCGTCAGCGAATCGTCGATCAGCTCGGGAGAAGCGGTCACCAGGCTGCGCACGAGCAGCTCGAAGAGGCGGGCGGCCGCCTGCTCGTCGAGGGCACGGATCGAGCCGTCTCGCCGTCCGGCGGCGAGGTGCTCGCGAACCGCCGCGATGGCGATCTCCTGCGCGTGCCCACGTCGCACCGTGAGGTAGGGGAGGAGGCGCTGCCCGTCGATCTCGATGACCCTGCGGATGACCGGGTCGTCGCGCAGGGCGCCGACCGCCCGCAGCGCGGCGGCGATGAGCCGCTCGCGCGCG
Organism: Candidatus Dormiibacter sp.; assembly: GCA_039935655.1. Classification (GTDB taxonomy): domain Bacteria; phylum Chloroflexota; class Dormibacteria; order Aeolococcales; family Aeolococcaceae; genus Aeolococcus. Next base: position 285,049 of record JBDTJX010000007.1, on the reverse strand, counting down.
GTGGGCAGGGACGCCGCCTGCGCGTCGGCCGCCGCGACGATGCCGGCGATCTCGCGGGTGAGCAGGCTGGACCAGAGCGTGGCGGCGTCGGGAAAACAGCGGTAGACGGTCATCCGGCTGGCACCGGCGCGCCGGGCGACGTCGCTGACCGTGGTGCGGGCGATGCCCCGTTCGGCAACGCAGGCCCGCGCCGCGTCCAGGAGTGCGTCGTCCGAGTGACGCTGTGACATTTCGCGTCGCATTGTAACGTCCGACCAAGGAGAACCTGCGGCAGACGTCCACGGCGCCGGCGGCTGGATTTATGCTCGTCCCGCGATGGACCTGAGCGCCGCCCCCGACCTGCCGTTCGTCATCGGCCTGCCCGCCGCCCTGCTGATCCTGGCGTGCGTGCTCGGCGTGGCCGTCTACACGCTGATCGGCCGCGTCACACGGGGCTGAACGGCTGGGCCGGCAGCCGCTGGCCGATCGATCAGGTGGGGGTCACTTCGCGGACAGGAGCTCCACCTCGAAGATGAGGGTGGAGTTGGCCGGGATCTGGCCGTTGGCCGTCGCGCCATACCCCAGGGCGGGCGGGATGACCAGCCGGCGCTTGCCCCCCACGTGCATGGTGATGACCCCTTGGTCCCAGCCCTTGATCACAGCGTTGGTGCCGATCGCGAAGGAGAAGGCCGTCCGCCCGGTCTGACGGCTGGTGTCGAACACGGTGCCGTTGGTCAGCCAGCCGGTGTACTGCACGCTGACGTTCTGGCCCGTGACCGGCACCGGCCCGGTGCCTGTGAGGAGGTCGCCGTACCCGAGCCCATCCGACAGTGTGGTCAAGCAGACGGAGTCCGCGAAGCCGTCCGACGTTGTCGGCTTTGCCGAGCTCGTCGGCGCTGCAGACGGGCAGGGGGTTCCGCTCACCGCCGCCGTTGCTGTCGCCGCGGTCGCCACAGCCGCGGGCGGTGAACTGCTTTGACCCGAGAACTCGTCGGACCCGCATGCGGCGAGGCAGACGACGAGTCCCAGCGCGATCAGGGGCAGGCGGAAACCGCGGTGATGCATCGGGTCGGAATGCTACCGGCTCGGCGGTACAATCGGACTCCGCCGCCATCCTCGTTCTCGTGGAGCCCTCATGGCCAACACAATCAAAGAGTCCAAGGGAGTCACTTCCCAGAAGGACATCATCACCTCGCAGCGTTGTCCGATCTGCCACAACCTGATGCGCCAGAACGAGATCAGTGTGGAGATCGCCTTCCGGCACCAGCGCAAGCCCGGCGAGCCCAAGCGCGAGCGCATCCTCAAGCACAGCAAGAACTGCAAAGCCGCCTAGGTTCGTACGGCGACCAGTGGTCGCCGGAAGCGGCGGTACACTGACCCCCATGTCCGTGCGCCTGCCGCTATTCCCGCTCAACACCGTGCTCTTCCCGCACATGCCTGCGGGACTGCACATCTTCGAGCAGCGGTATCGCGAGATGATCCGCGACTGTCAGGACCAGGGCACGAGCTTTGGGGTGGTGGCGATCCGCGAGGGCATGGAGGTGGGGCGTTCGGCCTTCCCGTTCAACGTCGGCACGCTGGCGCAGATCCACGAGATCGAGAAGCTGAACGACGGCCGCCTCAACTTGGTGGTGGCCGGTGCGTCGCGCTTCCGCGTCGAGAGCCTGTCCCTGAACCGTTCCTACCTGGTCGGCACCATCCAGTACCTCGAGGACACGCGCGGCGACGAGGCCGCCATCCCTGAGCTTGCCCGGCGGACGGCAAAGGCGTTCGCTGCGTACTCCGTGGCGCTGCGCAACCTCGCCGACGACGCCGATGAGCAGGCCGAGGTCGCCGACGTACCCGACGACCCGGAGCTGCTCTCCTACCTCGTCGCAGCGTCTCTGAACGTCGAGGTCAACCGCCGCCAAGAGCTGCTCGAGGAGGATTCGGTCTCAGGACGTCTGCGCCGCTGCCTGTCGGCGCTCCGACGTGAGACTGTGTTTCTCGACCAGATGCTGGGTCGTCGCGACCATCACATCGTGCCCGTGTCGCTCAACTGATGGCGGTGGGCCTGGAGCGCTTCTCCCTGGCGAGCCGCACCGCGCTGGTGACCGGGGGGAGCCGGGGCATCGGACGTGCCATCGCGCTGGCGATGGCAGCGTCGGGCGCACGGGTCGCGGTCTGCGCGCGACACGTTGACGCCTGCGCGGCGGTGGCGGACGAGATCGCCGGCGGTGGCGGCGAGGCGTTCGCCGTTGCCGGCAACGTGGGCCGCGCCGAGGACGTGCCCGCCATCGTCGGCGCCGTGATGGACCGCTTCGGTGCTGTGAACATCCTTGTCAACAACGCGGCGACCAACCCTCAATTCGGACCGCTCGTCGACGCCGAGGACTCCGCCGTCGACCGCATCTTCGAGGTCAACCTGCAGGGACCGCTGCGCCTGACGTCGGCCGTCGTCCATGCATGGATGGGCGAGCACGGCGGCAGCGTCATCAACATCGCCTCCGTCGGTGGCATCCGACCCGAGGCGCTGATTGGCGCGTACAACGCCAGCAAGGCCGCGCTGATCAACCTCACCCGCACACTCGCGCACGAGCTCGGCGGCAGGGGGATTCGCGTCAACGCCATCGCGCCTGGGCTGGTCGCCACTGACTTCGCCCGCGTTCTCATCGAGACGCCGTCGATCCACCAGCACATCGTCAGCCAGACCGCCCTGAAACGCCACGCGGAGCCCGACGAAATCGCCGGTGCGGCGGTGTTCCTCGCCAGTGACGCGTCGTCATACGTCACCGGGAGCACACTTGTCGTCGACGGCGGCGCCACCGCCTGAACCGTCGAGCCGGTCGCGATCAGTGCAGGTCGAGGATGAAACGCAGAGGCGGTGAGGTCCCGCTGAGGAACATGCCGTGCGGGCTGACCGCGCGCGTCAGCGCGATGCGGTACACCGCATTGCCCCCGCTGCTCGACACCAGCGTGACCGACGAGATCACACCGTGGGCGGGCGGGGTTCCGGACGAACCCGCCGGCACGGTCCCGTTGAAGGTGACCAGCATCGTGGTCGGGTCGGTGAAAGCGACGGTGATCTTCGGGCTGGTGCCTGAGCTGCCGCTCACCGGCCCCATGTCGAAGACCATGCGCAGGTAGCCGGCCTGCTGCCCGTAGCGGATGTCGCGCACCTGGAAGCCGGCGCCGCCCGCCCCGAAGCTCTGTACGCCCGGTGGCGGGACGACGGCCGTCTTCGGGGCCGCTGTCGCCGGGACGCGCGTGGCGGGTGGCGTCGTCGACCCGTGCGCGGGCGCCGCCGTGGTCGGCAGGGGGCGGGCCGTGGGAGTTGGTGACGGCGTCGATCGGTGGCTGACCACCAGCGCGGCGATGAAGACGACCGCGACCGCCGCGATGGCGGCGATGATGCGGCGGTCGGGATTGGAGCCCTTGACGGCTGTTCCGATCGCGCGCCCGCCCCCGGCCGCCGAGTCGCCGCTCTGCCGGACCAGGGTTCCCGTCGCGGCCAGGGCGCGTCGCATGCGTGTCGCCACGCCCACCTGTTCGCGCGCCACGGCACGGCTGTGCCGGCCCGGCGAGATCGGCCTCGCCGGGGCCGCAGCAGCCGATACCGCGTCGGGCTCGGTACGGGGGTACGACGAGGCGCCGAAGGCGTTCCAGGCGGCAGGCTCGGACGGCGTGATGTCGCGCGCGCCGACCGGCGTTGGGAGCGGCGAGACCGCGGGCACCGTTTCCGGGGGCATCGTGTCGGTCGGCCAAAGGACAGGTGCGGGATGGGTGCCATCCGGACTGCCGGTCAGCTCGACGTCGGTCGCCTCAGGCGCGCTGTCAGGCGTGGGTTCGACGTCGACGCCGGGCAACTGCCGGCCTCGCGGAGGCGCCGCGCCACTGACGATCTGGGCCGAGTCGTCGACGCTGTCGGCGCGGCGGGCCAGCGCGAGCCGAACGGACACGGCGTCGCGGATCCGAGACAGGAGCATCGACCGACCGCCTGACGGCACCCGGGTCGGAACCATGGGCGGCATCGGTGGGAGTGGTGTAGGCGGCGGTGCCGCTTCGGGGGTGGCCACCGGCTCGCGGTGCGCCAGGTCGTCGCCGGGCGACATGTCCCAGCCGCGCGACGGCAGGTCGGTCTCGACCCAGGGGAAGTCTTGCGGCGTGGCCTCGACCGGGGGCTGCGGCTCCGCGTCCACCTGTGTCGCGGTGGCCGCGACCTCAGCCGGCCTCTCGTCTGCGACCCAGGGGTAGTCGTGGGGTGCGGCCTCGACCTCAGCCGGGCTCTCGGCCTCCGACGGCTGAGCCGGTTCGGTGGTCCACGAGCGATCGTCGGCAGCGCTTCCCCCGAACGGAAGATCGGGCTGAACGTCGGGTGGCGCCGAGGGCACGGGCAGTGTGTCCATCAGCGGCGTCGCGGCAGCGGGTCGGCGCGGCGTCCACGGCAGCGCCGCGCTGTTCTGCCGTGCCCTCTCCTGCGCGGTCTGCCAGGGCGGTTGGTCGACGGGAGGCACGGTGCTGGGGGTGACCGTCCTGGCCACGCCGGGCAGGTCGACGACGCCGGTGATGCCGACCTGTTCGAGCATCAGGCGCGCTGACTGCGGTGCCACGCGCACTCGTGCCAGCTGCCCGAGCCGCGTCGTCTCCTCGCGGAGCGTCGCCGCGCCGGCGCTGCACCGTCCGCAGCCGACAAGATGGGCGTCGATCTCGGCCCGCCGCTCGGCCGCGAGCTCACCGTCGATGTAAGTGCTCAGGCTCAGCAGGCTGCACTTCACAGTGCGATCTCGCTATAGATCGTCCCGAAGTCGCGCCGGGCGGCGGCGAGCAGGCGCCCCGACGCCTCCGGCGAGCATTCGAGCGCTCGCGACATCTCCCGGTAGTCGAGGCCGCCGAGGTCGTGCAGGAGGAGGGCGGCGCGTCGGTCGAACGGGATGGTCATCAGGGCCCGTTTGACCGTGTTCATGCGCGATGCCGCCTCGCTGTCAACCTCCGCCTGGAAGGGTGACTTTGTCTTGCGCAGGAAGCGTCCTGGGCCGTGTCCCCGGGGCGGAAAACGGTGCCCCTGGCGGCATGCCCGCGTCACTGCGCGGTACAGCGCGGCGCGACCGTCCTGGCGCAGGCGCGTGGGCGGGTACTTGGCGGCGTGGGCGAGGCCACCGGCGACGAAGTCGAGGGCGTCGTCAGGGCTCCCGGTCAGGTGAGTGGCGTACGTGGCCAGATCATCGAGATGCTCGCAGGCCAGGCCCGCGAGGTCACTCGCATCGGGTGCGACGTGTGCTAGGACGTTGATCATGACGTTGTCGTGCGAGTGAGCACGCGCTGCGCGAAAGCATACAGGGGTGTCGTAGTTCTGCCTAGGGGGTCGCCGGCCGCCATGCCCATCCGGGCCGCGCACCTGCTCATCGGCGCAGCGTGACCAGTCGGCCACCCCGGAGCGAGGTCGGCGCCACCAGCCCGCAACTCTGCCAGACGCGCTCGGACATGCCGATGTCGGCGACCACGATCTCCCCGGTGAACGCTCGCGCGGCCGCGTTCCACAGCCCCCGCTTCATGCCGGCGAGCGTGCACGTGGTGTGAGCCCGTACCGCCGCGCCCGGCGCCACACCCGTACTTGCGTCGAGTCCACTTGGCACGTCGATGCTCAGGATGGTGCCGCGGAGCCCGGCGATGACCTCCGCATGCGCGGGGCGGGGCGGTTCGCGCAGACCGGTTCCCAGCAGCGCATCGACGACGATGGCCGCGTCGTCGATGCCGCTGACCACATCGCCGGGCTGCTTAGAGACTCGCACGGTCACGCCCACGCCCGCAGCTGCCGCGCAGTGCCGGCCGATCAGCGCGTCCAGCGCATCCGGGTCGCCGAGTATTCCCGCGGTCACCGTGCATCCCCAGCCGCTGAGGTGACGCGCCGCCACAAGGCCGTCGCCACCGTTGTGGCCGCGCCCGGCAACCACGTGGATGCGTGTGGCGCGCCTGCCCATCATGCGCCAGGCGCAGCGGGCCACTTGGAACCCGGCGATCTCCATCAACTGCGCGATGTCGATACCCGCTTTCACTGCGGCCGCGTCGAGGCGCGACGCCTCGTCTGATGTCAGCGAACCGAGGCGGCGCTGGAGAGATGAGCTCACTGAGCACTCCGTCTGAAGGTGTCCGCTACCGTACTACCGGACATGGCAACCACACCGGTGGCCCAGGAAGGGGCCACGCGACGAGTCTCGAGACGGGGAATGGTCATCTTCCTCGTCGCCGCCGTCGCGATCGTGGCGGCCGGCGTGGTCGGTATCCGCGGTCTCCTGGCATCCCCCATCACCTCGGTGGCCGCCGATGGCTCGACGATTCTGCAGGGCACCTGGGAGCCGTACACGTGCGACACGCACGTCTGTGAGGGATACGTCCAGGCGGGTGGCAGCAGTGTGTTCATCGTGCTGCCGCCCGCGTGCCCTCACCCCCAGCGCGCTGCGCAGATCACCATCACCGGCCGGCACGATCCTGCCCTGGGCTCGGGCAGCTACAGGGCGACAAACTGCAGCTCGTAGCACCGAATTCCGTCGGGCGAGGATCTGCCTCGCCTTGCAAAAGGAGGGCCGGGACGCTGTGTCCCGGCCCTCTGCCCGTATTCAGGATTTGTCTGTCTAGTACTCCGGCATGGGCGGCGCGCCCGCACCCTTGCGCTCGGGGATGTCGGTGATCAGAGCCTCGGTGGTGAGCAGGAGGGCGGCAATCGAAGCCGCGTTCTGCAGGGCTGAGCGGGTCACCTTGGTCGGGTCGATGATGCCCGCCTTGACCATGTCGACGTACTCGCCCGTGGCCGCGTTGTAGCCCTGGCCCTTGGGCAGGCTCTTCACCTTCTCGACGACCACCGAACCTTCCTCGCCGGCGTTGTCGGCGATCTGGCGCAGCGGCTCCTCGAGGGCGCGGCGGAGGATGTTGACGCCCGTCCTGACGTCCCCCTCGGCCTCCACGGTGTCGAGCGCGAAGACGCAATTGACGAGCACCACACCGCCGCCAGGCACGATGCCCTCCTCGACGGCAGCGCGAGTGGCGGACACGGCGTCCTCCATGCGGTGCTTCTTCTCCTTGAGCTCGGTCTCGGTGGCAGCGCCCACCTTGATGACGGCGACGCCGCCGGCGAGCTTGGCGAGGCGCTCCTGGAGCTTCTCCTTGTCCCAGTCTGAGGTGCTCTTCTCGATCTCGGCCTTGATCTGCTCGATGCGACCCTTGATGGCGTCGGCCGAGCCGTTGCCCTCGACGATGGTCGTGTCGTCCTTGGTGACGGTGACGCGACGCGCGCGACCGAGCGAGGTGAGTTGAGCGGAGTCGAGCTTGAGGCCGACCTCCTCGCTGATGACCTGGGCGCCGGTCAGGATCGCGATGTCCTGGAGCATGGCCTTGCGGCGGTCCCCGAAGCCCGGCGCCTTGACGGCGACCGCGTTGAAGGTGCCGCGCAGCTTGTTGACGATCAGGGTGGCCAGGGCCTCGCCCTCGACGTCCTCGGCGATGATCAGCAGCGGCTTGCCACTCTGCACAACCTTCTCGAGGATGGGTAGCAGATCCGCGATGGCCGAGATCTTCCGGTCGGTGATGAGGATGTAGGGATCCTCGAGCACGGCCTCCATGCGCTGGGCATTGGTGACCATGTACGGCGAGATGTAGCCCTTGTCGAACTGCATCCCCTCGACGAGCTCAAGCTCGGTCTCGAGTCCCTTGCTCTCCTCGACGGTGATGACGCCGTCCTTGCCGACCTTCTCCATGGCGTCGGCAACGATCTCGCCGATGGCCGGGTCGGCGGCCGAGATGGCGGCGACCTGGGCGATCTTCTCGCGGTCACCGATGGGGACGGACTGCTCTTTGATGGCCTTCACGACTGCCTCGACGGCGAGCTCGATGCCCTTCTTGAGCTGAATCGGGTTGGCGCCGGCGGCAACGTTCTGCAGCCCGGCATTGATCAGCGCCTGGGCGAGAACGGTGGCCGTGGTGGTGCCGTCCCCGGCGATGTCGTTGGTCTTGGAGGCGACCTCTTTGACCAGTTGGGCGCCCATGTTCTGGAAGGGCTCCTCGAGCTCGATCTCCTTGGCGATGGTCACGCCGTCGTTGGTGATCGTCGGCGAGCCGAATTTCTTGTCGAGGACGACGTTGCGGCCCTTGGGACCGATCGTGATCTTGACCGCGTTGGCGACGCGGTCAACACCCTTGCGCATCTCGTCGCGGGCTTCCGCGTCGAAGAGCAGTTGCTTGGCCATCAAAACCTCCTCCCGCCTCGTGGTGGCGGGTTCAAAGCACGGTAGGAACCTGTTCGGTTTGTTGCCCAGAATCTTAGCACTCTCGGTAGGGGAGTGCTAGCAGCCGGGGTTGGCGAGCGCCAGCGCGGACGCCCCAGGCCGGCGGCGACAGCGCGATGGCCCACCCGGCTCGCGCTCCACTAAGCTGCCGCCGGTGAGCGCCAACCGCCGGCTCGAGGGTCGGGTGGCCGTCGTCACCGGGTCGTCCCGCGGCATCGGCCGCGTCATGGCTCTCCGGCTCGCTGCCGAGGGGGCCGCGGTGGTGATCACCGGCAAGTCCGAACAGTCCACTGAGAAGCTGCCGGGGAGCATCCACAGCGTCGTCGAGGAGATCACCGCGGCGGGTGGCCGGGCGATCGCCGTGCGGCTGGACGTGCGCAGTGAGGAGGAGGTCACCGCGATGGTGCAGCGCACCGTTGACGAGCTTGGCAGCCTCGACATTCTCGTCAACAACGCCGGCGCGTTGTGGTGGAAGTCGGTGCTGGAGACCCCTCTGAAGCGCTACGAGTTGATGTGGGAGATCAACGTTCGCGGCGCCTTCACCTGTGCCCAGCAGGCATTGCCGCACATGATCAGGAACGGTTTCGGCCACATCGTGATGTGCTCGCCACCGATCGGGACCGAACCCAACCCGGGATATGTCGCCTACATGACCACCAAGATGGGCATGACCCGGCTGGCCATCGGCATCGCGGCCGAGCACCGGGACGACAACGTGGCGTGCAACTCGCTGTGGCCGGTCACGCTCATCGAGAGCCTTGCCACCATCAACTATGCGGTCGGCGACCGCAGTATCTGGCGCTCCCCGGAGATCCTCGGCGACGCCCTCATCGAGATCGTCAGCAGCGAACCCCGCCGTCTTACCGGCAGGCAGTTGCTCGACGAGCCCTTTCTGCGCGAGCGCGGCTGGACCCAGGAACGGATCGACGCCTACTGGCTCGAGGGTCCACCCGCAGACCCGGTCTACATCGACGGGCGGCCGGGGTCGTCGATGTGATGAGCCCACCTATCATCGGTTGATGCCCCGGCTGCCCACACCCACGCTCCGTCGCACGCTGGCCGCTGGGGCGTTCAGCGCCGGGGCCGTGGTATCGGCCAGGGCGCTGCTGCGACCGCGCCGCAACACGCAACCGTCCCTACTGGACTGGGAGATCGTGCGCGCCACCGCGTACCAGCGCGCCGGCACCGAGGGCGCGGTGGACGCAGCCGCGTCCGTCGCCGCCCGCTGCGACGCCATTGCCGCCGAGCTCGCGCCGCTGATGGTGGAGGTGGTGGAGCGCCCGCTCGAGCACTTCCCGCGCTTCGAGATCCTCGATCGGCGCGGATTCATCGACGTCAACATCACCATCGCGCGCCGCCTGCTCGTTGCCGTCGAAGAGGTGCGAGCGACGTTGGGGGAATCGCGTGCCACGGCGATGAGCCGGGGGGTGATGAACCGCTACGTCGGCGTGCTGTTCGGGATCATGTCGCAACGCGTCCTCGGCCAGTACGACCCCGTGCTGAGCCTCGGGCCGCCGCCCGACGGTCAGACCCCGGCGCTGTACCTGGTCGAACCCAACCTGGAGACCTTCGCGCGGGTGGCCGACGCCCCCGCCGATTCATTGCGGCGCTGGCTGATCCTCCACGAGCTCACGCACGCCTGGCAGTTCGGTGAGCACCCCTGGCTGCGCGAGCACCTGGTGGCGATGATGGACCAGATGATCCGCAGCAGCCTTGCTCACGCGATCGGCGACGCCAAGGGCAAGCAGCCCAGCGCACGAGAGGTGATCGAGCGTCTCCCCGGGGCCATCCGCACACAGCTCCGTGGGGTGGCCGCCATCCAGGCTGTGATGAGCGTGCTCGAGGGCTACGGCAACTTCGTGATGCACCGCATCGGGCGCCAGCACCTCGAGAAGTTCGACGAGCTCGAGGCTGCGTTCGCGCGCCGGCGGTCCCAGCGCACCCTTGTCGAGCGCTTGGTTCTGGCCCTCACCGGCATCAACATGAAGATGCGTCAATACGAGGTGGGCGAGGCATTCTGCGATGCGGTCGCCAGCGCCGGAGGTGTCAGCCTGCTCAACCGCGTCTGGGAAGGGCCGGAGATGATGCCGACGCCGGCTGAGCTGCGCTCGCCCTCCCTGTGGGTGGCGCGCGCGCGCGCATGAGCGCGCCGCTCGCCGCACTCCCCACCGAGCGCCCTCGGCGACGGCTCACCCCCCAGCGACAGCTCGTCGCGCGCGCGCTCGACGGTGCCGGTCGGACCGTGGGAGCCGTCGAGCTCTTCGACCTCCTTCGGCGAGAGAATCCACGCATCGGACGAGCGACTGTGTTCCGAACGCTCGATCTCCTCGTCGAGATGGGCCTTGCCCAGCGGTTCGAGGGAGACGGTCATGTGTACCTCTACGCGTCATGCGATCCCATCCATCACCACCACCACCTGGTCTGCCGCGCCTGCGGCAGCGCCATCGACATCGAGGACGCGGAGGTGGAGGCGCTGGTCACGGCAATTCGCGAGCGGCACGCCTTCGCCCTCGATCACGGATCGCTCGACTTCTACGGCACGTGCTCGAGTTGTGGCAAGGGCGGCTGATCCCCTCCAAACGATACTCGGTATCAGATAAGCTCTCGAAGTGCTCGGGTTGTTTGTCGCCGCGCTCAGCTTCTTCTCAACCTCGCTTGGTGGACTTGCCGCCGTCCGGGTGCGGGACCGCATGCACCTGCTGCTCGGGTTCAGCTCGGGTGCCGTTCTCGGAGTTGCCCTTTTTGATGTCTTCCCCGAGCTGGTCTCACGCAGCGAGGCTTCCGGCATCAAGACCTCGCAAGCGATGCTGTTCGTCGCCGTCGGTTTTGTTGTCTTCTTCCTGCTGGAGAAGCTCACCGACCTCCACGGTGGCCCCGGCCATGGCCATGAGCATGGCCACGGGTCTCGAGAGGTGGGCATGGTGGCCGCCGCCGGTCTCTCCTTCCACAGCTTCCTCGACGGCGTGGCCATCGGTGTGGGGTTCCGGACCAACACGAGCCTCGGCATCGCAATCGGGATTGCTGTCCTCGCGCACGACTTCACAGACGGGCTCAACACCGTCACCGTCGTCCTCGCCCACGGCAACTCGTTGCGCCGAGCCCTGCGTTGGCTCTTCGTCGACGCCACCACTCCGCTTCTGGGCGCGACAGTGGCGCTGATTGCACCCCTCCCAAGCGGTGTTCTTCCCTACATCCTCGGCAGCTTCGTCGGGGTCTTCATCTACATCGGCGCGTCCGATCTGCTACCGGAGGCGCGGGAGCACGATTCTCCGTGGCCGGCCGTGGCGATGGTGGCGGGCATGGCGGTGCTGTGGGGCGTCACGCGATTCGTGTAGCTTCGGGACGTGAGGTCTGTCCGAATTGGCGCTGGCCAAGGCTTCTACGGCGACACCCCTGACGGCGCCGTCGCTGTCGCTGAGCGCGGCGACGTGTCGTACATCTGCTGCGACTCCCTCGCCGAGCTGACCATGGCGATCCTGCAGAAGGACAAGCTACGCCACGACGACGGCGGCTTCGCGCGTGACCTCCCCGCGTTCATGCGGGCCCTACTCCCGCTCGCTCGCGAGCGGCGCATCCGCATCATCACCAACGCCGGCGGGATGAACCCATCAGCCGCGGCCAGGGCAGTCCGCGTTGTGGCCGATGAGCTGGGTATGAGTGACGTGCGCGTCGCCACCGTCATCGGCGACGACATCACCGGTCGCATCGACGACCTCCTCGGCCGCGGCATCCATCTGCGCAACATGGACACGGGCGCCGACATCGCGACCATCCGCGACCGCGTCGTGTTCGCCGTCGCCTATCTCGGCGCCCGGCCAATCGTCGACGCGCTCGAACGCGGCGCCGACGTGGTCGTCACCGGCCGCGTCGCGGACGCGTCGCTCTTCGTCGCGCCGATGGTGCACGAGCTCGGCTGGCGATGGGACGACTGGGACCGCCTCGCCGCCGGCGTTGTCGTCGGTCACCTGATGGAATGCTCGGGCCAGGCCACGGGTGGCAACTTCAGCGGCGACTGGTGGAACATCCCCGACCTCGACCGCGTCGGCTACCCGGTCTGCGAGATGTCCGACGATGGGTCTGCGTTGTTGACAAAACCGATCCAAACTGGCGGCCGTGTGTCGCTGGAGACGGTCAGCGAGCAGCTCCTCTACGAGGTGCTGGACCCGCGTCGCTACCTCAACCCCGACGTCATCGCCGACTTCACGTCGGTGCAACTCGAGCAGGTCAGCACCGACACCGTGTCGGCGAGCGGGGTTCGCGGCAGCGCTCGGCCCGGCGAGCTCAAGGCGATCATCGGGCACCTTGACGGTTGGCTCGGAGCGGCGACAATCGGCTACTCGTGGCCGCACGCCCTCGCCAAGGCGCGCCACGCCGCCATCCTCATCGACCGGCTCGCTCAGCGCGCCGGGGTGGTGCCCCTCGAGCAGGTCGTCGAGTACATCGGGATCGACTCCCTGCACGGCGACGCCGCCGATATCGTCCACGCCGCGGACGCCAACGAGGTTGTGCTTAGGGTCGCCGGCCGCTTCGCCGCTGAGGCGGACGCGCGGGCCTTCCCGCGCCTGGCGATGCCACTGGCCCTCAACGGGCCGCCATTCATCGGTGGGGCCGGCGCGCCGCAACCGGCTCGTGCTCTGCTCGGCGTCTGGCCGGCACTGTTGCCTCGCGAGGCGGTGGAGGAGCTGGTTGCCGTCGCGGTCGACGAGCCTTCGCCATGAACCATGAGGTGGCGCTCGCGGAGATCGCCCGGGCGCGCAGCGGGGACAAGGGCGACCTCGCCAACGTGGCGCTGTTCGCCAACAGCGACCCGCTCTACGGCGCCCTTCTGCGCGAGGTCACAGCCGAACGGGTGCGCGGTCACTTCGGCCGCTTCGTTCGCGGTCGGGTGGAGCGGTTCGAGGTGCCCAACGTCCGCGCCCTCAACTTCGTGCTCCACGAGGCGCTGGACGGCGGCGCGGCGCGCTCGCTGCGCAGCGATCCTCTCGGCAAGTCGTTCGGCTCGCTGCTGCTGCGGATGCGCGTCACCCTCTCCGACGAGGAGGTGGCGGCAGCGCCGCCGCCGGCCGGGCCGCCTGCCTGACGGCATGGCGCGCTGCGGTCAGATGCGGTTGAGCACGTGGCTGCGCCGGCGCTCGTACTCGACAGCGCTGATCCGGCCGTGGTGGCGCAGCCCGCGCAGCCCGCGGATCTCGCTGAGCAGGTCGATGAGCGGCGCGTCGCGTTCCGCGACGACGCGGCTGTCCGACGCCAGTAGCACGATCGCCGCATTGCGCTTGGCCGCCCCCGCCGCCTCAACCGCCACTGCTGCTTCCCTTCCCTGCGCTCCCACGGCGTCTGGTTGCGTCCGGCGTGGTGGTGTTTGTCCGTGCCACTGTGTAGACGCTCGCGGAGGCGCAGATCTTGCGGGGAGGCGCCGAGAGCGCCGGGGCGCCGGTGATATAATCGATGCGATCGGGGCAATGGATTGTTTTCCGAATGGAGGGGACGATCACGGAGCAATCGCCGCGTTCGGTGCCCCCATCCGATGATCTCTGTCTGATCACCGCCTACCTGGCGGGAGACGTCGGGGCTTTCGACGCACTGTTTCAGCGGTACCACACCCGGGTGCGGGCGGTGTGCCTGCGCTACGTGGGCGACGAGGCGCTCGCCGAGGACCTCGTCCAGGAGACGTTCTACAACGTCATTCGCGCCTTGGCGCGCGTTGACCAGAGCTTCAACTTCGGCGCCTGGGTACATCGCATCGCCGTCAACATCTGCCAGGACGAGCTGCGCCGTCGCAACCGTCGCGCGGTGCATCTCGACCAGAGCAGCAGCGACCCCGAGGAGGCAATGCTCAGGCTCGCCGACCATGACCGCACCGGCCAGCCCGAGGAAGCCCTCGAGATGAGCACGCTGCGCCAGCTGGTCTGGGACGTCGCCAAGAAGCTGCCGGAACGTCAGCGCATGGTGCTCACGCTGCGCGAGCTGCAGGGGATGTCGTACGCGACGATCGCGCGTGTGATGGGCATCACCGACGCAGCCGTGGAGACCCTCCTGCACCGGGCGCGGAAGCGGTTCAAGGAGGAGTACCTGCGCCTTGAGAGCCCGCCGGAGGAGCAGGCGCGCTGTGCCGACCTGGCCTTCATGATGACCCGCAGCCGGCTCAGCTCCGAAGAGAAGCGAGCGGCCTTTGACCACCTGGAGACATGCCCCCTGTGTCGCGAGGCGTACAACGAGACGGCGGCCGTGGGCGCGCTGGTCCCCCAGCTGGCATCCGCCTAGCTCTCTGCGCTCCCAACGCGTTCAAGGGCACCCTCTCGGCCGCCGCGGCTGCCGCCGCGCTGGCTCGGGGGATCGAGGACGCCGGCTGGACGGCGCTGTGTCTGCCGGTCGCCGACGGCGGCGACGGCACCCTCGACGTCCTCCTCGCCGCCGCGGGCGAGAGGGCACGCGTCGAACGGGTGCGCGTCCATGGCCCGCTCGGACGGCCCCGGACGGCGCGGCTGGGGTGGGTGGGGCCTGGGGTCGCCGTCGTGGAGATGGCCGAGGCGGCCGGGCTGCGCCTGCTGGGCCGGCGGCGCCACCCCATGGGCGCCAGCAGCACCGGTGCCGGCGAGCTGGTGCGGGCCGCCCTCGACGCCGGCGCTCGACGGGTCATCGTCGGGGTCGGAGGCAGCGCGTCGACCGACGGGGGGATGGGGATCCTTGTGGCGTTGGGCGCCAGGCTGCTCGATGAGCGCCGGCAGCCCGTCGCGCCGGGAGGGAAGGCCTTGCATCGGGTGACCACCGTGGACCTCTCTGCCGCCCATGCCCGTCTCGCCGGGCGTCGGGTGCAGGTCGCAGTCGACGTCCGCAGCCCGCTGTACGGACCGGATGGCGCCGCCCACGTGTTCGCGCCGCAGAAGGGTGCCGATGCGCGCGAGGTGGAGAAGCTCGACGCCGGTCTGCGGCAGTTCGCCTCCGTCATCGAGAGCGCCGCGGGGATGCCCGGCCTCTCCGACAGTGCAGGTGTCGGCGCCGCCGGGGGGGCCGCCTTTGCGCTGGCGGCCCTGGGGGCGGAGCTCGTGAGCGGGGCCGCGCTGGTGTGCGACGAGGTCGGCCTCGACGACAGGCTCAGCCACGCTGACCTCGTCATCACCGGCGAGGGGCGCCTCGACGCGCAGACCGCCGCCGGCAAAGCGCCCGCCGAGGTGGCTCAGCGCGCCCGCCAGGTGGGCCTCCCCTGCGTGGCCGTGTGCGGCAGCGTGACCGGTGGTGAACAGCTCTTCACCGCCACCATCGGGCTCGACAAGCTGGGCGCCGACCCCCGCGGCCACACCCGGTCTTTGCTCCGACGAGCCGGCGCACAGGCCGTGAGGATGGTCTGAGAGCTTCTGCCAAGCGTCTCGACCCTCCCTCGGCGCGACTCCGCGCCGTCAGCTACTCATCCATAAACCGGCGAGAGCCACTCGGCGTACCTTTCATTGCGGCCGCTGACGATGCCGTGATAGAGATCCTGGATGCGCAGGGTCAGGGGGCCGGGCTCGCCGTCGCCGATGCGTCGCCGGTCGATCTCGATGACGGGGGCGACCTGGGCACCGGTGCCGCACAGGAACACCTCGTCGGCCGCGTACAGCTCGCTGCGGTCGATCGATCGCTCGACAACGTCCAGCCCCAGTTCCTCGCGGGCCACGTGCATCAGCGACTGGCGGGTGATCCCTTCGAGGATGTTGTCCGCAGGCGGCGGCGTGACGATGACGCCCTGGCGCACGATGAAGATGTTCTCCGCGCTGCCCTCGGACACGTGCCCGTCCATGGTCAGCAGAATGGCTTCGTCGAAGCCAGCCTGCAGCGCCTCCGACTTGGCCAGCGCGCTGTTGACGTAGATCCCGGTGCACTTGGCGCGAGCCGGCGCCATGGTGTCGTCGATTCGTCGCCACGAGCTGACCATGCAGCGGATCCCGCCGGTGCCGACGTAGTCGCCCATCGGCGCGGTGCAGATGGCAAAGCTCTCGGGGACATCGTGAAGCTTGACGCCGATGATCTCCGCGGACTTGAACACGAGTGGACGGACGTACACGTCCTCGCGGTAGAGATTGCGACGGAGCAGGTCGCTGGTGATCACACACAGCTCCGTCGTCGACAGCGGCAGCTCCATCTGCAGGATCCGCGCGTTCGAACGCATCCGGTCGTAGTGCTCGGGCATGCGCAACGTGTAGAGCTGCTCGCGCTCAGCGTTCCAATAGGCGCGAATGCCCTCGAAGACCCCGGTCCCGTAGTTGAGGCCGTGGGTGAGCAGTCCTATCTTGGCGTCTGCGTATTGGCAGACGCGCCCATCGAACCAGATCCACGCGGTCTCACGGCGAGTGACGGCGTCGGGCGATGCACCGGTTGCAGTCTGGGTCATGCGTGCAGCGTACAACCCCGGGTGGGCAGTGCAACCGGCTCTGCGGCACAGGCGACCCAAACGACGCGCCAGAACCGCTCTGATATGCTCGTCAGGGAAAGCCCCTGGTGCACCTGCCGTTGATTGCGACTCGAAATGAGACGCGAGGCCAGGGAGGTGGAGGAGTAATGACGGACGTTGTCAAGGCCCCCAGTGTGTCGCTGCCAGAGGCCAGGTCGATCCGCTGGAACCCCAGCCCGCAGGAGCTTCGTGAGCTCACCGCGCAGATGCCCAATGGCAGGTTGACCGAGTTCGACAACCACAACGTGCAGACCAGGGTGGTCTCGCGCAGCAAGAGCAGCACGTACATCATCACCGACTCCCCGCAGGACCACACCGACCAGACCCTGTCGACCGACGTCGGCCGGCACATCGCCGCGCTCCAGGATGCACACATCCGTGAGCGGGACATGCTGGTTGTCGACGGCTACATCGGCAATGACTCAGCACGGCGCGTGCGGGCGCGCCTCTTCATCGACGTCGTCGCCGCCAACATCGCCGGCATGCAGCGCTGGTTGTACTTCGACAACGAGGGACAGGGTGGTGAGGACTGGAATCCTGAACTCACGGTGATCTACACGCCGGAGCTCGAGGCGTCCGGCTATCCCGACAACCGGTTGATCGCAGTTGACCTCGCCCGTGGCGTCACGCGGGTGCTCAACAGCGATTACTTCGGCGAGTCCAAGAAGGGCGGCCTGCGCATGTGGAACAAGCTCACCTACGACGAGGGTGGCCTGTCCCTGCACGCCGGCTGCAAGGTGATCCCCACCCCAAGGGGTGAGCAGACGGTGCTGATCGTCGGCCTGTCCGGCACCGGCAAGACCACCACTACGTTCACCCGTCAGAACGAATCCAAGCCGGTCCAGGACGACTTTGTCGCGCTCTACCCCGGCGGCCATATCGCGGCCACCGAAAACGGCTGCTTCGCCAAGACGTTCGGGCTCGACCCCAAGGACGAGCCAACCATCTTCGGTGCCGTCTGCAAGCCCGAGGCATACCTCGAGAACGTCTCCATGGACCAGAACGGCAAGGTCGACTTCTTCGACACGGCGTACACCCAGAACGGACGCGCCGTCTTCCGGATGGACGCCCTGGGCTGGCACCGCGACGCGCGGGATGTCACCACGGTCAACCAGCTGCTCATCCTCAATCGCAACGAGAACATCATCCCGGCGGTGGCCCGGTTGAGCCGCGAGCAGGCCGCGGCGTACTTCATGCTCGGTGAGACGCAGGGCACCTCCGCCGGCGGCAAGGAGGAGGCGGGCAAGTTCCTCCGTGTGCCCGGCACCAATCCCTTCTTCCCCCTGCGCCATGAGCAGCAGGGCAATCGCTTCCTCGATCTCCTCGACAGCTGCGGCTTCGAGGTCTTCCTGCTCAACACCGGCCGCGTCGGTGGGCCGCCCGACAACGACCGCAGCAAGAAGATGACCATCCCCTACTCGAGCGCGGTGGTCAAAGCGATCGCCGAGGGCACCGTCGAGTGGACCCTGGACCCGGACTTCGGCTACGAGGTGGCCAGCTCGTTGCCCGGCATCGACGACCTCGAGATCCTCCAGCCGCGGCGGCTCTACGAGCGCACCGGCCGCATCGACGAGTACAACATCATCGTCGCGCGTCTTCGCGCGGAGCGGCGCGACTTCCTCGCCAAGTACCCCGGGTTGCGCCCCGAGATCGCCGGAGCCATCACGGCGTAGCCGCCCCGCGGCCCAGCGGAACCACCGCACCTCACAGATATCCTCTCGCGGTGCCTGCCCGCGCCCGTCGCCTGTCCGCGGCGCTGACCGGGGTCGCCGTCGATATCGGGGCGCTCCGCGAGTCCAAACCATTCCGCCGGCTCACCGCCGGACAGCTCGTCTCCCTCATCGGGCGGCAGATCACCACTGTCGCCGTGCCCTATCAGGTGTACACGATGACCGGGTCGCCGGTTTTGGTCGGGCTGCTCGGCGTTGCCCAGGTGGTGCCGCTGATCAGCGTCTCGCTCGGCGGGGGCAGCATCGCCGACCGCGTTGACAGGCGCCGTCTTCTGCTGCTGACCCAGGCGCTGCTCGCCCTCTGCTCGCTTGCCCTTCTCCTCGGCGCGCTGGCCCATGCCCCGGTGGTGTTCGTGTTCATCGTGGTCGCGCTCGCCTCGTCCGTCGCGGCTCTCGACTGGCCGACGCGCACTGCCATGGTGCCCAACCTGGTGTCGCCGGAGCGGCTCGGCGGTGCTCTCTCGCTCAACGTCGCGATGTTTCAGACATCGCTGGTCGCCGGCCCCGCGTTGGGTGGAATCGTCATCGCCCACCTCGGGCTGGCGGGTGCGTACCTCGTGGATGTCGCCAGCTTCGCTGCCGCGATGATCGCGGTGTGGCTGCTCCCACCGCAGCCGCCGCTGTCGAGGGCGCGCGAGCCGATGGTGGCGGCGTTGCGACGTGGCTTCGCGTTCATCCGCCGGCGGCCGGTGATCCTGGGCACCTACGCGATGGACCTCAGCGCCATGATCTTCGGCCTCCCGCGCGCCGTTTTCCCCGTGCTGGCGGCCACGACGTTCCACAGCGGCGCACAGGGACTCGGCTACCTCTACGCCGCTCCCGGCGTTGGCGCGGTGCTGGCAGCCCTGAGCAGCGGTTGGCTATCGCGCTCCAGCCGGCTGGGGCGGGTCGTTGTTGTCTCCATTGCAGTCTGGGGAGTGGCGATCATCGCGTTCGGCTTCGTCACCGCGCTCTGGGTGGGCCTCATCTGCCTGGCCGTCGCCGGTGCCGCGGATTCGATCAGCGCGGTGTGTCGCAACACCATCCAGCAGACGCTGACGCCCGACGAGCTGCGCGGTCGTCTCACCGCCGCGTACTTCATGGTCGTCGTCGGTGGTCCGTTCATCGGTGACTTCGAGGCCGGACTGGTCGCGGGGACCACGTCCGCGCAGGTGTCGGTGGTGTCGGGTGGCGTGCTGTCGCTGATCGGGTTGGTCGCGGCCGCCGTCGCGTTTCCGCAGGTCTGGAACTATCGCGGCCGCGCCAGCGACGTCCCGCCGGCCGTGGCCGACGACGCACTCGCCGGTCCTCCCGTGTAAGGTGCCTGTCCACCGAGTCCGAATGAGGGAGCCCGTGACCGACGTGAGCACAAGCCCGGCGCGACCACGCACCGACCCCATGCGGCTCACCACGGCGCCACCGCTCGGTGAGGTGCCGTCGACCATGCTCGCGCAGGTGATCCGCCCGCAGCGATATGGCGATCCCAGCGACGCGTTCGCGGTGGAGGAGCTGTCTACGCCGCGCCCGGGACCCGGCGAAGCGCTGGTGTACGTCATGGCCGCCGGCGTCAACTACAACAATGTCTGGGCGGCGCTCGGCCGCCCTGTCGATGTCATCGCGGCGCGACAGAAGGCCGGCGCCACCGAGGACTTCCACATCGGCGGCAGCGATGCCTCAGGCATCGTGTACGCGGTCGGCGAGGGTGTCGGCAACGTGCGCGTTGGCGACCGTGTGGTGGTGCACTGCGGGCAGTGGAACGCCGACGACCCATTCATCACCGCCGGCGGTGACCCGATCA
This sequence comes from Candidatus Dormiibacter sp., assembly GCA_039935655.1. Lineage (GTDB taxonomy): Bacteria > Chloroflexota > Dormibacteria > Aeolococcales > Aeolococcaceae > Aeolococcus. The sequence continues at coordinate 264,883 of JBDTJX010000007.1, read as the reverse complement.
CAGCCCCGAGCGCACGGATCTGGGGTTACGAGACCAACTGGGGCAGCTTCGCGCAGTTCACCCTGGTGCAGGCGCACCAGTTGCTGCCCAAACCCGAGCGGCTGAGCTGGGCCGCCGCCGCGGCGTACATGCTGGTCGGTGCCACGGCGTACCGGATGCTCTGCGGCTGGGAGCCGCACACCGTCCGCGAGGGCGACGTGGTGCTGGTGTGGGGAGGCAGCGGCGGCCTCGGCTGCCAGGCCATCCAGATCGTCAAAGCCCGGGGAGGCATCCCCGTGGCGGTGGCGTCGGGGCCTGAACGCGGTGAGTTCTGCGTGTCGCTCGGCGCCGCGGGGTACATCGACCGCGGCAACTTCGACCACTGGGGACTCCCGCCGGACTGGCGCGACAACGACGCGTACGGCGAATGGGCAGGCGGCGCGCGCGCGTTCGGCAAGGCGATCTGGGACGTGATCGGGCAGAAGCGCAACCCGCGCATCGTCTTCGAGCACCCCGGCGAGGCGACCATCCCCACCTCGATCTTCGTCTGCGACAACGCCGGTATGGTGGTGATCTGCGCCGGCACCACCGGGTACCACGCTGCGGTCGACCTGCGCTACCTGTGGATGCGCAGCAAACGGCTGCAGGGATCGCACTTCGCCAACGACGACGACGCGGCAGCGCTCAACCAGCTGGTGGCAGCCGGCGCGGTGGAGCCGTGCCTGCGCCGCACCTTCGCATTCGACGACGTGGGCGTCGCCCACCAGCTCATGCACAGGAACCAGCACCCTGTCGGCAACATGGCCATCCTGGTCGGGGCGAGGGACGAGAACCAGGTCGACGCCTAGGCGGTCATCGCCGAGCGGACCCGAACGACGAGCTGCTCCGGGGTCTGTGTGGCCAGCTCGACGCGCCTGCCGCCGCGCAGCCAGTCGAGCTCCTCAACGGCGAGGTGATCCGAGAGGTCGCGCGGGAGGCGCGCCGGGGCGCCTTCGATGAGCTGGATGCGCTTACCCGCGAGCTCCCGGGGGGTGATCCCGGCTTCGCTGACGTCGACGCCCCGGTCGCGCAGGTCGGCGGCCATCGCACACCCGGCGGGGTCGCAGTCGTGGACGACAACGACGCGGCGGTCGCCGGCATGGTCGGGAGCGTGATCGCGAGTCACCACACGAGCGTCGCCGAGCCTCTCACGGTTGGCGACGAGGATGGCCGCCGTCTCGGCGCGGTCGCAGACCACCAGGAGCGTTCCGTCGCGGCCACCGTCGTCGGCAGGGCGGCTCGTATCGATCAGCCCGGGATGGTCATGGGTCCCGGCCAGCAGCCGTGCTTCGAAGTCGGCGAACGAGATCGCCAGCAGCCTAGCCAGCGGCGGGGGGCGGCGTTCCTGCAGGTGCGTGATCGCCCCGACGACGACGAGAACGACGCCGAGGCCGCCCAGCACGAACAACACCAAGCGGTTGGCGATGATGATGCCGACGAGGATGAGCACCAGCCCCAGGCCCACCTCGCCGCTGGCGATGCGCACCGGACTGGTCTCCACGTCCGCGCACACCGCGTAGTAGAGCTGGCGGGGTGTGAACCACCAACCGCCCTCATGGAGGCGGGCAGCCGCGGCCGCGATGCGCGCTTCGGTGACCTCCACTGCCATGGCGGGCCAGTCTGGCAGGCGAGGTGCGCGCCGTCGTTGGCCGCCAGGTGCGCGCATCAGCGCGGAGATCCTGCGCAGCGTCCCCCTGGCTCCTTTGGCCGCGGCGGCGCGCCTTCTCCGCCCGGGGAGGCCGAAGTATGCTGAGACAGTGATCTCGCAGTCAGCGGCGGCGCCGGCGGGCCCGTCCGGGGGACGCGACTACGCCACCGAACAGCGGCGCTGGGAGGAGCACGCCCTGCGCCGGGCACTGCGGGGCGGCGGCCGCGGCGAGCGGTTCGCCACCGGCAGCAGTATCGAGGTCGAGGCGCTGTACGGCCCGGCCCAGCTCGAGGGCCACGACCCCGTCGCCGACGAGGGGTTCCCCGGCGAGCCCCCATTCACCCGGGGGATCCAGGCGACCATGTACCGGGGACGGCTGTGGAGCATCCGCCAGTACGCCGGCTACGGCACCGCGGCCGACGCCAACGAGCGGTTCCGCTTCCTCCTCGCCAACGGGCAGAAGGGGCTCTCAGTTGCGTTCGACCTGCCCACCCAGATGGGCCTCGACAGCGACGACCCTCGGGCCGCCGGCGAGGTCGGGCAGGTGGGCGTCGCCATCGACTCGGTGGCCGACATGGAGGAGCTGTTCAAGGACATCCCGCTGGACGCAGTCAGCACCTCGATGACCATCAACGCTCCCGCACCGGTGCTGGTGGCGATGTACATCGTCGCCGCGCAGCGCCAGGGAGTCGCCACCGACGCGGTGATGGGCACCGCCCAGAACGACGTGCTCAAGGAGTACGTGGCGCGGGGCACGTACATCTACCCGCCGCGTCCGTCGCTGCGGCTGGCCGCCGATCTGATCGCCCACTGCGCGCAGCACGCTCCGAAGTTCAACGCCATCTCGCTGAGCGGCTATCACATCCGCGAAGCGGGCAGCACGGCGCCGCAGGAGATGGCCTTCGCCGTCGCCAACGCGTGTGAGTACGTCAAGGCGGTCGTCGAGCGCGGCATCGACGTCGACGACTTCGCCGCCAAGCTCTCATGGATCTTCAACACCCACACAGATTTTTTCGAGGAGATCGCCAAATACCGCGCGCTCCGCCGGCTCTGGGCGCGGCTGATGACGCAGAGGTTCGGCGCCACCGACCCGCGCTCGCTGATGTTGCGCACCCATACACAGACGGGCGGCTCGACGCTCACCGCACAGCAGCCGGAGAACAACATCGTGCGCGCCGCCATCCAGGCGCTCGCAGCCGTGCTCGGCGGGGTCCAGTCGATGGCCCTGTCGTGTTACGACGAGGCGCTTTCCATCCCCACCGAGAAGGCACAGCGCATCGCGGTGCGCACGCAGCAGATCATCGGTGAGGAGATCGGTGTCACCAACACCGTCGACCCCCTCGGCGGGTCGTACTTCGTCGAGTGGCTCACCGACGAGCTGGAAAGACAGGCATCCGCTTTGATCGCACAGATCGACGAGCGCGGGGGCGCGGTGGCCTGCATCGAATCCGGCTGGATGCAGGAGCAGATCCAGGAGGAGGCGTATCGCGCCGAGCGGGCGGTCGTGTCCGGCGAGAAGGTTGTCGTCGGTGTCAACCGTCACACGGAGAGCGAGGAGGCTCAGCCCCCTCTGATCTTCCGCACAGACGACCGCGCCGCCGATGAGCAGCAGGCGCGGTTGCGCGCCCATCGCGAGCGGCGTGACGCAGCAGCGGCAGCCACGGCGCTGGCGGCGCTGCGCGTGGCTGCGCAAGGGGACAGCGTCCTGATGCCCTCGATCCTCGACGCGGTTCGTGCCGACGCAACCCTCGGCGAGATCTGCGGCACGCTCCGCGACGTGTTCGGTGAGTACCGGCCTCCGACAACGATCTGAGGAGGTCCGCAAGCGGATGCAGCGGTGCATCGCTGCGGCGCTGCGTGCTGCCGCGCGGCGCATCGCCACCATGCCGCGCGCGGTCCGCATCGTGGCTGTCGCGATCGCGGTGGCGCTGGCCTTCGTGGCGGTGGTGCTGCCGCTCTTCAGCACCAGCGGCGCGGCGCAGGCGGAGATCAGTGGCGCTTTGCCGGACACCGCTGCGGCGGGACGGCCGCTGCACGTCGACATCGCCGTGGACAACGTCGGCGATGGCAGCATCTACCCGGTGTGCGTGTCGCTGAGCGGGGGCGGCGCCACCCTGGTGTCCGGCCTGTTCCAGGGGCTGGACCAGGTGGCGGCGACGGGCAACAGGGTATGCGGGGGCCAGTTGACGGGCCAGGAAACGATCAGCATCAGCCTGGTGCTCAGGTTCGACCAACGCGGCAGCGCGAACGTGCAGCTGGTTCCGCAGCAGGGTGCGACGGTCATCGGTCCTGCCTTCCGGGCCACGGTGACGATCTCCTGAACAGGACCGCGCGCGTTACCCTGTGGCTTCAACGCAGGGAGGTGTCAGCGTGGCGCAGCAGTTCAGCGACTTCGAGGGGTTCTTCCCCTGGTACGTGAGCCAGCACAGCAAGCGGGCCACGCGATGGTGTCACTTCGCCGGGACCCATCTCGGTGCGGCCACGGCCCTGGCGGGCGTCGCCACTCGCCGCCCCGCCCTCCTGCCGGCGTTCCCGGTCATCTCGTACAGCGTGGCCTGGTTCAGCCACTTCGTCATCCAGAAAAACAACCCGGCCACGTTCGGCCACCCGCTGTGGTCGCTGCGCGGCGACATGCGCATGCTGGCGATGATGTGGCAGGGCAGGGATGACGAACTCGACACCATGGCCCGCCAGGCGGTGAGCCTGCGCGTCGCCGCGTGAGCTGACGGCGGCGCATCCACGCTAGCGTGAGGCGACCGCGGCCTCCAGTTCCCACGTCGACCCGGCGTGCGTGTCATGAACGGCCACGCCGCCGGCGATGAGCGCGTCGCGGAGTAGATCGGCGTCGTCGAAACGACCGTCTTGGCGCGCCGACTCGCGAAGAGAGAGCAGCGCGTCAACCATCGGCGCCAGTCGCGCGCGCGGGTCGGCGGCGCCCTCGCGAGCCAGTTCCCCGAGGCGCACCATCAGCTCGCGGAGAACCTCCCGGGCGCGGTCGGGCTCGTCGGACTGGAGTGTGTCCTGCGACCAGTCGTGCAGCGCGGTCTCAACCGCGAGGATGGCGGCGACGCCGGCATCGGGGTCACGAGCGTCGAGCGCGCGCAAAGCCACCTCGCGCTGGTCCCGGACTGTCTCCATGAAGGGACTTGGCTGGGCCGCCACGTGCTCATCGGCCACCGCCTCCGGTGCCGGGTTGCCGGACAGTTGGCGCCGGCCGCTGTCGTCGCCGGCGGCGACGCTGTCGAGGGCGACGACGTCGCCGGTGCGCCAGTGGCGCTCGACACCGTCGCGGCGCCAGGTCACGCGGCCGCGGCCGAACACGCTCAGTGTCCGCGCCTCGATGTCGATCACCGCCGCGGTGTGCTCATCGACGCCGAGGATGTCGCACCCCTCCGGCAGCGTCGCCTCGAGCATGCGCAGGCGCCGCTCACCCAGGTAGCAGTAGCGCGTGTCGTGTGTTCCGCCCTCGGCGTTGCTGTAGTGCGGGATCACCGCAGCGCGCAGGCCCGTTTCGCGGAGAAGGTCGAGCCCGGGAATCCACCGGACGGCTTCACCCACCTTGTAGATCTCGTAGACCGGCACCCCCACCTCGCCGAGCGTCACCGCTGCCGCGCTGGCAAAGACGACCACGCCACCGGTGCGCAACTTCTCGGCGAGCAGCTCGGGTACACGCGTGGCCGCCCACTGCCTGACCGCATACGACGGGCTGCCCGGGCCGGCGAAGACCCAGTCGGCCCGCGCCAGCCGCGCACACATCTGCTCGTAGTGCAGAGCCGTCGCTGTCTCCGCATTGCGGAACGTGGCCACCACGACGTCGCTGCCGACGCTGTCACGGAAATAGGCGACGCTGCGGGCCGCGATGTCATCGGCGTTCTCCTGGAAGCCATACGGCGTGTCGAGGATCACCGGCCGCCCCGCAGCGCCACCGGCGCGGCGGAGCAGGTCGGCATGCACGGACGTCATCGTCGGCGCGGTCTCGCCGGACCCCATGATCGCGAGCACGCGTGGCGCCTTCATTCGTCCATCCTAGGCGACGCGTCGCCGTGTCTCGCCTCGGCGCCGCGCACGGAGCGGCGACTACTCGCCGGCGAAGAAGCGCGCCAGCCAGACGAGGGTGCGCACCGGCGCGCCACTGGGGCCGTCGGGCACCTCCTTGAGGTTGCCCTGGTCGTTCCACGAGGTGCCAGCGATGTCGAGGTGCACCCAGGGAAGCTCGCCGGCGAACGCACGGATGAAGATGCCACCGGAGATCGTGCCGGCCTCGCGGCCACCCCAGTTGACGACGTCGGCGACGTCGCTCCGCAGGCAGACGTCGTACTCGGGGTGCATCGGCAGCTCCGCGAAGCGGTCGCCCGCCTCGCGCGCTCCGCGTTGGACCAGCGCGGTGAGGTCCGCGTCGTTGCTCATCAGCGCAGAGCTGACATGACCGAGCGCGATGATCGCCGCGCCGGTCAGCGTGGCCACGTCGACGATGTGGGTGGCGCGCAGCCGGCGAGCCAGGCCGAGGCCGTCGGCGAGAACCACGCGCCCCTCCGCGTCGGTGTTGACCACCTCGATGGTGGTGCCGTCGATCGCCGTCACCACGTCACCCGGCTTGAGCGCGTGGCCGCCGGGCATGTTCTCGGTGGCGGGCACGATGGCGGTGACGTTGCAACGCACCGCGAGCGCCGCGATGGTGTGCACCGCGGCGAGCACGGCGGCTCCGCCGCCCATGTCCGACTTCATCATCTCCATGTGCAGCGATGGCTTGATGGAGATGCCGCCGGTGTCGAAGGTTATGCCCTTGCCGACCAGCGCGAGCCGACGCTCGTCGCCGGGGGCGCCGTCATACCTGACCACGATCATCAGAGGCGGCTCATCGCTCCCCTTGGCGATGCCGAGCAGCGCGCCGGCGCCGGCCGCCTCGAGCTCGGCGCGCTCCATCACCTCAACGGTGACGGGCACCCCCTCGCACAACTCGCGTACTGCCCCGGCGAGCAGCGTGGGCGTCATGCGGTTCGACGGTTCGCTCGTCCAGCGCTGCACCCGCAGGGTCGAGTCCGCGAGCAGCACGGCGTCGGCGAGGCTGGCGTCAACGCTGTCGGCCGGGTGAGCGTCAAGGCCTGCCACCACCACCTCTTCGATCGCCGGCGGTCGCTCATCGTCGCTCTTGTGCATTCCCGCATCGAAGTTGGCGATCAGTGTCCCGGTCACCATGGCGCGGAGCAGGGCGGCGAGATCGGTTGCGGGCCCACCGGCCAGCGAAGGGTCGCCGGCGAGGACCACCCGTGACATCCGGCGCCTGCGCAGCTCTCGACCAACCAGCGTGTAGGCGTTGTGGAGGCGATAGCTGTCGAGCTTGGCGCGCTCCCCGAGCCCGAGCAGGACGACGCGCCCGGCGGCGATGCCATTGCCGCCCGCCACCACCGTCACCTCCCCGAAGCGGCCGCGGACCTCGCCCGACGCGACCATCACGCCCAGCACGCCGCCGAGGGAGGCGTCGACCTCCGACGCGGCCGGACCCAACTCGCCGGCGAAGGCGGTGACCACGAGCGCATCGCCGCCGATCGCTGCCGGCGCGCCCTCGCCACGCATTGCCACGGTCATGGTCGCCTCCGCCACGCTGCCATTCCGAGCAGGCCGCGCGGAATGGTACGCGTCCCGCGTGAAGGGAGCGCTGCTCATACTCGTTCCCGTGCGCGACTGGACGGCGCTCCGCGACGAGCTGCGAGCTCAGGCGCTGACACGCGGGTGGTGTGCGCTGGGCGTCACCGGACCGGGACCGGACCTCGAGGCCCGTCGCCACGGCCTTGACGCCGTGTCGTCGGGGCGCATGGACGGCATGCCGTGGATGACGGCGGAGCGAATGGTGGCGAGCACGGACCTCGGCGCTCGCTATCCATGGGCTCGAAGCATCGTGGCCCTCGCCTGGCCGTACCGGCCGGTACGGGCGGAGCCGCGCATCTCGGCGGACCGGCCCCGCGGCCGGATGGCCGCCTATGCCTGCATGCCCGGTCCCGGCGACAGCCCGGCCGATTACCACGACGTGCTGGCCCGTCAATGCGACGAGTTGGTCGGCTGGCTGCGTTTGCGTGTCGGTGAGGTGCGCGCCAAGCGATTCGTCGACCACGGCTGGGCGATGGACCGCGCCGTCGCGGAGCGTGCCGGGATCGGGTTCACCGGCAAGCACGCCTCGCTGCTGACGTCCGGGGCGGGTTCCTACGTCCTCCTGGCCGAGATCGCGCTGTCCCTACCGCTCCCCCCGGACACGCCGTCCGTCAAATCGTGCGGCACGTGCGCCGCCTGCATCCCGGCGTGCCCGACCGGCGCCATCGTCGCCCCCGGTGTCATCGATGCACGGCGGTGCATCTCGTACCTGACGATCGAGCACCGCGGGCCCATCCCCGTCGAGCTCCGACCGCTGATGGGCACATGGGTGTTCGGCTGCGACCTGTGCCAGGAGGCATGCCCCATCAACCATCGCCGTGCCCCGGCCGCCCTCCCCAGCGGCGCTGGCACGGCTCGCCGCGGACCGGTCCCGGAGCCCGACCTGGTGGAACTGCTGGAGCTGGACGAAAGCGAGTTCGCCGCCCGCTTCGCCGGGTCAGCCGTCGCGCGTACCGGGAGGTCGGGGCTGGCCCGCAACGCCGCGATCGCCCTCGGCAACGCCCGGGCTGAGGCAACGGCTCCCGCTTTGCGCAGGGCGGCGGGGGCTGATCCCGACGCGGTCGTGCGCGAGGCGGCGCGTTGGGCGCTCCAACAACTGGAGGACGGAATCTCCGGCGGAGGTCAGTAGCGCGCGGCGGTCAGTGGAAGAGCCAGATCGCTGCGCCGGCGCCCGCCACGATCGGCGTCCCGATGCACGCGGCCACCAGCGGGATCGGGTCGTGCGGTGGCGGCCACCATGCCCGGGGCAGGGCGCGCCCGGTGGGGACGCGCGCGCGGCGGAGGCGCGCCGGCTCAGCGCTGAGGATCGCGGCGGCCATCCCGGTGAGCGCGGCCAGCAGGGTGGCCTCGGCCCCGAGCGCGGCGACGTGGGTCGCCCCGGATCGCCACAGTGCCACGATCACAGCGAACGCCACCACCCCCACGACCGTGCCGAAGACGGCCCCAAGCAGTGGCAGGGAGAGTTGGGTGCGTCGGGGAGTAGGCAGCGGCATCGGCAGCAGCGTACCACCGGGGCGTCCGCGCCTCCAGCGGGCAGTTCCGGGATCTGCTCGGACGCCTTGACCTTTCTGCCGGCCACCCGTACCCTGAACAGGCTCCACGTCCGCGGAGCCCGGTTCCACGTCCCAGCTCACATCTCACCAGGGAACCTCTGCCAATGCCGTCCCGCACACGTCTTGCTGCCGCGCTTGGCGCCACCGCGGTCGCGGCCCTGCCCGCGAGCGTCATCGCCAGCACCTACGTCGTCCATCCGGGCGACACGCTCGGTGAGATCGCGCTCCGCCATGGCACCAGCGTCGGCGCCCTCGTCGAGGCCAATCACCTCGCCGACCCCGACCTGATCCGCATCGGGCAGCTTCTCCACATCCCCGACTCGCGGATGGGCACCCCGTCGTACACCGGGGGCGCGGCGGAGGCGGAGACGTACTCGGTCGTCCACGGCGACACGCTGATCAGCATCGCCCGCCGCTACGGCGTCGACCTCACCGCCCTGGCCCGCACCAACGGCCTCAACGTGAACGCCCCGTTGCATGTCGGCGTCGTGCTGCACGTGCCCGGGCAGATCGTCCGGGTCAATGCGCTGCTCGCTCACGTTGCCAACCAGGTGGGCGTGGATGCCAAAGTCGTCAAGGCCGTGGCCTGGATGGAAAGCGGATGGCAGCAGGGCGTGGTCTCGCCCACCGGAGCGATCGGGCTGATGCAGGTCGAGCCCTACACCGGCGAATGGGTGTCGAAGTACCTTGCCGGCCGCACCCTCAACCTGCGTGTCGCCGCCGACAACGTCCTCGCCGGGACGCTGCTCCTGCACCATCTGCTCGGCGTCCATCGCGGCGACGTCGCCGCTGCCCTGGCTGCTTACTACCAGGGAGACGCGTCGATCGGCCGGCACGGTCTGCACGACGACACCAAGCGCTACCAGCGGGTGGTCGTCGACCTCATCCACCGCGACTGAGCCGGGCACTTATCCCCAGCTTTTCCCCACAAGTCACAGCGGCGATATCAAGAAAAGGTGAAGAACCGGAGCACCGCGCGGTCAGTTCAGCCGAGATCCAGCGGCAGGCTGAGGCAGCGAACCCCACCGCCTGACTTCATGAACTCGTCCACAGGCAGTGCGGCGGTGTCGAACCCGATGGCCGCCAGCTCGGGGCGCAGCGCGAGGACCGCCGTCGAGCTGATCACCGTGTCGTGCAGCGGCATGGCGTTGCAGGCGAAGCCGGCGGCAACCTCTGTGGGCACCTCGATGAGCCTCGAAACCTGGTGGCGGAGAAGCTCGAGCGACGCCGGCGCGAACGCGGTCGGGGCGACCAGGGCGGTGTGATCGTCCAGCGGGCAGAAGCACGTGTCGAGGTGGTAGAAGAGCGGGTCCACCAGCTGCAGCGACGTGCTCTGCACGTCGAGGACGGCGGCGACCTGCGCGTGTGCCGCCTGGCCGGTGCGGAATCCCCAGGCCTGGTACAGGTGGTCGCCGACGAATAGCGCGTCGCCGGCGCCCTCGAAGGAGAGCTCAGGCGACACCTCGTGGACGTCGAACCCGAGGCGCTCCAACGTCGCTCGCCAATGGCTCTCCTCACCGGCCCTCTCGGCGTGGTGGAAGCGGCTGAGCACCGCCCGGCGGCGCCACACCACCGCAGCGTTGGCGGTGAAGACCATGTCGGGCAGCCCCGCCACGGACTCGGTCAGCTCGATCGTCTCGCCGCGTTCCAGGTAGAGGCGGTGCAGCGCCTCCCATTGCTCAACTGCGCCGGCATGGTCGACCTCGACCGCGACGTGCATCCACGGGTTGATCTCGTACTCGATGCCGAAATGCTCCGGCCGGCACATGAGGATGGCCATGACGCGCTCTCGCACATCCGGTCAGGCCGATCGCAAACGCGGGGAGCTCCTGGTTCCGGGTCGCGGCGATGATGGCACAAACCGGCCGTTGCTCCTACACAACCCGCGCCGCCAGCGCTCCGACGGCGGCGAGAAGGGCAGTCGCCGGGATGGTCAGCAGCCAGGCCACCACTATGGTGCGTGCGGTTCCCCAGCGCACCGCAGCGAGCCGGCGGGTCGCGCCCGCTCCCATCACAGAGCCGGACACGACATGCGTGGTGCTGACCGGGATGGCCAACTGCGTGGCCGTCTGGATGACCGCCGCGGCCATCGTTTGCGCTGCGAAACCGTCGACGGGCTCGAGCCTGGTGATCCGGCTTCCCATGGTGCGGATGATCCGCCAGCCGCCGGCATACGTCCCGAGCCCGATCGCGGTTGCGGCCGCCACGACAACCCACAGGGGCGGCGACGGGAAGGACCCGCGCTGGGCGGAGACGTGACCGGTGGCGAGCAGCGCGAGAGTGATGATCGCCATCGTCTTCTGCGCATCGTTGGCGCCATGGCTGAACGACACAAATCCTCCGCTGAAGACCTGGGCGGTGCGAAAGCCGCTGTTGCCACGTGCGGGGTGGATGTTCCGGAACACGTGCAGGATGGCAAGAAGGAAGATATACCCAAGGAGGAACCCGGCGATCGGCGAGGTGATCAGCCCGATGATGACCGGCACTACAGTGCCCCATCGGAGAGCGTGCACGCCGTAGCCGGCGATGCCCATGCCGATCAGCGCTCCGATCAACGCGTGCGATGAGCTCGACGGCAACCCGGCACGCCAGGTGACCAGGTTCCAGGTGATCGCCGCTGCCAGGGCCGCGATGATCATCGCCAGGGAGACGCCCCCCGTCGGCGCGACGAGCCCACCGATGGTGTTGGCAACCTTGGTGTGGAGAAGCTCGATGGCGACGATCGCGCCGGCAAGATTGAGCACTGCCGAGAGCCCGATGGCCAGCTTGGCGCCCAGCGCACGCGTGCTGATGGTCGTCGCCACCGCGTTGGCCGTGTCGTGAAAGCCGTTGGTGAAGTCGAAGCCCAAGGCGACCGCGACCGTGATCGTGAGAAGGACCGGCTGCCCGTCAGGCATTCTTGATGGTGATCGCCTCGAGGATGTTGGCGACGTCCTCGCAACGGTCGAGCGCGTCCTCGAGCAGGGTGAAGAACTCCTTGAGCTTGATCACCTCGAGGGCGTCGTAGCCCCCTGAGAACAGGTCGGCGATCGCCTGTCGTGATGCCGTGTCGCCAAGGTTCTCGAGGCGGTGCACCTCGATGCCGTGCTTCTCCATTCCCTTGAGTTGTTCGAGCTTGGCCACACCCTGCTGCAACTCCGCGGTGGCCTTGTCGATCAAGTCGACCATCTCCACCGCAGCTGCCGGGATCCTCTCGATCTTGTAGAGCGTCACCGTGTCGGCGATCTCCTCGATGTAGTCGAGCACGTCGTCCAGCCCGGAGGCCAGCGCATAGATGTCCTCGCGGTCGAACGGCGTGACGAACGTGCGGTGCAGAGTGCGCACAAGCTCGTGCGTCACCTCGTCACCCTCGTGCTCAAGTTTCTTGATCATGGCCTGCTTCGCAGCCATCGACGGCGGGTCGCTGACGCCGTCGCGCAACAGCTGCGCGGCCGCGACGGTTGCCTGGATGTGCTGGTCGAACAGCTGGTAGAAGCGCCGTTCGCGGGGCACCAGCGACAGTTTCACCGCTCCCTCCCGAGCCGTTGTGGTGGGTGGCGAGCATAGTGGCATCGCCCTGTGTCGCGAACCGGTCAGGCCGCCCCCTCGATGGGCAGCGCATTGAGCACGGTGGGGCTGAACGGTCGCAATGGCAGGCGTGCCCCGGAGGCGGGCGGCGGCTGGGGCTCGCGGCGCAGGCACCACTGCGGGTTGACGTCGTCGCGTAATGCGACCAGCCGGAATTCTGCGAGGCGGTGGCGCTCGCCGCTTGTCGCCGTCGGGTCGACTGTGGCGACCAGGCGCGGGCGCACCCAGGTGACCTCCGCGCCCGCCCCGGCGGCGCCCTCCAGCGCGCCCAGGTCGGTTGCGATCTCGACCGCGCCCGCAAGCCAACGGGTCGACGCCCCGCCCGGCACGGATGCGGTGCCGACCAGGTCCAGCCGGCCCGCGGCCCAGTCCGCCAGCACCACGCTCACCCCCGCCGCAGTGCTGAACCATCCGACCACGACGGCGTCGCGTCGCCCGGTCAGTGCGATGCGGAGCCGGTCCGGCGATGCGATCCCCGCTCGGTACGGCGCCTCGCCGCGACGGGCGATCAGCGAGCTGAGCCCGCGCGCGGCGGCCGCCTGCGCGAGCGCACGTCCATGACCGGCGACATGGTCGGGGAGCTGGATGCGCGACTCCGGCGGGATCAGGTCACGCAGCATGGCCAGCCGCGTCAGCAGCGGCCGTGTGGTCAGGGGCTCACCATCGAGGTGGAGAAGGTCGGTTGCCAGGTACACGGCGGCGGCGCGCCCCGGGTTGGCCTCGCTCACCCGCGCAAAGAGCGCGGGCAGGTCGGGTCTCCCGTCGCGATCCAGCACACAGATCGACCCGTCAAGCACCGCCTCAGCGCCGCCCCGCAGCGGACCGCTGGCGGCGATCTCGGGAAAGCGGTGCTCGAGGGAGCCGACCTCACCCTGCAGCCGCACCGAGCCACTTTCGTCCGCGATCAGAAGGCAACGAGACCCCTCCCATTCGACGCTGAACACCCAGTCGTCACCGTCGAAGGGAGCTGCACAGGGGACGCTGAGCTCGGGCTGGGCACAGCCCGCGAACCCCGCGGCGGGAAGGGGGATCGGCAGACGCTGCTGGCCGCCGGCGCTCATGCGACGCCGCCGCCGCGCCTGGATGCGCGCGCTCACCGGGAGCTCAGGAGGCCTTGCGCCGCCGTGCTCCATCAGCCGACTGCCGGCGCCGCGCAGCCGTCGCCTCCCGCGCCGCCGGCTTGGCCTCGCGATCGGCCTTCTGGGCGGCCTCGACCGACGCCTTGAGCGCGGCCATCAGGTCGGTCACCTTGGACGGCTTCTCGGGAGCACGCACGTCGAGTGGCTTGTCGTTGACCTTGGCATCGACGACCGCCATCAGGGCTTCGCGGTAGTCATCCTTGTAGCGCTCGGGGTCGAAATGAGCGCTGAGGTTCTCGACCAGCATGACGGCCATGTCGAGCTCGCGCTTGTGGATCTCGGGACGCGCCTCATCCTCGGGGAGCGACAGCTCAGCGGGGTTGCGGATCTCGTCGGGCCAGTGCAACGTGTTGAGCAACAGGCCCTTCTCGTGAAGCGCGAGCCGGCAGAGGTGTTCGCGGTCGCGGAAGGCGATCTTGCCGAGGGCAACCTTCCCCGTCTCCTCAAGCGCAGCCTTGAGCAGGTAGTAGGGCTTGACGCCCACCGCCTCCGGCTCGAGGTAGTACGCGCTCTTGATGTAGACGCCGGCCTCGATCTCGGAGTCGTCGACGAACTCGAGGATCTCGCACGTGTGCGACGTTGTCAGCGGCAGCTTGTCGAGGTCCGAGTCGTCGACGACGACGAAGTCGTCCTTGCCCACCTCATAGCCGCGCACGGTCGCGTTCCAGGGAATTTCCTTGTCCTCTTCGACGCACCACCGCTTGTTACGGATGGGCGTGAGGTCGTCGGGGCACAGCATCCGGAAGGACACGCTCTTCGACTCCGTCGCGAGGTACAGCCGCACGGGGATGGCGACCATGCCGAAGCTGATCGCGCCGCGCCACATGGATCTTGGCATGCGACGATTCTAGGCGAGAAACGAGCGGGGAACAGGTTCCCCCTTCGCACCCGCACCTTCTAAACGGTGAGGAGCCTCTCGTAGGCGGCCTTCAGCTCCGGGTAGCGCAGGAAGATGATGTGCGCGTACTCCTGGGTGAGCGGCCCCGGCGGGCGGCGCAGGTGCATCCCGACCTCCGCGGGACGATGATTGGCCTTGCGCCAGTTGCACCGCTTGCAGGCGATGACCAGGTTGTCCCAACGATCGCCGGCGCCACCGCGAGACATGGGCACGATGTGGTCAACGGTGAGCTCGGCGGCCGGCCCCACGAAGCCGCAGTACTGACAAGTGTGGTCGTCGCGAAGCAGCAGGTTGCGGCGGTTGGGGCGGAGCAGACGGCGCGGCACGTGGATGGTGCGCAGCAGCCGGACGACGACGACACCCTCGGGCAGACGGCGCCCGCTGAGCGCGGCGGCGGCCTCGAGCTCGGAGCGCTCGTCCAGGAAGGCGACCCGCTCCTTGCTGAGCAGGATGATGAGCCGACGGTGGCTGATCACATTGAGTGGCTGCATCGAGGCATTCAGCAGCAGCACGGCCATGGCCGAATTCTATTGGGAGCGGGCCGCGAGCGCACTGACTCAGTCGAGTGGCGGCAGGGCCTGGCCGCCGGCCAGCGCGGGGGCGAACAGGTCACCCACCGCGGCCAGCCGCTCGCCGATGGTGTGGACCGTCCAACCGTCGGTCCGCAGCCCGGGGTCGCTCAGCTCGGCCCAGGTGATCGGGGCCGAGACCGGCGCATGGGGCACCGCCCGGACGGTGTAGGGCGCGGTCAGCGTCTTGTTGATGATGTTCTGCGTGTAATCGAGGCGGACGCGGCCGGTGCGCTGCCGCACCGACCACTCCCAGCTGACAAGGTCGGGCACGATCGCCCCCACCGCCCGGGAAACGCCCTCCACCCAGCCGCGCACCGCCGCGTAATCGGGCCCTCTGCGGATCGGGACGTAGATCTGCAGCCCGGTCTGCCCGGTGGTCTTGAGCGCGCTCTTCAGACGGTAGTGGTCAAGGGCCACGCCGACCAGCCTGGCGATGGTGACGACGCTCTCGAAGGTCGCACCCTCGGCGGGGTCGAGGTCGAAGACCGCCCAGTCGGGTTGCTGCGGGGCGTCGGTGCGCGAGTGCCATGGATGCAGGTCGATAGACGCCGCGTTGGCCGCCCAGACGAGCGTGGCCACGTCGTTGACCACGACGTACTCCTTGGCCTTCTCGCCGTGGTACGTCCATGACTTGATCCAGGTCGGCGCGTGTGACGGCTTGTCCTTGCGCCAGAACGATTTGCCGTCGATGCCGTCGGGGAAGACCTGCATCGACAGCGGCCGGTCGCGCAGGTAGGGGAGCAGGACGTGCGCGACCCCGATGTAGTGCGCGATGAGGTCGCGCTTGGTCAAACCGTCCGCCGGCCACATCGGTTTGTCGAGGTTGGTGAGTCGAAGCCTGTGCCCCTCCACCTCGAACGCGTCTGAGTTGCGCAGCCCGCGCAGCTGCTCCAGCAACGCGCCGGCCTCGGAGCCGCGGCCGTTCGCGACAGCGTTCGCTCCTGCCGGCGCTGCGGCTGACCCGTTGGCATCCGCGACCGCGAGCAGCGAATCGACGGGCGCCGGCACCTCGCGGCGGCAGTCGCGGGCCGCGATGTCGTCGCGCAGTCCGACGAACGCCGGATGGCGAAGAATTTCCTGTTTGGTCCAGCCCGCGTGCCGGACCTCGCACACCATCTCGGGGCGCACCCACGTGGCCGGCTCGCTCGTCCGCGGCACCGCGCGGAGAGGGGGGTCGGCCGTGACAAGGCCGTCGAGCCTGGTGCGCAGCACCCGCAGCATCGCGTCGTCGAAACCGGTCCCAACCTGGCCGCAGTGCACGAGCTGCTCGCCGGCGTACACACCCAGGATCAGCGCGCCGAGCTGGTTGACGCGCCGCCCCCGGCCGGCGGTCCAACCAACGATGACGCACGATTGTGTCTGCCACGCCTTGACCTTCACCCAGTCCGGGCTCCGCCGTCCCGGCTGATAGGTCGAGTCGGCACGTTTACCGACCACGCCCTCAATACCACGCCCGCTGACAGCGGCGAAGAACTCCGCGCCGTCGCGTTCCACGTGGTCTGTGTACAGGATCCCATCGGCAGCGTTCAGCACGTCCTGCAGCGTCTTCTTGCGGATGCGCAGCGAGGTGTCCATCAGGTCACGTCCGTCAAGCCAGAGCAGGTCGAAGACCGCGTACGTGGCAGGGTGATCGCGCATCGCGCGGCGCACGTCGGTGTCGCGCGTAACGTTGATGCGCGATTGCAGGCGCTCGAACGAGGGGCGCCCATCCGCGTTCAGTACCACGATCTCACCGTCGACGATGGCGCGGTGGCCGCGCAGCGCGTCCCGCAGCGAGGCCAGCTCTGGATAGCGCGAGGTCTCGTCGCGGCCGCTCCGTGCGGCCACCATCAGCGAATCCCCGCTTACCCCGGCCACCGCGCGCACGCCGTCCCACTTCAACTCGAACAGCCAACCCTCGCGGCTGAACGGCCGATCGACGCTGGTCGCCAACATCGGCGCGGGCAGGTCAGGCAGCTCGGGGCTGTCCGCGCGTTGACGATCCGCGGCTCTGAGCCTGCGCTCTGCGCGCGACGCACGCGCGGTCTCGCGTGGGTCGCCTCCCGCCTCGGCCGCAATCGCGGCAAGGGTTCGGCCGGTCTTCACCGACACGTCGTGCTCGCTGGCCTCGAACGCCTCGACAACGCATTCGTCGCGCTTCTTGATCATCAGCCAGTTCTTGTCGCCATCGCGCTGGTCGCGACCGCGCCGTCCGCGTTGTCCGAGCTTCACCAATGCGAACTCGCCGCAGATCTTGGTGCCGAACAGGCGGAACTTGAGGTCGCCTTTGGCCAGGCTGGCCTCGATGTCGCCTGCGGTCTCCGAGGTCCATTCGTAGGTGCCGATGTCCCACAGCAGCACGGTGCCGGCTCCATATCCCGACGGGATGACCCCCTCGAAGTCGCCGTAGTCGACGGGGTGGTCCTCGGTGCGCACCGCCAGTCGCTTGACTTTGGGATCGAGGGTGGGGCCGCGTGGAATCGGCCAGGAGAGGAGAACGCCGTTGTGCTCGATACGGAAGTCCCAGTGCATGCGCGTCGCGCGGTGCTGCTGCACGCAGAAGCGGTGGCCGTGGGGGAGGCTGTTCCAGTCCGGGCGCTCTGCGCCCGCGGGGCGCTGTCGCTCCGGGCTGCGCTCATCCCCGGAGGGCTCCGGCGTGCGTGTGAAATCCCGTTTGCGGCGATACTCCTCGAGCGGCATCTGCGCAGTCTGCTACGAAGGGCGCAACCATGGGGAAGTGGCTCGCTACACACCCGATCAGCTGACCGTCAAACGGCATGTAGGGCGCCCTTGCGGGGCCTCGCAGGCGGGCGGTCGCCCAGCCGAAAACTGGTACAATTCACTGTAGTTTCACGTGTCTTCCGGTGCCGCCCGAACGGTGGCGTCAGGGGCACGCTGCAGTTCAGCCGCGCCCGGCCGGCACACGCACCCTGGAGTCCACACTGATCGACGAGAGCGCCCGCGCCGACGACCACGCCCGCGGCACCACAGAAGCACCCCTCGGTCCGCCCGCGGCCGGTGGCGGCAAGGCCCCGAAGGATTCCTATTCCTCAGCCCAGCTCACCGCGCTGAAGGGGCTGGAGCCCGTTCGCAAGCGGCCCGGCATGTACATCGGCTCCACCGACGCGCGTGGACTGCACCACCTGATCCGCGAGATCGTCGACAACGCCATCGACGAGGCGCTGGCCGGAGTCTGCGACACCATCGTGGTGACCATGCACGCCGACGGGTCGGTGTCGGTGCTCGACAACGGCCGCGGCATCCCCATCGACATGCACCCGACAGAGCACAAGCCCGGCCTGGAGCTGGTGCTCACCGAGCTCCACGCTGGGGGCAAGTTCGGCGGCGGCGGCTACAAGGTATCGGGCGGCCTGCACGGCGTCGGCGCGTCCGTCGTCAACGCGCTCAGCGAACGGCTCGTCGCCGAGGTGTCCAAGGGCGGAAGCGTGTACCGCCAGACGTTCAGCCGCGGCGTGCCCGACGCGCCCATGGAGGTGGTCGGCAAGACCAATCGGCACGGCACCCTGATTCGCTGGTGGCCCGATCCGACGGTGTTCGACTCTGTCGTGCACAACTGGGATATCGTGGCCAACCGCCTCCGCGAGGTGGCGTTCCTCACCAAGGGCGTGAGCATCACCGTCCTCGCCGAGGACCCGGCGCGTGAGTACACCTTCTACTTCGAGGGCGGCATCCAGGCGATGGTGCGGTACCTCAACGCCAACCGTACCGTGGTCAACGCGCGTCCCATGTACGTGGAACGGGAGCTCGAGGGCACCCTGATCGAGCTCGCCATCCAGTACCAGAGCAGTGTCTTCAGCGAGCAGGTCCTGGCCTTCGCCAACAACATCCACACCGAGGAGGGCGGCGCGCACCTCACCGGCTTCCGCACCGCGCTCACCAGCACGCTCAACAAGTACGCCCGCAAGGCCGGCATCCTCAAGGACAACGACTCCAACCTCAGCGGCGACGACGTGCGCGACGGCCTCACCGCGGTGATCAGCGTGAAGCTTCAGGAGCCGCAATTCGAGGGCCAGACCAAGACCAAGCTGGGCAACAGCGAGGTCGCTGGCCAGGTGTCGACCGTGCTCAGCGATGCGCTCATGCAGTTCCTCGACGAGAACCCCGCCGACGGCCGCCGTGTCATCGACCAGTCGCTCACCGCGGCGCGGGCTCGGCAGGCGGCCGCCAAGGCGCGCGACCTGGTGCGCCGCAAGTCGTTCCTCGAGGGCTCCGCGCTGCCCGGCAAGCTCACCGACTGCACCGAGAAGGACCCATCGCAGTGCGAGCTGTTCATCGTCGAGGGTGACAGCGCAGGTGGTTCGGCCAAGCAGGGACGCGAGCGCAAGAACCAGGCGATCCTGCCGCTCCGCGGCAAGATCCTCAACGTCGAGAAGGCCCGCGCCGACAAGATCCTCGGCAACGAGCAGATCAAGGATCTGATCACCGCGCTCGGGGTCGGCTTCGGCGAGGACTTCAACATCGAACGCCTCCGCTACCACCGCATCGTGCTCATGGCCGACGCAGACGTGGACGGCTCCCACATCCGCACCCTTCTGCTGACGTTCTTCTGGCGGCACATGCAGCCGCTGATCCACGCGGGCTACCTGTACCTCGCCCAGCCGCCGCTGTACAAGCTGGTCAGGGGCAAGTCGGTGGAGTACGCGTACAGCGACGACGAGCGCGACGTCAAGTCGAAAGGCCTCGGCGGCAGGGTGGAGATCAGCCGCTACAAGGGGCTCGGTGAGATGAACCCGGAGCAGCTCTGGGAGACCACCATGGACCCGGCCCGGCGCGTGCTGCTCCAGGTCGAGGTCGGCGACGCGGTGCGCGCCGACGACATCTTCGACCGCCTCATGGGCGCCGAGGTCGAGCCTCGCAAGCGGTTCATCCAGACGCACGCCAAGTCAGTGCGGAACCTCGACATCTGATGGCCGCTGCGCTGCGTCCCGTCGCCGTCGACGCCATGGGTGGAGACCACGCCCCCGCCGAGATCGTGCGCGGTGCGCTGCGCGCCGCGACCGAGCTGCACATCCCGGTGCTGCTCGTCGGCCGGCGCGAGCTGCTCGAGACCGAGCTGGCCCGCATCGAAGGGCCGGAGACGGTATCGCGCGCCCGCCTCGAGATCGTCGACGCACGCGAGGTCGTCGAGATGGACGAGCATCCTGCCAACGCGGTGCGCGCCAAACGCGACTCGTCGGTGGTCCGCGCATGCGCGTTGGTGGCCGAGGGCCGTGCCAGCGCCGCGGTCAGCGCCGGCAACAGCGGCGCCGTGCTCGCCGCCGCGCTGTTCAGCGTCAAGCGCATCCCCGGTGTGGCCAGGCCGGCCATCGGCGCGCAACTGCCGTCATCGGGCACGCCGACGTTTCTGCTCGACGTCGGTGCCAACACCGACTGCAAGCCCGAGTGGCTGGTGCAGTTCGCTGTGATGGGCAGCGTGTATGCGCGCACCATGATGGGTGTTGCGCAGCCGCGTGTCGGCCTGCTCAGCAATGGGGAGGAACCCGGCAAGGGCTCGCAGCTGGTGCATGAGACGTACCCACTGCTCCAAGCAGCCGTGCCGAGCTTCGCCGGCAACGCCGAGGGCAAGGCGCTGTTCAACGGCAGCTTCGACGTCGTCGTCTGTGACGGCTTCGCCGGCAACATCGCGCTCAAGACGGCGGAGGGTGTCGGCGAGTACCTCTTCGCGACGCTGCGCAGAGAGGCGATGAGCAGCCTCGGCGCCAGGGTTGGCGGCCTGTTGCTCAGGCCGCGTCTGCGCGCCGTGCGCGACCGCGTCGACTACCGGCACACCGGCGGTGCGCTGCTGCTCGGTGTCAACGGCGAGGTGGTGATCGCGCACGGCCGGTCCGACGCGCTGGCGGTGATGAACGCCATCCGCGTCGCCTCTGACGCTGCACGACGGGACGTCAACGGCACCATCGCCGCGGAACTCCCGGCGATCGGGGCGGCCGAGCCCGTCGCCTCCCTCGATGGGGCCGCGCGCTGATGACCATCTTCGAACCGGGCCAGGTCCGCGGCATCGACCTCGAGCAGGAGATGCGTTCGTCCTACATGGACTACGCGATGAGCGTGATCATCAGTCGCGCTCTCCCCGATGTGCGCGACGGTCTCAAGCCTGTGCAGCGCCGCATCCTCTACGCGATGCTCGACCAGGGCATGACCGCCGGGTCGCGGTACAAGAAGTCGGCGGCGATCGTCGGCGAGGTGCTGAAGAGCTACCACCCCCATGGCGATGCGTCGGTGTACGACACCATGGTGCGGATGGCCCAGGACTGGGTCCTGCGCTACCCGCTCATCGACGGCCAGGGCAACTTCGGTTCCGTCGACGGCGACCCTCCGGCGGCGTACCGCTACACCGAGGCGCGCATGTCGGCGATCGCCATGACCCTTGTCGATGACATCGACAAGGACACCGTCGATTTCCAGGACAACTTCTCTGCCGAGACACAGGAACCCACGGTCCTGCCCACCATCCTCCCCAACCTCCTCGTCAACGGCGCCAGCGGCATCGCGGTGGGCATGGCCACGAACATCCCCCCGCACAACCTCGGCGAGGTGTGTGACGGCCTCGCGCGGCTCATCGACGATCCCGAGACCACCACCGAGGAGCTGACCAGGATCATCAAGGGCCCGGACTTCCCGACCGGCGGGATCATCTACGCGCGCGACCTGCCCACCGTGTACGGCACCGGCCACGGTCGCATCGTGATGCGCGCTCAGGTGGACTTCGAGGAGTCCTCCGACGGCAAGGAGCAGATCATCGTCCGCGAGCTGCCCTACCAGGTCAACAAGGCGCGTCTGCTCACCAGCATCGCCGACCTCGTCAAGGACCACAAGCTCGAAGGCATCGACGGCCTCAACGACGAGTCCGACCGCAACGACAACACCCGCATCGTCATCAAGCTGAAGTCGAGCGCGCGGCCGCACACGGTCCTCAACAACCTCTTCAAGCACACCCAGCTCCAACTCACCTTCGGCGCGATCATGTTGGCGCTCGTCGACGGCCGCCCCCAGGTGCTCGGTCTCAAGCCGATGCTGCAGCATTTCATCGATTTCCGCCGGGTGGTTGTCACCAGGCGCACCCAGTACCTGCTCGCCAAGGCGCGCGAACGGGCCCACATCCTCGAGGGCCTGATGATCGCCCTCGAGCACCTCGACGAAGTGATCGCGATCATCCGTGCCGCAAGCGACGAGAAGTCGGCCCAGGCTCAGTTGGAGCAGCGGTTCGGGCTCTCCGACCGTCAGTCCAAGGCGATCGTCGACCTGCGCCTGGGCCGCCTGACGCGACTCGAGGCCGGCAAGATTCGCGAGGAATACGGCGAGCTGATCAGGGAGATCGCACGCCTCGAGGACATCCTTGCCGACGTCCGCAAGGTGGATGCTCTCATCAAGGAGGAGCTGGCTGCGATCCGCAAGAAATACGCGGACCCGCGCCGCACGGTCATCAACCAGGGCGACCTCGAGTTCAACGAGGAGGACCTGATCCCGCGAGAGCAGGTCTTCGTCACCCTCACCAACCGCCAGTACATCAAACGCATCCCGCTGGACCAGTACCGCATGCAGCACCGCGGTGGCAAGGGCGTGGTCGGCGCTCGCCGGTCGACCGACGAGGACTACATCCTCCACTCGACGACCGCCAACACGCACACCGACATGCTCTTCTTCACCAACCGCGGCCGCGTCTATCGCCTGCGCACCCATGAGATCCCGGACGTCAAGCGGCAGGCCAAGGGCATCCCGGTGATCAACCTCATCGACCTCGACCAGGGCGAGAAGGTGACTGCACTCATCGACATGGAGGAGTTCAGCGACTCCCAGTACCTGGTGATGGTCACCAAGCTCGGACAGATCAAGAAGACGCCCGCGGCGGCCTATTCGGCGGTCCGCAAGAACGGTCTGATCGCCATCAACCTGCAGGGCGACGACGAGTTGAACTGGGTGCGCCGCTCATCGGGGGGTGATCAACTGCTCATCGTCACGCGGCGTGGCAAGGGATCGCGATTCACCGAGAAGGAGGTTCGCCCGATGGGCCGCGACACCATGGGCGTCGGTGCGATGCGACTGCGCCCCGGCGACGAGATCGCCGGCTTCGACATCGTGCAACCGGACAGCCACGTGCTTGTGGTCACGCAGAACGGCTTCGGCAAGCTGACCCCGATGTCCGACTACCCGGTCAAGAGCCGCAACATCCAGGGCGTCTACACCGTCGACCAGACGGCCATCCCGAAGATCGGCGAAATCGTGGGCATGCGGGTGGTCGAGGATCTCTCTGAGGAGTTGATGGTGATCAGCACGTCGGGCCAGGTGATCCGCCTCCCCCTCGACCAGGTACGCGTCTCCGGACGCCAGACCCGCGGCGTGATCATCATGCGAATGGACGACGACGACAAGGTGGCGTCGATCGCCGGCGTGGGCGCAGCGGGGACGCTGGACGCCTGACAAGACGCCTCACGTTGGCACCCCTCCGCTTTGGGGTAGATAGCGGCGTGGCCCAGTGCTGCAACCCGGTCCGTGGCGCGCAGCGACGGGGCGTGATAAGCCACCGGTCTGCGTCAGAGCGGAGCCTACGGCGCGTCCGCGTTCAGGAAGGTGCCATACGAGAGGGGGAGGGGCACGTCTCCGCAGCGCGAATTATGCAGCCGCCCGAGGAGCGCAGCGACGCCACTGGCGGCGAATCTGAGCGCCGAGGAGATGTGCCCCTCCCCCTGCTTTGTACAAGCACCGTCAGCCCTACTGGGTCGGTGGCTCGCGGAAGAGCAGGGCTCTGCAGGGTGCGTGCCGAAGGATGTACGGCGCTGTCCTACCCATGTGGAACTCCGCGAACCGCTGCCGGAACGGCATGCCCACCACCACCAGGTCGGCTTTCCAGTGAGCGATCTCCTCGACGATGGCGGGGCCCGCGTCGCGCGCTTGGAGAAGTTCGGTCTCGATCTCGGTCTCCACCTCGTGCGCCATCTTCTCGGCCATCTCGATGAGCTTCTCGGCCCTGTCCATCTCGACGTCCTGGACGGTGCCGAGCGCAAGGCCCCGGCGAATCTCGAGGACGGTGACCACCATCACCTTGGCCCGGCCGCGTCGTGCCAGCCGGCAACCCAACACCACCGCCTCGACGTCCGTCTGCGCGCCGTTGATCGGGACGAGGATGCGTTGTGGCGTGAACCCGACCATGGCCGCAGGATCCTACGCGCAGAGACCCACCGGCCGCGCAGCACCGGCCACGTAGAATGCGCGCGCAGGCTGGCAATTCTGGGGAGGCGCTGTGAAGGTCGTCATCGTGGGCTGCGGACGCGTCGGTTCGATGCTTGCGTGTGAGCTGGATGCCGCCGGGCACGACGTCAGCATCGTCGACGAGAAGGTGTCGGCTTTCAATCGCCTCGGCGACGGCTTCAATGGGAACATGGTGGTCGGCACCGGGATCGACGAATCCGTGCTGCGCCGCGCCGGCATCGAGAACGCCGACTGCTTCTGCGCGGTCACCAACGGCGACAACCGCAACATCATGGCGGCGCAGGTCGCCAAGGTCGTCTTCAACGTGCCGAAGGTCATCACCCGTATCTACGACCCCATCCGCGAGCAGACGTATCGCGAGTTCGGCCTCGAAACGATCTGCTCGACGACCATCGTCAGCTCCATGATCGCGAGCTTCATGGCCACCGGAGACAACCCCGCCCACAGCGCGCCGGCTGAGGGACCGCTGGCGCGCGCGCGGGCATGAGCGCCGTGCTGGACGGCCCCGATCGGCCCTACGTCGTGATCATCGGCGGCGGCAAGGTCGGCTTCTATCTCGCACGGCACCTGATCGAACGCGAGTACGAAGTCACGCTCGTCGAGAAGGACCCGGCGCGCGTCGAATGGATCGAGCACCAGATGGGCAGCGTGAGCGTGATGGTCGGGGACGGCGACGAGATGGCCTTCCTCGCCACCACTGGGATCGAGCGTGCCGGCGTGGTGATCGCCTGCACCGGCGATGACGAGGACAACCTCGTCGCCTGCCAGCTCGCCAAGGGCAAGTTCGGGGTGCGGAGAGCCATCGCCCGGGTCAACAACCCGGTCAACGTGCACGTCTTCACCGCGCTCGGCATCGACGTCCCGGTGAGCGCCACCGAGCTGCTCATGGGGCTCATCGAAGCGGAGATCGCGGGCTCGGACGCCGTCCGTGGGGTGGCGGTCAAGTCTTCCGGTGCCAACCTCGTCGACGTGGCGCTGCCGGACGTGTCCCGCCTCGTCGGCCGCAGGCTCAGCGAGGCGGGGCTGCCCGCCGGTGACCTGGTGGTGTGCATCGTTCGGGGCGGGGAACCGGTGCTGCCCACCCCCGGCGAGGTGATCCAGGCGCGCGATGAGCTGATCGTCTACTCGAGAAAGCTCGACATCGAGGGGGTCAGGGAGGCGCTCACCAGCTGACCCCGAACACGGCGAGGCCGCCGCGCCCCACCCTGGACTGCGGCGGCCCCTTCGCTGCGGCCGGCTAGGTGGCCTTGCCGATCTTGAAGATCTTGGTGCCGCAGACCGGACAGGTGCCGGTGGTGGCGGGCTTGCCATTCTTCATCGTGATCGCCTGAGGGTCCTTGATGTCGCGGGGCGACTTGCACTTGAGGCAGTAGCCGGAGACGGCCATGCGTCCTCTCCTAATCAGTGTTGATGCGAGTACGGCGGGCGGGGCCCTCCGGCTCAGGTCGGCCGCATTCTAGCCCACACTCGGCCGAATTGCAGACGAATTCAGCGAGGGGGGCCAGCACGGCCGCCGCGGGGGACCCCCCTCACCGCCCCACATGCTCCCTCAGGAATGCCACCGTGCGATCCCACGACAGCTGCGCCGCCTCCTCGACATGGACCTCCGGGCGATCGTCGTTGAAGAAGGCGTGGTCGGCGTCGTACCAGAACGATTCGACAAGCACACCGGCCGCACGCAGGCGCTCCTCGAGGCGCTCGACGGTCGGGTGGTCGTAGGAATGGTCCCGCTCGGCCCAGTGTCCGAGAACTGCAGCCTTCATGGTGGCGAAGTCAACGGTTTCCCGTACCGGCCCGATTCCGTAGTACGAGACGCTGGCGCCGATCCCGGCCTCCTGGCCGGCGATGTACAGGGCCAGGCCCCCACCCATGCAGAACCCCACCACGCCCACGGTCGGACTGGTGACCCTCGGGCTGTTGAGCAGGTGGCGGACCGCCGCCGCGAGCTCCGCCGACGCCGCAGCGATGTCGAGGTTCATCGCCTCCTTCCGCGCCTCGTCGGGCTCGGTGGTTGATCGGCCGTGGTAGAGGTCGGGCGCCAGCGCGGTGAATCCCTCGGCGGCGAAGCGATCGCAGACCCGCTTGATGTGGTCGACCAGGCCCCACCATTCCTGGATGACGACAACCCCGGGACCCCTTCCTATGGCCGGCACCGCGAGATAGCCCTGGTCGCGGTTGCCGTTGTCGCCGAATTCGATCATCTCGCCCATCTCAACTGGTCCTCCTGGCTAGGCCGATGCGGTGGCGTGCTCCTTGGAGTGTGCGGCGATGATCGTCTGGGCAACGTGCGCGGGCACCTCCTCGTAGTGCGCCGGCGCCATCGTGTAGCGGCCGCGGCCCTGGGTCAGTGCGCGCAGCTCGGTTGGGAAGCTGTGCATCTCGGCCTGCGGGACCTGGGCGCTCACCTCGGCGCGCCCGTCGCCAAGCGGGTTCATGCCTGCCACGCGACCGCGCTTGCCGTTGAACAGGCTCATCACGTCGCCCATGAACCGCTCGGCAACGACGACGCGCACCTCCATGATGGGCTCGAGCAGGACGGGGCTGGCCTTCTGCACCGCCTCGCGCATGGCCATCGCGCCGGCGATCTGGAACGCGATGTCCTTGCCGTCGACCGCGTGGGTGGAGCCGTCGACCAGACGCACCTTGACGTCCACGATCGGGTTGCCGCTCACCGCGCCCTGCTCCATGGTCTGGCGCACGCCCTTCTCGACCGAGGGCCGGAACTGGTGCGGGATCGAACCCCCGAAGATCTTGTCCTCCCAGACGAATCCCTGACCGCGTGGGAGCGGCTCGATCTCGATGGTGCAGTCGCCGTACAGGCCGGCCCCCCCACTCTGCTTCTTGTACTTGTGCGCCACCCGGGCAGTGCCGCTGATGGTCTCGCGGTATGCGATCCGCGGCGCTGCCAAGATGGCGTCGACGCCGTACTTGCGTTTGATGCGCTCCAGCGCGACGTCGAGGTGCACGTCGCCCAGGCCATGGACCATCACCTCGCCGGTCATCGGGTCGCGGTCGGTCGAGAACGCCGGGTCCTCCTCGGCCAGCCGCGCCAGCGACGACATGATCTTGTCCTCGTCACCCTTCGTCCTGGCAGAAATGGCAGCGCTGTACGAGGCGGCGGGGATGTTCATGGGCGGCAGGGTGAGCACCTGGCCGCGCACGCCGAGCGCGTCACCGGTGCGCGCGTGGGGCAGCTTGGTGACCACGCCGATGTCGCCCGCGCCGACCTCCGTGGCGTTGACCAGCGTCTTGCCCATCGGCCGTGCCAGCTGCGCGAATCGCTCCTCGACGTCCTGCTGGACGTCGTAGGGGTGCGTGTCGGCGCGCATGGTGCCGCGCAGCACCTTGAAGTACGACACCTTGCCGAAGCTGTCGACGGTCGTCTTGAAGACGTGCGCGACCAGCGGCCCGTCGGGATCGCAGGCGATCTCCACCTCATCGCCGCTGGAGCTCTGGCCGCGGTGCACCTGTTCTGACGGTCCGGGCAGGTAGCGCACGATCGAGTCGAGCACCAGGGGGGCGCCCCGTTCGTCGGCAGCCGCAGCGCACACGATCGGTACCAACGTGCCGCGCAAAGCCGCCGTGTGCAGAGCTCCTCGCACCTCATCGTCGCTCAGCTCGGCGCCGCCGAGATACTTCTCGATGAGCGCGTCATCGGTCTCGGCGGCGGCGTCGACGAGCGCGGCGTGGGCGCGTTCCGCTTCCTCGCGCATCGCCGCGGGGAGGGCTGCGTCGCGCGCTCGTCCGCCGGCCTCGAACTCGTGCGCGCTGTCATTGACGAGGTCGACGTAGCCAAGGAAGTCCCCGGCACTGCCGATGGGGACGGCCACCGCGACCGGCTTGCGATCGAACGCCTCACGAAGCGCGTCCACGGTCACCTCGTAGGCGGCGTTCTCCTTATCCATCTTGTTGACGACGATCAAGGCGGGCAGATGGCGCTCGGTCAGCATCTCCCAGGCCAGCTCGGCACCGACCGGTACGCTGCCGCCAGCGCCGACCACCAGGACCACGGCGTCGGCGGCGGCCATCGCTGCCGCCATCTCACCGGCGAAGTCCTGGAACCCGGGAACGTCGATCAGGTTGACGCGGAACCCATTCCAATCGAGGTGCGCGACCGCCGCGTTGATGCTCATCGCCCGCCGCTGCTCCTCCGGCTCGTGGTCGAGGATCGAGGTCCCCTGGTCGGTCGATCCCATACGTGGGGTCGCGCCGGCGGAGTGCAGCAGTGCCTCGCAGAGCGTTGTCTTGCCCTCGTGGCTGTGACCGACCACGGCGATGGTCCGGATCCGATCGGGAGTGGGAATCGGCATGGGCAAACGCTCCCAGGGAGACGGTTCGGGCGGGCTGGGCTGGGTAATGGTAGTGACTGCGCATTGCCCCGCAGAGACAGCGGCGCCGCGGTGATACGCTAGTCGAGGCGGGGGCACGCAGGATGGAGGCCCAGTCCAGTGACGCACTGGCGATTCGGCGACCACATCCTGCCCTTGTGCGCCATCGCTCTGCTCGGCTCGCTGGCCCTGGCGCCGACGCATACGCTCGCCGACGGCTCCGGCGATGACTCCTCGCAGGCGCAGCACGGCTCGGCCGCAGCCAACAGCGGGCACGGCGACGGCCAGCACGATGCCGGCCACGACGACCAGGCACGCCTTGGGAAACCATCGAACCGCACCGGAATCGGTGCCTCTAACGACTGCGCTGAGGGGAGCGGCGACGGCGGCAGCAACTGTGGCGTTCACGGGTCGCTCGGTGTGGGCAAAGGGCTTGTCCCCGCCGCGGCCGCGCCGGGAGCGTCGGCCTCTGCTCCCGGCGGGGCGGCACGCGCGGCGAGCTCCCCTACTTCCCGTGCGAGCAGCCCGGCCTCGGGACCGGCATCCTCGACCACCGCTGTGTCCGCGGCCACGCGGGCGTCCTCAGCCCGCGCGATCGCCGTGGTCCAGGGTGTGAACCTGCCGGGGATAGCCGTGCACGTCAGCCGGCCGCCCGCGGCCAACCCCGCTACCATCCGGCCGCCACTGACGGTGCCGAGCACGTCGGCGCCGCCCGCGGCGCGTCACCCCGTGCTTGGGCCCGTTCCCGTGTTGGTACCGAGCATCGGCGTGACCGTGGCGCCCGCCACGTCCGCGCTGGGGTGGGGATGGCTGGTCGCACTCGCGATCGTGGGGATCCTGCTCGGCGTGGTCATCCTCGTCCGCCGCCGGCGGGCGGGGGCCAGTCCTCTCTGAGGCAACCGGCGGCTGCTGCTGGTCAGCGCCGGCGCGCCACCACAAGGACGGTGTCGCTGAGCGCGTTGGCACGAAAGCGCGACCAGCCGTCGTAGACGGCGTCGATGCCCAGGCCAGCCCGAGCGAACAGTGGTGGGATCGCGTCGAAACGGGTGAGAGCGCTGCTCGTCTGCTGCACGGCGGTTGTGCCGTCGTCAAACACTGCCGTCTCGCGCAGCACGTAGGTGTTGCGCGCACGGTCGTGCACGGTCTCCACGAGCAGAAGGTGCCGGCGATCTGAGAGCAGCGAGCCACCGACCACGTCCCAGCTGCTGATCCGGCCATCGGGCTGATCCGGGCGCAACCGCATCTCGACGATCAACGGCGCATCGTCGTCGAGCACGTCGCGGAGCCGGCGCAGGACACCGACCTGCTGGCGACGTGGGAAGCCCTCGAGCACATGGTAGATGAGGATCGCGGCACCGTACCGTTCGGCGCTGACCAGCGTGCGCAGGTCGGCGATACGCGCCGTCACGCGATCGGCAACGTGGTAACGACGCGAGAGGGCGCGCGCGTGCTCGATCACCGCGGGGCCCACGTCCAGCGCGGTCACCCGGTGTCCCGCCACGGCAAGGCGCACGCTGTACAGGCCGGGTCCGCACGCCGCGTCGAGCACATGCGCACCCGGTGGCGGCAGCAGTCGCTGAAGCCGCCGCACATGCTCGTCGACGGTGCGCAGCGGGCGGCTGGCGCCGTCGTGCGACTGGTCGAGGTGCTCGCGCAGCAGGCGCCGGCTCACCACCGGGTCAGCCCAATCGAGCTCGACTGCAGGGTCGAAGGGGCGAGGCCACGCGTCGAGACGCGACGGGCGCCGGCTCATCAGGCCAGCCTAGCGAAGGGAGGAGGCGCCGCCGGGGCCCGCGCCATCAGAATTCGCGCCCGTGACCAACTTCATCACCCACTGGATCACCACCGGCGGCCTTGTGCTGGTATTCGTCCTCATGGCCGCCGAGAGTTGCGGCATCCCATTCCCGAGCGAGGTGATCATGCCGTTCGCCGGGTTCTTCGCCGCCCAGGGGCACATCAGCCTCACCGGCTCCATCATCGCGGGCACGCTCGGCAACGTGGCCGGTTCGCTGGCTGCCTACGGGCTAGCAGCGCGGTTCGGCCGTCCGCTGCTGCTCGGCCCAGGGCGCCGCATCGGCATCCGCGTCGAGCACCTCGACCTTGCCGACCGCTGGTTCGAACGCCACGGCCTGACGGCTGTCCTTGTGGGCCGGGTCCTCCCCGTGGTGCGGACGTACATCTCCTTCCCGGCGGGACTTGCCCGCGTCGACCTGCTGCGTTTCACCCTACTGACCGCGATCGGTGCGCTGCCCTGGTGCATCGCGCTCGCTGCGGTGGGATACGCGATCGGTGCCAACTATGACCGCGTCTCTGGGCCGATTGGGACAGCGGCGATCGTCATCGCGCTGATCGTGATCGCCATCGTGGTGGCGTGGTTCGTGCGGGGCCGGCGGCGCGCCACCACGGGGGGCCGGGCCGGCTGACGCGCCAGCCGCCGGGCTATGACATGTCGGGCCAGGCTCCCTGAGCCTCGCCCTCGCCCTCTTCGCCCTCGTTGCGCTGCCGGTAGCGCTCGGCGACCATCTTGTTGGCGACGTTCTTGGGCAGACCCAGCTTGACCAGGCTCTTCACCTCGTCGCTCATCACCTTGTCGCGCGCGGTCTCGATCGCCGCCACGACGTCGTCGATGCTCACCGTCGGTCGCTTTGTTGCCACGTCCCAAGTTTAGCCGCTGCCGGCGATTCCCCGGCTCGTCCAGGACGTCACCGCGGCGCTCGTCTTCATACTTGGACGCAATGGCCTACCTGCCCAATCGTGACGCCGATCGCCGGGCAATGCTCGAGGTGGTCGGCGCCGCGCAGGTCAGCGATCTCTTTGCAACGGTCCCTGAACCCCTGCGCAATCCTGCCATCGAGCTGCCTGAGCCGCTGGCCGAACAGGACCTCGTCGTCGAGCTGGAACGTCTGGCAGCGCGCAACCGTCCGCTCAGCCAGCTCGACAATTTCCTCGGTGCCGGCGTGTACCGGCGGTTCATCCCCGCCATTGTCCGCAGCACCATCGGCCGCCCCGAGTTTTACACCGCGTACACGCCGTACCAGGCCGAGGCGTCGCAGGGAACACTGCAGACCATCTTCGAATTCCAGTCGATGATCTGCGCGCTGACCGGGCTCGACGTCGCCAACGCCTCGCTGTACGACGGCGCCACGGCGGCGGCCGAGGCGATGATGCTGGCCGTCCAGGCAACCGGACGCGATCGCATCGCGGTCAGCGGTGCTGTGCACCCCGAGACCCTGCGCGTGCTCCGCACCTTCGGGGCCGGGCGCGCGGTCAGCGTTGATGTCATCGAGCCGCGTGGCGACGTCACCGCCATCGACGACGTCAGGGCCGCGCTCACCGACCGGCACGCCGGCCTGCTGGTGCAGCAGCCGACGTTCTTCGGGACGCTCGAATCGCTCGCCGACCTCGCCGACGCCGCCCACGCGGTCGGGGCACTGGCCCTGTGCAGCGCCGACCCTTTGGCCTGCAGCGTGTTGGTGCCGCCGGGCGAGGCCGGGTTCGACGTGTGCATCGGCGACGGTCAACCACTCGGCGTGCCGCCCTCGTTCGGCGGTCCGCACGTCGGCTACATGGCGGTGCGCCAGGCACAGATGCGCCGCATGCCCGGCCGGCTGGTGGGGATCACCACCGACCATGCGGGCCGGCGCGCGTACACGCTGACGCTGCAGACGCGTGAGCAGCACATCCGGCGCGAGCACGCCACCTCGAACATCTGCACCAACCACGCGCTGATCGCCCTCGCGGCAACCGTGTACATGGCGCACATGGGCGCCGGGGGCATGCGCACGGTGGCGACGGTCAGCGCGCAACGCACGCATGCGCTGGCCGACCGGGTGAGCGCGCTGGATGGGTTCTCCCTTGCCACACAGGCGCCGTTCCTGTGGGAGTTCGTGCTCCGCTGCCCCGGCGATGCTGCCGGCGTGGCCTCGCAACTGCGGCGCAGCGGCATCGTCGCCGGTTTCCCGCTCGGCCGCGTCGATCCGTCGCGCGCCGACCAGCTGCTGCTGTGCTGCACGGAGATGACCCCGCCGGCCGCCATCGACCGCCTCGTGGCCGCGCTCGGCCGCATCGAGGTGAGCACGCTGGCACCGGTGCGCAGCGAGGTGGCAGTGTGAGCAGCAACGGCTCGACGGGCGCACATGCGACCGCAACCACGGGCACACCTCACGCTGTCGAACCCGGCTGGGCCGGTGCGGAGTCACTGGTGTTCGAGCTCAGCGACGACTACACGGGTGGGCCGCGGCTGACCGCGGCTGGCGTTCCCGCCACCGCGCTCGCCGAGCTGGTCCCGGCGGCCCACCTCCGTCGCGAGCCTGCGCAGGTGCCGGCCGTCCCCGAGCCGGTGCTCGCGCGCCATGTCGGGCGTCTTGCTCGCCGCAACCACCACCTGCACCACGGCACCTACCCGCTGGGCAGCTGCACCATGAAATACAACCCGGTGGTCAACGAGCAGCTTGCCGGCCTGACCGGCTTTGCCGACCTCCATCCCTACCAGGACGAGGACGACGTGCAGGGTGCGCTCGAGTTGATGTGGCGCCTCGAGCGCATGCTCGCGTCGATCACCGGCATGGCGCGCATGTCGCTGCAACCGGCGGCCGGCGCTCATGGTGAGTGGACAGGTCTGCGCATGATCCAGGCCTTCCACGGTGACCGCGGCGACATCACCCGCACGCGCGTGCTCATCCCGGACAGCGCTCACGGCACCAACCCCGCGTCCGCCGCGGCGTGTGGGCTCGAGGTCGTGACGGTCAAGAGCAACCACGACGGCACCGTCGACGTCGATGATTTCGCGCGCCACCTCGACGACCGCGTCGCCGCGATCATGATGACCAACCCCAACACACTCGGCGTCTTCGAGAAGGACATCCTCGAGATCGCGCGTCTCGCCCACGACGCTGGTGCGCTGCTCTACTACGACGGCGCCAACCTCAACGCGCTGGTCGGACTGGCGCGCCCCGGCGACATGGGCTTCGACGTCGTCCATCTCAACCTGCACAAGACCTTTTCGACCCCGCACGGTGGCGGTGGTCCCGGCGCCGGCCCCGTCGGCGTCGCCGAGCGGCTGGTGCCGTTCCTCCCCGGTCCGATCGTCGAGCGCGACGGTGAGCGGTTCCGCCTCGACGACGACCGCCCCCGGAGCATCGGCAAGGTTCGCTCCTACTACGGCAACTTCGGCATGCTGGTGCGCGCCTTCGCGTACATCTCCGCGTACGGCGACGAGATCGCCGGCGTCGCCGAGGACGCGGTGCTCAACGCCCGATACCTGCAGGTACGGTTAGGTGACCTCTTCCCGATGGCAGTGGCGTCGCCGTCCATGCACGAGTTCGTGTGCACGACGCGCGGCGGTCGCGTCGACGGACTTCGCGCCATGGACGTCGCCAAGCGCCTGCTCGATTACGGCATCTACGCGCCCACGGTGTATTTCCCCACAACCGTACCCGAGGCGCTGATGTTCGAACCCACCGAGACTGAGTCGCGGCAGAGCCTCGACCTGCTCGCCGACGTCTGCGCGGCGATCGTCGCCGATGCGGAGCGCGACCTGCCGTTCATCCAGGCCGCGCCCCACAACACGCCGGTCGAGCGCGTCGACGAGGTGGGGGCCGCCCGCCGGCCGGTGCTGCGATGGACTGAGTCGTTGCGAGAGCAGGCCGTGACGCCGCTGAGCAACGAGCCGCCACCGGAGGTGCCGACTGCCTGAGGTGGACACCGACCTTGGCGCCGCCCGCACCGAGTTGCACGATCTCCTCGCGGATCGCGCCTTCAGGTTCGGGGACTTCGTGCTCGCCAGCGGCCGGCGCAGCGACGTGTACTTCAACGGCAAGCAGGTGACGCTCGAGGGTCGCGGACTGTACCTGGTGTCGCTGCTGATCCTGGCACGCTGTCGCGAGCTTGGCATCGAGGCGATCGGTGGGCTGACCCTCGGGGCTGACCCCATCGCCTCCGGTGTCGCCGCGCTCAGTGGCCGCGACCAGCCGCTGCGCGCATTCATCGTGCGCAAGGAGGTCAAGGATCACGGCACCGGCGTGCTCATCGAGGGGCCCGAGCTGCGCAGCGGCGAGCGGGTGATGGTGGTCGACGACGTCATCACCACCGGCGGCTCGCTGCTCAAGGCCGTCGACGCGCTCAACGCGTCCGGTGTCGAGATCGTCGAGGCACTGGCGGTGGTGGACCGCGAGGAGGGTGGCCGAGAGGCGATCGAGGCGCGTGGGCTGCGCGTGCACGCGCTCTTCACCCGTAGCGAATTCTCCGCACCAACACCAGCGTAGGGAGCGAGCACACCGATGCCCCTGTTCCGACGCCGCGCCACCGAGCAGCAGACCGAATGGTTCGCCGTCGGCGAGCAGGGCCACCGCGTCATCCCCGGTTGCCGCACCCCAGGCATCGAACAGCTCGAGGGCCTCGGCGATTACGTCGAAGCGATCAGCGCGCGACGGCCGCCCGGGCCCGACGGCCGCGACAGCATCGCGGTGCTCAACGCCAAGATGGACCACGCCGACCAGGTCAACGACCTCGTCGGCGCCGTCGTGCTCGCGTGTGAGGACCTGGTCGAGCGAGACCTGCTCGACGCATCACTGGCGCCGCCGTCGCCACCGTACGCGGCAATGCCCAAGGGCCTGGCCACGTATGAGTACATCCAGCAGCGGCACCAACGCGCTGTGGAACGCCGCGAGTGGCTCGACAACGTTGACAGCCTGTTCCGGCTCAACAGCGTGGCACTGCTGGCGCCGTATCCCGTCGCGGAGTAACGACGAAAGCCGAAGCCCCTGCGCTCAGCCGCCGATATT
The DNA here is from genome assembly GCA_039935655.1 of Candidatus Dormiibacter sp. Lineage (GTDB taxonomy): Bacteria > Chloroflexota > Dormibacteria > Aeolococcales > Aeolococcaceae > Aeolococcus. The sequence continues at coordinate 229,525 of JBDTJX010000007.1, read as the reverse complement.
CCTGAGCAGGCCCCCAACCACTCCCCCGGCCACGCCGGCTTCGGCGCCCTGGACGGCGCCGAACTCACCCAGCGCCGCGGCGAGGCGCGCCAGCGGCAGGGACTGCAGCCAGACGCGGCCGGGGCCGATCAGCTGGGCGAGGAAGATGCCGTCGCCACCGAAGATCTTGTTCTTGATGCCCTTCACCGTGGTGATGTTGAACTGCACTGTGTCCTGGAAGAGGCCGACGTGGCCCGGGTGCACCTTCATCTCCTCACCCGGTCGGAGGTCGTAGATGACCACCTCGCCGCTCAGCTCACACCACACGCGTCCCTGACCGCCGATCTTCTGCAGCCGGAAGCCGTCACCGCCGAACACGCCGGCCCCGAGCTTCTGCTGGAAGCCCATCGACACCTGCACTCCGTGGGTGCCGGCCACGAACGCGTGGCGATGGCCGAAGAACTCGGAGCCGCGTTCAGGCTTGACGTCGAGCGGGAAGATCTGGCCCGGCAGCTTCGCCGCAAACGCCACCATGCCCGGTCCGCCCTGAGCCGAGTACTCGGTCATGAAGAGCGAACCGCCGCCCATCGCGCGCTTGAACACGCCACCGATGCCGCCGCCACCGCCGTACTGGGTCGACGTGTTCATCTGGATGGTCGACGTCATCCAGGAGAGCTCGCCCGACTCCGCAAAGATCGCCTCGCCCGGGTTGAGCGTCAGCTCGAGGACGGGCATCACCGTCCCGATGATCTTCTCGTCCATGGTCTTCACTCCTCGGGGTGGATCGACGTCGCGGATTGTGTCAGAACCTCGGCGCGAGAGCGGACGGACGTTCCCGGGAATCGGCCGTATCCTTCGGGCGTGGCACCGATAAGGCGAGGAGCCGCCCGTCCTCGGACGGCGCAGCGAGCTTGATGGCAAGCACGCCGAGGTTGGCGATGCTGGCTGCGCTGGTGTCGCTCGCCGGCTGCGGTTCGGCGACGTCGGCTACCACGTCACCCGCAGTCACTCCCACGGCGCATGCACAGGCCACACCGACACCGACCGCTGCGCCGACCCCGATGCCACTGCCCGCACTCGCCATCATCCAGGTGGGCAGCGCCCTTGTCGCCGTCGATGCCACCGGCAAGGTGCAGTGGAATCTCACTCAGGCGAACATGGGCACACTGCTCTCGGTCGGGCCGCAGGACACGATCACTGCGCGCGTCGCCGGTCCGAACGTCTTGTTGTCTGCGACTCCAGGCTCGACGTCAACTGGCAAGGTTGTCGTGCTCGACGGTACCGGTACGTCGGTAGGTGGAGGCTCCTTCACTCCCAACCAATTCCAGGACGATGTGTTCGGTGGTCCCACCGGCTCGGAGTGGGCATACAGCGTTGATGACAGTCCCTCCGCTTCCACGCGCCATCATGGCAGGATAGTTGTGGCGGGCATCGGCGTTCCAACGCACACGGTGTTCTCTTGGGTGGCCCCAACCGGCTACAACGAACTTGTGACCGGGTGGACGGATATGGGGATCATCATGAAGCGTGTTGGCCAGGGGGGCTGCGGCGTGGGCTTCCACGACGACAACGCCACCTTCCTCATCGACCCCAACACGGGCACGCTGACCGACCTGTTCTCCGGGAGCCAGCACTACGGCGACGTCCGCCACCACGTGACCGCGGGCTTCGCCAAGTCGTCTTCGGCCGTGCTGGTCAACGGAACTGCGTTTGACGAACCCGGGACGGTTGCGAACGCCGTGTACGTGAGTCCCGACGGCGCCCGCGTTGGCGTGCAGCGGTTCTTCCTCGGCGGATGCGGCGGCGGTCCGGCCAACCAGCGACTCGACACCGAGCTGATCGATGTCGCCAGCGGTGCTCACACCGACATAGCCGGTTGCGGCATCACCGGGTGGTTCGATGCCGAGCGCTTTGTCTGCGCCGCGCTCGGCGACCAGACGCAACGTCTCGAAAACATCACCGGCCAGTCGGGCGCGGTTCTGGGCAACGGCCAGTACCTCGGTGCCCTGACCGGCGCTTGATCGGGACCGGGCTGGTCAGAGGCCCAGCGCTGTCTTGGCGATGATCTCCTTCATCACCTCGTCGGTGCCGGCCCCGATGCGGATCAGCCGCGAGTCCCGGAAGTAGCGCGAGATGTGCGACTCGGCCATGAAGCCGAAGCCGCCGTGCAGCTGCAGGCAGGTGTCGGCGACGCGCGAGGTCACCTGGCCGACGAAGAGCTTGGCCATGGAGATCTCCGCCACTGGGTACTCGCCGTTGTTCCAGCGTTCGGCTACCGAATAGACGAAGTTCTTGGCGATGGTGATGTCGGTGTACAGGTCAACCAGCTTGTGGCGGTTGACCTGGAAGCGGGCGATGGGGCGACCGAACGCCTCGCGCTGCTTGCACCAGCGCAGCGTCTCCTCGAACATCACCTCCGCGCCCGCGATGCTTCCCGCGCTGCCGATCAGCCGCTCACCCTGGAGCTCCCACATCAGGTGGTAGAAGCCCTGGCCCACCTCGCCGAGCACCGCGGCCTCGGGTACGTCCACGTCGTTGAAGGACAGTTCCGCAGTGTCGCTGGCGTGCATGCCGAGCTTCTTCAGCTTGCGGCTCACCGCGAACCCGGGCGTCGCCTTGTCGACGAGGAACAGCGTGATGCCGTGCGCGCCCTCCTCGACCGTGCCGGTCCGCGCGACCAGAAGGATGTAGTCGGCGCGCACCCCGTTGGTGATGTACAGCTTGGCGCCGTTGATGCGCCAGCCTCCGTTGTGCCTGACCGCTCGGGTACGGACCGCGGCGACGTCGCTGCCCGTGTCGGGCTCGGTGATGCCGAGGCTCGCGATCTTCTCGCCACGAATCGCCGGGACCAGGTAGCGCTGCTTCTGTTCCTCGGTGCCGAACTTGAGGATCGGTGGCGTCGCCATCTCCGCCTGCACCGAGATCGCCATGCCGACGCCCCCCGAACCGCAGCGGGCCATCTCCTCGGCGAGGACGATCGCGCTCCAGTAGTCGCCTCCCTGGCCGCCGTACTCCTCGGGGTAGCGCAGCCCGAGCAGCCCCAGCTTGCCCATCCGCCTGAAGACACTGTCGGGGAAGTACTCGGCTGCCTCCCACTCGTCGGCGTGGGGGCGCAGTTCCCTGCGGACGAACTCCCTGACGGTCTCGCGCAGGGCATCGTGCTCGGCGGTGAACGGCATCGCGGCCTCCCGGGTTGACGTGGATGTCGATTCTGCCACCAGGTGGCGGAGCCGGCCGGGCCGGCAGTCGGCCATACCATGGGGCCGATGCGCCGCCTCATCGCCTGCCTGCTCGCCGCGATGGCCCTGGCGCTCGGCGCGTGCGGCAGTCCCACTGTGGCCACGCCGACGCCGACCCCGTCTCCCACGCCCACCCCGACGCCGACCCCGACGCCGGCGCCCGACACGCAGCGGGTCGACGTCGTCGGCAAGGGGATCGGGGTGTACCAGGCGGTGGTCGTCCCCGTCGCCGTGCTCCACAACGCGGCCACGCGGACCGGCGTGAGGGGCCTCATCGTCCACTTCGTCCCCACCCGCGGTGGTCGTGCGCTGACCCCGCTCGACTCGCCGGCGGTAACGCTGTACCCGGGGGAGACGCTGGCCGTCACCGCTGACTGCACCGACACCTGCAACAACACCGGCACCACCGGTGACCCGGATGGGCTGATGGTCACCGTCGCCGCGGGGACGTGGGCGCCGCTTCCCGGCGCCGCGTTGACCGCCGGCGCGGCCAGCTTCGCGTGCAAGAGCGGCTGTGGTGGCGGCCACGGCCAGTGGGACGTGGCGATCACCGTCGGCAGCCCCGAGCTGTCCCAGGGAACAACGGTCGACCTGTTCACCTGGTGCACCAACGCGGCCGGGGCGGTGCTCGGCGGCAACCCTCCCAGCGTCGTGCAGTGGCCTCAGAGCGGTGGAACGTTGAGCCTGACCCTCCATGCCATCCTCAGTGGTCCGCCGCGAACCTGCCTCGTGGCTGCTTCCGCGCCCATCTGACGTCTGGCGCCGATGCAAGCGGATCGTGACGCGATCCGCTCAGTAGGGCAGCAAGGTGCCCATGCACGTTGTGGTAGGGTGCCCCGGTCGCGGTCGTTACCGCATCGTTCACGTACCCATCCCGACGCCGATCCGGATGCTCTGATCCTGCGCCGGGAGCCGCGGCCCACCGCCCCACAGTGCGGTGGAAAGGACCAGACGCCTCGGCGGCGACCGTCGCAGCGCTTGGTGGATGGATGGAAGGTGCGACACAGGAGAGTTTATTTGCGTTTGCCTCTACGTATTCGAGGAGTGGTCCTGGGCATGGCCGCTCTCATCTTCGGCCCGATTCTCGCCGCCACCCTGGTGGCGGACCGCCAGCCACAGGCTGGCCCGACCCAACCCGCGGTGACGGATGCGCAGAGCGCCGTGCGTGTCGAGCTGCGCACCGCGCCCCTTGCAGTTGCCGAGTCGCTGCACGCGCAGACCCCGCCGCCCGCCACGCCGGCGCCGAAGGCGACGCCTACGCGTACGCCCGCTCCGGCACCGACGGCCCGCCCGGCTGCCAAGCCCGCGGTGGTTGCGCCTCCGCCTGCCGCCCCGGGAAGCGTGGTCGCCATCATCGAGGCCGCCGCCGCCCGCTGGGGCGTGTCGGGAAGCTGGATGGTCAGCATCGCCCGCTGCGAGTCGGGGCTGCGCACCAACGCTGTCAACCCGAGCGGACACTACGGCCTCTTCCAGTTCCTGCAGTCGACGTTCACCGGGAACGGCGGCACCAACATCTGGAGCGCGGCCGACCAGTCCAACATCACCGCCAAGATGCTGGCCCATGGACAGGCTCACCAATGGAGTTGCGCCTGACGCTCGCATGAGGGCGGCGGGACCCCGCCGGGGCCGCAGATACGGAACAATCGTCGAACAGTGAGTTCCAACGACCCCGATCGCCACCTGCGTGAGGATTTGCACGGCCGTCGTGCGGTGTACGACGGCCGGCTGCTCCACGTGTTCGAGGACACCGTACGCCTGCCCTCGGGCCGTGAGGGTCGCCGCGAGGTCATCGAGCACCCCGGGGCGGTGGCAGTCGTTGCCACAGCCGGCGACGGCCGGGTGGTGCTGGTGCGTCAGTGGCGCCACCCCCTTCGCCGTGCACTCTGGGAGGTCCCCGCCGGCACCCGCGAGCCCGGCGAGGACCCCTCCGACACTGCCCAGCGCGAGCTTGCCGAGGAGACCGGCTACACGGCTGGCCGATGGCGCGAGCTCGGACACGCCGCGGTGAGCCCGGGGTACTCCAGCGAGGAGATCTGGTTCTACCTGGCCGGCGACCTCACCGGTGGCACCAGCGCCCCCGATGCTGACGAGGTGCTCGACGTCGAGCTGTTCAGCGCCACTGACATCGCCCGCATGGCCGCGGCCGGCGCCGTCGACCTCAAGACCGTGTCGGGTCTGGCCCTGGCCGGCATCCGGCTGGACCACGCCGATGGCTGAGGACGCCGCCGACCGCATGGTGGCCCGCGCCATCGAAAGCGTGCTCGAGCAGGTGCCGGGGAGCATCGACAGTGCGGTCCCCGAAGGCGGCACGGCCAAGCTGCAGCCATGGGCGGAGACCGCTGCGCCGGTGGGCCGCAACAAGCGGCCACTCGAGGAGCTGCTTGTGGAGCTCGGCGAGCGAGTCGCCGCCGAGCCCGACGCCCGAGCCACCCTGCCCCATACGCGCCATCCGGCCCTCGCGTTTTTCGACAGGTTCGGGCGGGGCAGCCGTGGCCAGCCGGGCGCCGACACCGGTGGTGCCGGGGCCGAAAGCGGCGGCAGGCGGCGACGACGTCGTCGCGGAGGCGGCGGTGGGGGCGCCGGCCAGCCCGTCGAGGCTGCCGCGCAGCCGTCGAACGCTCCCGGTGAGCGGCAGCCGTCATCGGGCGGCAAGCGCCGTCGCCGGGGACGAGGTGGCGGCAGCGGTGCCGGTGGCGGCGGTGGCGGCGGCGGTCCTGCCGCTGGTGCCACGGCGAACCAGGGCCGCCACCCTACCCAGCCCAGCCCGCCCGGGCAGCAACGCCGGCCCGGGAGTGGGGGCAGGCGTCGGCGCGGCCGCCGCGGACGTGGCGGAGGTGGCGCTCCACCACCGCCGGTACGGTGAGCGACCGCCCGCACATCCTCGACGGCGCCCCCGTCGACGCGGTCCTCTTCGACTACGGCCTGACGCTGGTCGACTTCGAGCGCCCGGACGTCGCGATCGAGGCGGCGCACGCGGAGATCGCCCGCTGCATCGCACAGGCAGGCCACGCTGCGCCCTCCCCGGACACGCTGCTCGCTGAGGTCCACGACCGGGTCGAAGCTGAGGTGAGAGACCACGAGGGGCGGGGTGCGCTCGAGGAGATCGACATCGTCGACGTGGAGGGCCGCGCCTTTGCCGCGCTGGGGCTCCATCTCGACGACAAACTCCGCGATCGCTGCAGTCGGATCGCCCAGGAGGCGTGGTTCCATGGCGTGCGCGCGTATCCCGAGGTCGGCGAGGTCCTCGGCAGCCTCAGGGACGCAGGGATGCGGCTGGGGATCTGCTCGAACGCTGCGTACCGCCCGGCGAGCATGCGTGACCAGCTCCGGCATGTCGGCATCGCCGATCTCGTTGATGTCGCCGTCTTCTCCAGCGAGGTCGGCTGGCGCAAGCCCTCGCCGAAGATCTTCAGTGCGGCGCTCGAGGCGCTGGGTGCCACCGCGGGGGGCACCGTCTTCGTCGGCGACCGTCTGCGCGAGGACGTCGGCGGCGCTCACCGCGCCGGGATGCGGGCGGTGCTCGTGGAGCGACGGCCGGGCCGCGCAGCCGAGGCTACGGCCGCCAAGAAGCCGGACGCCGTGATCAGCTCCCTGCGCGAGTTGCCCGCCTTGCTCCTCGACGCCCGCGTGTCCCCGTGAGGGCGGTCCAGTTCTCGGCGTATGGGACCGCGCCGCAGCTCATCGAGACCGATACGCCGCGCTGCCCGTCCGACGGCGTCGTCGTCGAGGTGAGGGCGACGGGGCTGTGCCGCTCCGACTGGCACGCCTGGATGGGCCACGAGACCGTGCCGCTGCCGCACATCCCCGGCCACGAGTTCGCCGGGGTGATCTCCGCCGTGGGCGCCGACGTCCGCGCCTGGTCGGTCGGGGACCGCGTCACCGCGCCGTTCGTGCTCGGCTGCGGGGTCTGCCAGTACTGCCTGTCTGGCGATGCCCAGGTCTGCCCCGACCAGCGCCAGCCCGGTTTCACCGGCCCCGGCGCGTTCGCCGAGTTGGTCGCCGTCGAACGCGCCGACGCCAACCTCGTTGCCCTGCCGGACGCCCTCGACTTCGTCGCGGCGGCATCGCTGGGGTGCCGGTTCGCGACCGCCTTTCGAGCCCTGACAGTGCACGGCAACGTGGCCGCTGGCCAGTGGGTGGCGGTGCACGGCTGCGGTGGTGTCGGACTGTCAGCGGTGATGATCGCGGTCACTCTTGGCGCGCAGGTCGTCGCTGTGGACGCGTCCCCCGACGCGCTCTCCAGGGCTGCATCACTGGGGGCTTGCCGCCTCATCGGCACCGGCACAGACACGGACACCGCGGCCGCGGTGATCGCAGCCACGGGCGGTGGCGCGCACGTGTCTGTTGACGCCATCGGGGATGCGCGAACGGCAGCCGCGTCGGTGCGGTCGCTGCGCCGGCGCGGCCGCCACGTGCAGGTCGGCCTGCTCCACGGTGACGACGCGACGACCGCATTACCGATGGACCGGGTGATCGCATTCGAGCTGCAGGTCCACGGCTCGCACGGCATGGCGGCGCACGAATACCCCGCGATGCTCGGGCTCGTGGTTTCCGGCGCGCTGCGTCCCGACCGGTTGGTGGGCTCGGTGATCGGGCTCGACGGCGCTGGCGCCGCGCTGACGGCGATGGACCGCAACACCGGCGGCGGCATGACAGTGATCACGCCGTAGCACACACGCCCGCGCAGTGGTTGTAACAATTGTCGGGGCGTTGAAGGGTGCCGGTCTATACTCGCGGAACGTCGCAACCAGGCCCGTCCATGCACCATCTCGAGGCACCCCCTTCCGTGGACTTTCGTGACTACCTCAGGGAGAGGTGCCGCGAGCGCGGCATCTCGTTGCACCGCTTGGCGTTGCTCTGCGACCTCAACCAGATCTACTTCTACCAAGCGGTGAACAAGAACAAGGAGAACCCCCCGCCGTGGGTGCTCCGCCGAGCCGCTCCGCACCTCGGCGTCTCGTATGTGGACCTCATGATCGCCGCCAGTTACCTCCGCGACGACGACCTGCGCGAGTGGAACAAGACCGTGTCGGTGGCGGCCGCGCCCGCGCTCTGACCGGACGCCGCCGGGCGTGCGCCGGAACCGCCGGCGCGCGACCGATACTTGGTGTGTGCACTGGCCGCGGGCGATCATCCATGTGGATCTCGACGCCTTCTATGCTTCCGTCGAGCAGTTGCGCCGCCCGGAGTTGCGCGGCAAGCCCGTCATCGTCGGCGGTGGCGGCGACGACTACCGGCGCGGCGTGGTCAGCGCGGCGTCGTACGAGGCGCGGCGCTACGGCGTGCACTCCGCCATGCCGCTGGGCCGGGCGCGGCGTCTCTGCCCCCACGCGGTTGTCCTGCCCGTCGATTTCGTTGCCTACCGCGCCGCGTCGCGCCAGGTGTTCGACATCGCTCGCAACTTCACCCCACTGATCGAGCCTGCATCCCTCGACGAGGCCTACCTCGACGTCACCGGGTCCATCGCCCGGATGGGACCGCCCGACCAGCTCGCCACCCAGCTCCGCGACCGCATCGCCGAGGAATGCGGGCTCGACGCGTCGTGCGGCGTGGCCACGTGCAAGCTGGTGGCCAAGGTTGCGTCGGACCTGCGCAAGCCGTGCGGATTCGTCGTGGTAGAGCCAGGCGAGGAGGCGGCGTTCCTCGCGCCGCTGCCGCTGCGGCGTCTGCCCGGGCTTGGCTCCGCGTCCGAGAAGGCGCTGTCAGGGCTTGGATTGAGCACCCTCGGCGAACTGGCAGCGTTCCCGCTGGAGACGCTGCGACGCCGTCTCGGCGAGCATGCCGCGGTCAGCCTGACCCAGCGCGCCCGCGGCGTCGACCACGGCGAGGTGGTGGTGCCGACCCGGCCCAAGAGCGTGTCGCGCGAGGAGACGTTCTCCACCGACATCTCCGACCGCAACGAGCTCCACCGTCGCCTGCGCGAGTGCGCGGCCGACGTCGGCCGCCAGCTGCGACGCGGCGGTTGGACGGCGAAGACGGCCACCCTCAAACTCCGCTACTCCGACTTCACCACGCTGACGCGTCAGCTCACCTGGCCGAGCCCGCAGCACGGTGACATCGTGCTGGCGGAGGCGGCGGTCCATCTCTTCGAGAGCACCTGGGCGGGTGCCCCGGTGCGTCTGTTGGGCATGGGCGTCAGCGGCATCATCGACACCACTCAGCTGGACCTGTTCGAGACGGTCGGCTCGCCACGCGATGAGCAGGTCGACCACACCCTCGACGTGCTCCGCGACCGCTTCGGCAACGCCGCACCGCACCGCGGCGCCAAAGCGGCGCTGCGCGACCTCGACTTCCGCGGTGAGGACCTGCGCGACCGGGACTGAACGGTGGTCAGACGTGCAGGAAGGACTTCACCAGCTGGATGACGAGCACGGCTCCGCCACCCTTCACGAGCATGTCGACGAGGAAGCCCGAGCTGGATTCCTGATGCTGCATCACCTTGTGCAGGCTCGACAGCGCGACGCCGGCCGGGATCAGGTACTCACCAGCGGTGAGCAGGGGGCTCGCCACCGTTTCCCAGACGTGCAGGGTGTCGCGACTCGGATCAACCTGGATGTCGGCGAAGAGATGGGCGAGGACGGTGGCCACGAGGAACATCGGACGTTTCTCCCTGGTTGACTGGCGGTGCACTCAGGCTGCCACTGTCTGCGCTGACCGCGGACACACCAGGGACAACGATGTCCGCTTGATGTCCCCAGGGTCGGCACACCGTGGGCGCCGTGACGGACTTGATCGTCAGGGAGCTGCGGCTGCGCCCGTTCACCGACGCCCCGTCCGCGCCGGCTGCAGGCCGGTCGCCGGCGGAGGCCGCGGAGGGGCCGCACGCGAAGAAGGATGCCCTCTCCGTCGGCTCATTGTCGGCGCGGCATTCACGGCGCCGTGAGGTCGACGACCGCGGCCTCTGAGCCGCACTGTCCGCCGTCAGTCCGCGCGCCGCCGATAGCGTGGTGCCATGCCCTTCATCACCGCACCGGGAGTCACGAGGCGATGCTGATCATCGCCACGCCGCTGCGCTTCGACATGCACATGGTGCTCGATGCATGCGCGATCTTCGGCACCGGGCTGAGTGGGATCTGCAGTCTCGTCAGCGGAGCGGGCGACTGGTTCAGCCAGACGCTCGAGGTCATCCAGAACCCGTTCAAGTGGTTGTATCACCACACACTCGGGGCACCCATCCCGCAGCATCCCGGCGACCCCGGGTGGGATGCCTGCCAGGCGGACTGGAGCCAGCCGTCGTGTCCGAAGCTCATCGACGAGCTCAAGCCCACCAACCTCACGCTGTCGGACACCTGGCCGCGGCTGTACAGCTCGCTGTCGGTGTCGGGCGTGTTCATCGCCGCCACGTGCTGTGTGGTCCGAGTCGTGCGTGGAGTCTTCGATGAGCGTGCGGCGGGCGCGCACGTCGTCATTGACAACGTTGTCCGCCTCGTGGTGGCGACCGGCGTGCTCGTTGTCCCGACCCCGGACAACTCTCTGCTTCTCAACGCGATGCGGCTCAGCGCCGTCGCCTCGGGTCGCATCGCTGAGGCCGCAGGCGGTGCGGTCTCCTCTGCGTTCACCGCCCACCTCGACCTGGGCACGGTGGTCGGCAACATCGCAGCGACAGGTTTCGGGCTCGCCGGGATCGGCGACTTCCTGGTGGCGATCCCGATCCTTCTTGTGGCGGGCGCCTTCGTCTACGTGCTGGCGCTGTACCTGCTGCGCATCATCCAGCTCGTCTTCGCAGTGGCGACGGCCCCGCTCTTCGTGGCCCTGGCCGTGTACGACCACCGCAATCGGTTCCTGCAGTGGTGGCTTGACCTCTTCGCCTCGGCGATGGTTCTGCCCGTCGTCCTGGCAACATTCGGCTCACTCACGGCGGGGATCGCCCTTTTCTTTCTCAACGGCAACCAGGACCTGGTCTCACCGGGCGGCGGCGCAGAGGCCGTGACGCGCACCCTGCTGGCCTGTTTTGCGGTGCTCGGCGGCGTCTGGATGACGGGCAAAGCGGTGCACGGCCTGGCCTGGCGCGGGTTCAGCCACGGTGGGATCACCGGCGCAGCCACCGCTGTGTCGACCTCCCTGATGGCCCTTCCCAACGCCGCCGGCGACGTCGCGTCGCTGATGAGGATGGGCGGCCGTGCACCCCGCCCGGGAGGCCTCCTCGAGACGCTGGGTCGCTCGGGAATGCGCCGGGGCGCCACCCAGGGTTCGATACACGTGCCGGAGACGGGATCCGTCGTGGCGGCGGCCGCTGCCGGGCACGCCGCTGCGATGTTCGGCGAAAGCCCGGAGGTCGACGCCGCCATCCAGGCAGCCGGGGATGCCGACTTCAGCCGTCATGGAACGGCCGCTGCGGTTCTTCAGCAACCGGCGATGAGAGCAGCCTTCAACCAGGCGGTCGGCGGCTGTGTCGGTCGCTTCGCCGCGACTGAGGAGGGAAGGGTCGTGGTGGCGGAGTCGGCAGCCCACCTCGACGCGGCAGGCGCGGACCAGGCGGCCAGGGTTGCGGAATACACCAGGGCGCTGGCGGAGGACCCGCGCGCCGGGAACGCCGTCGCCGGTGCCGCGCTCACCAGTCTTCTCCACAACCAGTCACCGGACCTCGCGCCGATCCTGCGCCACCGTGCCGGACATCCGGCGTGAGCGCCCCACACGGCGCGATTCGCGTTCCCCTCGCCGTCGACGCGCAGTTCCGGCTCCCCGTCGGGCCGATGCTGCTCCCCGTCCGTTCGCTGGTGCTCGCCGCCCTTGCCGGGCCGCCGGCGTACGCCCTTCTCGCCGTCGGGCTTCCCGGTATGTGGGGCCCGGCGTGCGCCGGCTTCGTTCTCGCTGTCGCCGCGTCGCTCGGTCTGCCGGAGCGGCAGGGCGTGTGGATCGGCACCCACGTCGCCTATCGCCACGCGTGGCGGGTCATGCCCTCGACTGTGACCCGCGGGCGAGCTTCACGCGCCCGCGTCCGCGACGTGCACGGCGCAGTCCACGTCACCGGCGAGCGCCCCACCGCTGTCCCGCCCAAATGGGTCCCGCGCCGCCTGCGCACCTTCCTGGTCGTTCCAATGACCTCCACGGTGGCGCCCGGGATTCTGCACCTGCAACCCGGCGGCGATCGTGCCGTGCTGATGCTCGACGGCCCGGCGGTCAGCGTTGCCGGCGATCGATACCTCGAGTGGTGTCAGGCCGCGCTGCGCTGGATCGGGTCGCTGGACTGTCCGGCTCAGTTCATCACACTGATGACCCACCACGACGCGCAGCGGGTAGCCGACGCTTTCGACTGTCGCGCGGCCGCATGGCCACGGACGCCGCTGTTCGAGCTCGAGCGCGGCCTGGCGGCCACACTCGCGCAGGCCACGCTCGGGCTGCGCCACTACGTCGTCCTGGCACCGGGTTCCGCCGGCGCCGACGGCATGCCGCACCGCTCGACCTTGTGGCGCGCGGGGGATGCGCGTGACACCACGCACGACCAGGCAGATCGCGTCCTCCAGTCCGCGCTGCGGATGGCGCCCGGTTTTGCCATCGAGGTTCGTGCAGCCGACCGCGACGACATCGCGGCCCTCCTCGCCCATACCGCGCTCGGCAGCTCACGGGCGATGGTGGGAGAGGACGTGCTGCGCATCGGCGATCGCCATCACGTGGTGCTCACGACGACCCAGTTGCCCGCGGTCATCGAGGGCGGCGCCGTCGTCGACGCCATGACCCGCGCTCACGCTTTCGGTGCCGCCAGCCTGCACCTGCTGCCGGTCGGCATGAGCGTGGCCCAGAAGTACCTCCATCGGCGCTCTTCGATGCTCGACTACGCACGACGCCGCGGGGCGGACCCCATCGAAACGCAGGTCGCCTTGCAGGAGACCACCGACGTCGTGGCTGCCCTGGCGCAGCGCGACATCGTCCCATGTCGCGTCGCGCTCACCGTCTGCGTCGCGCACCGCGAGCGCGCCGGGGCGTTCGAGGCAGCCGAGCGACTTGGTGCCACCCTCGCGGCTCACGGCTTCCGTACCACGGAGGTGAGCGGCCCGGGTCTCCTGCCGGCGTTGGCCCTCTCACCCGGTTGCGCTCCGCTGGCACGCAGCCTCGTGCTGACCTCCGACTCCGTGGCCGCGCGGATGCTGCCCTGCCTGGGTACGCCGTTCGCGGACGTGGCGGCACCGCTCGTGGGCATCAACGCGCTCAATGGCACGCCTGCCCACTTCTCCATCTGGAGTCAGCCGAACCACAACCTTGTCATCGTCGGCAGCTCGGGCGCGGGCAAGTCCGTGGCGGCCAAGACGCTGCTGATCCGCCATGTCATGGAAGGCGTCGCGGCGGTGGTCATCGATCCCGACTCGGAGTACGGCTCGGTGATGAAGGCCGTCGGTGGACGATATCTTGACCTCGGCAGCGAGTCGCTGAACTGCCTTGGTGTCGCCTCCGAGGCGTCGCCGGACTCGGCGGCGGGACTGGTGCTTCCGATCCTCTCGGTCATGGCTGGTGATGACCGTGGCGTGCGCGAAGGGCGGCCGATACGCCGCCTGCCGGACGAGGACCAGGGCTGGCTGCACGGGGAGCTCGTCGACTTCTTCTCGGCGCGGCAACGGGCCGGCGCTCCGCTCGCGCTGATGCATGACGCTGTCGACTTCCTCGAGCGCACGTCGCTCGCGCGCGCCCTGACCGACCGAGAGCGCGATCGCTGTCGCGTCATCACGGCGCGGCTGCGCCGCTTCACGCAGGGACCGCGGGCTGCGGTCTTCGACAGGCCGTCCACGTTCTCAGTCGATGACGGTGCCGTTGCCATCGGGCTCAAGTCGTTCGCCATGAACTACGGCGCGGACCTGACGCCGGCGCTGGCGGTGCTGCTCACCGCAATTCTCGCGGCGCTGGAGAAGCGGCGCGGACGGATGATCGTGGTTGTCGACGAGGCCCACCGCATCACCTCTGACCCCGACGCGGGCGAAGTCCTCGGTCAACTGGTGCGTCAGGCTCGCAAGCACGGCGCCGGTGTGTGGATGCTCTCGCAACGCGTCGAGGATTTCGTGCGCACCGACCTCGGCCGGACACTCGCTGCCACGTCCGCGTCGCAGCTCGTCCTCGGCACCGAGGAGGCGGTGCTCGGTGATGTGCGCGAGGTGTTCAACCTCCGCGCCGAGGAGCTCGCCGCGATCTGTCCGTCCCGTCCGGGGAGGGGCGTGTTGCTGGCGGGCGCGGAGCGCGCCGTGGTCGACGTCGTGCCGGGTCCGGCGATCATGGCGCTCGCCGACACGCGCGCGACGTCCTCCACGCCGGCGGCTCGCGTCGCCTAGATCGCCTCCATGTCAGCTCCGGTCGTGGCCGTCCGCCTGCTTTCCGCGAAGAACGTCCGCAAGCTGCTCGGGTGCGGCTGCCTGGGCGCCGTCGTCATCGTTGCCCTGCCCCTGTTCATGGCCTTCTCGTTGATGAGCGGTCTGCTCTCCGGCGTCACCGGCGGAGCGGCCGGCGGCAGCCAGGCGGACGAGTTCACCGTGGGCGGTGCCCTGATGGTTGTGGGGAGTGGCGAGCCGCTGCAACCGCGAACCTTCGCCGTCAGCCAGGGATTCGGATGCACCGGCGTCGGAGTCGAACCCCCACCGCCGGCTCCGTACGCCTGTCCGCCCGATGCAGGCCATACGTCCTTTGTGCGTTTCCACTCGGGCATCGACCTCGCGGCCCCACCCGGCACCCCGGTGTTCGCCGTTGCCGCGGGCACTGTCCGCGTCGTTCAGTCCGCCACCGGGTTCGGCCTCCACATCCAGCTGATACCGCCGGTGAGCACCGGCAGGCCGGTCCTCTACCTGTACGGTCACCTCAGCGGTGTCGCAGTCGCTGACGGCGTCGCGGTTGTTGCTGGGCAGATGCTGGGGTCGGTCGGCAGCACCGGCAACAGCACCGGACCGCACCTTCACTTCGAGGTCGACGTCGGCGGTGTCCCGGTGAACCCGTGCTCGATCTTCCCGGCCGGGTACCTGCAACCAGCTGGCGTG
Source organism: Candidatus Dormiibacter sp. (assembly GCA_039935655.1). Lineage (GTDB taxonomy): Bacteria > Chloroflexota > Dormibacteria > Aeolococcales > Aeolococcaceae > Aeolococcus. The sequence goes on along the minus strand of JBDTJX010000007.1, from coordinate 214,356 downwards.
GCGGCCGCCGGGTGCCTGGCCTGGGCGACGTAACCCGCGGCGGCGGTGGCTTGCGGGTCGCGACTGTCCTGGTGGCCGGGTGGTCCGAAGCAGCGTCTGGTGGCGAAGGGCTGCTTACCCGTTCTATGGTGCGCACCGTGACGGCAGCCAGCAGCTCCACGACGTCGTCCTTCGCCTGGACGCCAACAGCCGAACAGGTGCAGAGCAGCCGGTTGCGGTCATTCATGACCACGCTGGGAGTCGACACGCTCGAAGCGCTCAACGACCTGGCTCGACACGACCCGGAGCGCTTCTGGCGCGCCACGATCGACGATATCGGCATCGGCTGGCGGCAGCCACCCACTCGCATGCGAGACATCTCCCAAGGCTTGCCGTTCACACGCTGGTGGAATGGGGGTCGGCTCAACCTCGCCACCAACGCGGTCGACCGCTGGGCAGATTCCACACCGGCACATGAGGCGGTCGCCTGGGAGGGCGACGACGGCACTGTGCGCAGCTGGACATATCTCGAGCTGGCGGGGCAGACAGCTCGGTGCGCGAATGCCCTGCGTGAGCTCGGCGTGGGTCCTGGCGACGTGGTCGGGCTCTGCCTGCCGATGATCCCGGAGACGATCGCCGCCTTCCTTGCATGCGCGAAGGTCGGCGCGATCGTCACCCCGCTCTTCAGTGGCTACGGCGCAGGGGCGATCATCGCGCGGCTGCAGGATTGCGAGGCAAAGCTCCTCATCGTCGCCGACGGGTATCCACGCAGGGGCTCACCGGTGCCGATGAAGCCCGTCGCAGACGAGGTCGCCGCGCAGACACCGTCGCTTCAGCACGTGATGGTGGTCCGCAGGCTGGGCAACCTCGATGTCGTCATGCAACGCCCGCGCGATGTCTGGTACGACGAGGTAACGGCCGACCAGCCGTCGACTGCGGAAACTCACGACAGCGGTGCCGACGATCCATTCATGCTGATCTACACCAGCGGGACCACCGGCCGTCCCAAGGGCACCGTCCACGTTCAGGGTGGGTTCCCCGTCAAGTCGACCCAGGACATGGCGTACTGCTTCGATATCGGACCCGGCGACCGGCTGCTGTGGTTCACCGACATCGGCTGGATGATGGGCCCGTGGGCGATCTGCGGCGCGCTGACAATCGGGGCGACACTCGTGGTGTTCGAGGGGGTGCCTGACCACCCGCGACCGGATCGGCTCTGGTCGGTTGTCGAGCGTCATCGCGTCACCGTGCTTGGCGTTGCGCCGACCGTCGTTCGTGCGTTGATGCGCCACGGTGACGAGCTCGTGGGCACGCACGACCTCTCGTCGCTTCGCGTCCTCGGTTCCAGTGGCGAGCCGTGGAACGTCGACCCCTGGCTGTGGTTTCTCCAGAAGGTGGGGCACGGTCGCTGCCCGATCATCAACTACAGCGGTGGAACCGAGGTGAGCGGCGGCATCCTCGGGGGCAACATGCTGACGCCGCTCAACCCGTGCGCGTTCGCGGGGCCATGCCCGGGCATGGATGCGGACGTTCTTGACGACAATGGCAACAGCGTGCGTGGCCAGGTGGGAGAGCTGGTGGTGCGCTCGCCGTGGCCGGGGATGACACGTGGCTTCTGGCACGATCGTGAGCGCTACCTCGAAACCTACTGGTCGCGCTGGCCGGACATCTGGGTGCACGGCGACTGGGCCCAGGTCGCCGACGACGGCCTCTGGTACATCCGCGGCCGTAGCGACGACACCATCAAGGTGGCGGGCAAACGGCTGGGCCCCGCCGAGGTGGAGTCCGCGCTGGTCGCCCACCCCGCTGTTGCCGAGGCCGCCGCCATCGGCGTCCCGGACGCCGTCAAGGGCGAGGCGCTGGTGTGCTTCGTGGTCCTGCAGGCCGGCACGGCTGACAACGACGCGCTGCGCGGAGAGCTGTCCGATTGCGTGACCGCGGAGCTGGGCAAGGCGTTGAAACCCCGTGCCGTGCTTGCCATTTCGGAGCTACCCAAAACGCGCAACGCCAAGGTGCTCCGTCGCATCGTGCGGGCGGGCTATCTCGGCAACGATCCCGGCGACATGTCGTCGCTCGAGAACCCCACCGCGCTGGCTGCGCTCGCAACGGTGCGCGCGACCGGCCGCTGACGGACCACCAGCGGACAAAGCGACTCCATCCGCGCCAGACACAGCGCACTGGCCCAACGCGTGCCGTGAACGGTGGCAGGATCTGCGGCTTTCTCCATGTCGCCGGCGTCGCCAGCGGCTCACGAGGTTCGTTGCAATGGCCGCAACCGTCCGTCTCGCCGGCAGCGCACGGCTCCACCCGACCGACTCCACCGCCGTCAGCACGCGCCCGCTCACCGCAGGCGAGCTCGCTGCGCCTGCGGCGATGACCCTGCACCTTCGTGAGAATCCGCGGGCTGAGAGCGTCGGCGTCCGGCTGGCACGCCAGCACGCAACGCCGGTGCAGCTGCGTCGCTACATCGGCGCCGGGGAAGTGACCGAGATGCACGCCGCTCACACCGAGGATGTCGTTAGCGTGAGCAGGTGGGCGAACACTGCGGGGCTCCGTGTCCGCCGCCTCGGGGGGGCCGCAAACACACTCGATGTGAGCGGTTCTGTCGGTGCGCTGGCTCGCGCGTTCTCAGTGACAGTCGAGCGTTGGGTCGAGCGCGACCTGCGCACCGGCGCGGTACGGATCTACCGTGACCATCGCGATGAGTTGAGTATCCCGCGCGGGCTCGATGGCATCGTCACCGCCGCTCTCGGTCTCAGCAACCGACCGGTTGCTCGGCCCCGGCTCGCGGTGCTGCCACGGGGCGTGGCGGCGCCCTACAGCTACACGCCGGAGCAGGTGGCAGAGATCTACGATTTCCCGGTGCTGCCCGAGGGTGGTGCGAACACGCGGATCACCGTCGGCATCGCCGAGCTCGGTGGTGCAGTGCTGCGGGCCGACCTGGCCGCGTTCACCGCTCGCAACCCGAGGCTGCGCATCGTCGAGGAGGCGGTGCATGGCTGGGGACCACTGTCCGATCCGTTCGGGCCCGACACCGAGGTGGCGCTCGACTGGCAGGTGATCGCAGGTGTGCTGGCGCGCTGCGCACCTCAGGCCGAGGTGCAGATCGTCATCAAGTACGCCCCCAACACCGACAGGGGGTTTACCAACCTCGAAGCCGCGTTCGCGACGGACGGTCGCGATTACTCGGCCGTGTCGACCAGTTGGGGCGCGCCCGAAGGGCTCTGGACGCCCGCGGCGATGGATGCCATGGATCGCGCTTTCCAGCTCGGCGCGGTTCGCGGCATTGTGCACAGCGTCGCGGCCGGCGACAACGGCTCCACCGACGCGCGACATGATGGCCACCAGCACGCTGACCACCCAGCGTCGGCGCCCAACGCGGTCGGTTGCGGCGGCACGCGACTCTTCGCCGACGGTGGCCAGCGCATCCGCGAGGAGGCCTGGAACGAGCTGCGTGTCGGTCAAGGGGCCAGTGGTGGTGGCGTCAGCGCACACTTCGCCATCCCGCGCCATCAGCTGGCCGCAGGCATCCGTCCGGTCGGCGTCGACAGTGGCGTCGAGGGTCGCGGGGTGCCGGACGTCGCGGGCAACGCGGACCCGCTCACCGGCTACGTGATCCATCACCGCGGCGTCGACTCCGTGGTCGGCGGCACCTCTGCCGTCGCGCCGCTCTGGACTGCACTCTTCGCCCTCATCGCGGCGTCGAACGATCATCGTCTGGGCAATGTTCTCCCCGAGCTGTACGCCGCCAGGGAGAGGGCATTCACGGACATCAACACCGGCGACAACGGCGCCTACCCGGCGCACGTCGGCTGGGACGCGGTGACGGGACTCGGTGTCCCGTTGGGGCGGGCGTTGCGAGCCGGCCTCTCGTTGCCGGCGGTGCATCGCGTCCGCGCCGCCCACCATCGCGTGCCGGTGGGGCACGAGCTGGGCTGAGCGCTGGCTTCCACGCCCGCTGCTACTGTGGACTCGTGGACGACAGCCTGACCGCCAGCGCCGTGATGCCGCGCGACGGCGGGGCGGCGCGGGTCAGAGTCGCCGAGGTCGCGGCGGAGCGGTATGTCGATGACCCTCCTGAAATCCCGTGGCATATCAAGCCGGACGCAGGGGAGATCGCGCTCCAGCTGCGCACCACAGTGCGCCGCGTTGCTGTCGGCGCGGGGCTGGCAAGAAACACCGAGCTGATGGAGCGCGTACGAGAGGTCGAGGGCGTTCCGGTCGTCGTCACCAGTCCGGCCGGGGGCACCTTCATCGTCGGGGGTGACGCGTGGCTCGGCCTGTGCGCGATCGGCGTCCCGTTGCCTGGTCAGCCGCTCCCCCTGGACTGGATGGTCCGTTCGCTGCATCGCTGGTTCGATGCCGCTCTCGCGCCGCTGGGTGTGAAGACGCAGGTCGGCCGCGTCGAAGGCGCTTGGTGTCCCGGTTTCAGCGACATCGCGACGCACGGTCGCAAGCTCGCCGGGCTCGGTTTCCGCGTGACTCGCGATTGGGTCGTGATGCGCGGCGTCATGGCGGTGCAGCCGATGAGTGACGCGGATCTCGACGTGCTGGTGCGGTGCCACCGGCTGATCAACGTCGAGGTGCGCGGCGACACCGCAATCTCGATCTCCGAGGCGTCCGGGCTGCCGCGACTGGACGTCGCCACAACCATCGCAGCCATCCGCGACGTGGAGATCTAGGCTCCGGCTGGTTCTTTGACGCCGAAGTCGACAGCCTTGGTCTCGACCGTCCCGGCCGTCCGGCCCGGCGCCGCCTGGTAGGTCCAGTACAGGTTCGTGTGCGTGATGACCTTGTCCGGCGGCGGTGCGCCCCACGACGTCTGGTCCTCGGTTGTGTGGGCGTCGCTGACAAGGGTCGTGTCGTACCCCCTGACCAACGCGCCGTGGATCGTCGAGCGGATGCACGCGTCGGTCTGCGCGCCGACCACGACAAGTCGCCCAACCCCGAGATCCGCCAACACGGTCTCGAGGGTCGTGTCCTCGAACGAGTCGCCGTAGGTCTTCTCGATGTGCGGCTCGGCGTCGTCAGGGGTCAGCTCCGGGACGATTCGCCAGTCGTCGCTGCCCCGCGGCCGTTCGTCGGAATGGTCCTGGACCCAGACAACCGGGACGCGTTCTCGCCTGGCCTTCTCCACAAGGCTGCAGATATTGGCGACGACCGCGTCGCGCTCGTGAGCACCCTCGACGACGCTGTTCTGCACGTCGACGATGAGGAGGGCGGTGTTCGGCCGGTTCTTGAGTGTGGTCATGGTCCTCGTGACCAGCATAACGTCAAGCGACACGCCGGCTGGAGCCGCTCCAACACAGCGGACGGCTACAACCGGCGCATCAAGACCGGACGACCCCGCGGATCGGTGAGGGCGACACTGCCGTCCGGTTCCAGGCGAATGCTCCAGCCACGTTCGTGAACCACGTGATGGTGGGGCCGGCAGAGCGACAGCAGGTTGGACAGCTCGGTCGCACCCCCCTCTGCCGATCCTGGATGTGATGTCCGTCTGTCCAGTGCGGCGGCCGGTCACAGCCGGGGAAGCGACAGCCGTTGTCGCGCAGGGCCAGCGCGGTGCGGATCGCCGCCGGCGACCAGCCTGCCCATCCGCCCGACATCGAACTTCTCGGCCGCCCCGACCAAGGTGTCCTCGACGGTGCAGGTTGCCTCGGCACCCATGTCGCCGGCCAGCCGGGCGATGAGCGCGACGTTGCCAAAGGACGCCCGGCCGGCACGGAAGCGACGCAGGCGGCGGATGAACTCCGCTTCGATCGATCTGGCGGCGAATTTCCACCAGGTCATCGCCGATGGCGTGGTCCGCATGATGGTCGATCGGTTCCGCAGCCACGCTGCTCACCGCATCAGCGAATGCGTCCGTCTGACCCACGGCGTACGCCAACATGCCCTGCATTGTACCAAACAGACGTTCGTGAGTGACGGACATTGGGCGGACTAAACCCTTGTTCCAGAACGCTTTTTTGACCGCGTCTCCCACGGCGCTGCAAGCGCCGACAACGAACCGACGCCCACGTCAGACAACCCGCCGGGATGCTGCTCTCCATCCCGGACTCCGCAGCCAGTGCCGAACCACCCGCCGGGCGCCCACTGCTCCGTTTGCCGCCAAACCCGACCAACGCACGCACGGGCCAAGATGCGGACCATGACCACCAACCTCACCGCCCCAGTGGCAATCGCATTCGACGTCGACGAAACCCTGGTGAGCAGCGGGGGCGCCGGCGCGCGCTCCTGGGCGCGAGGCTTCAACAAGCTGTCGGGCGTCGCGGCCGACATCACCAAGTTCACTCACGGACGCCGGTGCCGACCACGTCCTCAAGGACCTCACCGAACCGTTCGCTGGGCTGGACGCGACCCAGCCCAGCTGAGCCCGGAATCCCCGCCGCGTCACAGCGACCTCCGCCAATCCGAGCGCCAAACACCCCAAACCCCGGACGGTGCCCGACCGCCGCCCGATACACTCGGGCGCAGATGGGTGACCTGCGCTACGCCGATGCCGGGGTCGACATTGACGCGGGGAACCGTGCGGTCGACCTCATCCGCCGGGCGGTGGCGAGCACCCACACCCCCGCCGTTCTCGGCGGCATCGGTGCCTTCAGCGGGCTCTTCGAGTTGGACACCACGCGCTGGCGCAGACCCGTGCTGGTGTCGAGCACTGACTCTGTCGGCACCAAGGTGAAGGTGGCGATCGCCACCAACCGGCACCGCGGCATCGGCATCGACCTAGTCAACCACTGCGTCAACGACATCCTCTGCTGCGGCGCGCAACCGCTGTTCTTCCTCGACTACTACGCCACCGGCAAGCTGCTGCCCGAGCACCTCGCTGAGGTGGTCGACGGCGTTGCATCCGCCTGTCGCGACGTTGGTTGCGCGCTGGTGGGTGGCGAGACCGCCGAGATGCCCGGCGTCTACGCGCTCGGTGACTACGACATCGCGGGCTTCATCGTCGGCGCCGTCGAACGCGACGAGATCGTCGACGGTTCGCGGGTCGAGGCCGGCGATGTCCTCCTCGCCCTTCCCAGCAGTGGACTGCACACCAACGGCTACTCGCTGGTGCGTCACATCGCGTTGCAGCGCGAGCTCGACTGGAACAACCCGTTGCCCGACACCGACGCACCTCTGGCCGACCTGCTGCTCGAGCCCCACCGCTGTTACCTGCACGCCATCAATGACCTGCGTCGATCCGTCGACGTCCACGCCATGGCCCACATCACCGGTGGTGGACTCATCGAGAACGTGCCACGCGTGCTGCCCGCCGCTCTCAGCGCCGTCATCGATCGCGCCAGTTGGACGGTGCCTCCGCTGTTCACCGCCATCGAGCGCGCCGGCGGCGTCATGCCCGAGGAGATGTGGCGCACCTTCAACATGGGCGTCGGAATGGTGGTCGTGGTGCCGCGCGAGCAGGCTGGCGCGGTCAGCATGGCTGCAGGGATCCCGGTCTGGCGAGTCGGCGAGGTCGTCGAATCCGGTGGTGGGGAGCGCGTCACCCTGGCATGAGCGCCCGTACCCGCGTCGGCGTTCTCGTCTCAGGCGCCGGCAGCAATCTCAGCGCTCTGCTGGACGCCTGCGACCCTCCGGGGATCCCGGCCGAGGTGGTGCTCGTCGTCAGCAACAAGCGCCACTGCGTCGCGCTGGACATCGCCGGCAACCGCGGCGTCGACACCGTGTCACTACCCGTTACCGACTTCGCCAACGAGGCTGCAGCCCGCGACATCGCGATGGTCGACGCGCTGCGCGCCGCCGGCGTCCAGCTCGTGGTCTGCGCCGGCTACAACCGCGTGCTCAGCAACCATGTCCTTGCCGCATACCCCGACGCCATCCTCAACGTCCACCCGTCTCTGTTGCCCGCGTTCGGCGGCGGGATGAACGCCGTCGAGGACGCGCTCGGGGCCGGAGTCAAGATCACCGGCTGCACCGTCCACCTGCTCGCCGCGGGCGCGCTCGACGGCGGCCCGATCGTTCTCCAGGCGCCGGTCGCCGTCGAGGAGAGCGATGACGCCGAGACGCTGCGCACGCGCATCCACAAGCAGGAGTGGCGCCTGCTCCCGCACGCAGTGGAACTCTGGGCGACCGGTCGGCTCGAGCGCGAAGGCGCGATGGTGCGCATCCTTCCCGAGCCGCACCTGCGCCAGGGCGTCAACTGATGCGCGCGCTTATCGGCGTCGCCGACCGCACCGGGATCGTCGAGTTCGCGCGCGGCCTGCGCGAGAACGGCGTCGACCTGGTGGCCACCGATGGAACCCGTCGCGTCCTCGCCGACGCCGGCATCCATGCAACCTCGGTCGGCGACATCACCGGCTTCCCGGCGATGCTCGACGGTCGGGTCAAGACCTTGCACCCCGCCATCCACGCGGGCATCCTCGCCCGGCGCGACACTCCCGACCACATGGCCGAGCTGGCCGACCACGGGTTTGCGGCATTCGACATCGTCGCGGTGAGCCTCTACCCGTTCGCGGAGACGGTGGCAAGCGGAGCCGAACACGCAGCCGCCATCGAGCAGATCGACATCGGTGGCCCGACGATGATCCGCGCTGCCGCCAAGAACAGCGCGTCGGTCACAGTTCTCGTCGAGCCCGCGCAATACCAGGAGGTGCTGGAGGAGCTGCGCGAACGAGGCAGCGTGTCCCAGGCCACGCGCGACCGTCTCGCCGCGCGCGCCTTCGCCCACACCGCCGCCTACGACACCGCGGTCGCCGCCTACCTGGCGGTCGAGCCGGGCGGTGAGCAGGCGATGGGCGCCCAGTTCACCACCGGCGGCGCGCTGATCACCACTCTGCGGTACGGCGAGAATCCTCACCAGGGCGGCGCGCTGTACGCGGTCCCCGGGGCGCCCGGCGGCCTGGCGCACGCACGCCAGGCGCAGGGACCGGCATTGAGCTTCACCAACTGGCTCGACTGCGACGCGGCGCGGCGGCTTGTGTGCGACTTCGATGAGCCGGCGGCCGCCGTCATCAAGCACACCAACCCGTGCGGGTTTGCGGTCGGCAGCGACATCAGCGAGGCCTACAGCCGTGCGTACGAGTGCGACCCCCAGTCGGCGTTCGGCGGCATCGTCGCGCTCAACCGTCCTCTCGACGAGGCCACCGCGGACCAGCTCGCGGCGACATTCCTCGAAGCCGTCGTCGTCCCGGCGATCAGCGACGCCGCCGCCACCCGCCTCGCCGCCAAGGAGCGCCTGCGTGTCCTGGTCGTGGAGCGTCCCAGCTGTGCCGCCCAGCTCGACGTGCGCAGCGTTGACGGCGGCCTCCTGGTCCAGACAACCGACCGCGTCAGCGCCGCGCGCAGCTCCATGACAGTGGTCAGCGGTGAGCTGGACGCGGCCAGGTGGAGCGACCTCGTGGTGGCATGGCGCGTCTGCGCTCGGGTGAAATCCAACGCGATCGTGATCGTCCGCGACGGCATGGCCGTCGGTGTCGGCGCCGGGCAGATGTCGCGCGTGGAAGCGGCCGAGCTGGCGGTGCACCGCGCCGGCGACCGGGCATCCGGCGCCGTCGCAGCGTCTGACGCGTTCTTCCCGTTCCCCGACGGCGTCGAGACACTGGGAAAGGCCGGCATCACCGCGATCATCCAGCCGGGCGGCTCGAAGAAGGACCCCGAGGTCACCGCCGCAGCCGAACGCCTCGGCATCGCCATGGTCCACACCGGCGAGCGCCACTTCCGCCACTGAGTCCAAGGGCGGCGGCGCTCTTCAGAGACGTCACCGTTGCGAAAGGTGGGCCGAGCAATGCTCCGAACTGTATCCCCCTGCGTATGAGGGGGTGACGGAAGTCGCAGCACGCGACGCAGCCACTGATCAAGGGAACTCCGAGATGTCCGCCCAAATGGCGACGCCGATAGAGGGAGACCGGATCGCTCGCGCCGGGAGCGAGATCTGGGAGCGACGGACCACATCGATGCGACGCCGCCTCGCCGGCCCGCGCGTTCGCCAGCGGGTCAACGCGATCGACGCGCTGATCGCCATCCTCGAGGAGCGCCACCTCACCGGGGAGCGCACCTTCGACCGGGTCATGCGCCAGCGCCTCTACCGCCTCGAGGCTGAGGTCGGGCTGCCCCTACCGCGCAAGGCGACCCGCGCCCGCAACACCGTCCGCCTCCACGGCGCCCTGCTCGACTGGCAGGAGAGTCTCCTCGACGAGATGGTGCCCGAGCGGCGCAGCTTCCCCGACGTCCACGACTCCGACTGGGCCACTCCCGCACCGCTCGGCTGGTAGCCTCCTCAATCCGGCCCCGCGCCGGCTCACCCCGGCGGCACCACGCGAAGGAGAACCAATGACCACCACCACGCCGGACATGTATCTCGAGCTGGTGCCGATCCCCGTCTCCGACGTCGACCGAGCCAAGGCCTGGTACGTCGAGAAGGCCGGCTTCAAGCTCGAAGTCGACGTCCAGCCGACCGAGGGAATGCGGGTCATCCAACTGACCCCACCCGGCTCGGCCTGCTCAATCGTCATCGGCACCGGCATGCAGGGCATCTCCGACATGCAACCTGGCTCAGTCAAAGGCCTCCACCTGGTCGTCAAGGACATCGAAGAAGCGCGTGCGGCGCTGGTGGCGCGCGGCACACAGGTCGACGAGATCATGGACTTCGGAGGCGTCAAGTACGCCTGGTTCAGCGACCCCGACGGCAACACGTGGGGCCTCCAACAATTCCCACCCAGGGGTTAGCCGGTTAGCTCCCCGGCTTGGTCAGCGCAGGGGCCGCTCCACCTTCGCCTGGTCTTCGACGCAATACCGAGCAGCGGGCTTGGCCTCGAGCCGTCCCTCGGCGATGGCCTTGCCGCACACCTCACAGCGCCCGTATGTGTCAGCCCCGAGCCGCGCCAGCGCCGCCTCGACCTCGACCAGCTCCGCCTCGACGCTCTGCAACACCCCGAGGTCGAGCTCACGCTCCAGCGTCTCGGTGGCCTGCTCGGCCGGGTGCTGGTCGGCGCTCGACAGCTCGCGCTCCGATACCTCGTTGGCGGAGGTGCTCAGCCGGCTGGCGGCGTCACGAACCTCGATGAGGCGATCGCGCTCAGCGATCAACCGCTTGCGGGCCTGCTCTGTGTTCATGGACGGAAGCTCCTGGGATGAGTGGGCCGCGCCGGCGCCACATTGTCCGGTCTGGGACCGGCGCTGGCAACTACTCGCCGGGCGCCAGCCACAGCACGCCGAGAGGGGGTACGGTCAGGGTGGCTGACTGGTCGAAGCCGTGCCAGCTCATCGGCTCCGTCTCAACCTTACCCATGTTGCCCTGTCCGCTGCCGCCGTAGTCCGCCGCGTCGGTGTTGATCACCTCGCGCCAGGCGCCGGCCACGGGCAGCCCCACCCGGAAGCCGTGGTACACCTCCGGCGAGTAGTTGGCGATGCAGGCCAGGCCCGGGCGCCGCTGCGCGTCCATCCGCACGAAGCTGAGAACGCTCTGATCCACGTTGCCGGCGTCGATCCAGCGGAAGCCCTCGCTGTTGCCATCGACCTGCCAGAGCGCGGGGGTCGCCGCGTACACCCTGCCGATGTCGGCGACGAGGCGCTCCATGGCCGCGTGGTCCGGCTGTTCGAGAAGGTGCCAGTCCAGCGATCGGTCGTGGTTCCACTCCGCCCATTGAGCGAACTCGCCGCCCATGAAGAGCAGCTTCTTGCCGGGATGCGCGTACATCCAGCCGAAGAGCGCACGCAGGTTCGCGAACTGCTGCCAGCGGTCACCGGGCGTCTTGCCGATCAGCGAGCGCTTGAGGTGCACGACCTCGTCGTGCGACAACGGCAGGATGAAGTTCTCGGCCCACGCGTACCAGACACCAAAGGTCAGTTGCTGGTGGTGGTAGCGGCGGAAGATCGGGTCCTTGCTGATGTAGTCGAGCGTGTCGTGCATCCAGCCCATGTTCCACTTGAACGTGAAGCCGAGGCCGCCACTCGCTGTCGGACGTGACACAGCCGGCCACGCCGTCGACTCCTCGGCGATGGTCATGACCCCGGGAAAGCGGCCGTGCACCTGGTCGTTGAACTCACGGATGAAGCCGATCGCCTCGAGGTTCTCGCGGCCACCGTACTGGTTGGGCAGCCACTCGCCGGGCTTGCGCGAGTAGTCGAGGTAGAGCATCGACGCGACGGCGTCGACGCGCAGCCCGTCGATGTGGAACTCCTCGATCCAGTAGAGAGCGTTGGCGACGAGGAAGTTGCGCACCTCGTTCCGTCCGAAGTTGAATACCAGGGTGCCCCAATCGGGCTGGGCGCCACGGCGCGGATCGGCGTGCTCGTACAAGGCGGTTCCGTCGAAGCGCGCCAGCGCCCACTCGTCGCGCGGGAAGTGAGCCGGCACCCAGTCGACGATGACGCCGATGCCGTTCTGGTGCAGGCGGTCGACGAACCACCGCAGGTCATCGGGCGAGCCGTAGCGGGCTGTGGGGGCGTAGTAGCTGCTCACCTGGTAGCCCCATGAACCGCCGAAGGGATGCTCGGCGATGGGCAGCAGCTCGACATGCGTGAACGACAACCGCTTGCAATACTCGGCCAGTTGCTGGGCGATCTCGCGGTAGCTGAGCACCGCGTCGCCGGCGCCATGGCGCCAGGAGCCGAGGTGAACCTCGTAGATGTTGAGCGGCTCAGTGGTGCGGTCGCCCTGCTGCCGCCGCGTCATCCACTGGGCGTCGTCCCACGCGTACATCGGGTCGGTGACGATGCTCGCCGTGCCAGGCGGTACCTCGGCGGCGCGCGCCAGGGGGTCGGCCTTGAGCATCGGCGTGCCGTCCGCGCCGATCACCCGGAACTTGTAGTGCTGGCCGGCGCCGACGTTGGGGATGAACACCTCCCACACGCCGCTGGCGCCGAGGGTGCGCATCGGCTGAGTTCGGTCGTCCCAGCCGTTGCTATCGCTGACCAGCGACACCCCCCGGGCATTGGGCGCCCAGACGGAGAAGGCGGTGCCCCGGACTCCCTGGTGATCGATGACCCGCGCGCCGAGGCGCTCCCAGAGACGGCGGTGTGTGCCCTCGCCGATGAGGTGCAGGTCGAGCTCACCGAGGGTGGGCATGAACCTGTAGGGGTCGTCGACCTCCCACTCGTGCGCGGAGGTGCGAAAGCGCAGCCGATAGCCGGGGAGGTCTGTCTCCGCAACCCCGGCTTCCCACAGGCCGCGCTCGTCGATGCGATTCATCGGCACGACGCCGCCGGGATGGGCCACGCTCGCCGCCGTCGCCTGCGGGTTGAAGGCGCGGACCACCGTGACCTTGCCCTGGGGATGGACGCCGAGGAGATGATGAGGGTCGCGATGCACGCCGCTGCGCAGCATGCGGACCTCGTCGGTCGTGCTCGCCGTCGGCGGCTGGATGGTGCTCACGCGGTCGCCTCGAGAAGGAACTCGAGCGGCACCGGCACCCAGGTGGGGCGGTGGGCCAGCTCGTAGGACACCTCGTACACCGCCTTTTGGATCTCGAAGGCTCGTCGTAGAGTCAGCGCCGCACTCGCGTCCGGGATGAGGCGAGTGCCTGCGGTGCGCTCGACATACGCCGACCAGAACGCCTCGCGATTGGCGGCCGACCAGCTCCGCCCATGGGCGGCGAGGTGCGCCCACTCCGGGTCGGTCGGCGTCATCCGCTCGACCAGAGCCACCGTCGCCGCGTAGTCGAACGAACGCAGCATCCCGGCGACGTCGCGCAGCGGAGAATGCCGGCGGCGGCGATGCTCGACCGACCGCCGCGGTTCGCCCTCGAAATCGAGGATGGTCCAGCCCGCGTCGGTGCGCAGCACCTGGCCGAGGTGGAGGTCGCCGTGGATGCGGATCGCCAGCCCCGGCCTTGCCACAGTGCGGATGGCGTCGATCCGGGCGCGCAGCGGGTCGCGATGCGCCGCGAGCTCCTCGATCGGCTCCACGCCGGTGGCGATGAGCGCGTCGAGGTCGCCGATCATTTCGTCAGCCCACTGGTCGAGCAGGCCGCGCGTGATCGGCTCCGGCGCCATGTCGGCGCCCTTCGCCTCGTCGAGCGCGAGGTGCATCCGCGCGGTGATGTCGCCGAGCCGCGCCGCCTCCGAGGTGAAGCTGCCGCCCGCCTCTTCCACCGCTCGCACGCGCTCGGCCGCGCCCGTGGACTGACGCTCCTCGGCGTCGGCGTAGAGGTCGCGCAGGGAGGTCAGCGCCAGCGTCCATCCCTCGGTGCCGTTGTGCAGGTACGGCTGGGCGAGTGCCAGCAGCGCAGGATGCGCCTCATCGACGCGCTCATAGTCGAGCCAGGCTCGCGCGGGGGCGACGTGGACAAAGCCGGCGTCGGCCAGCGCCTGGGTCATCTCCAGCTCCACCGAGGGCGCGAACACCACCCGACGCATGACCTTGAGCAGGTGCTGGCCATCGACGACCAGCGAGGTGTTCGACTGCTCGCGCACCAGGGGGCTGATGTCGGTCGCCGAGGGGTCGAGCCCACCGCCCCCCGCGAGGAGCCGGCCGCCTCCCAGCTGCACAGCCTCGCCGACGGCGACGATGCGCCACAGCGGCGCGGCGGTCCGCGAGTCGGCCAGCGCGTCGAACACCAGCACCCCGTCGTCGTCGTGGACGACCGCGCCGGGGTCGCTGGGGCGCAGGCCGGCTGGCGAGCCGACCGCGATGGGCACGTTGTAGCTGACCTCGCTGGCGTCGTCGAAGCCGACGGCGATGATGCACGCGGCCACCACCGCCTCGCCTTCGGCTATCGCCGTCAGCTCCTCGCAGCGAACGTAGCTGATGCCCGTCCCGCCGCCGTACCAGCGCTGCCGCGGCAACCACGACACCAGCGCCGTCTCCAAGGTCTCGCGGACCCAGGCGAGGTCGACTGCGACGGTCATTCGGTGGTGTCCTCGATGGTGAACCAGAGGAAGCTGTGCGGCGCCACCGTGAGCAGGTAGGACAGTTCGCCGATCCTCGGGAAGTGCACGTGGCCGAGCATCTCGACCGGGGTGCAGCCTTCGAACCGGCGCAGATCGAGCTCCACCGGCTGTGCGAACCGCGACAGGTTGTTGACGCAGAGCACAAGCTGGTCGTCGAGCGTGCGCAGGAAGGCGAACACCGACGGGTTGGCGGCGTCAAGTGCCTCGAACATGCCCTCGCCGAAGACCGCGAATCGCTTTCGAACGGCGATGAAGCGGCGCATCCAGTGGAGCAGCGACGACTCGTTGCGCATCTGCGCCTCGACGTTGACGGCGGCGAACCCGTACACCGGGTCCATCAGGGGCGGCAGGTACAGCTGCGCAAAATCGCTGCGGCTGAAGCCGCCGTTGCGGTCGCCGTTCCACTGCATCGGGGTGCGCACCCCGTCTCGGTCGCCGAGGTAGATGTTGTCGCCCATGCCCACCTCGTCGCCGTAGTAGAGGATCGGCGAGCCGGGCAGGGAGAGCAGCAGGCCGCAGAACAGCTCCATCTGCCGGCGCCCGTTGTTGAGCAGTGGCGCCAGGCGGCGCCGGATCCCCAAATTGAGCTTCATGCGCGGGTCTGACGCGTACTCCCCCCACATGTAGTCACGCTCGTCGTCGGTGACCATCTCCAGGGTCAGCTCGTCGTGGTTGCGCAGGAAGATGCCCCACTGCCCTGTCGACGGGATCTTCGGCGTCCGCTCGAGGATCTCGGTGATCGGGTAGCGCTGCTCCCTTCGCAGCGCCATGAACATGCGCGGCATCAGCGGGAAGTGGAAGTTCATGTGGCACTCCGGCCTCTCCTCGGTGCCGAAGTAGTCGACGACATCCTCGGGCCACTGGTTGGCCTCGGCGAGCAGCACCTTGTCCTTGTATTCGCGATCGACCGTCGCGCGCAGGTCGGCGAGAAAGTGGTGGGTCTCGGGGAGGTTCTCGCAGTTGGTGCCCTCGCGCGCGAACAGGTAGGGCACCGCGTCGAGCCGGAATCCGTCCATGCCCACGTCGAACCAGAAGCGGACGATGTTGAAGATCTCTTCGCGGACGCGGGGGTTGTCGTAGTTGAGGTCGGGCTGGTGGCTGAAAAAGCGGTGGAAGTAGTACTGGTCGGCCTGGTCATCCCACGTCCAGTTCGACGTCTCGGTGTCGACGAAGATGATCCGGGCGTCCTGGAAGTGCTGCTTGCTGTCGGACCACATATACCAATCACGGTATGGGCTATCGCGCGACTGACGGGCTTGCTTGAACCACTCATGCTGGTCGCTGGTGTGGTTGATGACCAGGTCCATGATCACCCGCATCCCCCGCTCGTGCGCCTTGGCGACCAGCTCGCGCACGTCGTCGACGGTGCCGTAGTCGGGAAGCACGCCGTAGTAGTCGCTGATGTCGTAGCCGCCGTCGCGAAGCGGGCTGTCGTTGAACGGCAGCAGCCAGATGCAGTCGACGCCCAGCCATTCGATGTAATCGAGGTGGTCGATGAGGCCGCGGAAGTCGCCGACGCCGTCACCGTTGCTGTCGGCGAACGCACGCACCAGCAGCTCGTAGAAGACCGCTCGCTTGAACCACAGCGGGTCACTCTCGGGCAGCGGGTGCGCGATCACCGTGCTCGGCAACGCGGTCCCCGACCCGGTCTCGGCAGCGGCGCGGTCGTGATTGGTCGCGGCCAACGTCAGCTCGCCCGCAGGTGAAGGATGTGGGCCGGCTGCACCGCCGGGTCCAGCCGCACGTAGTTGGCCGCGCCACGCCACCAGTAGGTGATGTCGGTCAGCTCGTCATGAGCGGCGAACGGCGTGTCCGGGGGAATCCCCAGCGATGAGAGGTCGAGCCAGGTGGTCGCCTCATGGGCGGAGTGCGGGTCGAGGTTGACGATCACGAGAAGCACGTCGGCGCCATCGTCGCTGATTCGCGAGACGCAGAGCATCTGGTCGGAGTCGATGTGGTGGATTCGCAGGGTGCCCAGCAACGCGATGGCCTCGCGGTGACGCCGGCGGATGTCGTTGACTCGTCTCACCATCGGCGCCAGTGATGTCGAGGCGGTCCAGTCGCGGTGACGCAGCTGGTACTTCTCGGAGTCGAGGTACTCCTCGCTGCCGGCTGTCACCGCCAGGTGCTCGTACAGCTCGTAGCCGCTGTACATGCCCCACGATGGCGCGGTCATCGCTGCCAGGACGAGTCGCAGGCGGAAGGCCGCGGGACCGCCGTGCTGCAGGGTCTCGTGGAGGATGTCGGGGGTGTTGACCCAGAAGTTGGGGCGCAGGCAGGCGAGGGAGTCGGGCACGCTCAGCGCGGTGAGATAGGCGACCAACTCCTCCTTGGTGTTCCGCCACGTGAAGTAGGTGTACGACTGGGTGAAGCCGACTTTGGCCAGGCGCATCATCACCGCCGGCCGGGTGAAGGCCTCGGCCAGGAAGATGACGTCGGGATGGCGGCGGTGGACGCTCGCGATCAGCCACTCCCAGAACGCGATCGGCTTCGTGTGGGGGTTGTCGACGCGGAAGACGCGCACGCCACGGTCCACCCAGAACATCAGCACGTCGCGCAGCGCGTCCCACAGCGCGGCGGCGTCCTCGGTGTCGAAGTTGATCGGGTAGATGTCCTGGTACCGTTTGGGCGGGTTTTCCGCGTAGCGGATGCTGCCGTCGGGGCGATGCCTGAACCACTGTGGGTGCTCGGTCACCCAGGGGTGGTCGGGGCTGGTCTGCAGCGCGTAATCAAGGGCCACCTCGAGACCGGCGCCGCGCGCGGAGGTGACGAAGGTGTCGAAGTCCTTCAGCGTGCCCAGGTCGGGGTGGACGGCGGTGTGGCCACCGGCGGCGGCGCCGATCGCCCACGGGCTGCCGGGGTCGTCTTCGCCGGCCTCGAGGCTGTTGTTGGGCCCCTTGCGAAAGCTGGCGCCGATGGGGTGGATGGGGGGTAGGTAGACCGTGTCGAAGCCCATCTCCGCGATCGCCGGCAGGCGCGCCGCGGCGGTGCGGAAGGTCCCGTGCTTCCCGGGCTCACCCTCCGAACGGGGAAAGAACTCGTACCAGGCTGAGAAACCGGCAAGCTCGCGGTCGACCCACAGCGGGAACGGGCCCGCCACGGTGGCCGCCGACCTGTCGATGGTGCGTCGCATCAGCGCCACCGCTGTGGAGCGCCGCGCCGTGGCCGCCAGCGCTTCGGGCTTGCGCCGGGCCCGGAGCGCGGCGGCGAGAGCGATCAACGAACGACGATCCGCGGTCGCGACCCCGGTGCGCGCCGCCCTGCGCTCGGCCATGCGGGCGGCGTCCTCGAACTCGATCGCAAGCTCCTGTCCTGCCGTTAATCGCCGCCCCACGTCGCGCAGCCAGGTGCCGTAGTCGTCGGGCAGGGCGACGATCTCAAAGCTGTGGGGTCCGATCCGCGGTGGCACCAGGCTGGCCCTGTAGCGGTCGTCCTGGGCAGCTTCCAGGGGCAGTTCCCGCCACCCCGCGGTCGCCTGGTCGGGCACCGGCCGCGCCGCGGGGCGGCCGTGGCGCACCCAGGCGAGCAGGAGGTCGGGCCCGTCGACGATCACCACCGCGCTAACCTCGAGCGGCAGGCCGAGGGTGGCCTTGGCGGGAAGGCGGCCGCAGTCGACCGCGGGCCGGACGCCCTCGATCACCACGCGCCGAAAGTCGTGGGGCATTGCGCGATCAGCCTAGCGGGCGCGTCCGCAGACGGGGGAGTTGGGGGGCGGGGGTGCATCACTCCGGTCGCTGTCCTCGCTGATCGCTATGTCGTCGCAGTCCGCATCCAGCCGGGCGCGCCGGCCGCACCGCGCCTCACCTTGCTGCGCGTGTCGGTTCTTCCGGCGGGCGGCCAGCTCAACTGCACCATCGCGGTCTCCGCGCTCAGCGATGTCCACGCAACCGGGTTCATCACCTTCGCGCACGGTCGAGCGACATTCGCACCCGTCACCACCACCGGCAACACCTACGTGCGCGGCCTGCACCGCTGGATCGACACGACGCCGCAAATGGTGGCGCCGGATGACAACTCGTACGTCACCGCCAGCAGTGACCAGGCCCACAGCGTCGTGCAGGTTGTCGACGCCACCGGTACGCACACGGTCCCCGCTACAAACGGTCCCAACCAGAGCATGCCGATCTCGCTGCTCGACCCGCGCACCGGCACTGTGCGCGCCATGCCGTTGCCCCTGTACCCGCAGATCGACTCCCCGGTCGTCAGCGGGAGCGGCGGGAGCACCGGGTACCAAGCGGGCACCAACTCGATCTGGCTCCAGGCGTACAACACCACCAGCGACATCAGCGTGGTCAGCCGCTACGACCTCACCAACGGCAGGACCACCACCTGGTTCGACGGCGCACCGACGGTACCGGCGCGGCGCAACAGGTCGCCGAGACCTCCACCGGCGAGCCGATCATCCAGCTCGCCAGCAGCGACATCCAGCACATTGCTCCCACGCAGCGCGCCGGGATCACCGAGCGCACCTTGCTGATGACTGCACCGCACTCCGGCCAGGTCATGAACGCGGGCCGCGAAGGCAACCCAGGTGTCGCCGACAACCTCTCGCCGCTGTCGGCGATCGACGGCCAGGATGTCTGGCTGGCGGGTGACAACGGCACTCTCTGGCGCTACCAGCCCGGGCACGGCGTCGAGGCGATGGCGTCGATCCGCACCAGCACCGACGGCGCCCCGGGCGTGAGCATCTCGGGCGCGTGCGTCTGACTCGGGCCGCCCCGTGCGGCGCTGAGAACGTCCGCGCAGCGCGTACTGTCGGAACATGTCGCGCTACCGCTGGGCACTCACCGCCGTTGCCGGCGTGGCCGCGCTCGCCATCCTGCTGACCTGGGTGGTGCAGTCGGCGCCACCCAGCGCCGCGACGGGCATGGGCTCCGCGGTACTGATCCCCGCCGAGTCGAGAACCGCCGCCACCGACTTCACCGGCCTGGACGGCTGGATCAACAGCCCGCCGCTGACGGTGTCCGGCCTGCGCGGCAAGGTGGTGCTCGTCGACTTCTGGACGTTCTCGTGCGTCAACTGCGTGCGCACCATCCCTCACCTGCAACACCTCGAGCAGACATACGGAAACCGCGGCCTTGTCATCGTGGGAGTGCATTCGCCGGAGTTCGACTTCGAGAAGGTGCAGGCCAACGTGGAGTCCGCGGTCCGTCGGTTCGGGGTCACCTGGCCGGTGGCGCTCGACTCCCGGATGAACACCTGGAACGCGTACGGCAACCAGTACTGGCCGGCCGAGTACCTCATCGACCAGACCGGCAAGGTGGCGTACATCCACGATGGCGAGGGCGACTACGCCGTCACCGAGTCGGCGATCGCGTCCCTTCTTGGTGTCGCCGCGTCATCCTCGCAATCAGGCCCGCCGGCCCCGAACAGCCAGACGCCCGAGCTGTACGCCGGCAGCGTGCGCGGCCACCTCGACGGCGGCATGTACGGTCCGATCGGCCAGCCGGTGTCGTACAGCGACCCGGGGGCGCCACAGAACAACGACACCATCCAGATCACCGGGACGTGGGCCGACCAGGGCCAGTACCTGGTTGCCACCGCGCCCGGCCATGTCCGTCTCAGCTTCGCTGCGCACGATGTCTACCTGGTGGCCGGCCCGAGCTCGACGTCGGTGCACATCACCGTGTCGCTCGACAATCGGTCACCGTCGGCAGCACAACTCGGTCCCGACGCCGGCGCCGGTGGCGTCGACATCACCAGTCAGCAGCTCTACCACCTGCTCACGGGCATCGACGGGAATCGCCACCTCATCGACCTCACCGTGCCCGCGGGTTTCCGGCTCTACACCTTCACCTTCGGCTAGGGCTGAGTGATCAGCCTCGCGTCGCTGATCGCGACATTCGTCGCGGGACTGGCCTCGTTTCTCGCGCCGTGCTCGGTGCCATTGCTCCCCGCCTACCTATCGGCGGTCAGCGGGGCGTCGGCCGCCGAGCTGGCGGCGGGCGGTAAGCGCAGCGACTTCCGCGGAAGGCTGGTGGCCGGGTCGATCCTCTACGTCGCCGGCTTCACCACCGTGTTCGTGCTGCTCGGGGTGGGCGCGGCGGGCATCGGCCACTCCATCCGCTCGGTGGAGCGCATCGTCGAGATCATCGGCGGCGCGCTGCTCGTCATCTTCGGCCTGATGGTCGCCGGGGCGCTGCGACTGCCGTTCATGGAGCGCGTCCGCGCGCTCTCGCTGCCGGAGCGGCTTCGTGGCAGGGGTGTCGCCGGCGCGTACCTCGTCGGCGTGGTGTTCGGCATCGGCTGGACGCCGTGCGTCGGTCCCTACCTGGGCACGGCGCTGGTCCTCGCCGCCACAAGCACCCACGTGGTCAGCGGGGCGGTGCTGCTCGCGGCGTACGCGATCGGCCTCGGCCTGCCGTTCGTGCTCATCGCGTTGGTCTGGGCGTCGCTGCCGAACGTCCC
This sequence comes from Candidatus Dormiibacter sp., assembly GCA_039935655.1. Classification (GTDB taxonomy): domain Bacteria; phylum Chloroflexota; class Dormibacteria; order Aeolococcales; family Aeolococcaceae; genus Aeolococcus. The sequence goes on along the minus strand of JBDTJX010000007.1, from coordinate 193,137 downwards.
GCGCCGCCTGCGGGCCCTTTCCGGGCCGCTGACCCGAATCGGCGGCATCCTGACCGTCGCGCTGGGCATCCTTCTGCTCAGCGGCTGGTACACGCACCTGACGTCGTACCTCGCGCAGATCTCAACGCCCAGCTAGCCAACGCTCCGTGCACGAGCCTGACGGAGCAGGTACTGCTTGAAGCCCGGTATCGAGAACTCGAGCTGGCCCGGCTCGGGGGCGTGCACCACGCCCTTCCGTATCAATCGATCCCGCGTGGTGCTCAGCTCGGCGAGTGACTTGCCGAGCCGGCGAGCGACGTCCGGCGTGCCGGCGCGGTCGCCGGCGCCCATCAGCTCGGCCATGCTGGTCAGGTAGAGCCGTTCGAAGGTCGACGCCCGTCCGAAGCGGGTCGCATAGATCCCCTGGTCGAGCCGTCGCTGCGCCAGCGGCAGGCTGACCTCGACATCCTCGGCGGTGACGGCGGTGAGGCCGGCGTCTCTCCGTTCGGCCGCGTCCCATGCCTCGCTCGCGTAGAGCTGCAGGAAGAACGGGTAGCCGCGGGCAACGTCCACGACACGGGCAAGCGCCTCGGGCTGCCAGAGGACGCCACCCGCGGCAGCCGGTTCCTCCACCGCGCGCGCCGCCTCGCGTGGCGACAGGTCGTCGAGCACCTCGTAGCGAAAGCGCTCCGCGTATGTGTTCGCCTTGGCCAGTTCAACCCCCGTCATCGGCAGGCCGGCTCCGAGCAGAAGCACGCGCGCGTCGGCGCCCTCACCCGCCTCGAGCGCCTGCAGCAACGTGGTCGCGTCCTTGCGCCGGAAGGTCTGCAGCTCATCGACGCACAGCGCCACGCCGACGCTGTCCTCGGCGGCGGCGGCGCCCAGTTGCTGGAACAGGCGCAGGGCCTCGAAGTAGGGGTCGGTGGTGCCCGGCCGCGGGCTGATCGAGATGCTCACCGTGCCGTCCGCCGCGCCGCTCAGGCTCGCGCTGCCGATCGAGGCACGCAGCTTGCGGAGCGCGACGGCGAGCTTGGTCCGCCTGGGCAGGAGGGTGGCGCCCCCGGCCACGATGGCGGCGATGGCCACGCCGGCGTCGACGTCGCGCCGCACCTCGTAGTAGCCACACAGCCAGCGCCGCGCCCGTAGCCGGCGCATGCCCTCCTTGACCAGCACGGTCTTGCCGACCCCGCGCAACCCGGTGAGGATGACGTGCTGAGGCTCGCGTCCCCCCTCGATCAACCGCGCCGTCTGATCGATGACCGCAAGCTGGATGTCGCGTCCGACCAGCACCGGCGGCTGGGTCCCGACACCGGGTGTGTAGGGATTGAGTACCACCGGCCTCTCTGCAGACATTGTTATATTATAGCAATCTCTGCGGAGAGCGGACTGAGTGCCACGCGGGGTTGTGTTGCGCAGTGGGAAGATTGCCGCGTGACCACTGCGGATCGTTTCGGCGCCCGGGCTCAACTGGTCGACGGCCTCGACTACTTCCGGCTGGGCCGCCTCGCCGAGTCCGGCGTGGGTGACCCATCGCGGCTTCCCGTCACCGTCAAGGTGCTCCTCGAGAACGCGCTGCGCAACGCCGGGGAGAGTTTCGCCAACGAGGACGACGTCGCCGTCCTCACTGCCTGGGACGGCAAGCCGCCGGCCAAGGACCGCGAGCGTCCTTTCGTGCCGGCGCGGGTGCTCCTCCAGGACTTCACCGGCGTGCCCGCGGTGGTGGACCTCGCCGCCATGCGCTCCGCGATGGAGCGCAGCAGCGGCGACCCCGCCAAGATCGATCCCCTCGTGCCCGTCGACCTCGTTGTCGACCACTCAGTGCAGGTCGATGCGTTCGGCGACGAGCGCGCCTACGGACGCAACATCGAGCGCGAATACGAGCGCAACAAGGAGCGCTACACCCTGCTGCGCTGGGCACAGGTGGGCTTCAACGGGTTCCGCGTGGTGCCGCCGGGGATGGGCATCGTGCACCAGATCAACCTCGAGTACCTCGCCCGCGTCGTCCAGGTTCGTGACATGGATGGCAGAAAGGTGGCGCTTCCCGACACGCTGGTGGGCACCGACTCGCACACCACGATGATCAACGGGATCGGCGTGCTCGGCTGGGGCGTCGGCGGCATCGAGGCCGAGGCATGCATGCTCGGCCAGCCTTTGTTCCTGCTCAGCCCCGTGGTCGTCGGGGTCCGCTTCTCCAACGCACTGCCCGCCGGCACAACGGCGACCGACCTGGTGCTGACGCTCACCGAGATGCTGCGCAAGCACGGCGTGGTCAACAAGTTCGTCGAGTTCTGCGGTGCCGGGCTCACGTCGATGACCGCTGCCGACCGCGCCACCCTCTCCAACATGTCCCCGGAGTACGGTGCCACCGCGGCACTGTTCCCAGTCGATGGCCGCACCCTCGAGTACCTGCGCCAGACGGGCCGCGAGGAGGAGCACGTCGCCCTCGTCGAGCGCTACGCCAAGGAGCAGGGGATCTTCCGCACCGACGACAGCAAGACGCCCGTGTTCAGCGAGATGCTCGAGCTCGACCTTGCGTCGGTGGTGCCGTCGGTGGCCGGCCCGCGACGTCCCCAGGATCGCGTCGCGCTCGGCGCGGTGTGGAAGTCGTTCACCAACGTGTACGGCGCCGACGGCAACGGCAGTGGCAACGGCAACGCCCAGAAGGACAAGGACCGGTTGGTCAACGAGGGCGGCAGCCCGGCGGGCGTCGTCGGCAACTCCACCCTCGAGCCGCTCGCCGAGGGCAACGGCCACACCGCGGCGGCCCTGGGCACCGGCTCGGTGGTCATCGCGGCGATCACGTCGTGCACCAACACGTCGAATCCGTCAGTGATGCTCGCCGCCGGGCTGCTCGCCCAGAACGCCGTCAAGCGCGGCCTGAGCGTCCCCGACCACGTCAAGACGTCGCTGGCGCCGGGGTCGCGCGTGGTCACCGATTACCTGCGCCGTGCCGGCGTGCAGGAGGCGCTCGACACGCTCCACTTCAACACCGTCGGCTACGGGTGCACCACCTGCATCGGCAACAGCGGGCCGCTGCCCGAGCATGTCTCCAAGCGCATCGACGACGAGGACCTCGCTGTGGCGGCGGTTCTCAGCGGCAACCGCAACTTTGAGGGTCGCATCCACCCGCAGGTCAAGGCGGCGTACCTGGCATCCCCGCCGCTGGTCGTCGCCTTCGCGCTGGCCGGCACGGTGAACATCGACCTCACCAGCCAGCCGCTCGGGCGCGGCAGCGACGGCAACGACGTGTTCCTCAGTGACCTGTGGCCGAGCCCCGAGGAGATCGCCGAGGCCACCCGCACCGCGCTGCGCCGCGAGATGTTCGACGATGAATACGCTCGCATCTTCGACGGCGACGAGCACTGGCGCCAGCTGCCCTCTCCGGAGGGGCCGATGTTCCAATGGGACCCGGACTCGACCTACGTCCGTGAACCACCCTTCTTCGCCGGCGCCGACCGGGAGCCCAAACCACCCGACGCGATCGCCGGGGCCCGTGTGCTGGCGCTGCTCGGCGACTCGATCACCACGGACCACATCTCTCCGGCGGGCAGCATCTCGCCGCGTTCCCCGGCCGCCCAGTACCTGCGCGAGCACGGCGTCGAGGTGCGTGACTTCAACACCTACGGCGCCCGACGCGGCAACCACGAGGTGATGATGCGCGGCACCTTCGCCAACATCCGCCTGCGCAACGCGCTCGCGAACGGCCAGGAGGGCGGCTGGACCGCCCACCTCGACAGCGGTGAGGTGATGTCGATCTATGACGCGGCGATGCGCTACGCCGCCGAGGGCGTCCCGCTGGTCGTCATCGCCGGCAAGGAATATGGTTCGGGCTCGTCGCGCGACTGGGCCGCCAAGGGCCCCAAGCTGCTCGGCGTGCGCGCCGTCATCGCGCAGTCGTTCGAGCGCATTCACCGCAGCAACCTGGTGGGCATGGGCATCCTGCCGCTGCAGTTCCGCGACGGCGAGTCGGCGGAGTCGCTGGGGCTCACCGGCCGCGAGCGCTACACCATCGAGGGCGTGACTGAAGCGGCGCCGGGCCGGGCTATCACCGTGGTGGTGGCGGGGGATGGCGGCGAGACAAGGTTCGAGACGCAGTGCCGGCTCGACAGCGCCACCGACGTCGACTACTTCCGAGCGGGCGGAATTCTCACGCACGTGCTACGCCAACTGATGCGCGCCGGATCGGTCTGACAACCCATTAACAACTGTTCACGGTTCTTTTTGTGACGTGGTAGACACGGCCGATCCCGCCGCACATGCTTCAGTTAGCGCTTCAATCGCGTCAAGCACTGAGACATTTCTTTCGCTGACCGGATCCGCCACCCCCACGCTGGTGGTGGCGTGCAGCCGGCGGCGCTGACACGAGGGCGGACCCGCCCGGGAGGGGGCTAGGCTGTGGTCCGGCGACAGGGTGCTGTCGCCGGCCACGGTCAACCTCCGCTGATCCCTCCCGCGCTCCCATCGAGGCACGCCGATGAAGCCCGCCCCGCGACGCTGGCACGTCAGCGACGCATCGCCACTCCCTGGCCACCCGCCGCTGCTCGGCCGCGTGCTCGCCGCCCGCGGCCATGACCGCGTCAGCGCCGCCGCGTTCCTCGACCCGGCCGCCGCGTTCCACGACCCCGGCGGGTTGCGCGGCATGGAGGCCGCGGTCGCGGTCGTCGGCGAGGCGATCCGCGCCCGCCAGCGCATCGCCGTGTACGGCGACTACGACGCCGACGGCGTCACCGCGTGCGCGATGCTGAGCCGCTCGCTGCGAGCTGCCGGCGTCGACACCGTTCCGTATATCCCCAACCGGATGAACGAGGGATACGGCCTCCATGGGGCTGCACTGGCGGAGCTCCACGCCCAGGGCGTCGGCTGCGTCATCACCGTTGACTGCGGCACCAGCAGCGTCGACGTTGCCGCCGCGCGACCCGCCGGGATGCGACTGGTGATCACCGACCACCACCTTCCGCTTGCTCCCGGCGGCGTCGCTCCCGCGCTGGCCTCCGCCGACGCGCTGATCAATCCCAAACAGCCCGGCTGCGACTACGCGTTCGACGGCCTCGCCGGCGCCGGGGTGGCGTGGAAGCTGCTCTGTGCGCTCCAGGCTGCCGGGCTCGTCCCGGACGGCAGCGCCGAGGGCGCGCTCGGCCTTGCGGCGCTGGGCACCGTCGCCGACATGATGCCGCTGCGTGGAGAGAACCGGCTGATTGTCCAACGCGGCTTGCCTCGCCTCCGGGAATCCGCCGGCATCCGCGCGCTCTGCCAGGCCGCCGGGCTCTCCGCCGTCCTCCGCGCATCCGACCTCGGCTTCGGCATCGGTCCGCGCATCAACGCGGCGGGTCGCATGGAGGACGCACGGCTGGCGCTCGACCTCTGCCTGTGCGACGACGAGGACGAGGCGGCGACGCTCGCCGCCCGGCTCGACGCCCAGAACCGCGCCCGCCAGCAGGCAGTCATCGTGGCCATGGTCGAGGCCGAGGCGATGGTGGAAGAGCTGCCCGACGACGCTCCGGCGATCGTCCTGGGCAGCCCCGATTGGCCGATGGGGATCGTCGGGCTGGTCGCCGGCCGGCTCAGCGAGCGCTACGCACGGCCCAGCTTCATCGTCTGCCTCGATCCCGCCGAAGCCAAGGGGTCGGCGCGGTCGATCGCGGGCGTGCACATCGTCGAGGCGCTCGACGGCGCGGCGTCAACGCTGATCCGCTACGGCGGTCACCGCGTCGCCGCCGGGTTCAGCCTCGACACCCGACGCTTCGACGATTTCCGGCAGGCCGTCTCCGCCGCGGTGGCCGCGCAGCTCGGCGACAGCCCGCGTGAGCGTGTTGTGGCCATCGATGGCGATATCACGAGCGCCGAGTGCATCCCCGCCACCTGCGAGATGCTCGACGGCCTCGAGCCGTGCGGGATGGGCAACGCCTCGCCGGTCCTGGCCCTGCGCGACTGCACGGTTCTGTCCACGACCACGTTCGGCGCCGAGGCGCAGCACCTGCGCATGGCGCTCAGCGACGAGGTCGGCCTGGTGGAGGCGATCGCCTTCTTCAAGCCGCAGCTGGCTGCGCATCTGCCCCGGGGGCGCCGCGTCGACGCCTGCGTCGCCCTCGAACGCGACGAATGGCAGGGCCAGGTGCGGGTGAGGGCGCGGCTACGCGACATCCGGCCGGCGCGCCCGGCGCCCATCCTCGAGGTGTCGGGAACACCGATCCCCCGCGTCGCGGTGTCGACCCAACCCCCCGGAGCGCAGCCCGCGGCGGGTTGACGGCGTGCGCCGGCAGCCAGCCGGCGCCGTCTACACTGCCGCGCGATGGCCTCGCTCGCGTCGGCCGCAGCGGCCCTCGAGACCCGGGCGGCCCGGGTGCGCGCCGCCATCGCTGCTTCACCGGCGGTGCGCGCGTCGGTGACTCCGTTCGTGGCGGCCAAGCTGGTCACCTTCCTGGTGGTGGTGCTGGTGGTGTGGAGCAGCAGCAACGTCCCCGGTCACCCATCCTTGGCGGACTTCGTCCGTCCGTTCGGCTTCTGGGACGGTGCCAACTACCTCGACATCGCCCAGCACGGCTACCCGGCAGGCCCGATCGACCTGGTTTCAGGTCACGCCGGGCACCTCTGGGGCTTCTTCCCGGGGCTCCCCATCCTGCTCCGGGCGGGGATGTTCATCTTCCGCGACGCCACCTCGACGGGCATCGTGGTCAGCTTCATCGGCGAGTTCATCGCGCTCTACTACCTCGCCCGCCTGGTGCTGCTGGAGCGCCACGGCGACGAGGGAGGGGCGCGCTTCGCCTGCTGGGCGCTGGCGTTCTTCCCCGATGCCGTGTTCCTGAGCCTGGTCTACACCGACAGCGTCTTCATGGGCGCGGTCATCGCCTCGCTGTACTACATGCGCCGCGGCGACAACACCCACGCCTGTTTCGCCGCCGGAGTCGCCATCGTCATGCGGGTGACCGGCCTGGTGATGATCCCCATCCTGATCATCGACCACCTGTGGCGGCGGCGGGGCCGGCCGGGTTGGGCGGTGGCCGGCATCGCGCTCGCGGCCGCGCCGGTGCTGGTCTTCTGCCTGTATGCCTGGCACTACACCGGCGATTTCTTCGCCTACACGACGGTCCAGGAGTCGGCGTCGTACGGCGGCCGTCACTTCGCCACGCCGGTGTCGGGCTTCCTGACCACCCTGCGCACAGCCCTGGGCGACGGTCCGTCGAGCTACACCTTCTACTTCTTGTCGGATGTCGTATGGGGCCTCGCGGGCCTGTTGGCGCTCGGGTATTTCGCGCTCAACCCGCGGCGCTTCGCCCCGTCCCTGACGGTCTTCTCCGCCGGCGTGTGGCTGCTGGGCACCTCGCTCACCTACTGGCAGGGGATGATGCGCTACGAGATCGCCCTGGTCCCCCTCTACCTGGCTGCGGGCGACCTGTGGCGGCGGCGGCCGGACACCGCGCGGATCGTGCTGGCTGTGTCGGCGGGGTGGATGGTGGTCCAGACCTACACGTTCGCCACCGGGCGCTTCATCGTCTGAGGCGCGCCACAGCTCGCCTTTACACCCGTGCACACCGGTGGTAGCGTCCGCCCACCGGCCGGCCGGCGACACACGCCGGGGCGCTTTTCGTCCACGTCACCTTCATGCGTTGACAGCGTCCGGTGCACGGAGGCGCCGCGGATGCCCGAGAGGACCTCGATCCCCCGCCTGGTGGTGGCCGGTATCGGGTCCGGCGCCGGCAAGACGACCGTTGCGCTCGGGCTTGTCGGCGCGCTGAAACGCCGAGGCCACGCTGTCCAGACCTTCAAGGTCGGGCCCGACTTCGTCGACTGCGCCTACCTCGCCCACGCCAGCCGGCGCCCTTGTCGCAGCCTCGATTCGTGGATGCTCGGCAGCGCGGGGGTGGTGCGATCCTTCGCCCAGGGGGTGCGCGACGCCGATGCCGCGGTGGTCGAGGGCACCGCCGGGATCTTCGACGGCCACGGCGGCCCACCCGGCGGCGATTCCTCTGCGCCCGGCAACTTCCCCGGCAGCACCGCTGAGCTGGCACGGCTGATCGGCGCGCCGGTGGTGCTGGTCATCGACGTCGGCGACAGCGCCGAGACCTCGGCGGCGCTGGCGCTGGGGGTCAAGCAGCTCGACCCCGGCATCGACCTCATCGGCGTCGTCCTCAACAACGTCCCCAGCGACTACCGGCGCCGCGCTGCCGAGGACGCGATCTGGAACTGGGCCAAGCTGCCCGTCCTCGGCGCGCTGCCGCGGCTGCCCCGCGTCCAGATCCCCGAGGTGCGCACCGGGCTGCTGCCGTTGAGCGAGAACCCGCACGTCGACCCGGCGCTCGACGAGCTGACCGACGCCGTCGAGCGGCACTGCGACATCGCACTCATCGAGCGCCTGATGGGCCGCGCCGTCGCGCTGCCCGCCACCAACGCGCACCGCGTCGCCGCCGCCCAGGCGGAGCCCATGCGCGTGGGTGTCGCCTTCGACGACGCGTTCTGCTTCTACTACGCGGAGAACCTCGAGCTGATCGAGGAGGCCGGCGGCCAGGTGATCACCTTCTCGCCGCTCGATGACGGAGCCCTGCCACGGGAGATCGACGCCATCTACCTCGGCGGCGGCGTGTCCGAGATGTTCGTGCCACGGTTGGCGGCAAATCACTCGTTCATCGAGTCGCTGCGCCGCGCCCACGCCCATGGTGTGCCCATCTACGCCGAGAGCGGTGGTCTCCATCTTTGCGCGCGCAGCCTGCACACCAGCGACGGCAACGTGCACGACATGGCGGCGCTCGTGCCCGTCGACATCGCGCTCGAGGCGGGCTCGTGCCACACCGGGTATCGCGACCTGCGGATCGCCTCCGACACCATCCTCGGCATCCCCGGGACCGCCTTGCGCGGCCACGAGTTCCATTACAGCCGCCTTCTCTCCGGCACCCGTGGGCTGCGGCCCGCCTACTCGATGCACGACGCCGACGGCGAGCCGATGGGGTCCGAGGGGTGGGCCACACCCACGCTGCTGGCGTCGTTCGTCCACCTCCACTTCGGTCAGGACCCGGGGCTCGCTGCACGGTTCGTCGGCGCGGCCCGCGACGGCGCCCGGCAGCGCCACCTCCAAGCCGCCGGCGCGTAGCCCAACGCGGTCGAGGACGGGGCGCGGTGTAAGGTGAAAGTGATGACAGACAACCGTGCCGCCACCATCGGCGAGCTGCGCCGCACCGAGTACCGCGTCCTCCCGGTGCGCGCCGAGCTGCGCCGCAACCTGATGCGCCGCCTCGCCGGCGGGGACAGGCTCTTCGAAGGCATCCTCGGCTACGACGACTCGGTGGTGCCGCAGCTCGAGAATGCCATCCTCGCAGGCCAGGACCTGATCCTCCTCGGCGAGCGCGGTCAGGCCAAGTCGCGGCTGCTCCGCGGGCTCACCGACCTCCTCGACGACGCCATCCCCGCCATCGCCGGGTGTGAGATCAACGACGACCCGTACGCCCCGATCTGCCGGCGCTGCCGCGACCTGGTCGCGAGCAGTGGCGACGACACGCCGGTGAGCTGGCTGACACCGCAGATGCGCTACAGCGAGAAGCTGGCCACGCCGGACACGTCGATCGCCGACCTGATCGGCGAGGTCGACCCCATCCGCGTCGCCGAGGGCCGCTACCTCAGCGACGAGCTGACCATCCACTACGGCCTGATCCCGCGCACCAACCGCGGCATCTTCGCGGTCAACGAGCTGCCTGACCTCGCCGAACGCATCCAGGTGGGACTGCTCAACATCATCGAGGAGCGCGACGTCCAGATCCGTGGCTACCGTCTGCGCCTGCCGCTCGATGTCTTCGTGGTGGCCACAGCCAACCCCGAGGACTACACCAACCGCGGCCGCATCATCACCCCGCTCAAGGATCGCTTCGGGGCGCAGATCCGCACCCACTACCCCCGCAGCGTCGAGCACGAGATCGCCATCGTCGACCAGGAGGCCACCACCTTCGACGACGTCCCCGTGCCGGTGCACGTGCCCCACTACATGAAGGAGATCGTCGCCGAGTTCACCCAGCTGGCCCGGCGCCATCCGCAGGTCAACCAGCGCAGTGGCGTATCGGTACGAATGAGCATCGCCAACCAGGAGAACCTCGCCAGCAACGCCCTGCGTCGCGCCCTGCGCACCGGCGAGAAAGAGGCGGTTGCGCGCATCAGCGACCTGCCCGCGCTCGCCCCCTCCAGCGCGGGCAAGGTCGAGCTCGAGACACTCGACGACGGCGACGACAGCCGCGTTCTCGACAAGATGCTGCACGCCGCGTGCAACAACGTCTTTCGCCGTCATTTCACCGCGGCCGAGTTCACCGAGCTGCTGCATCGCTTCGACCACGGCGGCTTCACGGTGGAGGTGGGCGAGGGTCTCTCGGCCACCGCGTACGCCGCGGCTCTGAGCGAGCTCCCCGGCATCGACGCGGCCACGCAGAAGCTCGGCGAGTCGTCGAGCGCAAGCTCGCGCGCCGCCGTCCTCGAGTTCATCCTCGAGGGGCTTCACCGCGGCAAGCGACTCAACAAGACGGAGATGGACGGCACCGCTGTGTACGGCGGGTGAGCACCCACCGATTCAGCGCCTGGGACGGCACCCAGGACCCACTCGGTCCCGACGTCGACGAGATCTTCAACCGTCTCAGTGAAGACGTCTTCCACGGCTGGGACTTCGAGACCGCGCTGCGACGCATGCTCAGCCAGGGCTGGCGCGACAAAGCGGGGCGCCGGTTGATGGGGCTCGAAGAGATGACCGAGCGGCTGCAGCGCCGCCGCCGCAAGCAGCTCGAGAAGTACAGCCTCGACGGCGTCTTCGACGACATCACCGAGAAGCTCGACAACGTGGTGCGCATGGAGCGCGAGGGCATCGACGAACGCACCGCGCTGGTCGAGGACGACTCCGCGCGGCGCATCCTCGAGCGCGTCGCCGCCCAGCGCCGCGAGCAGCTCGACAACCTGCCCGCCGACCCGGGTGGCGCCATCCGCGAGCTACAGGGCTACGAGTTCATGGACGAACGCGCCGCACAGGCGTTCCAGCGCCTCCTCGAGGAGATCAAGAAGGGCGTCGTCGACACCTACTTCAAGGAGATGACCCAGCAGATGCAGGCGATGTCGGGCGAGGACGTCGCCGAGCTGCGCGCCATGGCCCGCGACCTCAACCGCCTGGTGCGCGAGAAGCTCGAGGGCGTGCCCGACGCGCAGCGGCAGCGCAGCTACGAGGGCTTCCTGGAGAAGTGGGGGCGGCTGTTCCCGGATGCCCCGGCCAAGGTTGACGACTTCCTCGACGAGATCACCAGGCAGATGGCGCGCATGGACTCGCTGATGCGCTCGCTGTCGCCAGAGATGCGCCGCCAGCTCGGCGACCTCGTCGATGCCGTTTTCGGCGACCCCGAGCTGCAGGCTCAGCTCGCAGAGCTGGGCGCCGGCCTGGAGATGTTGTCGCCGCGCGGCGGCCTCGGGTCGCGCTACTCGTTCTTCGGTGGCGAGCAGCTGCCGCTCGACGCGGCGATGCAGCTGATGGGCCGGCTGCAGGCGATGGAGGAGCTGGAGCGCAGCCTGCGCGAGGTTTATCGCGGCGGCCAGGTTCCCCCCGACACCCGCCGCCAGCTCCGCGAGCTGCTCGGCGAGGACGCCGCCAACAGCCTCGACCAGCTGGCCAAGATGGCCCAGGAGCTCGAGGCTCGCGGCCTCGTCCAGCGCGACGCCGACGGGCTGCGGCTGACCGCCCGGGGCATCCGCCGCATCGGCCAGAAGGCCCTCGGGGACCTCTTCGCCCAGCTGCGCAAGGACCGGTTCGGCGAGCACGCTATCGCTCGTCGCGGCCAGCTTGGCGAGCGCGCCGACGACAGCAAGCAGTACGAGTTCGGTGACCCGTTCGACCTCGACGTCGAGCGCACCGTGATGAACGCCATCCAGCGCCAGGCCTCGCTGCGCCCGCAGGAGCGCGCCGGTGTGCCGCGGCTCGACCCCGGCGACTTCGAGGTGCATCGCAGCGATGCGCTGACCCGCTCCTCGACTGTGCTCATGCTCGACATGAGCCGGAGCATGCCGCTGCGCGGCTATTTCTACGCCGCCAAGAAGGTGGCCATGGCGCTCGATTCGCTGATCCGCAGCCAGTACCCGCGCGACTCCCTGCACATCATCGGGTTCAGCGACATCGCCCGAGAGATCAGCTCGGCCGACCTGCCCCACCTCAGCGTCAACGAGTACGTCTATGGCACCAACATGCAGCACGGCCTGATGCTGGCGCGGCGCATGCTCGCCCGCGACGGTGCGGCCAATCGGCAGATCATCATCGTCAGCGACGGCGAGCCGACCGCCCACATCGAGAACGGCCGGCCGGTGTTCTGCTATCCGCCGCTGCCGGAGACATTCGAGAAGACGCTGGTCGAGGTGCAGCGGTGCACCCGTGAGGGCATCGTCATCAACACGTTCATGCTCGAGTCCAACCGCGACCTGGTGAAGTTCGTCGACGAGATGACCCGGCTCAACCGCGGCCGCGCCTTTTTCATCAGCCCCGACCGCCTGGGCGACTATGTCCTCGTCGACTACGTGCGCAGCAAGCGGCGGGGGCGCGCCGCATAGCCGGATGATCGGCGACTCTCCCGGCGACCGCGCTGCGTTCGCCGAGCGGCTTCGGCTCCAGCTGCAGGCGCGCTACCGAGGCTCGACCGTCGAGCTCGACCCGGCGCGCTACTCCCTGCGGCTGCGCGCCCCCGGTGTCGACGTTGCCGTGCCGCTGGCCGCGCTGCACAACGCGTGCGACCGACAACCCGAGCGCACCGCCGTTCTGATCGCCGATTTCGTCCGCTCTGTGGAGGCGCGGCTGGTCCCGCGCCCGGACCAGGACACCGTGTCAGCGTCGCGCGTGCTCTGGTGCGTGCGCAGCCGCCGCTACCTCGACGGCCTGGCGCGCAGCGAGGAGCTGCTCAGCGAGCCGCTCGGCGGTGACATCGTCGGCTTCATCGCCGAGTCGCTTCCCGGCCAGGTGATGCGCGGTGTCCCCGTTGCGGAGTGGGAGGCGGCGGGCTTGGCCACGGCGGCGGTCCGACGCGCGGCCGACGACAACACCCAGGCGCGGTTCGCCAAGCTCATGGCTCGGATCGCCTCCATCGATCGCATCCCCGCCGACGGCTGGCGCATGTCCGGTGACTCGCTGTACCAGGCAAGCATCCTCAAGGTGCCGGCGATGCTCGGCGCGCTGGTGGAGCGCAGCGGCGGCGACATCCTCATCGGCGTCCCCGATCGCGGGCTCGCCCTGGTGATCCCGGCAGCGCTGCCCGCGGCCGAGGACTTCGGTCGCCGCGTGGTGCACGAGTGGCGTGAAGCGATGAACCCGCTGTCACGCGAGGTGTTGCGCAGCGATGGCGCCAGCGTGAAAGCCGTCGACCGCACCCGGCGAACACCGTCGCTGCTGCCGTGGCTGAACGACTGAGGCCGGCCTCAGGGAATACGAGGGGAGGCCGCCGGTGCGTCGATGACGCGTGTCCGCGCCTCCTCGCGCCGCGCGGCGATGACGGTCATCGCAGCCAGCGCGGCAGCGCCCAGCAGGCCGCCGCCGATGCGCATCGCGCTGCGCACCGGGTCGGCGCCGGGCGCGGGCAGCGACGGGCCCTGGCCGAACCACACCGTGACCGCGGTCTGTTCGGCGCGCTCATCGCCGCGCCGCGACCGCGCCCTTTCGACGCGCAGGGCCGCGGGCGCCAGCGGGTGGCGCGCGCCGCGCGGGCCGGTCTGACCGCCGAGGTCGAGCCGGCGCAGTGCCGTGTTGGCGGCGCGGGCCAGGGGGCCCGCCATCCTCAGCACCGACGGTGCGCTCGCGGCCACTCGCACAGGATAACCGCGCGGCGGAGCATCCATCCGACGGACTGCTAGCGTTGTCGCCGATGGCTGAGATCCGCGACCACCGCGAACGCGTCGCCGCCGGGCTACGGGGCGCGATCGCAGCGCAACCGCAGCGCGAGGCTGTCGGGGCGGCCCACGACATGCTCGCTGTCGCCGAGTCGATCGCGGCGCACGGCGGCCTCGATGTCGATGACGTGCGCGAGCGCCATCTCGATGCCGCCGGCGGCACTGCCGCGCTCGTGGCGGTCCTGCCCTTCGGCCTGGCGACGCCGCTCGACCGCCCCCGGGTGCGCCGTGACGCGTATCGCTTCGCCGCCGCCACCGGCGTGGACGAGGGCACCGCGCTGCTGTGCGTCGCCGCTGCGCTGGTGGCCGCCGACCTGCTGCGCTTCGACCCGGTGACCACCGCCGTCCGGGTACGCCAGTCGCTCCTCGAGGATGCGCCGATGGCGCTGCTCGATCGCCTCATCCTGCTCACCGACGACACTCCCGTCGACGTCTTCGACGAGGACCCGGGCGCGGCGCTGCAGACGGCGCTCAGCGCTGTGGAGTGGACGGGGTGCGCTGGCGTCGCCGCCGTGCTGGCTCGTCTCGGGGAGGCCGGCCGGGGCCAGCTCGGGACCCTCGCCGCCGTCCTCGCGGGAATCGTGGCGGGAGACTGCGACGTGCCCACCGACGGGCCGGTCGCCGAACGCGCCGACGGGGTGGCCGAAGCCCTGGTCGCGCTCGGGGCGGCCGTCGCGTCGTGACGACGATCGAGCGGGCCGCTGTCGCAGCGTAAGATCAGCGGCGTGGTGGACAAGGGTCGGCACATCCGCATCCTCACGGCCAAGGTAGGGCTCGACGGGCACGACCGCGGCATCAAGGTGATCTCACGAGCCCTGCGCGACGCTGGGGTCGAGGTGATCTACACCGGCCTGCACCAGACGCCGGCGATGGTCGTCGACGCCGCCATCCAGGAGGATGTCGACGGCATCGGCATCAGCCTGCTCAGCGGCGCCCACATGACCCTCTTCCCGGAGATCATCCGCCTGCTCCGCGAGCGCGACGCCGGCGACATCGTCGTCTTCGGCGGGGGGATCATCCCCGACTCCGACGTCGAGGCACTGCGCAAGCTCGGTGTCGACAAGGTGTTCACCCCGGGTACGTCGCTGGACGAAGCGGTCGCCTACGTCAAGGAGCGCTTCGGCAAGGTCACGGCCTGAGGTCGGCTGACCCGGAGGCTGCCGACGGGCGGCTTCCGCTAGAGTGACCGCCGGTATGGCGACGACGATCGAACTCCCAGCAACCAGCCGCGAGGCCCGGGGGCACCACAACCGGTCGTTGCGGCGCGCAGGGAGGGTGCCCGCGATTCTCTACGGGCACAATGTCGACCCGCGGCCGATCGAGACCGAGGCCCGCGTTCTCCGCCGTGTGTGGATGCACGCGGGCCGCACCCAGCTGGTCGACCTCAAGGTCGACGGCGGACGCGCCCAGAAGGTGTTGGTGCGCGAGATGCAGGTCGACCCGCGCACCGGCAACCCGATCCACGCCGACTTCTTCGCTGTCAACCTGCGCGAGAAGCTCACCGCCGACGTCCCCGTCGTGATCGTCGGTGAGTCCCCGGCGGTGGTCGACGCCAAGATCGGCACCCTCCAGCAGCTGATCACCGTGCTGCGTATCGAGTCGCTGCCGTCTGACCTTCCCTCGCAGTTCAACGTCGACGTCAGTGGGCTCATGGAGATCGACGCCGGCATCCACGTCCGCGACATCGTCCTCCCCGAGGGCGTGGCTCTCGTCCACGTCGACGTCGACGAGCTGGTCGTCAAGGTCAGCGCGCTACGCCTGGTCACCGAGGAGGAGATCGAGGCGGTCGAGGCCGCGGAGGCCGCCGAGGGCGCCGAGGCCGAAGCCGGCGAGGGTGGCGCCGCGGCCGCCGAAGGAGAGCAGGCGGCCGAGTAGCCGGCGCGACGGCGGCTACCATCCCGGGGATGCTCGCCGCCAGCGCGTCCGCGTTCAGCTGCAGCCCCGACTTCTTCTTCGACGACCTCTGCGTCACCGTGCGGGGCCACGACCCCACCGGCATCTTCGGTCCGCTCATCGAGAGGCTGGTGGGACCGCTGCTCATCTTCATCCTGGTCTTCCTCACCGGCCGCGTCCTGCGCCGCTTCCTCGACCGCGGCCTGCAGCGGGCCCGGGCAGACGCACAGGTGCGGGCGTTGGTGCGCAACATCGGCGCCGCCGTCATCTGGTTCTTCGCGGTGCTCAGCGGGTTGGTCACCGCCGGCGTCCCACTCGCGTTCCTGCTGACCTTCGGTGGCCTCGCCAGCCTCGCCATCGGCCTTGCCTTCCAGGATGTACTCCGCAACATCCTCGCCGGGATCTGGTTGCTCGTCGAACGTCCCTTTGTGATCGGCGACCTGGTGAACATCGGCGAGATGGGTGGCGTCGTGGAGACCATCACCCTGCGCACCACCGCGTTGCGCACCGGCGACGGCCGGCTCGCGGTCATCCCCAACCTCACCGTGTTCACCGGCGTCATCGTCAACAGCAGCGCGTACAGCCAGCGGCGCTACACCGTCAGCCTGCGCATCGAGCGAGACCACGACCTCGAAGCAGCGATGCGCGCTGCCCGCCGCGAGGTGGCGGCGGCACCCGAGGTCGCCAAGGAACCGGTGCCGCTGGTGGTTCCCCAGCTCGATGGCGAGGGCATCCTTCTGCACTGCCACTACTGGCTCGACTATCGCACCCACGACGTCGACGCCATCACCGCCGACCTGGCCCGGCGGCTGTGGGCCATCGTCGAAGGCCCCAGCGGCGGCAGGAACAACGCCGCGTCGGCCTAGCCTGCGAGCACCTGCGGACGCTGCACCCCGCGATCGCTCATCGGCCGGTAGTCGCGCGCGCGCTCGCCCAGGTAGACCTGCCGTGGGCGGCTGATCTTCTGCTCGCGGTCGAGCAGCGACTCCTCCCACTGCGACAACCACCCGGCGGTGCGCGGGATGGCGAACAGCACGGGGAACATCTCCACCGGGATGCCCAGCGCCTGGTAGATAAAACCGCTGTAGAAGTCCACGTTGGGGTAGAGCTTGCGGCTCACGAAGTACTCGTCCTCGAGCGCGATCTTCTCGAGCTCGCGGGCGACGTCGAGCAGGCGCGTCGTGCCGGTGACGCTGAGCACCTGGTCGGCCATGCGCTTGATGACCGTGGCGCGTGGGTCCCAGTTCTTGTAGACGCGATGACCGAACCCCATCAGCCTTTCCTTACCCGCTTTGACCCCGGTGATGAACTCGGGGATGCGATCCACGTTGCCGATGCGCTCGACCATACGGATGACCGCCTCGTTGGCGCCGCCATGCAGCGGTCCGTACAGCGCGGCGATCGCCGCCGCCGTCGCGGAGTATGGATCGGGATGCGACGAGCCCACCGCGCGCATCGCGTTGGTCGAGCAGTTCTGCTCGTGGTCGGCGTGCAGGATGAAGAGCACGTCGAGCGCCTTCTCGATCTCGGGCACCACCTCGTACCGGGGCTCGACCATCTTGAACATCATGCTCAGGAAGTTGCCCGCGTAGCTGAGGTCGTTGTCCGGGTAGTTGTAGGGAAGGCCGCGCGAATGCCGGTACGCGAACGCCGCCAGCGTTGGCATCTTGGCGATCAGCCGGTCGATGGAGATGCGGCGCTGCTCCTCGTCGTGGATCTGCGTGGCCTCGGGGTAGAACGTGGACAGCGCGCCAACGGTCGACAGCAGCATCCCCATCGGGTGCGCGTCGTGGTGAAAACCGTCCATGAAGCTCTTGACGTTCTCGTGCACCAGCGTGTGGACGGTGATGTCGTGTTCCCACGCAGCCGATTCCGCCGCGTTGGGCAGCTCCCCATGGATGAGCAGGTACGCGGTCTCCAGGAAGTTGCTGTGCTCGGCCAGCTGCTCGATGGGGTAGCCGCGGTACAGAAGGATGCCGCGGTCACCATCGATGTAGGTGATCTGGCTCTTGCACGATGCGGTGTTGATGAACGCGGGGTCATAGAGCAGCAGTCCGTGGTCGTCGCTGTCGACCTTCATCTGCTGGAAGTCAGTAGCGCGGACCGCGCCGTTCTCGATGGGCAACTCGTACGACCGACCGGTGCGATTGTCGGTGACGCTGAGGTTCTCGGGCATGTGATCTCCCTTGTTTTCACAGCAAGTCTGCCACGGCGGTGCGGCCGGCGGCAGCGCCACGCACGGGAGCGGGTGGGCAACTCTCTAGACTGCGCCGGGTGACGGTCAACAGCCACCATCTCATCGTCTGGTTGATCATCGGTTTCATCGCGGGAACGCTGGCCGGCAGGGTGGTCACCGGTGGTGGCTTCGGCTGCCTGGCCAACACCGTGGTGGGGCTGGCCGGCGCGCTGATCGGCGGCCTGTTGCTCTCCTGGCTCTCGCCGAACCGGCCGGTGGACACCTTTGGTGTCATCGGCGACATCGCGGTGTCGTTCATCGGCGCTGCCCTGCTGCTCGCCATCCTGCGACTGCTGACGCCGCGCCGTGCCTGGCGGCCGCCGAAGCGCTGGCGATGATCCGTGGCTGACGAGCCGCGCCACGTTCACGTCGTATTGGTGCGCCACGGCGCCACCGACTGGAGCGAGGAGAGTCGACACACAGGCTGGACGGACATATCGCTCAACGCCGATGGTCTGCGCCAGGCCGCCGCCCTTCCCGCGCCGCTCTCGCGCTTGTCCTTCGACGCGGTGTACTGCAGCCCGCTGCGGCGCGCCCGGACGACGTGCGAGCTGGCCGCCCTGGCTGACGACGCCGAGTTCGACGCCGATCTCCGCGAGTGGAACTACGGCGACTACGAGGGACAGACGTCGGCGGACATCCACCGCCAGCGGCCCGGTTGGAGTATCTGGGAGCACGGCGTGCCCAATGGCGAAACGCTCGCGCAGGTGGCTGAGCGCGCTGACCGGGTGATCGCGCGGTTGCGAGCAGCGGGCGGCACTGTCGCTGTCTTCGCGCACGGCCACCTCCTCCGTGTTCTGGCATCACGCTGGATCGACCAGCAGCCTCTGTTGGCGCAGCACCTCAACCTCTACACCGCCTCCGTCTCGCAGCTCGGCCACGAGCACAGCCGCTCGTCGATCACGGTCTGGAACAACACGGAGCACCTGCGCGCGTTGGGCTAACGCGTCTGACCGCGACCTCGACTCGGTGCCGGTCCGCCCCCCTCGCCGCGGATCCAGACGTGGAGGAGCACCAGCGACCACATGCGGAACGGTCGCCAGGCCTCAGCGCGGCGCATCACCTCGGCGTGGTCGGGGAGATGATCGAGCGAGTACAGCCATCGCCACCGAGGTCGGATCCGGTGAGTATTCGGGCCAGAGACCGAAGAACTTCCGCTGGTGGGCGAGGTCGAACGGCCCGCGCGGGTGCATCGAGAATTCGTGCGGCACGGCACCGTCGAGCCTATCCCACAGGGCTGCGGCGTGCTGTACCCGCGCCTACCGCACGCCGGCGGTTGGTGCGCCCAGCTCCGCCACCGCCTCCCTGCGCCTCTGTTTGCCCGCGGGCGCGACGGTCCGCCGCGTCGCCAGGAAGCTACCCGCGAGGATGAGCGCAAACCCCACCCCCGCGCCGGCGGTGAAGGGCTCGCCGAGGATGAGCACCCCGAGCAGCAGTGCGATGGCGGGGTTCACGTAGGTGATGACGGTGGCGCGCACCGGCCCCACCTCGGCGATCAGCGCGAAGAAGAGGATGAACGCGATCGCCGTGCACACCACCCCCAGCCCCGCCACGGCAAGCACGACCTTGAGCTCGGGAGCGTGGCTGGGCAGCTGCAGGACGCCGACGGGTGCGTAGGCCATGGCCGTCAGCGCCAACGAGATCGCGACCACGCCCACGGGTCTCAGCGCGTTGAGCCGCCGCGCGATGATCATCGGCCCGACCGCGTAGCCGACGGTGACCAAGGCGATCTCGCCGACGGCGGCGAGGTTTCCGCCCGACAGGTCGAAGCCAACCAGCGTCGCGACACCGACGAAGCCGACCAGCAGCCCGGCCATGCGCCGTGCGTCGAGACGGTCGTCACCCCCGGTGACAAGTGCCAGCAGGGCGCCAACGAAGGGCACCGCCGCCACCAGCAGGCCGGCGAGCGAGCTCGAGATGTGCGTCTCCGCGTCGGACAGCAGCATCCAGGGGATGGCGACCTCGACGACTGTGTAGACGAGCAGCCACCGCCAGTGCGCCAGCAGCGGCGCGATCGCGCCGCGCCGTGCCGCGATGGGAAGTAGCACCAGCGCGCCGATCGTCGTCCGCAGGAAGACCAGCGACGCAGGGCTGAGCTCGCCGACCGCCACCTTGATGAGCAGGTAGGGGACGCCCCAGATGACGCCCATGGCGGCGAACAGGATCCAGCCGCGCCGGCTCACGCCATGACAGCTTGCCCCGGTCCGTCCATGACCTGAGCATGAATGGTCGCGGCCGTCCCCCGCCCGCGGTATTCGGACGGAACGTCGGGCCGCCCTCCACAGCTCTCACGACGCCCTTGACGCCACGCTAAAGGTTAGGCTATCCTAATTACACCGGCGACCTAATTGTTAAGAAAGGCGAAAGTTTCGATGCCAGACCCCCGCTCTCTAGCCCCCCGCCAGAAGGCGTTGATCATGGTCGCGATCATGCTCGGCCTCTTCCTGGCCGCGCTCGACCAGACCATCGTCGGCACCGCCCTGCCGCGCATCGTCACCGACCTTGCCGGCAACAACCTCTATACCTGGGTCGTCACCGTCTACCTGCTGACCTCCACGGTCACGGTGCCGATCTACGGCAAGCTGTCCGACATCTACGGTCGCCGGCCGCTGCTGCTCATCGGCATCGTCGTCTTCCTGCTTGGATCGGTCCTGTCGGGGCTCTCGCAGTCGATGGGCGAGCTGATCATCTTCCGTGGGCTGCAGGGCCTCGGCGCCGGCGCCATCTTCCCGATCGCCCTGTCTGTCATCGGCGACCTCTTCAGCCCCGCCGAGCGCGGGCGCTACCAGGGTCTCTTCGGAGCGGTGTTCGGGCTGAGCTTCATCATCGGCCCGTTCCTCGGCGGGTTCCTCACCGACAACCTCAGCTGGCATTGGATCTTCTACGTCAACCTGCCCATCGGCATCGCCGCGCTGGCCGTCATCGCCACGCAGCTGCCCAACTCCGGCAACGTCCGCGGGGTGCGGGTGCGCGACCTCGATTTCCTGGGCATCGGCATCTTCAGCGTCGCCGCCATCTCGCTGCTCCTCGGGCTCACCAACAAGGGGCTGACCGACGCATCGGGGCGGCTGTATGACTGGACGTCGCTCAACGTGCTCGCATACCTGGTCGCGGCCGCGGTGCTGACGGTCGGGTTCGTCATCGCCGAGCACTTCGCCCGCGAACCGATCATCCCGCTCGACCAGTTCCGCAATCGCAGCTACACGACGATCAACGCCGCGACCTTCCTGGTGGCCTTCGGCTTCTTCTGCGCGATCATCTTCCTGCCCCGCTACTTCCAGGCGGTGGAAGGGCTTTCCGCCACCGCCTCGGGTTATCGCACCTGGCCGCTCATGCTCGGCCTGATCCTCTCGAGCACGCTGTCCGGCGTCATCGTGAGCCGCACCGGCAAGTACAAGCTGATGTTGATCGGCGCCGCGGCGCTGCTGACCATCGGCATGTACCTGATGACCCGTCTGCAGATCAGCACGGGCTACTGGACGCTGTCGCTGTGGATGATGATCGCCGGCCTCGGCGTCGGCCCGACCTTCTCGGTGACGACGGTGGCGCTCCAGAACGCGGTTCCCGTCCGGCGCATCGGCGTGGCCACCAGCAACCTGACCTTCTTCCGCCAGATCGGCGGATCGGTGGGCCTGGCCATCGCCGGCTCGATCTTCGCCCTGACCTTCGCCTCGCAGCTGCCCAGCTCTCTCACCAACGCCGGCGTCCCACCCGCTGTGGTCAGCCATTTCGCCGCGGGGAGCGGGGCTGCCACTAACAGCCTGACCGGCGTCGGAAACCTGGGCACCCAGCTCCGCGCTCAGCTGCCCGCGGCAGCCCAGCCTCTGATTCCCCGCATCACCGCCGGCATCCAGGCCGACCTGTCCGGCTCGATCTCCGGACTGATGTGGCTGGGCGCCGGGGCGTCGCTGGCGGCCTTCCTCCTGTTCCTGCGGCTGCCTGAGCTGCCGCTGCGCCGAACCACCACGGCGGAGGAGGAGGCCAAGCACGGCGTCCCGGCGGTGGCGGTGGCATGACAACGCCCGCCGCCCCACCGCGCGCGTCCGTCGTCGCGGCGGTGGACGCGGTCCAGGCGTGGGTCGAACGTCGCAAGCGGGCCGTGGCCCGGGACATGCACGAGTGCGGACAGAGCCCGGCGCAAGTCCACCTGCTCGGGCTTCTCAATGAGCTCGGACCAACCACGGTGAGCCACGTCGCCGCTCTTCTGGGCACCACCCCGCCGTCGGCGAGCGCCATGGTCGACCGGATGGTCGACACCGGCCTGGTGGTCCGCGAGCGCAACGAGGACGATCGTCGCGTGGTCACCGTGTCGATCGGCCCCGGCGGCAAGGAGGCGCTGCAGGTGGCGCTCGGAGGCCGTCGCGAGATGCTCGAGCGTGTCCTGTCGCAACTCGACGACGAGGAGCTGCGCGCCACCCTGCGGGTCATGGCCAGGCTGGAGGAGGCGATCACCAACGCCAGTTGAGGGTTCCGCGACGGCACACCCCGAAACTGCCAGTTGCGTTATGTGACCCAAACGTTCCACACTTGTCACTGGGCGTCCGAGAGCGGAACGAGGGGAAGCGTTGTGAGCGTGGATACCGAGCAGGAGCGTCGCGTCCGTCGCGTCCACCGCGTCGGCGTCGGCATCCTCGAACTTGTTCCGGAGCCGCGGTTGGACCGCAGCCTCGAGACGCTCAAGGCAAACCTTCGTGACCGCGTGGTCCTCCTGGTGCTGGCGATCCTGCTGGCCGCACAGGCGGCCGACATCGCTACCACGTCCCGGGCGCTGGCCGGCGACCGCTACGTCGAGAAGAACCCGTTCTTCTCGGTGCTGCTGTTCCGCTCACCCCTGGCCGCGTATACGGTCAAGCTGCTCATGGTCGGCTGGCTGGCCCTGCTGGCCCTCGGCTACCTGCGCGGACGCCGTGTGGTCTTCGCGCTGATTCTCGCGGCAGCGCTGAGCCTCTCCGCCCCGCTCATGAATTTCGCGCTGCTGCTGCACGGATAAGTCGCGCCCTCAGCTGCAGCCTGACGTCGCCCCGCAGTTGTGGCACTTGTAGCAGGCGCCGCTACGCACCATGAGGCTGCCGCACTCGCTGCACGACGGTGCGTCACCCTGGTTGACAAATGCACCGGGCAGGCCCTCGGCAACCGGCACCGGGGTCATCGCGCGGACCGCGGCGAAACCACTGACCCCGGTGGTCGCCGACGCACCGTTGACAGCGGTGACGATCGCATTGGGTATCGCGGCCGGGGTGCCGTCCTCGCCGTCGCGCCTGATGATGCCGAGGCGGTCGCGATCCTCCTGCGGCATGAAACGCGACGCCATCCAACGGAAGATGTAGTCCATCAACGACTTGGCGATCGGCACCTCGGGATTCTTGGTGAATCCCTGCGGGTCGAAGCGGGTGTGCGAGAGCTTGTCGACGAGCGCCTGCAATGGAACGCCGTACTGCAGGGCCAGCGACACCGCGGTGGCGAACGCGTCCATCAGCCCGCTGACCGTCGAGCCTTCCTTGGCCATCTTCAGGAAGATCTCGCCGGGCTGGCCGTCGTCATACAGACCGACCGTGATGTAACCCTCGTGGCCACCCACCTCGAAGCGGTGGGTCAGCGCGTTGCGCTCGGCCGGTAGGCGCTTGCGCAACGGACGCTCGACGATCTGCACGCTGCGGCCGGTGGTCTTGTCCATCGATGTCGCCATCGGCTGGCTGCGCTTGCTGCCGTCGCGGTAGATGGCCAGGGCCTTGAGGCCGAGCTTCCAGCCGTCGATGTACGCCTGCTCGATCTCGTCGACTGTGGCGTCGTTGGGCATGTTAACCGTCTTGCTGATCGCGCCGGAGAGGAAGGGCTGGACTGCCGACATCATCCGCACGTGACCCTGCCAGGCGATGGAGCGAGTGCCGTTCTGCGGGGTGAAGGCGCAGTCGAAGACAGCGAGGTCCTCCTCCCGCAGCGACGGCGCACCCTCGATGGTGTCGTTGGCGTCGATGTGGGCGCACACGTCGGCAACCGCCGTGTCGCCGTAGCCCAGCCGCTGCAGTGCGAGCGGCACGGTCTGGTTGACGATCTTGAGCATGCCGCCGCCGACCAGCTTCTTGTACTTGACCAGCGCGATGTCGGGTTCGACGCCGGTGGTGTCGCAATCCATCATGAAGCCGATGGTTCCCGTCGGAGCGAGCACGGTCGTCTGCCCATTGCGGTAGCCGTGCTTGGCGCCGAGCTCGTGCGCCTCGTCCCACGCGTGGCGCGCCGCGGCGACCAGGTCGGCCTCGACGCTGTCGCTGGGGATGTTGTATGCAGCCTCGCGGTGCTTGGCGATGACCCGGAGCATCGGCTGGCGGTTGACCGCGAACCCGTTGAAAGGTCCGACCTCGCGTGCCATCCGCGCCGATTGCGCGTACGCCTCGCCGGTCATGATCGCGGTGACGCAGGCAGCCAGGTCACGTCCCTGCGGCGAGTCGTAGGGCACGCCGCGCGCCATCAGTAGCGCCCCGAGGTTGGCGTAGCCGAGACCGAGGGGGCGAAAGTCCTCGCTGTTCTTGCCGATCCTCTCGGTGGGGTAGGAGGCGTTGCCGACCAGGATCTCCTGGGCGGTGATGGTGATGTGCACCGCGTGGCGGTAGCTCTCGACGTCGATGCTGCCGTCCTCGTTGAGGAACTTCAGCAGGTTCAGCGACGCCAGGTTGCACGCCGAGTCGTCGAGGTACATGTACTCGCTGCACGGGTTGCTGGCGTTGATGCGCCCGCTGTTGGCCGAGGTGTGCCAATCGTTGATGGTGGTGTCGTACTGGATGCCGGGGTCGCCGCACTGCCACGCCGACTCGGCCATCAGCCGCATCACCTCGCGGGCCTTCATCGTCTTGACCACGCGGTTCTGGTCGGTGACCGCGTGCAGGTGCCAATCGCGGTCGTCGGCAACGGCACGCATGAACTCGTCGGTGACCCGCACCGAGTTGTTGCTGTTCTGGAAGAACACTGACCCGTAGGCCTCGCCGGTGAAGGAGGAGTCGTAGCCGGCCTCGATGAGCGCCCACGCCTTGCGCTCCTCGTTGACCTTGCAGGTGATGAACTCCTCGACATCGGGATGGTCGACGTTGAGGATCACCATCTTCGCGGCGCGTCGCGTGGTGCCGCCGCTCTTGATGACGCCGGCGAAGGCGTCGAAGCCCTTCATGAAGGACACCGGACCACTGGCCGTGCCACCACCGCCGAGCTGCTCGTTGGAGCTGCGCAGCGGGGAGAGGTTGGTGCCGGTACCGCTACCGTACTTGAAGAGCATCCCCTCGGTCTTGGCCAGCCCGAGGATCGACTCCATGGTGTCCTCGACGGAGTTGATGAAACACGCCGAGGCCTGTGGCCGCGTGCCGGGCACGCCGACGTTGAACCACACCGGGCTGTTGAAGCTCATCTTCTGGTGCAGCACCAGGTGGGTCAGCTCGTCCTGGAACGCCTGCGCGTCCTGCTCGGTGGCGAAGTAGCCGCCCTCGCGGCCCCAGTTGGCGATGGTGTCGCAGACACGAGCGATCACCTGCCGGACACTGGTCTCACGACGCGGCGTGCCCAACGGGCCTCGGTAGTACTTGCTGACCACCACGTTGGTGGCCATCTGCGACCACGACGCTGGGATCTCGACGTCCTGCTGCTCGAACACCGTCTCACCGCGCTCGTTGCCGATGATCGCGCTGCGCTTCTCCCACGGCACTTCCTCGAAGGGATGGACACCCTCGCGAGTGAAGCGGCGGCCTACTTTCAGGCCACTTTCCCCGGATCGTTCGGTCCGGCCATTGCCGGTGCTGGTCCGGCTGCGCGAGCGGCGGCCGGTGATGGTGGATGCACCCTCGGAGGTGGAGGCGTCGGACGCGGAAGCGGAGACAGGTCGGTCCACAGTTTTCCCTCGTCAATTCCCGGCGGGGCGCTTGTTCTGGTGCGACGTTGAGTGGGACGTGCGCCTCGGGTCGGAGAGTCCCCTGACCGTGCCGGTCTGAACCTCGATTATCCCATATCTTGGGGTCGCTCGCCCCGTGGCCCCCATATGTTGGTCCGACTCCGCGCGGACGTCAAGGGGTCCCGGCCCCTCAATTGTGAGGGTTACCGCCCCCCGCCGTGGGGTTGGGAGGCGCGGGTCAGTGCGGGGCAAGGATGGCGCGGTGCAGCTCGGGCACGTCGACGCGGATCTCGCATCGCCGCCGGCCGGCGAGGAGGAGAAACTCGCCGCGGGGAGCGTGCTCGACGAACCGCCGCTGCCCCTCGGTGAGCCCGAAGGCCCGCTCCATCTGGGCCGCCTCGGCGGCGCGGTGACCCCCGAGGAGGACGGTGGCGCAGTTGGTGGCCACCACGCATCCCTCCTCGCTGCGCAGCAGGTCCTCGACGTTCTGGGTGGCCACCACCAGCGACGCTCCGTACTTGCGGCACCGCCGGGCCAGCTGGACCAGCAGCTCGCGCAGCGGCGGGTGGACGCAGAGGGCGCCGACCTCATCGAGCACGATGTGGCGGCGGCGACGCTCGCGCCGCACCCGCGTCCACAGCCACTGGGCGATCAGCAGCGTTGCGGCCGGCACGAACTCGTGCGGCAGGTCGCGCAGCGAGATGGCGCAGAGGTCGCCCTCGAGGTCGATGTCACTCGGCGCATTGAAGATGGCGCCCAGCGGCCCGTTGCACACCCGGCGCAACACCGTCGCGGCACGGGGTGCGGTGCGCTCGAGGGCGCTGGCGCAGTCCCCGAGCAGCACGGTGCGGTGCTGCGCCAGGGCGCTGCCGACCGCGTCGTGGATGGCGGCGTCGACGCGCGCCCGCTCCACCTCACCGAGGACGCTGCCGCAGAGGACGTTGACCAGGTCGACCGCGACGTGGATCGCCTCGTCCGGGTTCGGCGCGGCGTCGAAGACATTGAGCGCCCCGGCTCCCCTGACCCCGAGGCTGAGGTACTGGCCGCCGGCCGCGTGCATGAGCCGCCGATATTCACCCTCGGGGTCGACGATCAGCGAGCCCACCCCGTGCGCCGCCGCCTCGAGCACCAGCGCACCCAGCGTGAAGCTCTTGCCGTGGCCGCTGGTGGCGAACACGGCGGCGTTGGCATTGCTGTGCTGGGCGGTATCGAACACGTCGACGACGACCGGCACCCCCGAACGGCGGCTGACACCGAGCCGGTAGCCGTTGCGGTCATCGCAGACCGTCTCGGTCAACGGCAGGCAGGTGGCTGCCGCCGCCGAGTCGACCAGCTTGCCGCCGTCGGCTGGCTCGGCGCGGGGCCGGGTGCCGCGCACCGTGGCCGCATGGCGCAGGTGGGCGTGGCGCAGACGCAGGCCGCCCGCTGCGGCGGCGGCGCGCACAACCTCGGCGGCGTGGTGCGCGCTGGCCTCATCGCGGCCGTGGGCCGCGACGGCGATGGAGAGCCGCAGCGGGCGCACCTCATTGCGCGCCAGGCGGTCGCGGAGCGCCCCCGCCGCCTCGAGGCCGACGTCGACGCTGGCGTCGCCGATGCGCCCGCGGTCGATCTCGAGCAAGCGATCGGCGGTCAGGCTGCGCAGGCGCCGTTCGACGGCACGGTGGGCGGCCGCGGCGTCGACCGGGGTGAGGTGGATGGCGGCGTCGAACTCGGCCGGGGCGGCGAGCAGGGTGTGCAGCCAGCCAAGCGCCACGGCCCGTCCGGGTAGCCGCTCGAGCTCGAGGCCGCAGCGCGCGCCGTCACGGCCGACCACCGCGCGGGACCGCTCCATCCATGGCTGCGGGCGTGTCTCATCGTCGGGCAGGGCGCGGCTGCGCACGCCGGCGCCGCGGAGCATGTCCGTGACCATCTCCATGTGGCGCGAGAGCGCGGCGGTGTCCCCGTCGGCGCGGCGCACAACGGCGAGCACGTCGCTGCGGAATGCGGGCAGGGAGGTGAGCAGAGCGGCCTGGTGACTGCTCATCGCCGCGTGGAGGCCGGCGGCAACGCGGTCCCGGGGGTGCGCCGCCTCCTGCGCGGCGGGCCAGGCGCGTCGCCGCCGGACCACGAACTGCAGGGGAGACTCGAGCGCGCACAGCAGCCGCGACATGCTGTCGGCGCAGGCAACCTGCGCCGCCGGCTCGAGCGCGGTGAGGTCGAGAGGCTCCAGCGCGATCGCCGCGACAGCGGCCACCGGCGCCGCTCAGGCCCGCGGCGCGGACGGAGGCGGGCGCCGCCACTCAACCGACACGAGCACCCCATCGCGGCACCGCGTCCGCGCCCGCGTCCAGCCCTCGTTGCACGTGCTCGGCCAGCCGTACGATGGCGGCCGTGGCCGGTCCGCGGTCGTCGAGCGCGGCAATGCGGTGGTGATTCTCCGCGATCACAAAGGCCGCGCTCTGGGGCACCTCGACGACCACGGCGCCGTCGAGGTCACTCATCACCTCGCCCAGCTGGATCGGCCCGGCACACCGGTTGACAACGTAGTCGATGCGGTCGCGCAAGCCCAGGTTGCGCAGCGCGGCGGTGCTGCGATAGGCGTCGAGCACACCCGTGGCCGAGGCGGTGATGGTGACGTGCACGCGATCGCATCGGCGCAGCACGGCCACGCAGAGCGCACCCAGGTCGCAGTCGATGTCGGCCACGATGAGATCGGCGCCGGCGCGCTCGGCCACATCCACCAGCTCGGTCACCGAGCCCGCCGCGGCCGCCGCGGAGGCGGGGGGCGCCGCTCCTCCGGTGTGGACGGCGAGCCCGCTCGCGTGGGTGACCAGTGCCGGGGTCGGCTCGGAGCGATCATCCGCCGGGCACGACGGCGGCACAGGCAGGCCGAGACGGAGCGCCACCGACGGGTTGCGCGCGGCAAGGTCGAGCAGGGCAACGCGCGTCCCACGACCGCCGGTTGCCCGCACAGCGGCGCCCCGAGACGCCACCAGCGCGGCCACCTCAACGGCCAGCGTGGTGCGCCCGCTGCCTCCGCTCAGTGAGAAGAACGCCTCGACTCGAGCACGGCGCCGCGGCGGGTCAGCCACCGCGTCGCCGCGAGCCCCCGGCAGGTGACGCCGCAGTGCGAGCGGGACCACCACCGCCCCGGACTGGGACCTCAGCACGGCGCGGCCGCGGTGAGCGCGGACCACGAACCTGGCCAGCAGGACCGCCCACTCAAGCATCGAACGGCCCGCCGTCCGTCCCCAGGCGAGCAGTGCCCCGAATGCAACGAAGAGGCCGGCGAGCGCCCAGGCGACGGCACCCGGCAGACCGCTGCGCAGCGCCGCGTAGCCGGTGAGCAGCGCCAGGACGAACACCGCCACCTCGGCGGCGCCGAGCCCGAAGGCCACGGTCTCGCGACCGTCCAGGCCATCGTTCAACGACACCTGATCCATCGCCACCCCCCAACACCGACAACGTCCCGGCCAGTCCGCCGACGCTACGAGGGCCCGCGGGACAGCCCGCGGACATCGTCTCGGCGGCTGCGGTCAGGCAGTCGCCGCTATCGGGTCGGGCAACAGCTCCTGGACGGCCTGGCCGAGGCCGCCGAGGTTGAAGGGCTTGCAGATGACCTTGTCTGCGCCCGCGTTTCGAGCGGCATCCAGGTCGGCGGTGTCGCTGAGCGCGGTGAAGACGATGAGCGGGAGGCGCTCGCCGCCGGGCAACGCGCGGATCTGGCGACACAGGGTGATGCCGTCGACGCCGGGCATCATCACGTCGCAGATGACCAGCTCGGGAAGGCCGCGGCTGAGGAAGTCGAGCGCTGACTGCGCATCGGCCGCGGAGAACACCTCGAACCGTTGCACCTGGAGGTAGAGGGTGACGATGTGCACCAGGCGGGAGTCGTCGTCGACGAGGAGGACGCGCGGACGGCCGGGTCGGGCGGGCATGGCCCGATTCTCCGCCTGAATGACGCGTTGTGCCCGATCTGATTGCGCCTGTTGCAGTTCCTTGACGCACCTGTGGGCCGACCCGGCGGTGGCCTGGCGTCGGCTCGCCGCGGCCGACGTCGCCTCATAATCGACCCTCGTCAACAGGAGGAGGCAGCGTGGCGACGATCGTGCGGCCCGAGGTGGCGACCTACCAGCAGTACATCGACGGTGAGTGGACCGGCGCGGCGGGTGGCGACACCTTCGAGGTGCAGAATCCTTCGACCGAGGAGGTCGTCGGGCTGGCTCCCGCCGGCGGCCGCGAGGACGCGCGCCGGGCGATCGAGGCGGCGCGGCGCTCGTTCGACGGCGGCGACTGGCGCAACAAGACCCAGCTGCAGCGCAGCCGCATCATGTTCGAGATCGCCGAGCACCTCGCCGAGCGCAGCGGCGACTGGGCAATGCTCGAGGCGCAGACCGCCGGGGCCACTATTCGCAAGGCGGCGGTCGTCGACGTCCCGCTGGCTGTCGAGACGTTTCGCTCGATGGCCGAGCAGGCTTTGCAGATACCCTGGTACGAGCCGCTTCCGTGGATCGACATCCCTCACGTGAGCTGGAACTTCGTACAGCGGGAGGCGATCGGCGTCTGCACGGGCATCATCCCCTTCAACTTCCCGCTGATGATCGCCATGTGGAAGCTGGCGCCGGCGCTGGCGATGGGCAACAGCGTCGTGCTCAAGCCGTCGCCCTTCACGCCTCTGACCCTCCTCGAGGTGGCGCGGGCCATCGACGAGACCGGGCTCCTTCCGCGCGGCGTCCTCAACGTGGTCACCGGGCCGGGCAACGAGCTGGGCGAGGAGCTGGTCGTCAGCGAGAACGTCGACAAGGTGGCGTTCACCGGGTCCACCGCGGTGGGCCGGCGCATCCTCCAGATGGCGGCACCGACGATCAAGAAGGTCACGCTCGAGTTGGGCGGCAAGTCGGCCAACATCGTCTGCGCCGACGCTGACCTCGACGTCGCCGTCGACGGCACCCTCTTCGGCACGTTCTTCCACCAGGGCCAGGCGTGTGAGTCGGGCCACCGCCTGTACGTCCACGACGACGTCTACGACGCGTTCATGGAGCGATTGGTGGCCACGGCCCGCGAGCTGCGCGTCGGCGATGCCACCGACTTCGACACCCAGGTGGGCCCGGTGATCTCGCGCCGCCAGTACGAGAATATTCTCGCCGCCATCGATCGCGCCCAACGGGAAGGTGCCACCGTGCTCTGCGGTGGCGGCCGTGCCGCCGGCCTCGGGGAGAAGGGCCACTTCATCCAGCCCACCGTCCTTGCCGATGTCAGCCCCGACTCGAACATGGCCATCGAGGAGGTGTTCGGACCCGTGCTCGCCGTCCAGCGCTGGAGTGACCCGGGCGACGTCATCCGGCGCGCCAACCACTCCATCTACGGCCTCGCCGGCGGTATCTGGTCGCGCGACACCCGCGGCGCCATCGAGATGGCCAAGCAGCTGCGCACCGGGACGGTCTGGATCAACGATTGGCACCTGCTCAACCCGCTCGCACCCTTCGGCGGCTACCGGCAGAGCGGCACCGGGCGCGAGCTGGGCCTGTACGGTTTGCGCGAGTACACCGAGGTCAAGCACATCCACGTCGACCAGAACGTGCCTCGCCAGGAGCGCTACTTCTACGACGTGCTGCTCGGCTGACGAGCAGGCGACGCAAACGGGAGTGGGGGAGAGGAGGACAAGCGCTGCCCGTCATCCAGTCCCACCTGCAGGAGTTGCTCGGCGACGTCCAGCCCATCGTCGTCGCCAACCGCGCGCCGCTCGTGTTCGAGCCCGCCGACCCGTACAGGAACACGCCGGAACGCCTGGTCAAGGGCGCTGGCGGCCTGGTCACCGCGCTCAGCTCACTGGCGGCGTCGACCGAGGCGCTCTGGATCGCCGTGGCGCGCGACGACTCCGATCGAGCTCTCGCTGCCCGGGGCGACCCCGCCGAGCTGGTCACCGAGGACGGCACCGCCTACCGCGTGTCGTTCGTTGAGCCGCGGCCGCACTCGTACGACCTCTACTACAACACCATCAGCAACCCGTTGCTCTGGTTCATCCAGCACTACCTCTGGGACCTGGCGCGCGAGCCCAACGTCGACGCCGCGACGCTGTTCGCGTGGCGCGAGGGCTACGTGCTCGTCAACCAAATGGTCGCGGACCGGGTCGTGGCCGAGGCCACGTCGTCGGCACGGCCGCCCGTGGTCTTCATCCAGGACTACCAGCTGTACTGCGTGGCCGGCATGGTGCGTGCCCAGATCCACGACGTGCGCATCCAACACTTCGTGCACATCCCCTGGCCGACGCCGCAGTACTGGACCATCCTTCCCAAGGCGATGCGCGACGCCATCGTCAACGGTCTCCTCGGCGCTGACGTGGTGGGCTTCCAGACACGGCGCGACGTGCGCAACTTCCTGCTGACGTGTGAGGAAAACCTGGGCCTGACCATCGATTTCCGCGAGCGTTGCGTGTTCGTCGACGGCCGGGTTGTCCGGGTTCGCAACTACCCGATCAGCATCGACGTCGACGGACTGCTCCAACAGGCCGAGGGAGACGACGTGCGCCTCGAGGAGGAGCGGCTGCTGACCTGGCGGCCGGAGAAGCTGATCCTGCGCGTGGACCGCACCGACCTCAGCAAGAACATCGTGCGCGGCTTCCTCGCCTACGAGCGCATGCTCGAGGACCACCACGAGCTGCACGGCACCGTTCAGTTCTGGGCCTACCTCCAGCCCAGCCGACAGGACATCGACGATTACCGCGCCTACCTCGGCAGCGTGCTCAGCGTCGCGGCCGGGATCAACCGCAAGTTCAGCCGCGGCGGCTGGACCCCGATCCGCGTCGAGGTCGACGACGTGATGGCCCGTGCCCTGGCCGGATACCGGCAGTTCGACGTCCTCCTCGTCAATCCCATCTACGACGGCATGAACCTGGTGGCCAAGGAGGGGATCGTGTGCAACCGCCGCGACGGTGTGCTGGTACTCAGCGAGAACGCCGGCTCACACGAGGAGCTCGGCGACTTCGCCCTCACCGTCAACCCGTTCGACGTCGACGAGACTGCGGAGGCCCTCTACCTCGGGCTGATGATGGACCCACCGCAGCGCCGGGCGCGCGCAGCCAACATCAGAGAAACCGTGCGTGCCGCCGACATCAATCGCTGGGTCGCCCTGCAGCTGCAAGACCTCCGCGAGCTGATGGGCTAGAGAGCTCCCTTCCCCACTGCTTTTACCGGGAGGCGCGATCCCCTCCCCTCGGCGCCACTCAGCGCCGGCTCGCGTCGCTCGCTCTAGCGACCGAGCGTGGTCAGACCGACGATGACCAGCCAGCTGAGCAGGGCGGCGACCGATACCCAGATGGCGGTGAGACCCCGGTCGCTGAGGCGGCGGCGCTGGCTGCGCCGGCGCAGGTAGCGCTCGCGAACTCGGAGCGGATCGCCTCCAGACGGGATTGCGGTGATCGAGCGCGGCTTGTGGAGCGTGGTGGTCTGAGGCATGTGCGAAGCGTGGTACGTGCTCCCCATACCTTTGGTTACGGCCCGGTTGCCATCCGTACCTGTCGCCGATACGCGGGTGCGGGTACGATCGCGTCCACCGATGCCGCCGGATCCTGACCAGCCAGCAACCGAGGGACCGGCGAACGCCGCCCAGCCCGCCGCGCTTGCCGGCCGGGTCGCGCTCGACAAGCCCATCTACACGATCAGCGTCGCGGCCGAGATCTTGGCCACGCACCCGCGGACGCTGATGATGTATGAGCACCTCCAGCTGGTCGTGCCTCAGCGCACGGCTACCAACCGGCGTCGCTATTCCCAGCGGGACGTGCTCACCCTCCAGGCGATCCAGCGGCTGACCCGCCGCCATGGGCTGAACCTCAACGGCGCCAAGTACGTGATCCAGCTGCTGCGGCTGCTCGGCGAGAACGGCATCGAACGGCCCGACCACCTCGACGACATCGACGTCGCCCACGTCCACCTCTGACCGAAGGCCACCTTCCCGCTATAAGGAAACGGTGTCGGTACGATGGGGCGTTACCCCCCGGGTATACTCCGAAAGAACCGGCCGCGCCGGCCGGCCTGTCGAGGGAGGTGGAGCCCCAATTGAGCGCTGACGACGACCAGGTGATCGACGTCCTCCTGATCGAGGACGATCGCGAAACCCTCGAGATGTACAAGCTCAAGCTCGAGAAGGACGGGTATCGGGTCCACGTCGCCATGGATGGCGAGGAGGGGGTGCGCCGGGCCACGGAGCTCAACCCCGATATCGTCTTCCTCGACATCAGGCTGCCCAAGAAGGACGGCTTCACCGTGCTCGAGGAGTTGCGCGGACAGGATTCGACCGCCGACATCCCGGTGATCATCCTCAGCAACTACGGCGAGAAGGAGCTTGTCGACCGCGGGCTCAAGCTCGGCGCCATGGAGTTCCTGGTCAAGGCACAGACGTCGCCGATCGTGCTGTCCGAGGGAATCGATGAATGGCTGAAGGAGTAGGCCGTCAGGCGAGGGCCGCCGCACCCGCCGGCCAGCCCGGGCTCGACAAGCCCATTTACACGATCAGCGTGGCATCCGAGATCCTCGAGACCCACCCGCGCACGCTGATGATGTACGAGAACATGGGCCTGGTCGTGCCGCAGCGCACGACCACCAATCGGCGGCGGTACTCGCAGCGCGACATCTTCAAGCTGCAGACCATTCAGAATCTCACTCGCAACCACGGAGTCAACCTCACCGGCGTACGTTACGTTCTCTCTCTCATGACGCTCCTCCATCAGCACGACGTCCAACCGCCCGACGGGCTGCGCGATATCGACGTATCGCAGCTCGAAGCGTGACCACGCCCGGGGGGCCGCGGGACGAGAGCCTCGCAGCGATCGCCAGGGAGATCGCTGACGACGCGGTGCGTCTCGCCAAGGCGGAGATCGAGTTCGCCAAGGTCCAGGCGATCGCCAGCATCAAGAGGTTCGCGGTGGCGATCGGGTTCCTGGTCGCCGCGTCGATACTTTTGCTGTTCGTAGCAATCTTTGCCCTAGGCGCTGTGCCGACGGCCTTGGCCGGAGACTTTTTCTCGGGCTGGGTGTGGTGGCTGCTGATGGCGGCGGTCTTCCTTCTGCTCGGTGGGTTCGCCGGCTTTCTCGGGTATCGGTCCCTGCGCCGCGGGCTCAGCGGCGGCAGGGAGTTGGTCGGCGCGGTCAAGGAGGACGTGTCGTGGTTCAAGCGATTGGCCAGGCGGAACGCGAGCGAGAGCTGACCAAACAGGCCCTGGCCGGTGACATCGACCGGCTCGAGGCCAGGATTCGCGCCGAACTCGACTGGAAGACCCGGCTGCGTCGCGAGGGCCCCAAGTACGCGATCGCGGGCGCCGCCGTGGTGGCCGCCGCTGTTGGCGTGATGGTCCTGCGCCGCGCCCTACGCGGTGATCAGCCGGAGGCGACGATCAACTCGCCGACCACCATGCAGGAGATGGCGGCCGAACTGGCGGCGATCCGCAAGCAGCTCGAACACGCGAAGATCGAGGCAGACACTGGCCCGGTGTGGCAGAAACTCGCGTTGCGCGCGGTCTCGGCCGCGGCCGCGGCCGGCGGCACCTTCGCGGCGCGCCGGTACATGGCGCGCGCCGGTGCCGCATCAGCAGAGCCGGCCGAGTAGGGCTGAGTGGCCGGTCCACCGCCGCCAGGGTCGCCGACCCCGGCACCTCCTCCAACGGGTCCGCGTCGGTCGACGAGAGCACGGGCGTCGCAGACGCAGTCGCGCTGGCGGCTGAATCGACGTTGGAAGAAGGTCGTCGCCGCCGGCGCGGCCTTCTTCGCGATCTGCGTCGTGGCGTTTGGCGGCTTGGTCGCCTACGCGGCCATGACCCTGCCGGACATCAACACCATCGGCCAGGCCACCGGCACCATCAAGATCCTCGACGTCCACGGCACGCTGATCGCGGAGGTTGGTCACAACAACGAGAACCGGCACCCGGTGACCATCGATCAGGTCTCGACGATCATGCAGCAGGCCACCGTCGCCGCCGAGGACCGCAACTTCTACCACGAGGGTGCATTCAACCCGGCCCGGGTGGTCAAGGCGCTGGTCGACGACATCATCCTCCGCCGCCCCGCCGAGGGTGCCAGCACGATCACGCAGCAACTCGCCAAGCAGGCGTTCTTCGGCACCGACGCGTCGAAGTCCCCGCTGCGCAAGGTGCGCGAGGCGCTGCTCGCCAATGAGCTGGACAGCAAGTACAGCAAGCAGCAGATCCTCGACCAGTACCTCAACATCAACTACTACGGCGAGAACGCGTACGGCGTGGAATCAGCCGCGCTACGCTACTTCGGCAAGCACGCCAAGGATCTCAACCTGACAGAGGCGGCGCTCCTCGCCGGCCTTCCCCAGGCACCGTCGTTCAACGATCCCTACAAGAACCCCGATGCCGCCTACGCACGCATGCATTACGTGCTCAGCAGCCTGGTGTCTGTCGGCGATGTCACCCAATCCGCGGCCGACGCGGTCGACCCGCTGGTCGGCGGGGATACAGCCACCACTGCACAGCAGGCGCAACAGCAAACCAACCGCCAGGCGCTGACTGCAGACCTCAACAACGGCAAGTCGTCGTTGACAACCGGCGCGGCCCCACATTTCGTCGCCTACATCCAGGACCAACTCCAGTCGATCTTCGGACAGGACAACCCCGAACTCCTCCAGGGCAGCCTCACCGTCTACACCACGCTCGATCTCAACATCCAGAACCTTGCCAACACCGCGGTGGTCAACGGCGTCGCCAAGCTGAAGAATGACGGCGCCACCAACGGCGCGCTGCTCATGATCGACCCGCACAACGGCGACATCCAGGCGATGGTTGGATCCGCCAACTTCAACGACAACTCAATCGCCGGCCAGTACAACATCGTGACGGCGTCCCGGCGCCCGGGTTCGTCTTTCAAGCCCTATGTGTATGAGACCGGGTTCAAGAACGGAACGCTGAAGCCGGACACAATCCTGCAGGACACCCGGGCGGAGTCGCAAAAGCTCGGCGGCGTGCCGGACTTCGACGGTCTGTACGAAGGCCCGATCACGGCTGCAACCGCGCTGGTCCATTCGCGCAACATCGCCACCGAGCAGGCGATGCAGATGGCTGGTGTGCAGAACGTCATCAACTTCGCGTACGGCATGGGAATCTCCCAGACCCTCACCCCTCAGGCATCCAACCTGAGCACGGCGATCGGGACGTCGGCCGTGCGGATGATCGACCACGCGTCCGCGTACGCGTCATTCGCCAACGGCGGCCACAAGGTGGTGGCGCGGGGCATCCTCAAGGTCACCGACGCCAGCGGCAACGTTGTCCGTGACTTCACCCAACCGGCCAACCTCGGCGACACCATGACGCCGGCACAGGCGTGGACCATGACCTCGATCCTTCGCAACTACGCCAAGCAATGGAACCTGCACTTCAAGTACGACACAGCCGGCAAGTCGGGCACCACCGACAACTACGTGGACGCCTGGTACATGACCTACACGCCTTCCTGGGTGGTGGCGACGTGGGTCGGGCATACCAGTCAGCAGCAGGCCGAGCAGGGGATGAACCAGGTGTTCGGCACCAGCACGGGTGCGGCCATCGCCGTTCCGTTCGTCAACGGCCTGCCCAAGCCGAGTGCCTTCACGCCGGTGTCCGGCAGCCTGCCGGACTGCGCGTCTGCCGATGCGGGGTTCGGCGCTACGTCCGCGTGCCCGACGCCGACGCCGACTCCGACACCAAGCCCGACTCCAACGCCGACGTCCACGCCCGCACCGACGGTGTCAGTGCCGCCGGTCACCCTGGCCCCGACCTCCACACCGACACCGAGCCTGCCCACCCCGACCCCGGGTGGAGGCGGAGGGGGAGTGCAATCAACGCCGAAGCCGACGGGAGCACAGGTAGCCCAGCCGCTGGGAGAGCCGCGACGCCGGGCGGGTTAGCCGGTTAGCTGAGCGTCAGCGCCGGTCGAGAAGCTCGCGGAAACCGCCCTGGTGGCCGGCAAGGATGTCACGGAGGTCCAGCAACTCGTCCGAGCTGATCGGGTCGGGTACGGAAGGAATGCCTTCGCTGATGGTGGCGACCTTCTGGCCCTCGTTCTCGATGATCTCGCCGTCGGTCTGGAAGATGATCTGGAGGAGGTTCTCGTCGTCGCAGGCAGCACACGTCACCCGTACCAGGGCGCGGTTGCCCTGCTGGGTGATCACCTTGATCCCACAGTCGGCCATGTTGGTGTTGCACACCGCGCACCGATAGCGCTTGGCCTGTGAGCGGAGCAGTTCTGGGAGGTCCACGGATCCAGTATAGACCCGCGCCCCGGTCGCCAAAACCGTCCCGAACGAGCGCCGGGTGTGCTCACCGGGGACCCGCGTGCAGGGCCGCACATCTCCTCCGGGTAGACTGTGCCCCCGCCGCTGGGGAGTGGCCAAGTGGTAAGGCAGCTGATTCTGGATCAGCCAATCAGAGGTTCGAATCCTCTCTCCCCAGCCATTGTCATGTCAGGACATCGTGGACGCATGTCTCGCGTCATCGTGGACAAGTCTAGGCGGGCCGGGAGCCGTTCCCAGGGGCTGGTAGTCGCGACTGGGATCGAGCGTGAGGGCGCGAATGAGGGCGCCGTGGGGCTCCAACTTGGGTACCCGCGACGCCCAATATGGGGACTAGTCCCGATGATCGGTTGACCCGCGCCGGAGCCGAATGGACTGATCGGACGTCATGACCGTCCGATGGTTCAGAAGGAGGTCCCTATGGCGCGATACATGGTCGAACGGATCTTTCCAGGGGGGCTCGACGTCCCGGCCAATGACGACGGCGCAGCCACCTGCCTCGCGGTCGTGGAGCGCAATGCTGAGGTCGGCGTCACCTGGGTGCATTCCTACGTCAGTGAGGACGGAAAGAAGACGTACTGCGTCTATGACGGTCCGGACCCGGAGGCCATCCGGCGCGCGGCTGACCGCAACCGTCTTCCCATCGAGAGCATCACGCGAGTGCGGGTGCTCGATCCGTACTTCTACGGCAGGTGACGTGATGCCCTGGTTTTCAGAGTGGGGTGGGGACTGCTCGCGCACCGTCGCCAACCCGGCATCGACGTGTAGCTCTGTTCACTACGGCTCGGGTCACCGAGCCTTCGGAGAAGATTGGAGGTCGTGATGATGTTGTCTCGCCGGTTCCGAAGGGTTGTTGCACGCACTGCCACAGCCGCCATTCTCACCCTGGGTCTCGTTGCCGTGGCACCTCAGCTCAGCTCACCCGTGAGGGCCCAAGGTAGTTCTCCTTCCTGCGCCACCCCCGTCACCAGCTCCCCGAGCGGCCCTGCAACCGTGTCGACGGCATCGACAGCCTTTGGCAGGGTTCTGATCGTCGGTTCGGGCGCCAACGCCGGTTGCTCTCTGTACGTGCTGACGTCCGACCGGCTCCATTCGCTGACGTTTGATCTGGCTCCGTTCGCGTGTAGCGACGGCCCAAACGCCATAGGGCACCCCTGCGACAGCGTCCTCTGGCCCGCGCTCCTGACCAAGGGCGCCCCCAAAGCCGGGCCGGGTGTCAACCACACCCTCCTCGGAACGGTGACCCGCGCCGACGTGCTCTCTGGCGCGAGCGTGCAGCAGGTGACCTACGCCGGTCTGCCGCTGTACCGCTTCTTCTTGGACGAGACACCGGGGCAAACGGACGGGGCTAACCTGTTCGACCCAGTGACCAGTCCCACGGGCACCTGGTACCTGGTGGAGCCAGGTCGGGGCCTTCCCGCACCTGGTCGGGCACACTTGCGGGTTGAGACAGTCAGCGGCACCGAGGTGCTGGCGGCATCGATGGATGATGACTTCTCGCTCCTGCCCCATGGCAGGTTCCCCGTTTACACCTTGAGCAACAAGAATGGCCAGGCCTGCCAGAGGTACTGTGCCCTGATCTGGCAACCGGTCCTCACCTCCGGACAACCTGAGGCCGGGCGGGGCGTCGATGAGCACGCGCTGGGCTTCGTCGTTTGGCCGGACGGCGCCCGCCAGGTGACCTACAAGGGCAAGCCCCTGTACCTGTTCATCAAGGACGCCTACATTCCGGGCGTCATTGGGACGCAGAGCATCAACGGGGCGGGTGCAGTCACCCCGTGGGGTCTGTTCAACACGATTCCGTTGCCATAGGGCAGACCGACCCGGTCGTCGGTGCTGCTGGGGTACAGCGCCGCCGGACGATTGTGAAGGACTCCCTCCTTCCCCGAGCAACACCCGGAAGCCCCGGCCGATCAGTCGGCCGGGGCTTTCTCCTGTCCAGCAATCACCGGGGCCCGGTCACCTCGCCAACGCGTTTCGCGAATCGTTCCTAGGTTGACGAGGAAGGCCACCCATCTGTTTGGTTGTCGACGATGCCCTGGCGCAGCCCCTCGGCCGCCGCTTGCCCACGAGTGCGCACGCCGAGCTTGCGGATGATCGCGGAGACATGGTGGCCCACCGTTCTGTCGGACAGGAAGAGCCGAGTGGCGATCTCGCCGTCGCGCCGACCCTGCGCCACCAGGGCCAACACCTCGACCTCTCGCCTTGTCAGCAGGGCGGGATTGCTGACCGTCGCGAGGCGCGGCCCGCGGGGAAGGCCTCGGACGCCGCGCTCGCGCAGCCGTCGGGAGACGACAGCGGCCGCAGCCCTGGCACCGAGGTCCTGGAAATCTTTCAGCGAGCGGCGCAGGTCGGCATCCTCATCGGCACCAGCCTGGGCGAGTGCCGCCTCGTATGGGCATCCCAAGTCCCGCCACGCCTGTGCTGCCCCTTCCCGATCGCCTGCTATCTCCCGCGCGAAAGGTTCCGGCAAATCTGTCGGGAGCTTCTCTCCGATCCCGGCTCGCCAACGCCAGCAGGCGAGCCCGCCGGCCAGCCATGGAGCCCGCCGGTCCAAGGCCAGTTCGTAGGCGTCGTCGGACACCCCCGCGATTGCCTCGGTGCGCCCTTCGAGCCAGGCGGCCTCGGCCCTCGCAATTGCGACCGACGCAATGAACTGAAGCTCTCCTGTCGGCACGGCAATCGACAGCGCCTCCTCCAGCAGCGCCTTCGAATCCGGATCGCCGCGCCGCGCTCGCACCAGCGCGATGACGACGAGCGGCTCGATCCTCGGCAGCCGGGTGCGCCGGTCGGCGAGCGGAACTGCGGCCCACTGCACTGCCTCGGTCCAGCGTCCGCGGTCGAGTTCCACGCGGGCCGTTGTGCCGGCCAGGTAGCGCCGCCACAGGTCGAGGCCACGCTCGGTGC
This sequence comes from Candidatus Dormiibacter sp., assembly GCA_039935655.1. GTDB lineage: Bacteria > Chloroflexota > Dormibacteria > Aeolococcales > Aeolococcaceae > Aeolococcus. Next base: position 152,123 of record JBDTJX010000007.1, on the reverse strand, counting down.
AGTATTCGGTGCCCGCGTCAAGCCAGCGTTCGATACCGCTATAGAAGCGGGTGCTCGCAGCAAAGCCGGTGTAGTTGAGGTAGGCGCGCCCCACGTCATCCTCCAGGTCGGCCGCCTCGGCGAGCTCGAGACTCCTCTTGAGCTTGACGGCGCCGATCGGGAGGCCGATCTGCAGCTCCATCGAGCCGACCGTGTTGAGCGCATGAGTCAGTGCTCTCGTTGAGCCGCACCGCTCGGCCAGGTCGAGCGCCCGGCTGCCCCAGGCAAGCGTTCCCTCGGCATCTGCGTCGTTCATGCGCAAGAAGGCAGCGTTTGCATAGGCCATGGCCAGCTCTTCCCCCGCCGGGAGTTGTTCCAGCAGCGCGAGCGATTCGTCTCCGGCCCGCCTGGCCTCCGGTTGCCGGCCGCTGCACCGAAGGATGTGAGAGAGCTGGTGCAGACAATCACCCTCGCGGAGGCGGGCGCCCGTCCGGCGGTGCGTCTCGATCGCCTGTGTCTGTGCGGCGGCTGCCTCCCACATCTGGTCAGTCAGGAAGTACTCGTGAGCAACGCGTTCCAACAGATCGGCCCGACCATCGCCCTGTAACCCATCGCCACTGCGCAGCGCTCGCGCGTACTGGGCGCCGGCCTCCCGGTGTGCTCCGCGCGCGGCGGCATGCGCTCCGGCTGCCGGGGCGTAGCGCAGCACGGCCGCGGATTGTCCAGCCGCCTCGGCGTGGTGGGCCAGCCGGGTTACGTCCGGGTCTCCACTCGGTGGTTTCTCCAGCGCCTTCAGCACCCGGAGATGCAGCTCTCGTCTCAAAAGGGGGTTCACCGACTGCTCCACCGCGAGGCGTGCCAACTCGTGCCGGAAACTCGCCCCGATCGCCCCGGCCTCGAGGATGCCTGCAGCCAGGCACTCCTCCAAGCTGCCGGCGGATTCGGGGACGAGCATCTCGAGTAGCCAGAAGTCGAGGTGGGCGGGCTCCACCGCGACCGCCTCCACGAGGGCGCGCGCGGACGGGCCGAGTCGGGCCACCCGAGTGAGAACCGCGTCACGAACGGTGTCTGGGATCCGTGTGCTGACGTCCGCCAGCACCTCCGATACGAAGAATGGGTTGCCCCCGGTTTTGGCGTAGAGCTCGACCGGATCTGTGCCACTCGTCCTGGCCAGCTCCGCCACCGCCTCGGGTGAGAGGGAGGCGAGCCACAAGCGAGCGACGGCACCCGGCAGCTCGCCCAAAACGAGCCTCAGAGGGTGGGCGCGGTCGAGCTCGTCGTCGCGATAGGTGGCGAGAACCAGAGCGGGAACTGTGTCGATCCGGCGCGATACCAGCTTCACGACGTCGAGGGTGGCCTCGTCGGCCCAGTGCATGTCCTCGAGCACCACGATTGTCTGCGCTACTGCCCTCATCTCACGCAGAAAAGCCGCGGCGACCTCGTGAGGCTTACCGCCCGATTCGAGGAGCTCCTCGAGCTCACCGCCTGTGGCCTGGGCAACCTCGAAGAACGGGCCCAGCGCTCGCGGCGTGAACAATGCGTCGCAGGCGCCCTTGAGGACTCGGACCGAGGCTGGCTTGGCTTGGCAGAAGCTTTGCAGCAGCGCCGTCTTGCCGACTCCGGCTTCGCCGCTGATGAGCACCATCCTGCCGCGCGAGGAGGTGGCCACCTCCTTGCGATGCTTTTCAAGCGTCGCAAGATGCTCGTCGCGCTCGAGCAGCGCGACTGCAGTGCTGGCGGAGCGGGTCGGTGCCTGCATGATTTCAGCTGGCCGCCGGCGTGCCTTCGTGTTCACCGCGGCGGCGACCAAGCCTACAGCTTGTCTGGTGCGCAAGCATCCCTTCTCCCCGAGGGGGTGGCAACAGCTTCCGTGCTCCCGCAGCTGCACGTCCGTGACCCACTGTGTCGGCGAGGCAACGGCGGCCCGGGTGATCGTGGAGGAGGCGGCGGTGGTCCCCGACGTGGGTATGGCCATCGCCGCTGAGCGCACGATCGGCCGATAGTGATGACGCCACGCTCGGCCCCCACTCTCGGTGCCACAGCGCTCACGCTCGGATGCGAGGTTCGAATCCTCTCTCCCCAGCCATTTTGCGCGCGCCTAATTTGAATACACCGGGCCTCATCCGACGGCGACCGAGTGATGGACAACACCTGCCACAGCGCTCGGAGAGCAGATAAGTGGCGATCATCCAATCAGACGATTGCCCTTGTCGACGTCGACCAGCTGCGCCTCGTTTTCATCCACGGATTTGGGATGTGCGAGCTCCTCGGACTTGCCCCGAATGGTCGCACACCTGTGGCGGGACATCGCCGAGCGCTGGTTGACCTCTTGGTCAGGTGTTCATGGGTAGATGCCGCGGTCCGTCGTGGCCTCGGCCACCCGTTCGATCGCCAGGAAATACGCACCGTGCCGCAGCGACACGTGGTGCGCCTGCGCGGTCTCCCACGTCTCGTTGAAGGCCCGGTGCATCACCTTCTCCAGGCGCTTGTTGATCTCGTCCTCGTCCCAGAAGAAGGACTGCAGGTCCTGCACCCACTCGAAGTACGAGACCGTGACACCCCCTGCGTTGGCGACCACGTCCGGCACGACGGTGATGCCTCGCTGCTCGAGGATGCCGTCGGCGTCCGGGGTCACCGGCCCGTTTGCCGCCTCGAGGATGAGTTTCGCCTGGATGCATCCGGCATTCTCGGAGGTGATCTGATTCTCGAGCGCAGCGGGGATCAGCACGTCGACCGGCAACTCGAGCAACTCGGCGTCGCGGATCGCGCTGCTCCCGGGAAATGCGGACACGGATCCGGTTCGTGCCTTGTGGGCGATGACTGCCGCGACGTCCAACCCTCCCGGAGCATAGATAGCGCCACCAGTGTCAGAAACAGCGCAGACGGTGAAGCCGCGCTCCGACATCAGACGTGCCGCGACGGAGCCCGCGTTGCCGAACCCCTGGATGGCGACGGTCGTACCCTCTGGGCGGCGTCCCAGCTTGCTGCAGGCTTCGAGGGCGACGAACATCACGCCGCGCCCGGTCGCAGCGGAGCGACCCTGGCTGCCACCCACCGAAAGCGGCTTGCCGGTCACCACCGCGGGGACGGAGAAGCCGCGCTCCATCGAGACGGTGTCCATGATCCAGGCCATCACCTTGGGGGTGGTGTTGACGTCGGGCGCAGGGATGTCGGACTCGGGGCCGATGATGATGCTGATCTCGGTGGTGTACCGACGCGTGAGCCGCTCCAGCTCACCCACACTCAACTCCTTGGGATCGACAATGACCCCGCCCTTGGCTCCGCCGAACGGCAGCCCCGCGATCGCGCATTTCCACGTCATCCACATCGCCAGGGCTTTGACCTCGTCGAGGGTGACTCCCGGGTGGTACCGGATTCCCCCCTTCGTCGGACCCCTGTTCATGTTGTGCTGCACGCGGTAGGCCTCGAACATGCGCACCGAGCCGTCGTCCATCTTCACCGGGAAGGTGACGATCAACTGTCGCTTGACCTCGCGCAGCACCACGCGCAGTGCGGGGTCAAGGCCGAGCAACTCCGATGCCTCGTCGAACTGGCGCTGGGCATTGCGCCACGGGTTCTCGGCGGCCACGACTGGAGCGGATGTCACTGCTGTCACTTGGGGTACCTCCGCGAGCCCGCAGCGCTCGCGGCTGGCTGGGCTGGCGGTAGACAGCCTACGCCCTGAACACGCCGGCGCCGGTCTCGCTGGCGCGATCCAGGAGGGCGATGATGTGGTCAGGTATCGCGTCTACGCGGGTATGCCGCCCCGGTCCGGGCCAGTAATGGAACCGGCTGCGTCGAGTTCCCGGCGGAGGCTAAGCGACGCCGAGGATGGGTTCCCCGAACCGCCCTACGACCTGAGGTTGGTAAGCAGCCGAGATCCAGGGCTGTCTGAACCGCGGGGGAGAGGTTGCTCGTGCCGACGAGGATGGTCTCGCCGCACCTCCTCCGCTCGCAGCTGCGGAAGGCCGGAAAGATGATCAGCCGATAAGTGACGACGCTACGCTCGACCTCCCACGCTCGGTGCCACAGCGCTCAGGCCCGGATTCGAGGTTCGAATCCTCTCTCCCCAGCCATTTGTTTTGAGCCAAATTTGAATACAACGTGCACCCCTATCGCAGGCACTGTGGCGAGTGTCCAACGAACACCCGCCACAGTGCTCGGACAGCCGGTACGAGACGATCAGAACGCGGTGGGACCCCGCGTGTTCGCATGCCCGCGAACGAGGTGAGATGGAGGCCATCTCACCAGCGTCACGGTAGTGCCGATGAGCTGACCGTCTCCTGCCGGGCGTACCCGATCCGCCAGGTACTCTCCCATCTGCCGTCAGCATTCTGACGCTCGTAGTTCCAGAGGATGGCCGCCACCGCGATGTCGGACCAGACCAGCCTCGTCAAAGGTCCCGGCTCAGCGCCGGGGACCCGCTCGAGGATCATGCGATCGGCGTTGCGTGAGCCCTGGAAGATGGCGCTATATCCCCGGTTGTCCCAATAGTCCTGCCGCCAGCACTCGGCGACTGCATCCCAGCGGCTGACGCTGGCGCCGATGTACGCACCCGCGGGATCGGGAGCGGTGAAGAGTTCGCGGATCGTGTCATCGACCCGCGTGACCGCGTTGACACCCGCCTCGACATGGCCGCCGTCGCCGTCCCAGCTCACATCCCAAGTGCCGAGCCAGAAATCGAAGTTGTCGGCGCTCACCCCGACAGGATCTCACGCACGAGCACAGTGGCGACGGCTCCGACCGCCGACGGTGGACGCAACGGCGTCCCCGCCGTGAGGGGTGGGGCACGTCACTGATCGCTCCCGCATGCCGGACCGTCTTGGCGTTGCGAAACCTTGCCGGTGTCCGACCGTTGTAGGAATAGTCGACCACGAAGCGCCCTCACTGGGCGAACCGGCCGAAGGAGATGCAACTGTGAAACGGATCATGGGCCTGGGCGCGGCGAGGAGGGTACTGGTCGTCGCAACACTGTCCGTAACCGCCTGGGGTGGTGCGAGCACGCCAGCAACGGCAACACCCGCGTCAACGCGCCCCGCACAAACGGCTCTGACCGCCGCAACGGCAACCCTGACGGCGACGCCATCGCCGACTACGCCAGCCGCCTGCTGGCCCATCAGCGGTGGGACGACCGGGCGTGCGCGCATTGCTGACATGCGAATCGGCACCAGCAATGGTGACGACACCCTCGTCATCCAGTTCGACAACGCCGTACCCCACTACGACCTCAGTCAGAACTCCACTGGCGTGCAGTTCGCCGGCGGTGGCGGAAGGGGTGGCACCTTTACGCTCGCCGGCATCCATGGCCTGCGCCTCAATATCTCCAACCTCAACTGGAGCACGCCGCCCGGGGATCAGTATCCGCACGGCACCGATCTCAAGCAGTCAGCTCCGGCGTTGCAGGAAGCCCGCCAGATCGGGGACTTCGAGGGGATCGCCAACATTGCGATAGGTCTCAGCCGCGACATCTGCCCTACAATCTCGATGCTTTCTAGCCCGCCGCGGCTCGAGATCCAGTTTCCAACCAGATAACGCATTGGTCCGCGCCGCCGGTCTCGTACTTCGGGAAGTGCGTAAGGTCTTCGTGCAACTCTGGATAGACCAGGGTGGCGAGTGCCCGCATCATGTTGATCTTCGCGACCGGCGCGAAAGGGAGGGCGCTCATGCTGCTGACCTTAGACGCGGAACATCAGTCAGGGTATTCGTCCTTGCGCCAAGCAAAGGGCGCATCGGGCTGTGGCATCGGAGTCCGGTCGAGCAGGAAGTTGAAGTAGGGGGCGACGAACGGGTCGGGCGCCATCACTGTGTAGGTGTGGTAGACAGTCCCGTTGTCGCGTGCGAAGACGATCCAGCCCGGGCCCTCGCGCAGGCCGTCCTTGAGGTCGGCGCCGACCTGCTCCGACCACTCCTTCAGCCAGTCGGGCGGATTGTCAATCATCCCCTTGACCTCGGGGATCCGCTGCGCCTGCTCCTCGGTCGGTGCCAGCCCGAAGTCCCACGGGAAGTCCGTGTCGTACGTCGACACGTACGGGAACTGCCAGCCCATCCGCTGCCTGTACGCCGTCAGTCGATCAATCGGCGCCCGCGAGGAGCAGATGAGAGTCACGTCGCGGTGGTTGAGGTGAACGAGCGTGCCGTCCAGTCCGTCGGCCAGGCTGGTGCATCCGGGGCAGGCGCCGTTCGTGTAGTCCGGGCCGAACATGGCGTTGTAGGCGAGCAGCTGCGAGCGGCCGTCGAACAGTTCCAACAGCGTCTTCGTGCCGTCCTGGGTTTCGAAGACGTAGTTCTTGTTGACCGGCACCCAGGGCAGCTCGCGCCGCTTCTGCCTGATCTCCTCGTTTCGCTCGGCTTGCTCGGCCTCGAGCTTCGCGAGCTCATCGCGCGCCGCCTGCCACTCCTCGCGGGTTCCGATCGTGTGCTCGGGCATCTCTCCTCCTCCTCCTTGGCTTGACCGCTCCGGCCGAGAGCGGTCCCACGGTTGACGGCGCGGTAGTGCCTGCTAGCTGAGACTGCTCGTGGGCCGCGGACTCATCGCGGGCGAGCCAACCTCGAGTCAGTCCGACGACAGCCGATCGCGAGTCTGACGGAGCAGTCGGCGAGTACGTTCCTCAGTGCTCCGACGTCACCATCTCATCACGCATCTGCGCCAACCCGAGCGGTCCCATGTGGAGCGCCTTCGTATGGAAGGCCTTCAGATCGAAGTCCGCGCCCTGGCGGCGCCGGACCTCTTCGCGTATCTCTAGCCAGGCGCGTTCGCCGACCTTGTAGCTGATCGCCTGCGCCGGCATGCCCAGGTAGCGCTCGACCTCGCTGCGGGTGAAGTCGCCGCGAATCGGTGAGTAGCCGTCCGCGAAAGGAACCGCCACGTCCCACGACCACCGCTGCCCGGCGTTCGCCTCGCCGGCAGGGATCGCAATCTCGAGGTGTAGTCCGATATCGACGACAACGCGCATCGCGCGGAAGATGCTTTCCGCCAACATGCCCATTTCGTAGTCGGGATTCTCGAGGTAGCCGAGCTCGCCCATCAACCGTTCGGCGTACAACGCCCAACCCTCCCCGTGACCGCTCACCCAGCCAATGCTGCGCTGGTAACGGCTGAGGTTCTTCAGACCGGCAACCAGCCCGACCTGCAGGTGGTGGCCGGGAACCCCTTCGTGATAGGCGATCGAAACTTCATTCCACAGCGGGAAGACAGTGCGGCCGCCGGTGGGATACCAGGTGCGCCCGGGTCGGCTCCAGTCCTCCGACGGAGGTGTGTAGTACATCGAGAGGGCACCGCCGGGAGGCGCGATCAAGCACTCACAGCGACGCATCTGCTCCGGAATATCGAAGTGGGTGCCGTTGAGTTCGCGGATCGCCGTGTCGGTCAGCTGTTGGAGAAATCGGCGCAGATTGTCGGTCCCCTCCACCGCACGCGCCGGGTCGGTGGTCAGCAACTGGATGGCCTCCTCCACGGTCGCGCCGGGTCTGATCCGGTGCGCGACCCGGCGCATCTGTGCCTCGAGCCGGTGAATCTCGTCCCATCCCCAGGCGTACGTTTCATCGAGATCCACATCGCTGCCCAGGAACTCACGCGCCGCCAATCTGTAGCGATCGCGACCAACGGGGTCGTGGTCCGGGGCCGAAGGCGCGTACTCGTCGCGAAGGAAGCTGGCCAAGTCGGCATATGCCTGCGTGGCCGCCTGGGCGCCGGCGTCGAGGTCGGTGCGAAGGGGTCCGTCATGCGGGCATCGCTCGGCGAGAGCCACGAAGAAGGGCGGCCCATCACGGTCGACCCCACCCCAGACCGCGGCCTCCTTCGCGCAGACCAGGGCCTGACGCCGAGCTGCCGGCAAGCCTATCTCGAGGCCACGCCGCAGGGTCGCCTTCAAGCCGTTGATCGACTGGGGGACCTTTGACATCCGTTCGGCGATGTGGTGCCAGTCCTCCACCGTCTCCTGCGCGCAGAGATCGAAGATCAGTCTGACCTCATCCACCGGTGCGTCGATGTTGCGAAGCAGCCGCCACGGCTCCCCGGCATCGTGCTTGTCGACATCGATCTGCAGCCGCTCGAGCATGAAGTCGCGGCAGATCCGGTCCCCGTCGCCGTTCGCCTCAGTCCGGCGCAACTCCCCAAGCGTTCTGCGGCCGAGCTCGGCGCTGGCCTCGACGCCGTCCGGGGAATAATCGGTCATTGCCTCCTCGCGCCCGGGCACGCCGAGGATGGTTGCGAGGAGGGCGTCGTGGCTGAGCCGGCTCGCGACATAGGCGTCCGCGATGTCGAGGACGCTGCTCATCGCGCGGAGTGTAGACAGCGCCGGAAGTGCGTGAGAGACGTTGGGCGCGCCCACCACGCCATACGCGTGGGAATAGTTGACCGCGCTGATCGGGATTTGCTAGGGTCGGCCGACATGGCGGATTGGAACCGGATCGCGCTGAAACGTCGGCTCTGGCTGGACTTCGGCCGCTGGCGCACCGCCATCTGTCCACGCTGAACTTCGCCCAGCACCGACACTTTTCTTGACGTTTGATCCACGCCTGCCGCCACTCGGTTCGGCGAAATCCAAGGAGGAAAGGCATGTCCGCCACAGACCAACTGCTCACCAACAACGAGACCTATGCCCGAAGCTTCGACAAGGGCGACGTGCCCCTGCCGCCCGCGTGCGCCGTGGCGGTTGTCGCGTGCATGGATGCTCGCCTGCACGTCAACGCCATCCTCGGGTTGGAGGTCGGCGGTGCGCACATCATTCGCAACGCCGGAGGTGCCGTCACCGACGACGCGATCCGGTCGCTTCTGATCTCGCAGAGATTGCTCGGGACAACGGAGATCATCCTCATCCACCACACGGACTGCGGGATGCTCACCTTCACCGACGACGCCGTGAAGCACCAGGTGGAGCAGGAAACGGGCGTCCGTCCCGCCTTTGCCCTGGAAGCCTTCAGTGACCTGGACGAGGACGTGCGCCAGTCAATCGCCCGCATCAAGGCAAGTCCCCTGATCCCACGGCGCGACAGCGTGCGTGGCTTCGTGTACGACGTGCACAGCGGTGCTCTGCGCGAGGTCACGCCAACCCGGGAAGCGGTCCTGGCGGGGGCACCGAGCAGCTCCGTGGGAAGCAACGGCGGAGAACGCGACCGGCTAGCCGGTATCGGACCCATTCTGCCCGTGCTCCGGGACTAGGTCAAACCAACGAGCCTCGTGCGGCGCATCGAACAGCTGGGCTGGGGGCATACGGCTTCGCCTGCTTGGATTGGCTCCGCGATCTGGGCGCGAGCGGCCGCGATGAGCTCGTCTTTGGTGTTGGCGTGCCCGCGCAGGCCCCAGCCGCCCGGTACAGCTTCGGTGAGCAGGACCCAGGTGCGCTCCGACAACGTCGGGTCTCCGGCGGCCTCGGCGATCAGCTGCGTGAACTGCTCCACGACCTTGAGTTGCTTATCGCGGTCGAGTGCCGCGGCGTTGGTCAGCACCTGCACGCGCACGTAATTGCTGTCGCCATCAACGTTCGAGAGATCGCCCTTCGGCATCTCGTGGACGAACCCAGCGGTGTTCTGACGAAACACCGGGATCTTTGGGATCTCTTCAATGGTCATCAGCGCGGACGCCAGGTCAGCGGCTAGCTTGTGCTTGTCGGCGAACGTTTCTGCGGTGGCGTAAACGTCGATCATGGGCATGGCCAAGTTCTCCTTCTGGACTCTGGCGCGGGAACTACGCCGGCGCGATCGACATCTCTACGTCACGCACGGCCGCCGTAGCGTCGTGCGTGAACGCCTCATGTCCTTCGGAGGTGGCCGGCTTAGCGGGGGGCGCGGTGGCCAGTGATCTCAACGCCCGACGTAGGTCGTCGAGCAGCAGATCGGCCATGTCGATGCTGAAGCCGTGCCGTACAAGGATGCGTTGCACCGCCAGGTCTTCGCGATTGCGCGGCAGCGTGTACGCCGGTACCAGCCAGCCGTGAATGCGGAGCCGCTCCGCGACGTCGAAGAGGCTGAACGCACGGTTTCCGCCGGCACGCATGCGCCAGCTCACGGCAGTGATGCCATGCCTCGGGTCCCCGTCGAACATCACCTCGAACGGCCCCATCCCGTCGATGGCGACAGCCAGGTGCTTCGCTGTCTCGTACGCGGCGGCGTGCACGCGACGGTATCCGTCGCGGCCGAGCCGGGCGAACATGTAGTACTGCGCCACCACCTGGCCTCCGGGCCGCGAGAAATTGAGGTTGACTGTCGGCATTGAGCCACCGAGGTAGTTGACGTTGAAGATCAGTTCCTCGGGGAGCGCCCCCTGGTTGCGCCACAGCACCCAGCCGCAGCCCAGTGGGGTCAGGCCCATCTTGTGGCCGGAGGCGTTGATCGACTTCACCCGTGGGAGGCGAAAGTCCCAGGCGAGGTCGGGCTGCATGAACGGCGCCAGGAAGCCACCGCTGGCGGCGTCGATGTGGAGGTCAATGTCGAGTCCCTCTTCGGCCTGCAAGGTGTCGAGGGCGGTGCTGATCGCCGCCACATCCTCGTACCTCCCGGTGAACGTCTGGCCGAGGGTGGCGACCACGGCGATTGTGTTCTCGTCGCAGCGTTTCACCGCCTCCTCCGGCGTCAGGAGGAAGCGCTCGCCCTCCATCGGCATCTCGCGGAGCTCCACGTCGAAGTAGCGTGCGAACTTCTCCCAGCACACCTGCACCGGCCCGCACACGATATTCGGCCTTCCACCAGCGCTTCGCGCCGTCTGACGGCGTCGCCAGCGAAACTTCGCGGCGAGGCCGGCGAGCATCGCCGCCTCGCTGGATCCGGTGGTGGAGGTGCCCGGCGCCGATTCGATGTTCGGCGCCCCCCACAGGTCGGCGAGCATCGACACGCACCGCGCCTCGAGCGCCGCCGTCTGCGGGTACTCGTCCTTGTCGACGATGTTCTTGTCGAGACAGTCCGACATCAGCGCGCGCACCTCGTCCTCCACCCACGTCGTGCAGAACGTCGCCAGGTTCATGCGCGACACGCCGTCAAGCATCAGCTCGTCGCGCACCAGGTTGTAGATGCGGCGGGGCTCCGATGCCCTCAGCGGCAACCGGTCCTTGGGAAGCCGCAGCGCGCCACCGTCCGCGGCGTACGGGTCGTCGATGACGGCCGTCGTCTCATCGACGGGCGATGGCGTCGGCGAGTCCAGCGGCATGACATCACTCCCTGTTCGTTAGCTGGAGACCGTCCCAGGACCAGTGGGGGATGCGAAGGCCGTTGGGGACATCGTCGGCGGAATCGTGGTAGCGGGACATGGTCGTCGTCGTGGCCCACGCGAAGTAATCGTGGAGCACGTGACGGAGCGGCCCATCGTCGATTCCGACGTCCGTCAGAGCCTGGTCGAAGCAGGCGATCGCGCGGCGGTCATCTCGTTGTGCTCGCCATTGCCGCTGTGCATCCGCACGACCGAGGTTTCGTCGCCGACCGAGTCGGAATAGCTGGGGGGGCCGCCGAGCGCCTCGGCCCAGTAGGCCGCCAGTCGCTCGCTGTGTTGGAAGTGAAACCCATGGCTGAACGCGTGGCTCACCACTTCGTCGGCCATCACCCGGCGATGCCACGCGGCCGCCAGGCGACGTACTCCCGGGTCGCCACCGGCGGCCTCGTACACGGTCTGCATTCGCCAACTGTGCACCGGCGGGTCCGATGTCCGTGGGCGGGTGTCCCGGGCTTCCATTGTTGTGGCCAGCCTGCGAACATCCGTTCGTGGGCAGCACCCAGGGGACGATCCTCCACGCCGACCTCGACGCCTTCTTCGCCTCGGTCGAGCAGCGTGACGATGCCGGATTGCGCAGCCGTCCCGTGATCGTCGGCGCGGGAGTCGTGCTCGCGGCGAGCTACGAAGCCAAAGCCTGCGGGGTTCAAACTGCGATGCCGCTGCGGCAGGCCCGTGACCTCTGCCCCGACGCGGTCGTGGTCCCGCCGCGCTTTTCGGCCTACGTCACGGCCAGCAGGGCAGTGTTCGAGGTGTTCGACCAGACCTCGCCCGTCGTTGAAGCGTTGTCGATCGATGAGGCGTTCCTGGATGTCCGCGGTATGGAGCGGCTCGCCGGCACGCCGACGGAGATCGCGGCACGGTTGAGGAGCGATGTGCTCGAACAGGTCGGCCTGCGCATCACTGTCGGGGTCGCCCGCACCAAGTTCCTCGCCAAGGTGGCGAGCGGCGTGGCCAAGCCAGACGGCCTGCTCGTGGTCCCTCTCGACGGCGAGCTCGCGTTTCTCCACCCGCTCCCCGTTGAACGCCTGTGGGGCGTCGGGATGGTGAGCGCAGGAAAGCTCCACGCGCTCGGCATCACGACCGTCGGCGAGGTCTCACGCATCGCGGAACCTGCGTTGATCACCATCCTCGGTCCGGCGTCGGGCCGGCACCTCCACGCGTTGTCGCTCAACCGCGACCCACGACCGGTTCAGCCGGGCCGACGTCGACGGTCAATCGGCTCGCAACGCGCCCTCGGCCGGAAGCCGAAGACCACTGACGACATCGACGCGACCGTCCTCGCACTCGTCGACCGCGTGACCCGGCGGATGCGCGCCGCCGGGCGGGTCGGCCGGACCGTCGTTCTGCGACTGCGCTTCGACGACTTCTCGCGTGTGACGCGGTCGCACACGATGCCTGTGCTGACTGCCGAGACGCAGACGATCCTCGCCACCGCCAGAGGCCTGCTGGTGACAGCCTTGCCGGTGATCGAGCGCAAGGGTCTGACCCTCGTCGGTGTGGCGGTGAGCAGCCTCGACGACGAGGACGCGATCCAGCTCGACCTCCCGCTCGATCGTCACAGCCGCCGCGCTCTCGACACGGCGCTCGACTCGGTGCGCGACCGCTTCGGCTCCAGCGCCATCACCCGCGCTGTGCAGGTCGGGCGTGACCAGGGCCTGCCGATCCCGCTCCTGCCTGACTGACAACGGGCCGCTGTTCGATCAGCCGTTGCGGGCTCGGGAGCGGCGCCGCCCCTCGTGCATCGCCTGCACCCGGCCGGCCGGGATCGCCCGCCCCTCCCCGACGAGCCCGGGCGGCAAAGGTTGCGCCCGCGGCATGGTGGCGGCCCACGGGTCGCGTTCCCCGAGCAGGCGCAACGCGGTATGCAGAGTGAAGTCGCCGGGCCTCACCCGGTCGAGCTCGTCCCACTCAAGTGGGAACGACACGGGCGTCCCCGCCCGAAGTCGGGGGCTGTAGGCGGCCACCACGGTGGCGGCACCGACCCGGGTTGCGTCGACGAAGACACGGCCGCCGCGGTCCTCTTTCATGAAGGCGGTGGTAGCGAGGCTCGGATCGAGCCGCTCAGCTCGTGTCGCGAGCGCGCGTGTCGCTGCTGCCGCCTCATCGACCGGCGCTCCGCCGGCGATGGGCACGAAGACGTGCACGCCCTTGGCACCGCTGGTCTTGACGGCTCCCTCGAGGCCCGCGTCGACGAGCGCCTGGCGAACCAGGTGTGCAGCTCGGACGGCCATGGAGAAGGCGTCGGCGCCGGGCGGGTCGAGGTCGAGCACCAGGTGCGTCACGCGGTCCGGAGCGGCGGCGGTGGTGAGCGCTGGGTGGTATTCGACGGCACGCTGATTGGCGAACCACAGCAGGGTGCGGCGGTCGTTGCACAGTGCGTACGTCACCTCCCGCTTCGAGGATTCCGCCCACGAGCTGACCCGCTCGATCCACGCCGGGGCGTAACTCGGCAGGTTCTTCTGCATGAATGCCTCCTGTCCGCGGTGCACCCGAATCACAGAGAGCGCCCGGTCACGCAACACCGGAAGGACGCGATCGGCCACACCGTCGAGGTAGTCGATCAGGTCGCGCTTCGTCGCGGCTGCGCCCTCGAACAGCGGGGCGTCGAGGTTGGTCAGCGGGACGCCGTCCCGCTCCTCCCCGCCGGCGCTCGGTGCTGCTGCCATACGGGACCATCTTCCGTCGCGCGTGAACCCTACCGCCGGGACTGATTCGCAACCGATCCCGCAGTCAGACGGAGCTGTCGCCTCGGGACGGGCTCGGCGAGGGCAGGACACCTGCGCGGCGGTCACGCTCCGACATCAGCCCGATCCGCCTGCCGCGGTGTTCGGTAGGCAAGGGCGCCGCTCGGCGGTTCAGCCGCGTCACCACCAGGACCAGGGATGGAACCGACACCGCCATCACCCCGAGCCCGAGGAAGAACGCCTGTGGCGTGTCGATGTGGCCGACCAGGAACGCGAAGTTCATGCCGAAGAAGCCGGTGAGAAAGGTGAGCGGGAGAAAGATGGTCGCGACAACGGTCAGTCGGCGGGTCTGCTCGCCGAGGCGGTTCGAGATCGACGTGAGGTAGGCGTCGAGGGAACTGCTCACGAGGTCGCGGAATGAGTCCACCTCCTCGGCGATACGGACGGTGTGGTCATAGACATCGCGAAGGAACAGCTGCGTCTCGTTGCCGATGCGTGGCGTGCGCGGGGATGTCAGCGACTGCAGCAGGTCGCGCTGTGGGCCGGTGACGCGCCGCAGTGTGAGGAGATCGCGCTTGAGACCGAAGATGGTTCGCAACGTCTCGCGATCCGGATTCTCGAGGACGGCGTCCTCCACCACATCGATCTGCGCGCCAATGTGGTCGAGAAGGGGGAACACGGAGTCGACCAGGCTGTCGCAGATGCGGTAGAAAACCATGTCGGGTCTGACCGCGCACAGCTCCGGGCGCAGGTCGAGCTGCTTCTCGAGCGCCGCGATCGCCGGCATCGGATCCGTGGTCACCGTGACCAGGTAGCCGTCACCGATGAGGAAGTGAACCTCGGCAAGTGCGATGCTCTCGTCGGGCAATTTGATCGCGCCGAAGAGAACGACGAACAACTGGTCGCGGTAGTCATCGAGCTTGGGCCGCTGATTGCTGTTACGCAGGTCCTCGACGGCGAGCGGATGTACATGGAAGCGGGCCGCGATAGCCGCGATCTCAGCTTCGTCGGAGACCTCGCAGTGCACCCAGAGCACCTGACCCGGTGATACCTGAACGTTCTTGAGGTCGTCGACGCTGTGGACGTTATCGAGCAGGTGGCCGTCGAGGCGGGCTCGGATCACAGCAACGACGATGCTACCGGGACCGGGCCCTGTAACGATCCTCCCAGAGCTCGAGTCATGAGGGCGATGATGGCGGTGCCGTCGAGCTCTTCCATCCCGGGGTCAGCGAGGTTCTTTATGAAGAAGACCACCAGCTGCGCCGGCTGCACTGCGTTCGCCATGGAGCGTCTCCGCCGGGTGATTTACAAGCGAGGGTCGCGGCTGTCCTCGGCCAAGAAGTCTCCCATGACTCCCAGCTGGCGCTGCACCGCGGCGCTGTTCCAGCCGTGACCCTGCTCGGTGTCGACGTACAGGCTGATGTTGGGGTGACCGGCGAGGAGACCGCGCAGTCGCTGCACGTCGACGACATGGTCCTGCTCGGCAACGATGACCAGGGTCTGTTGATCGCGCCGCAGCAAGGTATCGAGCCCCTCGTAGCGCAGGCCGTCGCGAAGCCATTCCCGTGCGGCGGCGGGGTTCGCCCGGCGCTGGTTGTCGAAGTTCACCTGCGACGTCTGCTGGTCGACATCTCCCTCGGCGATGATGTATCGCTTGTAGAGGTCGCTCGCCAGGCGACTGCGACTGAGGCCGACGACCAGCTGCCAGAGCGGCGGTAGAGTGAGGACGCGCACCTGCTCGCGATAGAAGCGCCGGATCAGGGCAGGTGCCAGGAGTGGGGTGTGCAGCACCAGCCGGTCGACGCGGTCGCCACAGCGCTCCGCCAGGGCGCATGCGACGGATGCGCCGAGGCAGAGGCCGGCAACATCGAATTCGTCGATGCCGAGGTCCGTCACAAGTGATTCCAGTGCCAGCGCCATGGACTCGACGGTATGCCGTCGCCTCAGAGGAACCGACTCGCCGTTCCCCGGAAGGTCCGGGATGATCAGCTGCCGGTGCGCCGCGAGTGCGCGAAATCGGCCTCCGAACTCCTCGGCGGCACTGAGGAAACCATGACACAGCACGAGCGGCCTTCCCTCGCCGATCGACAGGCACCGCATCCGCGCTCCGGCGACGTCAACGATGAGCTCACGCGTCGCGATCGCTGTGACGGTCATCGCCTGACTCTCGCACGTGCGCCCGGCGGGACAGGACTCGCGGTATGTCCTGGCCTGGGCGGCTGCTGTTCGCGCGGCACAGTTTCCTCCGTAGGGGCTCGTTGCGGCGGCGTATCGTCGCAGGAGACGCTCGCCACGACTGGTTCGCGCGGAGTGTACTGGTGTCAAACTGCCCGCCGGCCCGCGCGAGAAGCAAGTCCCGGGAATGACAGCCGACATAGCCCTACGAGCTGTGGGGGCGCATCCGGGCCGCCCATCGGCGGCCGCCTTGCCTGGCGCCGCCATCGGGTGCATGCGCGCAGCGGCCGGTGCCGGTGGAGCAGCGCGGGGTGCGGTAGCGGTGGTGGTCGCGCGCGAGTGGCTGCAGAATATCGCGCAGATTGAAGCCGACCTCGATGAGCCGGTAAGGCAAGCGACCGAGGCTGTCGGGACCCCGTGGTGGCGTTGACGTCAGCCGCTTGGACGGTCTTGGAGTTCGCCCAGCTTCGCCATCAACGGGGCTGACGCCGGCCCACTCCAGTCCGGTCTCAGGATCCCGTACCAATCCGCGCTGCCCGCTCGCCCGCCGGGGACGCCGGCCGGCCTGTCGCCGTTGAGCGGCCAATACGCCCAGCTCACCTGCATCTCCGTCATGTAATCGACCAGGTAGCTGAACCACCGCCCCTGGTTGGTGGACGAGTCCTGGTCGGTGAACAACCGCGGCGCCGTGTCGTCACCGGGCCGCCATCCATTGGGCGTGCCGAACTCGCCCACGTAGACGGGGGCGATCCCCTGCTGGACGATGAAGCCCCAGGCCTGGTCCCAGACGGAGCGACAGGCTGTCGCGGTTTCAGCTGTGGACTTGGTTTGGCACCACGGCATCTGCGGGTGCATATCAGGGCCATAGTCGTGGGCGGAATAGACCAACCGTTGCGGGATCGACAGCGTGATGCGCCGCGGCGCGCGCCGCCTTCCGCCCTTGTTGGCCACGCCGCACAGGTTTCCGCCCGGCCAGTACAGCTGGCGCTGTCCCCCAAAGTTGGGACCGCTCGGATCACCTCGCACGCCCTCGACAAAGATCAGAAGGTTGGGGTTGACCTTGAGGACCTCATTGCCGCCCCTCTCTGCAGCCGCCGCCCAGTCGCGCGGCCAGCGCGTCCACGGCCGGTCCGGCTCCCCCCAGACGGCACCCCCGTTGGCGGGGAACTGGTTCGGGTCGATTGCAGGCGATCCCGGTTCGTTGCGAAGGTCGATGCCGATCACGGTGTCGTCGTCCTTGAAGCGATCGGCCAACAAACGTAGGGAGCGCAGCCAGTCAGTCTCGGCGAATGCCGCCGAGTACCACAGCCCATTCTCCTGAGCGCTCCACCCTGCAGTTGAGCGGTGGTTGTCGAGGACCACGCGCAGCCCCTGCCGCCCCGCCGCGCTGATCACCTCATCCAGGACCTCGACCGCGCGTGCGCCCCGCCATCCGGGGTTGGCGGCGAGGCCGCTGGTGATCCGCGGATCCTCCAGCACCAATTGGTCGCAGTACGGGAGGCGGATGTGGTTGAAGCCGAGCTCGACGATCAGCCGACAGATGTCATCGATGGTTGTCCGGTCCAACCCGCCCGGCACCATCGGCAGGCCCTCGAACCCGTACCAGTTCACGCCGGCCAGCCTGACGGCCCCTCCGTCGCGGTCGGCGATCCTCGTCCCCTCCGTGTGGAGATGGCCGGGAGGGAGAAGCTTCGTCACCGCGGCAGGCAGAGCATCGGGTTCACGTAGCGTTCAGGTCGGTCGTCGACGCTGGGACGATGCACGGCCCAGGGTAGTGGGATCAGGCTCGCGATCGGTCGAACAGCCAGAAGAGCACGGCGATCACGGCCAGTATCAGCAGGATGTGGATGAAGAAGCCGGCGACGTGTACCACCACCAGGCCGAGCAGCCACAGGATGAGAAGAACGACGACAACGGTCCACAGGATCGAGGCCATCTGAGAGTCCTCCTGTTCGCCGCCGCCAGTCCGTCGACAGTACCATCGGGGCGCGGGGGCCGGTGAAAAGACGTGGCAACGCGCCCGCGAGGAGGAGACATCATCAACATCAACCACGCCACGCTGCACGGTCGGGTCGACGAGCCGCCCGCCCGCCCCGGCGACCTCTAGCGCCAGCCGGCATTTCCTATACTCAGACGGGTCATGACCGACACGACGCCGCAAGAGCAGGATCTCGACGCTCTCGCCGCGTCGCTGCGTGCGGACGCCAGTGACATCGGCGTTTTCTTCCAGGTGCTCGCGGCAAAGTTGAGCGACGCGATGCCGGGCAGCGTGGACCTCGAGCGCGAGGGAGGCCTGCTGAAGAAGGACCACCCGGTGAAGAGACTCCGCGTCCACGCCGGCGACGATCTCTTCGAAGCCGAGCTTCGGCACGGGTCGGTGGTTGCAAGACACGCGCACGCGGTCCGAGGGATCACGCTGCGCTCTGAGGAGCTGGATTTCCAGGCGTGGCTGCGCGCGTTGCTGGGCGCTTTGCAGAAGCGTGCTCAAAGCAGTACGGACGCGAGCGCGGCGCTCCGTTCCCTGGTCACATGACGGCAATGCACAGTCCAGAGCTTCCGCGCACATGAGTCAGCCGCCGCCGCCGCCACCGTCAGTCCCTCCCGCCGAGCTGGAGGGACTGCCCAAGGATGCTCTCCGTCGCCTGGGTGAGCTGCAGGGCAAGGACGCATTGTTCACGTCCGACCTGTCGGTCAATGAATTCCTGCTCATCAAGGAGGCCGGCTTTCATCCCCGCGGACTGGTGGTGGGGAGCAGCATCTATCACATCGGGCTGACGACCAAATCGTGGAGCTCGAGCCAGGAGGTGCAGTCGCTGACCCAGGCGATGTACGCCGCCCGTGAGCTCGCCATGGCGCGCATGGAGGAGGAGGCGGCCGTGCTCGACGCCGACGGTATCGTCGGCGTACGGCTCGACGTGGGCTTCTACGAATGGGGCCGTGGGACGGCCGAGTTCCTTGCCATCGGGACTGCAGTTTCAGCAGATGACGGCGGTGACTGGAAGACGCTGGAGGGCAAGCCGTTCACCTCCGACCTGAGCGGCCAGGACTTCTGGACGTTGCTGCAGTCTGGCCACGCCCCGCTCGGGCTGGTGCTCGGCACTTGTGTGTACCACGTCGCCCACCAGCGGATGTTCCAGGCGATGGGCAACATCGGCCAGAACAAGGAGATGGGGAATTTCACGCAGGCGCTCTATGAAGCACGCGAGCTCGCCATGGAGCGCATGCAGGATGAGGCACTCAAGCTGAAGGCCGAAGGCATCGTGGGCGTCCAGATCCAGGAGAAGTCCCACGTGTGGGGCAGCCACACGATCGAGTTCTTCGCCATGGGAACTGCGGTGCGCAAGCTTCCCGACCGAAAGATCGAGACGCCAAAGCTGGTTCTTTCACTGGACCGCTGATGGCCGAGCCCGTCGCCGCTCAACAACGGCAACTGGAGAGCATTGCAGCGCTCGAGCGCGGCGAGCTTCCCCTGGCGGCGCGCGACCGCATCAACCAGCTCCGCGGGCCGGACGCCGCCTGGACAAGCGACCTGTCGGTCGCGGAGCTCGCCGCGGTGCGCCACGCGGGGTTCGAGCCGGTCGGGATGGTCATGGGTTCGAGCGTCTACCGCATCGCGGCGCAATGGGGGTACAGCACCGTGTTCGGCGTCGGCGCGACCGGCGGCGCCGTCCAGACGTACCCATGCCCGCACGGCTACGGCTACTACGGGTCGGGCGCTGACCACCGGTACGGCTACAACTGGGAACACACGATGTACGAGCAGGGCGTCGTCGAGGCCCGTGACGCGGCGATGGCGCGGATCACCGAAGAGGCGCGCGACCTCGACGCGCACGGCGTCGTCGGAGTCCGCCTGCTGCGCCGGCACCTCGAGGGCGTGGGCAATGCACTGGAATTCACCGTCATCGGCACGGCGATCAGGCGCGCGGGCGGCCCTCACCTGGACCGTCCCTTCATGTCCCACCTCGACGGGGTGGCGTTCAGCAAGTTGATCCACGGCGGCTATGTGCCGGTCTCGCTGGTTGTGGGCATCGGCGCCGTGGAGATCGATCCCGGGTGCGGTACCGAGTGGCTGCTGCGCTCATGGAACAACGTTCGCGTCGACCAGGTCAGCGACGGCATCGAGGCGGCCCGGCTGCTGGGAATCAGTCGACTCGAGGCCGAGATCGGTGCCGCTGACGCCGACGGCGCGGTGGGGGTGGACGTCGACTTCGGCAGCCACGAGGTCAGCAACGGTGCGCTGCTGGTCGAACTGCTCTCAGTCGGCACCGCGGTGCGCCGCTACGCCAAGGATCCGCTCGACGAGGTACCGCTTCCGATCATGAGGTTGCACTGATGTCCATGGCGCCGCATCCGCGGGCTGACGCGGCTCTCCAGTGCCTTGCCACCGGACGAGGCGAGCGCCACGAGGGGCGGTGCTTCAGCAGCGACCTCTCCGTCGATGAAGCCGTTCTGCTCAAGGAGATCGGCTACGAACCGCTGGGACTCGTGGTGGGCAGCGGCGTCTATCACATCGGCTACCAGGTGCAGAACTGGAGCACCAACCAGGAGATGGCGGGCCTCACCGAGGTGATGTACGCGGCGCGGACTGACGCTGTGCGCCGCATGGTGGGGCATGCCAACAGCATCGGCGGCCAGGGGGTCGTCGGCATGAAGCTTGACGTTCGCCTGCACCATGGCCGGGAGAATCTCGCGGAGTTCGTGGCCATGGGTACGGCCGTGGCCAACCCGACACGTCGCTCATCCCGACTATGGCTGAGCGACCTGTCCGGCCAGGACCTGTACCTGTTGATACGCGCCGGGTACGAGCCGGTGGGGCTGGCCTACGGCGCATGCGTCTACCACATCGCTCATCAGGCCTTGTCGACCTGGATCGGACAGTCAACCCAGAATGTCGAGCTGGGTAATTACACCTCAGCGCTGTACGAGGCTCGTGAGCTGGCAATGACGCGCATGCAGGACGAGACGCGAGGCACCGGGGCACAGGGGATCGTGGCGATGCGCATCGAGCAGGCTTCGCACATCTGGGGGAGCCATGTCATCGAGTTCCTCGCCATCGGCACCACCATCGCAGCGGGGCGATCTGGCCATCAGCGACTCGACCCCACCATGGTGCTGCCTCTGAACGACGAGGTCGCGGCCCTGACCGACGATCCCACCCAATAGGCTGGCACCAGCCCACATAGGTCGGGCCGTCGTATACGAGGGCGGCGTGAGCCGTTCCCTTCCGGACTCGACGCTCCTTCTCCGATCGGTTCTGCGCCACCGTCTTGGTCGGGCCTATACCCTCGGCGTGGAGGGCCATGCACCAGCAGCCGCCCCCGACGCCGCTGTGCGTCTCAACGAGGCGCGCGAAGTCCGGCCAAGGTCGTCTTGTCGAGCGGTCGTAAGCGACGGTCAGTCACTTGTCTGACCGCAAGCATCATGGCACCAGTGCGGCGCGAGCCAGGTCGCGGAACTCTTCGTCGCCGATGCCGGCCGCGTCGGCCGGGCGCAGCTGGATCGTTCCCTTGCCCGACTTGAGTTCGGGGTGGCGGGCGGTGAAGCCGGCGTCACGGCCCTGACCCCAGCCGTAGATGGAAATCCCGTGCTGCCAGGCGCCGAGGAAGAGCCGGCGGCGACCCACCTTGTACGTCGGTATCCGGTACGAGAGCACCACCGCGGCATGGGGGTGCGCGTCGAGGATCAGGGCATGGAGGCGATCGAACACCGGCCGGTGAACCGGGTCGATGCCATCGACGTACTCGCGCACTGCCTGGTCCATCGCCGCTATTTTCGTCCACCCTGCAGTGCAAGGGTCAGTGCGCCGATTCCCAGGCCGGTCGTCGAGCCTTGCGCCGGCTCGGGAGCGCGTGATCTAATCCGGCCCACCACACCAGGTTTGTGACAGGGGAGAGCTACATGGGCATGCATCGGTGTCGGAACCTGCTGGTGGCGTCTGCCACGGCCGCGATCGTGCTGTGGCCGGGCACCGCATCGAGTGCGATGGCTGCGACGGCGGCCCGGCCGGCCGCCACCTCGAGCGTACCTGCGGTGTCGCCCCACGCCCCGTTCAGGCACGCCTCCATCATGCCGCTCTTGGATCCGACGCCGCAGAGCAAGACCGACACGACATTCAACAACCTGGACTACAACGGCGGCCCGGTCATGCCCTCCAACACGGATTACATGGTGTTGTGGAGCCCGTCAGGCCTCGGCGCCTACCCTTCCGGCTACGTCTCGGGGCTGGCGCAGTACTTCCGGGACCTGGCGCACGACAACGGCGGCCACCAGAACGTTGAATCGACCTCGGCGCAATACGCTGACCTGACCGGCGCTTTCGCGCGCTACGCGGTGACGTTCGGCGGGGCGATCGTCGACAGCAACCCCTATCCGACGAGCCAGTGTCCGGTCAACAGCCCGGTCACCAACTGCCTCACCGACGCCCAGATCCAGCAGGAGCTCGAGAACTTCGTCGCCGCCCACCACTTCAAGACGGACCTGAGCCACGAGTACTTCCTGCTCGCGCCGCCCCACGTGGAGTCGTGCTTCAGCAACGACCCCACCCAGGCGTACGGCGGATGCTCGGCAGGCATTGTGCCGTTCAGCGGCCTGGCCGCCTTCTGCGCGTACCACGGGCAGACGACGCTCTCTCCGATGCTGATCTACGCTCAGGATCCCTTCGTGCCCGGCAACCCGCATTGCGACGACGGGAACCACCCGAACGGCGTGTCGGACGGCGAACTCATCGGCGGGCTCAGCCATGAGCACAACGAGTCGATCTCGGACCCGATCCCTAACGACGCCTGGACGAACGGCGCGGGCGCCAATCAGGGCCAGGAGAACGGCGACCAGTGCGGGCGCCAGATGGGTACCCCGCTGGGCCTGGCGGCCAACGGTGCGAAGTACAACCAGGTGATCAACGGCCACTTCTACTGGTATCAGATGGAGTGGAGCAACCGGGGTCACGCCTGCCTGCAGCGGCTGGCACCGCCGGGCGCCACGCCGAAAGCGACGTTCTCGGTCACCAAGGGCGGCGGCCTCACGCTGAACTTCAACGCCTCGGGATCAAGCGTACCGTCCGGCGTCCCCCTCTACGTCTGGCAGTTCAACGACTCGTTCGGCGCGCAGACCGTCGAGCAGGTGATCCCCACGATCTCGCACACCTTCCCGTCGGCCGGTTCCTACTCCATCGGCCTGACCATCTTCGCCCCAGACGGGTCATCGGCGGGCACGGGCGGGATCGTCACGACCGGCCTCAAGGGGATCAGGCGCGGGTTCACCATCTCTCCGGGAAACCCGGCAGCGGGTCAGACGGTGACGTTCGGTGCGATGCCCACGGTGAGCGCCAAGCCCGTGCAAACGTATCTCTGGGAGTTCGGGGACGGCTCAACCGGCTCGGGCGCCCACCCCACGCACGCGTACGCGAACAAGGGCACGTACGCGGTGACCCTGGTGATGTTCAGCGGGACCGGGTCAGCCTTCCCCGGCGACGGGGCAGCGCCGATCGTCCAGCAGAAGATCACCGTCCATTGAGGTAGAGGTACGGCGGCGGGTGACCGCGGCGGCGAGAACGCTGCCGCGGCCGCCATCCCGCCAAGCTTCATGAGGTCAGGTACCCAGGCGCGCTGTCGCGCGGGGACCACGGTCAGGACTTGTTGGCGCTCCAGTTGCCACCGCCGCCGGTGGGCACCGCGTACGTGCCGGACATCGAGGAGCCGGAGACCGTTCCCGTGTAGTTGACCGCGGCGACGGCGCCGAAGGTAATCGCGTTGCCCACGAGGTTTCCGCTGATGCTGTAGGTTTTGGCTGGCGACGAGAGCGTGATGCTGCCGTTCACGCTCGACCCGGTCTGGTTCCAGGTGAGCGTGAAGGTTCCCGAGTAGACGCCGCTGTACTGCCCCGACCATGCGCCGGCGACCTGGGCGGCCGGCACGGCTGCGATCGTCGCCGGGGCGCTCGCTGTCGGGGTCGGAGTGCTGACGCTAGTGTTGGCGCTGGCGTTGGCGATCGCGGTGGGCGCCGGCGTGTCAGAGGGCGACGCGCCGCAGCCTGTCAACCAGGCCGCACCCAGCAATGCGGTGACGCTCAACGTCATACGAATCATGTCAGTCTCCCCTCAGTTATCCGTGTGATTGGCATAAACACGACGACGTCGCTCCTCATGTTGTTGGCTCCTACTCGACGATTGCGCCGCGCGATGGTGGCAACGCGGGTTGATCCCGGTCGCCACCCGACGCGGCTTGCCCCAGGAAGCTGATCAGAGCCTCGGCGTGTGTGTACGTCACGCTTCTTCCCGAGCTGAGGTGTACCGCGGTCCCCCGCATCCCCTCGGAGCGCTCCTCGCCGTCCGGCGTCCAGATCCGCACCAAGAATGTCTCCATGACGCGGCAGCCTACGGAGCGTCGTTCGGGTGGTCTTAAGGCTGCCTTAAGGTGCTTGCCTCCTCGCGCGCCGGCGCACTGGGTGTGCCCTGGGGGAGCCAGGCCGCAGCTCACCTGGTCGTCGGGAAGCCTTCCCTCGCCGGCGCCAGCACGCCGGCGACGCTCCGGCGCATCATGCAGCGCCAACCACGGGAGGACGGCGATGACCGGCGCAGTGGCGTGACCGAGATCGGCGAAGACCAGCCGGCCGGCGTTGGCCCGGTCGATGCTCGCGCGCCCAGAGCAACGATGGAGATTCACTTCAAGTTGTTCGGCACCGACGGCGTGTCCCTCCAGTCGCAGGAGCTCTCGAAGGCGCTGAGCACACGAGGTTGGAGCGTGCACCCCTGCTCCGCCGACGTGCCTTCGGACGCCGACGGCTTGAGGGTGCCAGAGCTCTCGTATCAGTCTCCCGACGCGCTCGACCTTCGCGCGCGCATCTTCTCGCCCCTCGCCGAGCCGGCCGACTCAGGCGGCGCGTCGAGCGGCGATGCGCTGGTGGAGGAGATCACCCGTCGCGCCCAGGTCATCCGACAAAGGGTCGAGGAGTACGTGCGCGTCCATCAGGTCCCGCTGCTGCACATCAGGAACCTGATGTCGCTTCCCTACAACCTCCCCGCCACGCTTGCGTTCTACGACCTCGCCACCGACCGAGCAGACATCAAATTTCTGCTGCAGCATCACGACCTCTATTGGGAAGGTCCGAACGCGCGGACCTTCAGAACACCGTACCGCGAAGTGGCCGCCCTGATTGAACGGATCATGTGCCCATCGCTGCCGAATGCACGGCACGTCCTCATCAACCCCATCGCTGCTGACGCGCTCCGCGACAGGACGGGCATCGAGGGGACGGTCGTCCCCGACGGCTTCGATTTCGACCGTGACGTCGCGATCATCGATGAACTCGACTTCCGCGGCCGTTGGGAGATCCTTGCCGGCGACAAGACGCCCGTGGGGGCCGACGACCTCGTGGTGGTGATGCCCGCGAGGGTGGCCCTCAACAAGGCGATCGAGTTGGCCATCCAGTTCGTCGCCGGCTTGGAGCACAAGCGTGCTGCCCTTGAAGATGCCCCCGATGGGATCGGGCTGAAGCGACGACGCTTCACGGCGACGAGCCGGATCGTGCTTCTGTTGCCTCAGGGGGAGGATCTCGACGACAACCTCGACTACTTCGAAAGGCTCCAGGCGTACGCCCGCAGCTCGAGGATCACCTTGGCGTACGGGGGAAACATCGTCGTGCCCGACCGCCGATTCCACCCCGGCGACACGGGCCACTATCCCTTCTACAGCACCTACCAGGCCGTGGACCTCGTGTGCTACCCGCCCGAGCACGAGGGATTCGGTAACCAGGCCATCGAAGCGGTCTGGGCGAAGCGACCCCTTGCCGTCCTTGAGTATCCGGTCTTCAAGCGATTTGTTCGCGACCATGTGCCGCACTACATCTCGCTCGGCGACACCGGGCAACTGGGAAGGCTCGAGGAGTTCGGTGGCCTCCATCAGCTGGCTCCAGACATCCTCGACAAAGCCGTGGACAGCGCAATCTATGTCCTGAAGGACCACGACCTGGAGCGCCGCTGGACCGAGGCAAACCTCGTCGCGCTGCGTCAATTCTGCGGCATGGAGCGGGTCGCCGCTGACTACATTCGGCTGTACGGTGAGCTGGGCGTGGGCAACAACGGTTCCTGACAGAGCCACCTGCGCAGCGCGCCTCACCGCGGTGGTCGACTGTGGCCCTCGACCCGCGCCGCCGCAAGTTGCAGCTCGGCACGCGTTCCCATGAGGACGAGCAGGTCCTCGGACTCGACGTGCACCTCGGCACCTGGCCCGGTGAACAGTTCCCCGGCCAGGCGGCGCAGCGCCAGCACGTGAGCGCCGGTCTCGCTCTCGATGGCAGTCAGGGCACCCACCACCCCGATCAGCGGACTCCCCGCGGGTACCAGGATTTCATCGATGCCGAAATCGACCGCACCATGCCGCACGGAGTCGAGGGCATCCACGACGGCGGGGCGCTGGGTCACGTCAGCCATGCGGAGAGCGGCCATGCGGTATGGGGAGACGACACGGTTGGCACCCGCCTGCTGGAGGCGCTCGACAGACTGGGGCTCGCCGGCGCGGGCAACGATGAACAGGTCCGGGTTCAGCGACCTCGCGGTGAGCGTGATGTACACATTTTTCTCATCGGAGTCGACCGCGGTCACAAGCGCGCGGGCGCGATTGATGCCCGCGCGCTCGAGGGCCTCGCGCGAGGTCGCGTCCGCGGCGACGTGGAGCTTCGCCTCCGCCTCGACCCGTGCCAGAGGGGTGGGGTTGTTCTCAACGACCACGACGTCGACCCCGTCACGCTCCAGTTCGAGCACGATCTGGCTGCCGACGCGCCCGTACGCGCACACGATCACGTGGTCCCTGAGCCGGTCCAGTTCCCGTTCCACGGATCTCCTCCTTCGATAGGCTGCCAGGTGTCCGCCGCCGATCACCTCGCCGACGACCCCGAATGTGTACAGCACCGTGCCCACCCCTCCGGCGATCACGAACGATGTGAAGACCTTGCCGGCAGCGTCCAGGGGATGCACCTCGCCGTAGCCAACGGTGGTCACCGTGATCACTGTCATGTATACGCTGTCCAGCCAGTTCCAACCCTCGACGAACCGGTATCCGATCGTTCCGATCGTGAGCACTGCCGCGAGCAGGAGGGCGACGAGACGGAAGCGCTGAAGGGGGTTGCGGTCGATCACTGGCGAGAGTATCCAGCGTGAGGCGTCGAACGAGAGGACCGGTCAGCGCGAGGCGGTCGCCGGCGCCGCTCCCGTAGCATTCGCCCATGCTGGGGGATACTCGCATCGGTGAGCGCCTCGACCGGATCACCGACCGGCGCCGCATCGCCATCCTTCCGATCCGCGGCGTCATCGGCGGGGCGTTGCGAACCGACGATCTGCTCCGCAGCCTCGGCACGGCGCGGCGCAATCCTCGCATCCGCGCGGTGCTGCTCGAGATCGATTCACCCGGCGGCGGGGCGACCGCTTCGGAGGCTCTGTATATCGCGGTGAAGCGCGTCGCCGCGGTGAAGCCGGTGGTGGCCTGGATCCGTGGCACCGGCGCCTCAGGGGCGTATTTCCTGGCGTGCGGCGCCACGCGGATCCTGTCGTTTCCCAGCGCGGTCGTCGGTTCCATCGGCGTGATCAGCATCCGTCCGATCGCAGTCGAAGCCCTGCAACGCCTCGGAACCCGGATCGCTGTCACCAAGACGGGTGAATACAAAGATCTCGGTGCGCCTTGGCGTGAATTCACCGAGCAAGACGCGGCCAAGGAGAGCGAGCTCGTCGACGCCATCTTCCGGCGCTTCGTCGGCGCCGTCCGCGCTGCGCGTGCCCTCGACGAAACCGCGGCGGCCCGCGTCACCACAGGAGAGGTCTGGCTGGGAGAGCAGGCGGTGGACCTCAACCTTGTCGACGGACTCTCCGAGCACGAGGATGCCGCGCTCGAAGTCGCCCAGGACCTCGCCGGCTTGCCGCACCGCCATACGCTGCGCTTGGGCCCGCGGCGCACGCTGCTGCAGCGCGCGGGTCTGCCCGGCGCCGGGATGGGGCCGCCCGGCGAGCGCTGGGTCATCGAGCTCGATGGGTGGCTGCGGGCCCCGCGAATGCGCGCGTAAGGCTCTCCGGCTCCGCGGGCGGAGCCTACGAGGCCGGCCAGAGGGATCGTTACTAGCAACGTGCCCGAGGCAATCGCGGGACGGCTGGGCCGAGCGCTGGCGCTGCGCAGCAGCGCTGCGGTCGAGGAGCGCGCCATCGTCATCGAGCATCGCGAGCCTCTCATCTACATGCTGTGCGCGGCCGCCGAACTCGAGCACGCGCTCATGTGCGAGTACCTGTTCGCGGCTTTCTCGCTGAAACGCTCAGTCGACGAGGGGCTCACGGGCGACCAGCTGATCGCGGTGGATCGGTGGCGCGCGACCATCCTCCAGGTAGCCAAGCAGGAGATGATGCACTTGGCGATCAACTGCAACCTGGTCACGTCGCTGGGCGCCAGTCCGCACCTCTCACGTGCCAACCTGCCGCAACCGGCGAAGCACTACCCGGCCGGGGTCCGGCTTGCTTTGCTGCCCTTCAGCGAGCAGGCGCTGCGGCATTTTCTCTTCCTCGGGCCGGCCCAGTCGCAGGCTCGCGGCGAGTTGTCGGCTGGAAAGAGCTGGCTCCTATCCCCAGCGGCGAGGCAGCGACACAGGCAATTGAAGCCATCGTCGAGCAGGGTGAAGGCCCGCGCGGCGATTGGCGCAACGCCCACTTCGGTCGGTTCCTGGCGGTGCTGGACGAGTACCTGGAGATGAAGGAGAACAGCCCCGGGATCGAGGTCACGCGGCCTGTGCTCCCCGTGCTGGTGCGGCCGCCGGAGACCGGTGAACATGCTGAGCTGATCACCGACCCGACCACGGCGCGAGTTGCCGACCTCTGCAACGTCGCTTACGAGGTGCTGCTCCAGGTGCTCTACCGGCTGATGTGCCACGTCGACGAGAGGGACGACCAGGTCCGCACTTTGGCAGCCGTCGGCGTCAGCATGATGTTCGACGTCATCAAACCCCTCGCCGATGTCCTGACAACGCTTCCGGTGGGGCCGGAGCATCCGGGCAGAACGGCGGGCGCCACGTTCGAACTCTTCTACCAACCCGACTACCTGCTTCCTCATCGGCGCGCTGCGTGGCTCATGATGGCCGAGCATCTCAGCGACGCGGCGGTTCTCGCCAACCATGAATCAGCCACAGACGCGCGGTTTCAGCCGGTCGCCGAGGCGTCGCGCGCACACGCCGACCCGTTGCAGGCAAGGCGCACTGACTGTCACCGACCCGGACGTGGCGACATCGTTGGTCCCGATGCGCTGGGCCCGCGGCTACCATCGCCGCATGACGGGCGGCCGACGATGGAGCCTGGTGTTCTGTCTGGCGTTCGCCGTGATCGTGGCGTCGCACATCGCCGGGCTGTCCAGTTCCCCTCCGGGTCTGCACACCGATGAGGCGTCCATCGGTTACAACGCATGGACGATCGCCCACTATGGCACGGACCAGTTCGGCACCGCCTGGCCGCTGCTCTTCCGCGATTTTGGCGACTACAAGGGACCGATCAGCACCTACCTCCTGGCTCCGCTGACCCTGCTGGGTCCGCTGACACCGACGCTCACGCGACTGCCGTCGGCATTCGCCGGTATCGCCCTGGCCGTGGCCGCCGCATACCTGGCATGGCGAATCGCCCGATCGCGGGGAGTTGCGCTGATCGTCATGCTGGAGGCCGCGTTCGAGCCCTGGTTCTTTCACACGGCACGGATCAACCTCGAGGCCGATCTCTTCACGGTCCTGTGCTTCGTGGTTGCGCTTGCAGCCATCGCGGGCGGCGGTGTGGAGCGTGCGCGGAATTGCCTGCTGGCCGGTATCGCCATCGGGGTGGCGCCGTTTGCAGCGCAGCCCGGACGGTTCTTCGCCCTGGTATTCGTGGTGCTGGTCGTCGTCACGCACGTGCGGTGGATGCGATACAAGCAGCTCTGTCTGCTGGCTGCGCCCGTGGTGCTGGCAACGCTCCTCCTGGTCCTCGGGACAGGTGGCAATGCGGTGGCGCGGCTCGGTGGCGTCTCGGTTGCGCAACACGGTCTGCTCAGCGGGGTCACGTCTGTGGCCGGCAACTACTTCCAGTACTTCAGCCCGGACTACCTCTTTGTGCACGGCGATCCCAACCCGCGTCACAGCTCGGGGTTCGGTGGTCTCCTCTTTCTCACCGCCGCTCCCGTCCTCGCCGTCGGGCTGGTCAGCTGCGTGCGTCGCTGGCGCGACCCGATGTGCCGGCTCGCCCTGGCCGGGATCGTCATTGCTCCGCTGGGGCCCGCGGTGACGACCGGCATCTCCGCACGGCGCGACGTCGTCTTCCTTCCGTTCCTGATCCTGGTGTTCGTGTATGGCTGGGCGACCGCGCTGCCAGCCCTCCGTGAACGCCGTCGGAGGGTTGTCGGCGGGGCCGGGTTGGTTGCGGTGGCCGCGGTTCTGTACTTCGCCGACTACGTGGTTGCGTACCCAGCCCGCGCGGCCCACGCCTTCGACGCCGGGGTGGCGCCGGCGCTCGTCGCGGCTCGCTCCGCGGCCGGCCCTCACCTCATCCTCGTGTCATCGGCGGTTCCCGACCTGGATGAGGAGGCGCTCTTCGCCCTGCAACCTACCCCCGGGGCATCATCTGTCGAGAGACAGTTGCGACTAGTGGTCGGCACCAGCGACGCGCAGCTCGCCGCGGCCCAGCCGGGCGACGTGGCGGTGCTCACGGGCGAGCAGCCGGCCCCCGCCGGCTACACGCTCGTCGACGAGGAATCCATCACCGGGCCGACCCAGTTGTTCGGCCCTTCCCGTCGCGTGCCGCTCGTCGATGTGTACGTCCGCCGGTGAGGGATGCGTGAGCCAACCGGCGTCAGATGATGCCGCCGGCGATCGCGGATTCGATCCAGGGGACCACCTCATCGAGCATTTCCTCGAGTGAGGTCGTCGCGGTGAAGCTCAGCAACTGTTTGGCCTTTGTGGTATCGGGGATGCGTCGCTGCACATCATGCTCGAAGGGCTGGTCGGACACGTAGCGGAAAGGCACGTCGCCCCGGACGCGCTGCCAGATCCTTTGCGCCAGCTCGAGGACGGTGGTGCCATCTGCCGTCGACAGGTTGAAGTCGTTGTTGCGAGCGGCCGGGTGTTCCATGGCGGTGACGATGCCACGGGCGAGGTCGCCGCCGTACGTGTAGTGGCGCATCTGCTCGCCGCTGCCCAGGATATGCAGCGGATCCTGCCCCTTGAGCACCTTCTGCACCAGGTCGGGTACGACGTGGCTCATGGCCAGCTTGACGTTGCCGCTGAGGATCTCGGCGTCGCCGAGGGCGCGGCCCTCGCCGACGCCGACGCAGTTGAAAGGGCGAACGATCGTGTACGGAAGGCCGTACTGGCCCCACGCCGCCCGCGCGAAATACTCGACGGCCAGCTTTTGGAACCCGTAGGAGCTCAAGGGCGGTGGGATCTCGCGCTCCGACCCTTCGGTCGACGGCCATGAGGTGGCCGACTCGAAGACCATCGAGCTGCTCAGGTAGGTGACCTTGCCCAGCGTGCCGTTGCGGCGCGCGCTGATCGCGGCGTCACAGGAGGCCGCCATGATCCGCTCGTTGGTGGCCAGGAGGTCATATGGATAGGCGTGGAAATACGAGATCCCGCCGATCATCGCGGCGGCGGCGATGAAGTGATCGCACGTCATCAAGAGCGGCGTGAGCAGGGCGGCATCGCGTGCATCGCCCTCGACGAAGGTGTAGCCGGGGTCAGAATCGTACGACCTGGCAACCCGCCCGTACTTGGAGAGGTTGTCGACGCCGATCACCGCGTGGTTGCGGCGCAGCAACTCCTCGACGACGTAACCGCCGATGAACCCCTGTGACCCTGTGACCAGGACCTTGCTCAAGAGATCCCGTCCGCCGCGTCCCTGTCGTCTTCCCAGGCGTGGGGGCTGACACTGTACGCTGGCTGCTTCGGTTCCTGGTGGCCACCGAATGCCGCGAAGTACCAGCGCAGATACCGCGGAATCCACTCGCGCACCTTGAAGTTCGACTGACCGTGGCTGCGATCGAGCCAGATCGTGGGGATCTCGGCGACGGGCAAGCCGCGCTGGCGTGCCTTGGCGACCATCTCGATGCCCAGTTCGAAGCCCGCGTCGGACGCGATTCCCACCTCACGGATGAACGCTGTGGAGTACGCCTTGAACGAGTTGGTGGGGTCATGCGTGCCGACATGGGCGATCAGGTGGAGCGACACACCCGCCGCACGCGAGATCAGCCCCTTGACCCGCGGTCCACCGACCTGCTGACCGCCACGCATATATCGCGACGCGGCGGCAACCACCACACCGCGCTCGACCAGCCGGGTGAGTTGGTCGATCTGCATCGGGTCGTCTGAGCCGTCCGCCATGGTGACCACGGTGACGTCGGCGGCGGCATGCTGGATTCCACAGCGCAGCGCCGCCGCCGGTCCTCTGCCCTCGGTGTTGAGCAGCGGTCGCACCCGGTGGTCTCCGTGCGCGTACTTCTTGATGTGCGGGGCTGAGGTGTCCTCCGGCGTGTCGTAGACGACCAGCACCTCGCACGGCAGCTTGACCGCTTCAAGGATGCGGTCCAGGCAGTCGCGGATCTCCGCTCCCTCGTTGTACGCGGGGATGACGATGGAGACGCGCGGCCTCATATGAGCACGCCCTGGCGACGAATGTTGAAGACGTCGACCACCGGCCGCTTGATGTCGAGCATGGCGTAGCGCGTGTGTGGAGCGCCGATGATCACCAGGTCGACGGAGTCGAGCAGCTCGTCCTGCGGCACCAACTCGGGATCCACTGTGACGTACGGATCGGCGCAGAGAACGCGCTTGGCCTTGAAGGCGAGGATGTGCTTCAGCTTGTACGCGAGCGAGGCGCGGATGTCGTCGGACTCACCCTTGAACGCGGTGCCGAGGATCCCGACCGAGGTGCCGGCCAGGTCGAACCGCCGCTCGAGTCTCGCCACCACGTAGAGCGGTAGCCCCTCGTTGATCATCATGCTGGTGTGACCGAGCGTGAACTGGTTGTTGTTGAAGGCGGCCAGCTGCATGGTGTCTTTGAACAGGCACGGCCCCGCGGCGAATCCCGGCCCCGGCATGTCGGCGGCGCGCGGGTAGTTGGTGATCAGTGCGTGGCGGATGCGCTCGAAGTCCAGACCGAAATCGTTGGCCATCATGAAGAGTTGGTTGGCCGCGGCAAACCGGATGTAGCGCCACGTGTTGGTGAAAAGCTTGGCGAGCTCAGCCTCCTCGGGCTGCAGCTCGATGAGCTCGGGGGCGAGGCGCGCGAACATCTGCCGCGCTCGTGCCATCCCCTCGGGCGTGCGCGCGGAGATGATCTGCGGAAGTTCGTGCAGCTCAGCCATCGACCGGCCCTGGGCGATGCGCTCCGGACAGAAGCAGACCACGTTGTCCAGCCCGCGTCCGGCGAGGTAGCGCTCGACGAGCGCGGTCACGCCGGGATACACCGTGCTGCGCAGCACGATCACCTGGCCCGGACCAATGTGGTCGGCGAACTGGGCGATCGCGTTGACCACCGACGTAGGGTCCGGGTTGAGGTGCTTATCGACGGGCGTGCCGATCACCACGACCACGTACTCGGCGCTGCCCAGCACGTCCGGCGCGGTGGTGGCGACCAGCCTGCCGGCCGCGCGCAGCTCGGTGAGCGGGACCTGCGCGCCTTCCTCGTCGAACGGCAGCCGCCCGTCGTTGACGATGTCGACGGCAGCCTCGTTGATGTCGAAGAGCACCACGCTCATGCCGCACTGCCCCAGCGCGATGCCGAGGGGCAGCCCGGCGTGACCGCATCCACCGACGACCACGACGTCATGGTCAAAACGCGGACCCTCCGTCCTCTGGGCGGCAGCCGAGGCTGCTGGAGGCGAGGACGGAGGGGTGCTGGACATCGACGATGGCCTCATATGGGAAGGCGAGGTGCCCTACCTGACGGCGGATCGTAGCTGTGGCATCACCGCCGCCGTAGCCAACGCCTCAGACGTGTGGATCGCGTCCGGACAGGCCAAGCAGCCGATCCTGCAATGGCGCATCGTCGGGGACAGGCACAGCCGGTCCGTAGACCCCCATCGCTCGCCACGCCTCCATGTCCGGCGCCAGCTCGTCCCACATTCCCTGCACTAGCCCGGCCGGCAGCTGCGTGCCGGCACCGATCCACCTGGCGATGTCGTAGGCGCGAAAGCCTCGAAACGAGGTGGTGTGTCTCAGGTATTCCCGTGCGGGAAAGTCTCCGTAGGAGAGATGGACGATTCGCTCCGGGTCGTCCAGCTCTCTCGCGGCGGCGATGGCGGCGGCGCTGTAGCGCCGGTAGTCGGCGTCGGCGTCGGTCTTGATGTGCTCAAGGGCATCACCCACCTCGGCGGTTGTCTTTGCGGCAAGAACGTCCGGCACCCAGGCGGAGTCGTAGGCGTGGTAGTTGACGATCTGCCGCAGCGTGGCGTCGCCCTGACCGCCGGTCGCGAACCATTCCGGTTTGGGCAGATCCCATTGCTCTGGCCGGACCTGATCGATCACGTCGGCCAGCGCTTGCTCTGACAAGATGAACACGTCACGTTCGGCCATTCGAAACTCCTCTCCGTTCAGACGTTCGCCACGACTCTACGACGTGCGAGGTGCGCAGCCCGCTAAGCTGTCGCCTCAATACCCAACGGCTGTCGCTGGGAGCGCGACCCCACACCGGAGGTACCCGATGCTCGCCGTAAACCTCACTGGCACCAAGGAAATCATCGTCTACGTGGTCGTCATCGTGGTCATCATCGCCGCCGTTTGGTATTCCCGCGGGCGCTCCCGCAGCTGAGCGGCTGAGGCTCCCGCGCCGTGGCCGGTGAGCCTGCGAGGCGCACCGTGGAGATCCTGCCACGCCCCACATCGGGGCTACTGACGGGCCGCAGGCCTACAACCAGTCCTGGACCGCACTTCCTGAGGCAGCCAGCGCTTCGGATCGGCTGAGATAGTCATCGATCCGCACGATGCGGCCGTCCTGCAGCGTGTACACCATGTAGACCTGTCCCTGGAGCGGAGCCCACGGCACCTCACGAAAGCGCGGGCCGGCCATGCCGACGACTACGCGATCTCCGGCGTCGATCAACTCCAGGTGATCGATGCCGAAGTCAGTGCGAGCGAAGCTCTTTTGCACGTTCGCGAGGACCTGACGGCGGTTGTTGCAGACCAACTCGGGGAGCACACCCTGATGGACAACGTCGGGGTCCAGGTGGGCTTCCACTCGTGCGAGGTCGCGCGACCGCCTCGCGTCGAGGTGATCGAAGACAAGTTCAAGATTCGCCTGCGTCACGCCTGCCCCGCCGAGCTCAGGCTACGCTGAGGTGCTGCAGAAGATCGACGAGCACGTTGCCGACGCGTGCCGCCCGCGCGTCGTCAACGATGCTGGGATCGAGGTCCGGCGCGAACCGTGCTACGCCGGCCGGGTCGTCGTCGACGAGCCAGCGGATCAGCGCATGACCGATCTCTGCCGCCGTGGTGTCATCGATTTCGTCAGGCATGGCATCCCTCATCGGTGCACGATTGATCTCCCTAGCGTAGCCGTTGGCGCTCGCTGTCCGAACCTCCCTCATGGGACGCTGTGAGACGGCTGACGCGATCCGGGAGCAGCGGCGGCGATCGGGCGCACCATCATGTCCACCTCGGCTCCGGCAAGGCTTACAGTGGAACCGATCACCACGCAGACTCGCACGCCAAGACGTCAGGGGCATAGAGTGCCAGCGCCGCTCCGGCGCGCAGCAACGGGGCTGATCGGGCTGGCCGGGATCGCCGGCATCGTGTTGTTCCTCAACCCATCGAAGGTTGGCAACGCCATGGCGCACTTCCAGCTGGCGCTTGTCGCACCAATCGTGGCGCTCGCGGTCCTGGCCTACATTCTCCAGGGCGTTCGCTGGCACTTCCTCTTGGTGGACGTGGGCACCAAGCTGCGCTTGGGTGACACGATCCTGGTCAACCTCGCAGGCCAGACCATCACGGCGATCGTGCCGCTCGGTGACCTCACCCGCGCCGCGTTCGCAAGCGCCGCCGGAGGCACCGACTTTGGCATCGTGGCGGCCACGGTCACAGTGCAGGAGCTGTCGTACACGCTGCTGCTCATCCTGTCGGCCTTGCCCGCCATCCTCTCTCTCGGCTATGGGCTCGCGGCCGTCGTGCCGGTCATCATCGGCATCGCCGCGATCGTTGTCATTCTCACCGTGTCACCCGTGTTCCGCCGGGTCCACGACCTGATCGGCCACGTCCCGTTTCTCAACCGGGTTCTGCCTGCCATCGACGAGCTCCAGCAGGAGACCACCGCCCTGTTGCATCGCCCCGACGCGCTGGCGCTGTCTGTTCTCGACGCGGCCCGGGTGGTCGTGTCAATCACCGCGTTCTGGCTGATCCTGGAAGGTCTCGCGCCCGGGCGAATCGGTTGGTGGCAGGCCGCCTTCGTGCTGGCGCTCTCGACGATCGGGGGTGCGGTGAGCCTGATACCCGGCGGTGTCGGCGCCAACGAGGCCAGCGTCGCCG
The DNA here is from genome assembly GCA_039935655.1 of Candidatus Dormiibacter sp. Lineage (GTDB taxonomy): Bacteria > Chloroflexota > Dormibacteria > Aeolococcales > Aeolococcaceae > Aeolococcus. The sequence continues at coordinate 115,589 of JBDTJX010000007.1, read as the reverse complement.
CTCTGCTCATCTTTCTCGGTGTGGACTACGGCGCCGCCGGCGCCGCTGCCTTCATCCAACGCGCGCTCGTGACAGGCCTTTCGCTCATCCTCGGTTTCGCCGCGTACACGGCGATCAACCAACGGCTCCACCTCGGCGGCATCTTCCAGTTGGTGTCGCGTGCGCGGACACCGGCGCGAGCATGAGCCGATTGCCTGTTCAGTGCGCGAAGCCGAGGTACTGGTGGACGGAGCGAACTGATGCCGAGCCTTCGCCGACGGCCGCCGCGACTCGCTTGGTCGAGCCCGCCCGGACGTCGCCGACGGCGAAAAGGCCGGGATAGCTGGTCTCGAAGGGAAGTGGCCTCCGGTCGAGCGCCAGCCGGCGTTCGTCGAGCTGCCCTTCGCCGACCGACAGGTCGGTGAGCAGAAAGCCTCCGTCGTCGACGGCGGCGCAGCCCAACAGCCACGCCGACGCCGGATCGGCGCCGATGAAGGAGAACAGCGCGACGCAGTGGTATCGGTGCGATGCCGGCTCAAGTCATCATCATGGATGGACCGACGCCGAGGCCCGCGTACGATAGCGCTGTGATTCGGGTGCTGTCAGGCACCGCCGGAATCGAGCTAACGTCTGTGCCAGGAGGCCTTCGAGATGCCAGCAGAGTGGCCGCCCCTTCCCTACGACGAGTGGCGTGCGACGCGCGACACGCTGCACATGTACACGCAGGTGATCGGCAAGCTGCGTCTGGAGCTCAGCCCCTTCGAACCGCAGTGGGCCAACGTCGCCCTGTATGTGACCGCCCGCGGCCTGACCACGTCGCCGATGCCCGTCGGACTGCGTACGATCGACGCGGAGTTCGACCTCATCGACCACGAGCTGGTGATCCGCAGCAGCGCGGGTGGCGTGGAGCGTCGTCCCCTGGGGGGCGCGGTTGCGGGTTTCTATCACGACGTGATGCGTGCACTGCACCGCCTGGACGTGGACGTGGCGATCTCCGTCCTGCCGTCGGAGGTTTCCAACCCGATCCCGTTCCCGGATGACCGCACCCATGACACCTACGACGCCGCCCACGCGTCGCGCTTTGGACGTGTGCTATCGATGGTCGACCTGGTCACCAAGGAGCACCACGCCGGCTTCCGGGGGCGCACGACGCCGGTGCAGTTCTTCTGGGGAGCCTTCGATCTCGCGGTCTTTCGATTCTCGGGCAAGTCCGCGGAAACGCCGCCCGATGCCGACATCATCACGCGCTTTGGGGGCGATGCAGAGCAGATCTGTGCGGGGTGGTGGCCGGGTGACGAACGCGCTGGCTACGCGGCGTTCTACGCATACGCATACCCCACAACGCCCGGCTTGGACGAAGCCCCAGTCCGGCCACCGGCGGCCGCCTGGAACACAGCAGCCGGCGAGTTCTTGTTGCCGTACGACGCGGTGCGCTCACAGCCGGATCCTCGGAAGGCGATCCTCGATTTCTACAGCAGCACGTATGACGCCGCAGCGAATCTGCGAGGCTGGGACAGCGACCTCACCCACGTCGAGGCGCCTCGCCGCCGTTCCCGCCAGGCTCAGCCTTCGACAACTTGACAGGCATATAGCCTAGGGGGCGGTCGGTCACGCGCGACGGTAGGCGCGCACCGCCAGCGGGGCGAAGACGATCAGGATTCCCGCCAGCCAGGCCAGGGCCTCCCACAGGCCGGGAAACAGAGGTTGCTGCGGCCCCCCGAGGGCCAGCGAGCGCATCGCGTTGATGACCAGCGTCACCGGCTGGTTGTTGGCAAATGCCTGCATCCAGCCCGGCATCGTCGCGATCGGTACGAACGCAGAGCTGACGAACGTGAGCGGAAACAGCCAGATGAGGCCGAAGGCCTGCACCGACTCCTCGTCCTTGATGGCTAGGCCGATGAACGCCGAGACGCAGCAGATGCTGACCCCGAAGAGCTCGGCCAGAAGGATCATCGCGATCGCGGCAGGCACCCCGTTCTGGAACCGGAATCCCACGGCGTACCCGACGGCGATGATGACCAGGATGGTGACCATCATGCGGATGCCATCGGCGATCAGCCGCCCGGCCAGGACTGCGGACCGAGCCATCGGCAGTGACCGTAGGCGATCGATCACACCCTGTTTGGACTCCTGCGCCAGTGCGATCGCGGTGGCGAAGGTGGCGAAGGCCGCCGTCTGGCCGATGATGCCGGGCATCAGGAAGTTGACGTAGCCACCCTGGTTGGACACCTGGATGGCGCCGCCGAACACGTATCGGAACAGCAGCACGAAGATGACCGGCTGCACGACCGTGAACACGATGTACGCGGGCACACGCAGCCAGACCAGCAGGTTGCGCTTGGTCATCACCAGCGAATCGCTGATCGCCCAGCGCGCCAGTTGGGCGACGCCGGGGCTCGATTGCTCGGCGGTCGTGGATGTCATCAGGTCATCCCTCCGCTGTGGGCGTATTGGTTTTGCGGCCGCGTCCTCGAGCCATGCCCTCCTCGCTCTCTGTGGCATGGCCGGTAACCGCGAGGAAGACGTCGTCGAGGGACGGACGATGCAGAGCCAGCCCGTCTGTCTCGACGTGCGCGGCGTCGAGACGGCGCACCGCCTCGACGAGGGCCTGGGATCCTCGGCTGCCGACCTGGAGTGCGACCCGACGTGACTCGGGATTGACCCGTGGTTCGCTGTCGGTCAGCCCCGCCACGGCCGCGACGGCCGCGTCTACCATCGCTCGGTCGACGACGGTGAACTCGAGCACGTCGCCACCTACGCGGTCCTTCAGCTCATCGGAGGTGCCCTGGGCGATCACCTGGCCGCGTTCAATGACGATGATGTTGTCAGCCAGCTCATCGGCTTCGTCGAGGTACTGCGTGGTGAGCAGGATCGTCTTGCCTTGGGCGGCCAGGCGCCGGATCACGTCCCACATGCCCAGCCGTCCGTGCGGATCCAGTCCCGTCGTCGGCTCGTCGAGAAACAGCACCGCCGGGTCGCCCATCAGGCTGGCGGCAAGGTCGAGCCGGCGCTTCATGCCTCCCGAATAGTGTTTCGCTGGGCGATCAGCGGCCTCGACGAGCTCGAACCGCTCCAACAGCTCGGTGGTGCGACCGCCCACCGCGTTGCGTGGGATGTGGTGGAGCCGTCCCATGATGTCGAGGTTCTCCCGGCCGGTGAGCTCCACCTGGATCGCCGTCGCCTGGCCTGCCAGCGCGATGACGCGCCGGACGGCCGCCGCATCCCGCACCACGTCGTGGCCCTCGATGAGCGCGCTGCCGGAATCCGGCGGCAGCAGGGTGGTCAGGATGCGCACCGCAGTCGTCTTGCCCGCACCGTTGGGGCCGAGAACGCCGAGGACCGACCCGCGCGGTACGACGAAATCGATGCCGCGGAGCGCTCGTACCTTGCCGAATGACTTGTGCAGCCCCTCGACACGGATCGCGAACTCGCTGTTGACAGCCGTGGTGCTCATCGACCTAGTTCGGCTGAAGAACGGACAGGATGTTGCCCGCGGGGTCGGTGAACCAGGCGATCAACGGACCTCCGCCGCGGTGGATGCCGTTGCCGTCCTGCTCGAGACCGTCGTATCGCTCGAACTGCACGCCGCGGCTGCTCAGCTCCTCGACCGCCAGGTCGATATCGTCGACGGGGAAGTTGAGAATCGTGAACGTCGCCGGCGTGTGGTTTGGCTTGGGGTAGACGATGACATCCCGGTCGCCGCCGACGTGCAGAGTCAGCAGGCCGTTCTCTTCCGATGTCTTCAGGCCGAGCGTATCGCTGTAGAAGGCACGTGCCTTGGGCACGTCGTCCACGGAAAAGCCGCTGAATGCCTTGCTGGTGGTGAGCATGATTGGTCTCTCCCTCGTGAAGCCGGTCGGTGAGCTGCGCGCCGTCACTGCCCGGCAGTCGACGACCGCGCGGGATGGTAGGTGTTGACGATGACGCCGGTGGGGAAGGCCACCGTGTCGACGAGCGTGAGCGTGCGCCGGGGAACGGTGCTGAAGAGGCGCTTGGTGCCGTCACCGAGCACGATGGGATGGATCATCAGGCGATACTCGTCGATGAGGTCGTGGCCTGTGAGGAAGTCGATCAGCTGGCCGCTGCCACCCACGAGCAGGTCACCCCCGTCTTCGCGCCTGAGCTGGCGGACCGCGTCGGCGACGTCCCCCTTGATGATCGTGGCGTTCCAGGAAGCCGCGTCCAGCGTGCGCGAGGCAACGTACTTGGGCATGCCGTTCATTTTCTCGCCGAACTCGCCGGTGCCATCCATGGTCGGCCAGGCTGCGGCGAATCCTTTGTAGGTGAGCCGCCCGAGCAGCAGGGCGTTGCTGGCGAACAGTTCCCTCGCCTCGAATTGAGCAGCTTCCTCGCACCAGAAGGGGAGCGACCACTTGCCGGGCTCGTCGATGTAGCCGTCGAGGCTGACGTAGGTGCTGGCCACCACCTTTCTTGGCATGTACTTGCTCCGTCAGGTTGTTGGATGCGAATGGTCGGATTGCAGGTCGGCACCGCGATATCGCGATCCCGACCCCTTCTCTGACGACGCAGTGCCTCGGGACTCATCGGTCGCCGCCGATGATTACCGCCGCGCAGGAAGGTCTTAACCGCAGCGGTGAATGAGCAGATCACGATCAGCTTCGCGATCCGGGCCCCGATCGCGCGTGCAGACCTCCCCGGTCTGCGCGACCGCGTCTGCTCGCTGTTCGAGGCCAGTGGCGCAGCCATCGCGCTGTGTGACGTCTGCGACGTGGACCCGGACGCGGTGACCGTCGACGCGCTCGCGCGTCTCCAGCTCGCCGCCCACAGGCACGGCTGTCAGGTCAGGCTGTGCGGCGCTTCGGACGAGCTTCGCGACCTGGTCGCCTTAGTGGGACTGGAGGACGTCCTGCCCGGATGAATCGGTTACGACTCGAGGCGCGCTGGCAGACTGAAGAACGGGAAGAGGCGCTCGGTATCCAGGAAGAAGGTGAACTCGGCGATGTGGCCGTCCTTGAACTCGAGGACCTGGACAGCCCAGGGGTCGTAGCCACTGCCCGTGACGCTGGGTTTGTACTGACCAAATGCCACAGTTCCGTTGGTCGTCGAGGTCGGGACCAGGCGCGAGCCGCGGCAGCCGGCGCCCGGGCCGAACCACCAGGCGAGGACGTCATCACGGCCGGAGAGCCACATGTCGTAGGGAGGCATCGACTGCCGGGCGTCCTTCTGGATCAACGCTGTGAGAGCGTCGAGGTCGTAGCGCTCGAATGCCTCCACGTAGCGGGCCAGGAGCTCGCGCTGCGCCTCGTCTGTCGGGGGGGCGGTGTCGTCAGGGCTGAGGCCGCTTGCCTGCAGCGTCGCTCGCGCCCGCTGCAGGGCGCTGTTGACCGACGCGACGCTGGTGTCCAGCAGTTGCGCAACCTCGTTGGCCTGCCAGCGCAGGACCTCGCACAGGATCAGCACCGCTCGCTGGCGGGGCGGGAGGTGTTGGAGCGCGGCCACGAACGCCAACCTGATCGTCTCGTGTGCAACCGCCACGTCCGCCGGGTCCGACCCGGCGGCGAGGGCGCTGTCCGGGATCGGATGGATCCAGGTGACTTCGGGGCGCGTCTTCAGGTTGGCTTCGATCGGCTCCTGCGCGGGACCGAAGTCCATCGGCAGCGCGCGACGCTCGCGGCCTTTGAGCATGTCGATGCACACGTTGGTGGCAATGCGGTACAGCCACGAGCGCAGCGCGGCACGGCCCTCAAAGTGATCGAAGCCACGCCAGGCGCGCAGCATCGTCTCCTGGACCGCGTCCTCAGCCTCGAACGGCGACCCGAGCATGCGGTAGCAGTACCCGGTCAGCGCCTTGCGCTGCTCTTCCAGCTGCTCGTCGAGCTCGCTGGACCCGACGACGGACGCTTGGTGCACGGCGCTCATCCTACGACAGTCCCGAAGAAGGTCGATCTGCCATCGGTACCACAGACTCGCCCCGGCCCCACGACTCATCGGTGAGTCGCGAATCGGCCGGCGGTCTCAGCTCGAGGGCGCCACCAGCTCCGGGGCCCGCACGGTGCCGCCTGGCGCGGTGAGCCCGGTGACGCTGAGGATCTCGTCCTCGTTGAGAGTGTCGTGCTCGAGCAGGGCGCGAACGAGCGCGTCGAGCTTCACTCGGTTGCGAGTCAGCAGCTCGATCGCCTGCGCCGAGCATTCGTCAGAGATGCGCTTGACCTCTCGGTCGATGAGCGCCGCGGTCTCGTCGCTGTACGGCCGTGACGCGGCGAACATCGCACCGCCCACCTGACCACCATCGTCCGAGTAGTTGAGCGCGCCCACCTTCGGGCTCATCCCCCAGCGCACCACCATCTGCCGAGCCAGCGCGGTCACCTGAAGGAGGTCGTTCTCCGCGCCGGTGGTCACCACGTTGTAGACGAGCTTCTCCGCGGCGCGACCACCCAGTGCTCCGGTGATCCGCCCGCGCAGGTAATCCTCTCCGTAGTTGAAGCGATCGTCGACCGGTGTCTGCACGGTGACGCCGAGGGCCTGCCCGCGCGGGATGATCGTGACGCGGCGTACCGGGTCGGCACCGGGCATGAGCAGGCCGAGCAGCGCGTGCCCCGACTCGTGGTATGCGATTCGCTCGCGGTCCTGCTGCGTCAGCGTCAGCTTTCGCTCCGACCCGAGCTCGATCTTCTCCAACGCCGTCGAGAAGTCGGCCATGGTCACCACACTGCCGTCATGGCGCCCTGCGGCCAGGGCCGCTTCGTTGGCCAGGTTGCGCAGGTCGGCGCCGACCATCCCGGCGGTCAAGGATGCGACCACGTCGAGATCGACGTCCGCTGCCAGGGGCATGTTGCGTGTGTGTATGCGCAGGATCGCGGCGCGACCGCGCCGGTCCGGCGGCTGCACCACGACGCGACGATCGAACCGTCCCGGTCGCAGCAGCGCGGGGTCGAGCACGTCGGCGCGGTTGGTCGCTGCCAGGACGATCACGCCCTCGTGGGGGTCGAAACCATCCATCTCTGTGAGGATCTGGTTGAGTGTCTGCTCCTGCTCGTCGTTGCTGCCCACACGCAGCGCAGCCGACCTGGAGCGACCGACGGCGTCGAGCTCGTCGATGAAGATGATCGCGGGCGCGGCGGCGCGGCCCTTGTTGAACAGGTCACGGACCCGCGCCGCCCCCACGCCGACGATCGCCTCGATGAACTCGGACGCCGAGATCGAGAAGAACGGCACCTTCGCCTCACCGGCGACCGCACGCGCCAGCAGTGTCTTGCCCGTCCCCGGAGCACCGATCAGCAGCACGCCCTTGGGCACCGTGCCACCGAGACGTGTATATCGCTGCGGCTCCTTGAGGAAGTCGACCACCTCCATGAGCTCGCTCTTCACCTCGTCGATGCCGGCGACGTCGGCGAACGTCGTGCTGGGGCGTTCCGCGTCGTAGAGGCGTGCACCGCTCTGGCCAAAGCGGCCCAACAGGCCGCCGGCTCCCCCTGCACCTGCCATGGCCGCACTGCGCCGGATCAGGTAGAAGAACCCGAACACCAACAGCAGCGTAGGGCCGAACCCGACCAGCAGCGATTCCCACAACGGCGTCGGCGGATTCGGGTTCTCCGCGAGGATGGTGACTCTGTGCTTGGTGAGCAGCGTCTCGAGGTCGTCGCTGGCGAACGACGGTCGCTGCGTGGAGAAGTTCGTTGCCGCGTCGGTTCCTGTCGCAGCGGTCACCGCCTTCCTGGCCACTCCGGTGATGGAATCGCCGGTGGCGTTGATGCTCACGACGTTGTCAGCCGTCACCTGCTGGACGAAGACGTTGTACGCGAGGGTCACCGATTTCGGTTGACCCGAGCCCAGGAGCACGCTCGAGATGATGTAGTTGAGCACCAGCAGGCCGACGAGGGTCAGCCAGAAGCGGCCGGAGCGCATGGACTTGAAGCCCGGCTGCCCAGGAGCAAGCGGCGCGCGGGCGCCCTTCGGCGGGGGCGGCGCCCGGCCGCGGGGATTGGTCGCCACCGGTGAAGCGTACTCGGGTGGCGGAGCGGCCCCCAACAACCTGGAATGCCTCCACTACCCGGATCCCCAGACCGGCGAGCCCCAGACACAACACCTCTGCCCGGCGAGCGGCGGCTGTCCGCCGCCCGCCTCGGGCTGACACGGGGGTTTGGCTAGGCCGTTCCCACCGCGACCTTGGGCAGTTCGGCCAGCGCCGAGTCGAGCCGCGACTGCGGGAGTTCCACGTCCTTGAGCGTGCCCGCGAAGTAGGCGTCGTAGGCGGCGAGGTCGAAGTGGCCGTGACCGGAGAGGTTGAACAGGATCACGCGCGAGTCGCCAGCCTCGCGTGCAGCGGCGGCCTCTTCGGCGACCGCGCGGAGTGCGTGCGATGGTTCCGGTGCCGGCAGGATGCCCTCGCTGCGGGCGAAACGCACAGCCTCGGCGAAGCACTCATTCTGCTTGTAGGCGCGGGCTTCGATATGGCCGTGCTTGACCAAGAGGCACAGCGACGGGGCGTCACCGTGGTAGCGCAGCCCGCCGGCATGAATGGTGTCGGGGATGAAGTTGTGGCCGAGCGTGTACATCGGTACGACCGGGCCCATGCCGGCGGTATCGCCGAAGTCATAGGCGTAGATTCCCCGCGTCAAGGTGGGACAGGCAGCCGGCTCCGCGGCGATGAAACGCGTCTTGGTGGCACCCGCCAAACGGTCGGCGAGGAAAGGGTAGGCGAGGCCCGCGAAGTTGGAGCCACCGCCGACACAGCCGATGACGACATCGGGATATGCGTCGGCCATCTCCATCTGTCGCTTGGCCTCGAGGCCGACGACGGTCTGGTGGAGGAGGACGTGGTTGACGACGGATCCCAGCGAGTAGTGGCTGTCATCCCGTGTCGCCGCGTCTTCGACCGCCTCGGAGATGGCGATCCCAAGGCTGCCTGGCGAATCCGGGTCGGCGGCACGCACGCTACGACCGAAGTCGGTGCGGTCGGTCGGGGAGGGCAGGACAGTTGCGCCCCAGGTTTCCATGAGGGCTCGTCGGTAGGGCTTCTGCTCGAAGGAGACCTTGACCATGTAGACCATGACCTCGAGGCCGAACAGGCCACCGGCGAAAGCCAGCGCCGACCCCCATTGCCCCGCACCCGTCTCGGTGGTCAAGCGCTTGATGCCCTCCTCGGCGTTGTAATACGCCTGAGGCACGGCCGTGTTGGGCTTGTGTGAGCCGGCCGGTGACACCCCCTCGTACTTGAAGAAGATCCGAGCGGGGGTGTCGAGCGCCTTCTCGAGGCGCTTGGCGCGGAACAGTGGGGTCGGCCGCCACATCGCGTAGATGTCGCGGACCCGGTCGGGGATCTCGATCCACCGCTCCGTCGACACCTCCTGGCCGATGATCGCCATGGGGAAGATCGGTGTGAGGTCCGGAGGCGTCAGCGGCTCGAGTGTGCGCGGGCTCAGGAAGGCCGCGAGCGGCTCAGGAAGGTCGGCGAGGATGTTGTACCAACGCTCTGGGAGTTCGTCTTCGGTCAGCAGGAACTTCGTGGGCATCGCACCGTCCTCCATGTCGCCGATCTCGCCGCTGGCACGGAGCATACGCGCCGCCGTCATGCCATGCTGGGCCAGTGCCGTATCACGTTTCCGCTGACGACTTCGAGCGCATCGCCGACGCTGCGCTCTCCAGCATCCCGGCACCGTTGCGCGCGCGGATGGACGCCGACAACCTGATCATCACCGTCCAGCCGGCGGCGACCACCTACGACCGCGACAACGACATCGACGAGAACGTCCTCGGCTTCTACGAAGGCAGCGACGACTCGGTGTTCAGCGGCTACTCGTACCCCAAGCGGATCGTCCTGCTCCAGGGACATATCGAGCAGTGGTGCGACACCCACGCGGAGCTGGTGGAGCAGGTGCAGGACACCGTGCTCCACGAGGTCGCGCACTACTTCGGCATGGACCACAACGACATCGGCGAGTCCCGGCTGCGCCACTGACCTTCAACGCCCGCTTCAGGATTGCTTGATGACGCCGGTTGGCGCTAGAGTGCCCCCCACGAGCGGAGGCCGTTCCTTGGATGGGGGTGCGATGAGCCAGGTGAGCACAGGCACGGTGGGCTCTGGAGAACAGGCGGGGCTGCGCCGCGAAGCCGTCGGCCTTCGCGAGGTGCTCTTCCAGAGCATCACCGCGATGGCGCCCGGTGCCGCCATCGCGGCATCGATCCCCGCCGGCGCTGCCTACGCCGGTGGTTCGCTGCCCCTTGCAGTCGTCTTCGCGCTGATCGCGTGCCTCTTCACCGCCATCGCGATCGGCGAGCTGGCCCGGCACATCCCGGCCGCCGGCAGCGTCGCCACGTACACCGCGCGCGGACTTCACCCGGCGGTCGGCTTCCTCGTCGGCTGGGGATACCTGTTCATCGAGCTCCTGGTGCCACCGCTGCTGTTCCTGCAGCTGGGTTTCACCGTCGCCGCCACGCTCAATTCGCAATGGCCATCGATCTCACCGGATCTCTGGTGGCCCTGGGTCATCCTCGGTTCGCTGATCGTGCTCTTCGCCGGCTACCGGGGAATCAGGTTCTCGGCGAGGTTGGGGACAGTGCTCGGCACGTTCGAGATCCTGGTCTTCGTCGTCCTGGCGTTCCTCTTCATCATCAACGCGGGCTCGCACAACGACCTCAGTGTGTTCGGCACATCACACACACCGGGTGCGTACAGCGGGATCACCGGCGTCATCGCCGGTTCCGTCTACACCGTCCTCGCGTTCGCGGGATTCGAGGCGGCCGCCCCTCTCGCCGAGGAGACGGTGAACCCCAAACGCAACATCCGCCTCGCCGTCGTCGGAGCAACCGTCGGTATCGGCATCGTCTATATCTTCACCACGTACGCGGTCGACATCGCCTACGGTCCCAACAAGTTCACGGACTTCGCCACCAACGCCGGGCCGGCGTCATGGCTCGGCCTGGCCAAGGCTTCGTACGGGATCTTCTGGGTCTTCGTGTTCTTCGCCATCGTCAACTCAACCATCGCCAACGCCAACGCAGGCTCCAACGTGTCGACGCGAATGGCGTTTGCTCTTGGGCGCATCCGCCTGCTGCCTCATTTCCTCGCCACCCTTCATCCCCGCTACCGGTCGCCGTACGTGGCCGTCCTCATCCAGTGGGTGGTCGGCCTCGGGGCGCCTCTGATCCTTGGGTTCATCTACGGGCCGACCACTGCGTTCATTTTCGACGCCACGATCATCGTGCTCATCATCGTGGGGGTGTACATCCTCTGTGACCTCGCTTGCATCGGGTACTACCTGCGCCACCGGCGCGAGGATTTCAACCCGTTGCTGCACGTGGCGGTGCCGATCCTCGGGGTCGCCGCCTTCGTCCCGGCGTTCTTCGCCGCCGCCGGCATCCAGGTGTTCAGCTTCATCGCCCCGCTGACGTATCCGTCCTCGATTGCCGGCATTGTCGTGGGTGTCTGGCTACTGATCGGTGTGATGGTGCTGTTTTACTCGGCGACTCGGCACCCCGAACGGCTCGCCGAGATGTCGCGTGTGCATCTCGACGGCGACCCGGTCGCCACCGAAGCACGCGTGCGCCCGTGACCGATCCGCGCGTCATCGCGTTCCGGCCCGAGGCGAGCCAGTTCGCGTGGACCTTCGGCGGCGCTGCACCGGTGATGCGGGTTCAGCCCGGCGCCGTTCTCGAGCTCTGGACGGAGGACTGCTTCGCTGGCCGGGTCCGCTCGCGCAATGACCTCGTGTCGGTGGTTTGTGACTTCCCCTTCCTCAACCCGCAGACCGGCCCGTTCTACATCGAGGGCGCGCAGCCGGGTGACACCCTCGCGGTCCATTTCATCTCCATCGAGCCCAGCAGGGACTGGGCGGCGTCGACGACTGTGCCGTTGTTCGGCGCGCTCACCAGCACCCACCTCACCGCCACCCTCCAGGATCCTTTGCCGGAGATCGTCTGGATGTGGCAGCTCGATCGGACGGCGAGACTGTGCCATTTCGAAGCCAGGGAGAGTGACTTCACCGTCGACCTTCCGATGCTGCCCATGCATGGGACGGTTGGCGTAGCTCCCGCCAATCTCGAGGTCCGGTCCGCGCTTGTTCCAGACGCTTATGGCGGCAACATGGACACACCGGAGATGCAGGCCGGGGTCACCTGCTTTCTCGGCGTCAACGTCGAGGGAGCTCTGTTCTCGATCGGCGACGGCCACGCCCGGCAGGGGGAGGGCGAGACGTGCGGCGTCGCCATCGAGTGCGCGATGGACACGGTGATCGCGATCGACCTCGTCAAGGATCACCCAACTCCGTGGCCGCGGCTGGAATCGGACACGCACATCATGTCGACCGGGTCGGCGCGCCCCCTGGAGGATGCCTTCCGCATCGCCCAGACCGACCTCATCAACTGGCTGGTCGCGGATCACGCGCTGTCGGTGATGGATGCTTACCAGCTGGTCAGCCAAGCGGTCGAGTCGCCGCTTGCCAATGTCTGCGACGTCAACTACACGTCGCTGGCCAAGATCCGCAAGGAATGGATTCCACCGCCCCACGGTCCTCTCGCCGAGGTCCACCAGCAACTTCGCGACGTCGGCAGGAGCTATCTCGCCGGGCGTTGACCTGACGCCTCGGTAAGGACCACATCGAGCGTTGCCACCGCAGACGAGAGCTGCTCCTCGTCAATGACCAGCGGCGGCTGGACGCGCAGCACGTTGGCGAAGAATCCGCCGACACCGATGAGAAGGCCGCGCTCCCGGCAAGCGGCTCGCACCCGCGTCGCCAGCTGCGGTGCCGGAGCCATCGTCTGCCGGTCGTCGACAAGCTCAACCCCCACCATCAGGCCTCTGCCGCGAACCTCGCCAATCACCTGGTGACGTTTCGCCAGCCCCTCCAGCCGGCCGAGCAACCACTCACCGAGGCGCGCGCTGTTCTCACAGAGCCGTTCGTCGTCAATGACCTGCAGCGTGGCCAGTGCGGCGGCACAGGCCACGGGGTTGCCGCCGAACGTCGAGAGGTGCTCGCCCGGCTGGAACGAGTCGGCGATCTCCGGCCGCGCGATGAACCCGCCGAGGGGGAACCCGCTGGCGATTCCCTTGGCCATGGTCATGATGTCGGGCTCCACGCCAAAATGCTCGATCGCGAACATCGTGCCGGTGCGACCAAATCCAGTCTGGACCTCGTCGACGATCAGCAGGATGCGATGGCGGTCGAGGATCTCCTTGACGCGGCGGAAGTAGTCGGGGTGCGGGACCACGATGCCCGCCTCACCGAGCACCGGCTCGGCGATGAACGCGGCGACACTACCTGCCGTCTGGTAGTCGATGACGTCCTCGACCGCGTCGGCGCAACGCAAATTGCACCGTCCGTCGCACATGCGGCAGCGGGACGGATTGGGGGCCGGCGCGAATGCGACTCCGCCGAGGTAGGGACCGCCATGTTGCTTGCGCTTACGATTGCCGGTGACTGCCAGGGTTGCGTTGGTCCGTCCGTGGAAGGCCGTCTGCAGCGCGATGAACTCGCTCTTGCCGGTGAACGCCCGCGCCAGGCGCATCGCGCCCTCGACAGCTTCGGCGCCACTGGTCGAGAAGAACGTCTTCTCGAGCCGTCCGGGTGTCAAATCAGCGAGGCGTCCCGCCAGCTCCCCCACCACCGGGACCTGGTAGAGGTATGTGCCGCAGTGGATGAATCGCTCCATCTGCTCGCGCGCCGCCTGCACCACCCGGGGGTGCGCGTGCCCCGTGCTCACCACCGAGATGCCCGCGAAGCAGTCGAGGTATCTCCGGCCGTCCACGTCCCACAGCTCAGCGCCCCTGCCGCGTTCGATGGCGATCGGTTCGACGCCGGCGACGGCGCTGAGGTTGACGTAGCGCAGGAACCTCTCGGCCGAGGTCGTCGTGACCGAAGTCATCTGTCCAGGCGGCTCCTCGTCGTCAGGTGGGGAAACGGGGACTCTGCCGTACGACGATAGACCTTCGACCGCGGCCCGCGCGCCTACGATGCAGCGCGTGCAACGCAGCCCGGGGGACGACGCGTGGCGCGTCGTGGCGTGCATTGCCATCGGACTGGGACTGCTGCTGCTGATCCCCGGTCTGGGCCCGGTTCTCGCCTGGCCATGGCTCTTCGTCGTACCGGGAACGCTGCTGGTCAGCCGCGCCGTGCCGGGTCTGACCCCGCCCGGGAAGGTCGGGGCCGGCATCGTCGCCAGCGTCCTGGTGTCGGCACACCTGACCTGGCGGTGGTGGCACTGGTGCGGCGCGGTACGCCGGCGCGGTGGCTGCTCGGCGGGTGGCTGGTCGCCCTGTTTGTCATCCCCAACGTGGTCCAGGTGAGCACAATCGCGCTCGACTCGACCAAGTTCTTCCAGTTGATGTGGCCGGCCGCAGCGCTGCTGGCCGCGTGGTTGATGTGCGACTGGCGTACCTGGGTCGTCGTGCCGCTGGTGGTGGTCTCGTCGCTGGCCGGCGTTGCCGGGGCGGTGTGGGCGCTGGACGACTCGCGGATCGTCCTGACAGATGCACAACGCGGCTGCCCAGTGGATCGGGATCAACACGCCGGAGAAGGCCATCTTCATCACGTCATCGTTCATCAACCAGCCCAGCGACCTCGCCGGCCGGCTGCGGGTCACCGGGCTCGACCTGTATGCCACGGAGTACGGGTACGACCAGCGTGGTCGCGACGCTGACATCCAGGCGATCTACTGCGGCGGCGACCGCGCAGCCGCGGCCATCATGCGACGGTACGGCGCCACATACGTCACCAGCTATGGGGGTCTGCTCGAAGCAGCTCGACCAATTTCACCGCCAGCGCGCCGAGTTGCGCCAATTTCCGATACTGCTGGGGTGACGGGTGACGCCGACCTCGCGCAGACGTCGGCCTCGGCGCCGGTCACCGTGGTCGGGGTGCCCAAGGAAGCCGGCCCCTCGGAGCGTCGCGTGGCCCTCGTCCCCGGTGACGTCGCCCGCCTGACGGGCGCCGGGCTGCGCGTTCTCGTCGAGCAGCACGCCGGCACGGCCGCCTGGTTTCCCGACGCCGACTACGTCAAGGCCGGCGCGTCCGTGGTCCCACGTTCGGAGCTCGTGGCCGAGGCGGACGTCCTCCTCATGGTGGGCACGGCTGCGCCGGACGTCGTGGCGGCGACCCGCAAGGGCCAGACGCTGGTGGGGACGCTCCAGCCTCTGTTCGCCCCGCAACTCGCCGCGCAGCTGGCCGACCGCGGTGTCACCGCGGTGAGCATGGACAGCCTGCCCCGAACGCTGAGCCGCGCCCAGTCGATGGATTCGCTGACCTCGCAGGCCAGCATTGCGGGATACAAAGCGGCGCTGATCGCCGCCAACGAGTTCGGCCGCTACGTTCCCATGCTGATGACGGCGGCGGGGACAACGCCGCCAGCCGCTGTCCTTGTGCTCGGCGTCGGCGTCGCCGGCCTGCAGGCGATCGGCACCGCCCGACGCCTCGGCGGCGTGGTCAGCGCCTACGACGTGCGCCCGGAGACGCGCGACCAGGTGCTGTCGGTCGGCGCCAAGTTCATCGCACTGAAGTCGATCGAGTCAGGGGCCGCCGAGGGCGGTTACGCGCGCGCGCTATCGGACGAGGAGCAGAAGGCCCTGCAGGACGAGCTCGACGGCCACATCGCATCGCACGACATCGTCATCACCACCGCTCAGGTGCCGGGTCGTCGACCGCCGCTGCTGGTCAGCGCCAAGGCCGTCGCCGGTATGAAGCCCGGGTCTGTGATCGTCGACATGGCGGCAAGCGAGCTCGGCGGCAACGTCGAGCTGTCGCAACCGGGGAAGACGATCATCACCGACAACGGGGTCACCATCGTGGCGCCTCTCAACCTTCCTGCCAGGGTGGCCACCGGTGCGTCGACTTCGTACTCGCACAACATCGTTCGGCTGTTGTTGAGCATGGTCCACGATGGCCGGTTGGTGATTGATCGCGACGACGAGATCCAGGCGGCGGTTGTGATCACGCATGACGGCCAGGTGGTCAGCGAGCCTGTGAAGACACTTCTGGCGGCGCCGTCGGTGGAGGCGGCCAGCCGGTGAGCGCTGCCCTGCTCTCCAGCCTGACCATCTTCTTCCTCAGCCTGCTGGTGGGCTTCGAGGTGATCAGCAAGGTGCCGGCGATGCTGCACACCCCGCTGATGTCGGCCGCCAACTCGATCCACGGCATCGTCATCGTCGGCGCGATGCTGATCGCCGCGGAGGCGCACAACCCCGCCGCGTACGTGCTGGCATTCGTCGCGGCGACGTTCGGCAGTATGAACGTCGTCGGAGGCTACGTGGTCACCGATCGAATGTTGCAGATGTTCAAGAGACGCCCGGCCGTGGTTACCCCGCCGAAGAACGAGGAGGACGGGGGCACCCCATGAGCACGTTGGACACCGTTGTCCGTCTCATCTACCTCGTGGTGGCCGGGCTGCTGGTGCTCGGGCTGCACCTGATGAACTCGCCGGTGACCGCCAAGCACGGTGAGCGGCTCTCCGCCGCGGGCATGACCGGAGGGGTGCTCACGACCGTGGCCGTGATCGTGCATGAGAGCTCGATCGACGCCACCGGCTGGTCGGTTCTCGCCGCCGGCGCGCTCGTCGGCTCGGCGCTCGGGTTCCGTTTCGCGCGCACGGTGCCGATGACGGCGATGCCTCAGCTGGTGAGCCTGTTCAACGCCGTCGGCGGCGGCGCGGCCGCGGTGGTCGGCGTCTCGGAGTTTCTCCGCGTCACGGGCGTCGGCACCTCAGTGCATGCGCCGCTGCACACCATCATCGCCACCGTCCTCGATGTGCTCATTGGCGGCGTGACCTTCACCGGCTCGCTGGTCGCCGCGGGCAAGCTGCAGGGCGCCATCTCCGGTCAGCCGTTGGTCTTCCCCGGGACTCGTGTGGTCACCATCACGCTGAGCGCGGTGGTGCTTGCCGGCTTCGGCCTGCTGCTCGCCGGCATCGGTGGGATGCCCATCTTGCTGGTCATCGCGGTGGCGGCGCTGATCCTCGGACTGACCATGGTGCTGCCCATCGGCGGTGCCGACATGCCGGTGGTGATCTCACTGCTGAACGCTTTCACCGGCACCGCCGTCGCCATGGCGGGATTCGTCATCGACAACACCCTGCTGATCATCGCGGGCGCGCTGGTGGGGGCCTCCGGCGCGATCCTCACCAAGCTGATGGCCGATGCCATGAACCGCTCCATCCCGAAGATCATCGCCGGCGGGTTCGGCACCGGCGACGCGCAGGCGGCTGGGTCCGGCGGAGCGGGCGCGCCGGTGCGCGAGGTGTCCGCTGACGACGCCGCCATCCAACTGGCTTACGCCAGCAAGGTCATCGTCGTGCCCGGCTACGGTCTTGCCGCCGCCCAGGCACAGCACGAGGTTCGCGACCTCACCAAGCTCCTCGAGGATCGCGGCGTGGTCGTCAGCTACGCCATCCACCCGGTCGCCGGGCGGATGCCCGGCCACATGAACGTCCTCCTCGCCGAGGCGTCGGTCCCGTACGACCAGCTCAAGGAGATGGACGAGATCAACCCCGAGTTCCCGCGGGCGGACGTGGCGCTGGTGGTCGGCGCCAACGACGTCGTCAACCCCGCCGCGCGTGAGCCCGGCAACGCCATCTCGGGCATGCCCATCCTCGACGTCGACAAGGCGCAGAACGTGATCGTCATCAAACGGTCGATGGGACACGGCTACGCCGGCCTGGACAACGCGCTCTACACCGACCCCAAGACGGGCATGTTCTTCGCCGATGCCAAGGCGGGCCTTGCCGAGATCACCGCCGCCGTCAAGAGCCTGGTCGGGCAGGCCGCTTGACCGGAGGGGGAAACAGGTTCCTGTTGCGGCGCGTGACGGGTGCTCGATGCGAGGCTTACGCGGCCGGTTGATCGTGGCCGACCAGCGCGTCGACGTGCGCTGACGCCCGCGGCGCCAGCGTGGCGTGCAGGTCGGCGAAGAGCAATCGTGCTGGTTCGCCGTTCCACCTCCGCGGCAGGAGTTCGGCAGGCAGCCCCGGGTCCCGGTACGCCAGCCGGCGCCACGCCGCCAGCACTCGCATGTAGTCGACGAACCCCCGTCGGTTGCCGCGCGCCTTTGGAGCACGCCACACCGTCGCTGTTCGTCGATGCAGTGCGATGAAGCGCCGGTAGGCGGTGTCGAGGGCTGGCAGATCCCAAGCCCGCGCCACCAGGACGCGAAGGTCCGAGAACCCCTCGTACTCGCCCTCGAAAAGGCTGACGTACTGAGAGAGCTCGGCTCTGGCCAGCAGGCGCCGAGCCTCAGGTTTCATCCGCGACGGCGCGATCCACACGCCGGGTGTGACCTGGCCGAAGCCCAACCGAACCAGCAGTGCGCGCAGACGGTGGCGCCGCTCGCGAGCCTGCTCCGGCACGGAGAAGACCGCAACCACCCACCCGTCGGCCACCGTCGTCGGGATCGACGACGAGAAGATCCGCTCGTCGCCATCGCGAAGGATCTGCAGCGCAGGTCCGGTCAGCGCGTAGCCGGCAACTCCATGGCGGGCCTCTGCCGCCAGCAGTTCTGACCGTTTCATGCGCGCCACGGCAGCTCGCACGGCACGGTCGTCGTGGCCGAGGTCGGCCATGAGCGCCACCAGGTCGGCGATGGCGAGCCATCCGCCGAGGCCGCGAACCTGGGCGCCGTAGATGTCCAGGATGAGCGACTTGGGCGTGGGCTGGCCCACCGAGTCGCCCGGCGCCGCGGCTGCGCTTGTCGTCAAACCGTTGTCCGGGACGACCGCAGGCGGCGCGCGATGATGGTCAGCTGCAGTTCGCTGGCGCCCTCGTAGATGCGTGGCGCGCGCACATCACGATAGAGGTGCTCGAGAAGGTGTCCGCGCTGCAGCGCGGCCGCACCGTGAACCTGGATTGCCGCATCCACCACGCCCTGGGCGGCTTCGGTGGCGAAGAGCTTGGCCATCGACGAGCGCATGGTGCGATCCGGTGCGCCGGCGTCGTAGGCGCGTGCCGCGTCCTCCACCACCAACCGGGCGGCGTGCACCTGCACGGCCATCCCTGCCAGGCGGTGCGCCACGGACTGCAGGTCGAAGAGCACACCCCCGAACGCCCGCCTCGAGACGGCATGCTCGAGGGCGGCGTCGAGCGCCGCCTGGGCCATCCCAACCGCGAATGCCCCCACGCTGGGCCTAAAAAGGTCGAGCGTTTGCATGGCGACGGCGAAACCCGAGTCCACCTCGCCGAGCACGTCGGCGTCGGGCACGTGAACGCCGTCAAAGTCGACTCGGCCGATCGGGTGCCCTGAGATCATGTCGACCGGCGTTCCGCGCAGCCCGTCGGCATGACCGTCGACCGCGAACGCCGTCACCCCGCGAGATCGGTTGCCCTCGGTGGTGCGCGCGAACACTGTGTACACGTCGACATCCGGGGCGTTGGAGATCCACGTCTTCGTACCGGTGAGGACGTACTCACCGTCGCCCCTCTCGGCGCGGAGCTCCAGCGCGGCCGCGTCGGAACCGGCGTTTGGTTCGGTCAGTGCGAATGCCGCCACGAGCTCGCCGCGACAAACCCCGGGCACCCAGCGGTCGACGGCTGCCCCCGTTCCCGCCTGCAGGATGGGATAGGCACCGAGGGCCTGCATCGCCAGCGCGGTCTCAGCCTCGACGCATTCGCTGGCCAGCGCCTCCCTGAGCGTGCACAGCTCCAGCGCCGACACCGATCCCGGCCGGGTGCCGCCGACGGATTCCGGGAACACGCGGGCGAGCAGCCCGGTGTCACCGAGAGCATGGACCAGCTCGCGGTTGACGCGCCCCGGGACCCCGCGAGAGGCGATCGGCACAAGAGTCTCGCGTGCGATGCGAGCGACGTCGCTGCCGTCGGTCACCGCACGTCCCGCTGGCGCGCCGCAACCGCGCTCTGCTCACGGCGCCGCGCCGTCTGGCCCTGTAGGTACTGCACGGGCCACGTGTGCGCGCCGTACGCCAGGTCGATCGCCGCGTTGAGCGTCCAGTAGGGGTCGACGAGATGCGGTCGCGCCAGCGCCACCAGGTCAGCGCGACCGGCAAGAAGGATGGTGTTGACGTCGTCGACGCTGGCGATGCCGCCGACGGCAATGGTGGGGATGCCGACCTCCTGGCGGATGCGGTCGCTGAACGGCGTCTGCCAGAGACGCCCGTGCCTCGGCTCCTCGGCGGGATCCACCTGGCCGCTCGACACGTCCACGATGTCGCAGCCGCACGAGCGCAGGGCCTGCGCGAGCCGGCACGCGTCATCCGCGCTGAAGCCGCCTGCGATCCAGTCGGTGGCGGAGATGCGAACCGAGATGGGACGGTCGTCGGGCCAGACGGCGCGCACGGCAGCGAAGACCTGGAGCGGGAACCGCATCCGCGCCGCAGGCGATCCCCCGTACTCGTCGGTGCGGCGGTTGGTGATCGGCGAGAGGAATGACGACAGCAGATACCCATGCCCCCAGTGCAGCTCGAGGAGGTCAAAACCGGCGGCCGCGCCGCGCTGCGCCGACGCGACGAACTGCTCGCACACGCGCGTCATGTCTGACGGCGTCATCTCACGCGGCACCTGGAGACCGGGCCGGTAGGGGATGGGCGACGGCGCCTCCAGCTCCCAGTTGCCGGAGTCCAGGGGGATGTCATCGCCATCCCAGAGCGGCTTGGTCGATCCCTTGCGACCGGAATGACCAAGCTGCAGTCCGATGCTCGCCTCTGTGTTGGCGTGCACGAAGGCGACGATGCGCTGCCACGCCCGCTGCTGCTCGTCATTCCACAGGCCGGTGCAGCCCGGGGTGATCCTGCCCGGCGCGGAGACACACGTCATCTCCGTCATCACCAGCCCGGCGCCCCCGACCGCGCGGCTGCCGAGGTGGACGAGGTGCCAGTCATCGGGAACGCCGTTGACCGCAGAGTACTGCGCCATCGCGGACACCACAACGCGATTGCGCAGTCGCACGCCGCGCAACGCAAACGGGTAGAAGAGGGGAGGCGTTCCCGGGTCCTCGGGCCGGACAGCCGGTGGCGTGGACAGCCAGAAGGAGTTGAGGCTGCGACCAACGAACGCCGCGTCGCGCAGGCGCAGGTTGTCATAGGTGATGCGCTGAGAGCGGGTCATCAACTGGAAGGCGAAACGCTCGGGGTCCAGCGGCACGTACCTGCGCACCCCCTCGAACCACTCCTGGCTGGTTCGCGCGGCGCGCTGCGTGCTCGCGACGGCCGGTCGCCGCTCCGCCTCGTAGGCGGCCAGCGCAGCGGTGAGCGACCTCGCTTCTCGCAACGCCGACGCCAGCGCGATCGCGTCCTCCATGGCGAGCTTGGTACCGGATCCCACCGAGAAGTGCGCGGTATGGGCGGCGTCGCCGAGCAGCACGACATTGCCGCTGCTCCAGGTCCGGTTGGTCACCGTGGTGAAGCGCAGCCACCGTGAGTTGTTGCCAATGACGGGGTGACCGGCGAGGTCGTCCGCGAAGACGCGCTCCGCGAAGGCAAGGGCTGCGGGATCGCTGTCACCGGGTGCGAGCGTGGTGCCGACGTCATCATCGAGGCCGGTACGGCGCCACGTCGACTCCTCCATCTCCACGATGAATGACACCATGCCGTCGCTGTACGGGTACGCATGAGCCTGGACGACGCCCGCCTCCGTGTCGCGGAAGATGAAGGTGAAGCGCTGCAACGGCGTGGTGGTGGCGAGCCAGACGTAGCGAGCGCTGCCCTGCTCGAGCGTCGGTGCGAACGCCACCGCGGCGGCCGTCCGCAGCGGACTGTTGACACCGTCCGCCGCCACGACCATGTCGTGCTCGGCGCTCAGCACCTCGAACGGCGGGGCCGGCGTCGAATACCTGATGTCAACGCCCACTTCGAGCGCGCGCTCTGCGAGGATGGTGAGCAGCCTGCGTCGCGCCAGGGCCGCGAACCCGTGCCCTCCAGAACGCAGGCGCCGGTCGCCGACGTGGATGTCGATGTCGGTCCAGTAGCGCATCTCGGCCTCGATGCGGGTAAACGTGATCGGCTCGGCGGTGCGGAGGTTGGCGAGGGTCTCGTCCGAGAAAACCACCCCGAAGCCGAACGGATCGTCGGCGCGGTTGTGTTCCAGCACCGTGACGGTGTGGTCGTCGTCCGCCAGTCGGGCGAGGATCGCGAACAGCAGGCCGCCGGGGCCGCCGCCCGCGCAGACGATGTTCACGTCGTCATCGCACGTCGCCGGGTCCGCCCGGGACCACGGCGATGGCGGTGATCTCGATGACCGCGGCGGGATCGACCAGCTCGGTCACCCCGACCAACGTCATCGCCGGGAAATGTCGTCCGAAGTGCGCCCGGTAGGCGTCGCCGATCCGCGCGCGCTCGGCGCGATAGTCCGCGATCACCGTCGTGCAGAGGGTCATGCAGACGACGTGCTCCACGGAGGCGCCGGCCGCGGCCAACGCCACCACGATGCGGCCGAGCGCCGCATCGAACTGGGCCACGATCCCGTCGGCCACGATGGTTCCCGTCGCGTCGCTGCCAACCTGGCCCGCGAGGTACAGCGTGCGGCCAGTCGATGCGAGCACGCCGTGGCTGAACCCCGCTGTCGGTCCGAGCTCCTGCGGATTGACCAGCGTGTGCGGCGTGCGGCCGATCACCGGCCACTCCAACGCGGCGGCCGCCGCTGCGTGAACGCAGCGTGGAACTCACGGTGATCGTCGCCGCCCATGAGCAACGCCTGGCCCGTCGCCTCGTTCTCGAGGGCGGCGCTGAGGCCCATGTCCTGCTCGGCCGTGAGCGTCAGCTTGGTGGCCGAGTAGGCAGCGATGGGACCGGTGGCGATGCGGTGCGCCAGCGCGGCCGTCTCCGCCTGCAACGCGTCCGGCTCGACAATGCGATTGACCAGGCCGATGTCGCAGGCACGCTGAGCATCGATCGTGTCGCCGAACATGAGGATCTCGGTCGCGCGGGTGAGACCGACGGCACGCGGCAGCAGGTAGGCGGCGCCCATGTCTCCGCCCGACAACCCCACCTGGGTGAACAGAAAGCGTAGGGTCGCCGCCGGCACCATCAGCCGGAAGTCGGCGGCCAGTGCCAGCACCGCACCCGCACCCGCGGCCACCCCGTTGATGGCGGCGATGATCGGCTGCGGGCAGCGGCGCATGTTCTCGATGACAGCACAGGTCATGCGGGTGAACTCCAGCCGCCTGGGTGCATCCGCCTCGAGCAGGGGCCCGATGATCTCGTCGACGTCACCACCGGAGCAGAAGCCACGGCCGCTGCCGGTCACCGTCACGACCGCGACGTCGTGGCGGTGCGGGAGCTCGGCGAACAGATCACGCAGGTCTGCGTACACATCGAAGGTGAGCGCGTTGAGGCGGTCCGGGCGATCCAGGGTGACCGACGCGACCGAACCGGACACCTCCAACCGGAAGTGGTTCCATGTGCGTTCGATGGGCGGCAATCGCGAAGGGCTCACGTCAATCCCCCGCCGTCGATGACGATCGACTGCCCGTTGACGGCCGCGGCCGCAGGTGAGACGAGGTACGCGACCGCTGCTGCCACCTCCTCGGGCTCGACCAGCCGCCCCAGCGCCATCATGTCGACCAGCATCGCCTCACCATCTGTGGCGCTGCCCCCGGTTCGCTCGGCGAGCCCTGCGACAGTGCGGTCGGTCATCGACGTGCGCACGTACGACGGACAAACTGCGTTGGCGGTGACACCGGTGGCCCGCAGCTCTGCGGCGACAACACGCATCAGGCCGATGGCCGCGTGCTTCGACGCGGCGTAGGCGCCGATGTAAGGAGCGCCGGCCAGCCCGGCAACGGAAGCCACCGTCACGATGCGCCCCCAGCCGCGCGCGCGCATGCCGCCGACCGCTGCGCGCGTGCACAGGAACGGGCCGGTCGCATTGATCCGGATCATCTCCTCCCACTGTGCAAGGGAGATCCTATGAACGGGGTTCGACGCTGACACGCCCGCGTTGTTGATGAGGATGTCGACCTGACCGATCCGCGTGAACACGCCCGTCACCTCTGTCTCGTCGCCGACATCACAGCGCATCACCTGCACGTCGCCGTCGATGTCGTTGGCCAGCGCGTCGAGCGCATCCTGGTCCCTCCCCAGGCCGATGACCCGATGACCTGCGCCGGCGAGGTCGCGAGTGATGGCACGACCGATGCCGCGCGAGGCGCCCGTCACCACCGCGATGCGCGGCTGAGGCGTCGGTGTCGTGTCCGCCACCTCAGCCCTTCTCGCGCAGGCGGAAGCGCTGCAGCTTGCCGGTGGACGTGCGGGGCAGCGCATCGACGAACTCCACAACTCTCGGGTACTTGTACGGCGCGATCTGCTGCTTGACGAAGTCCTGGAGAGCGCGGGCGCTGTCGCCGCTCACCTCGACACCCTGCGCCGGCACCACGTATGCCTTGACCAGCATGCCCCGGCTCTCGTCGGGGACGCCGACCACGGCCGCCTCGGCGACGTCGGCGTGGCGAAGCAGCGCGCTCTCGACCTCGGGCCCGGCGATGTTGTACCCGGACGAGATGATCATGTCGTCCGTGCGTGCCTGGTACCAGAAATACCCTTCGGAGTCGCGCAGGTACGAGTCGCCGGTGACGTTCCATCCGTCCTGTACGTACTGGAGCTGGCGATCGTCGCAGAGGTAGCGACAGCCCACCGGTCCCTGCACCTGAAGGCGGCCGACGACGTTGTCGGGCGCAGGGTGTCCTTCCTCGTCGACGACGCGCGCGCGAAAACCGGGCACCGGTCGTCCGGTCGCGCCGGGGCGGATGTCGTCGCCGGATGCCGAGATGAAGATGTGCAGCATCTCAGTGGCGCCGATGCCGTCGATGATGCGCAGGCCGGTCGCCGCCCGCCAGGCCTCCCACGTCGCTGACGGCAGGTGTTCGCCGGCCGACACGCAGTGTTCGAGGGACGCCAGGCTGATCTCGGGCAGGCGCAGCATGGCCCGGTACGCCGTCGGCGCGGTGAACAGAGCGGTGGCGCGGTGTCGCGCGATGGCCTCGGCGAGGAGCACCGGCGTGGTTTTCTCGACGAGCAGGCTGGCCGCGCCGCAGCGCAGCGGGAACACCAGCATGCCGCCGAGCCCGTACGTGAAGGCCATCGGCGGGCTGGCCACGAAGAGGCTGTCCCGGTGAGGACGCAGGACCTGGCTGGAGAAGGTGTCGGCGATGGCCAGCACGTCGCGATGGAAGTGCATGCACCCCTTGGGCCTGCCGGTTGTCCCCGAGGTGAAGGCGATCAGGGCCACGTCGTCGGCCGCCGTCGCCACTGCCGCGAACGTGTCAGGCTTGGCGTGCGAACGGGCGATGAGGTCGTCGGCGCCGCCATCGCCGACAGTGAGCATCGGAAGACCCGCGGTTGCATCGCCAACCTCATCTTCAAGTCCTGCATCGCAGATCGCCAGCGTCGGCAGTGACGCATCGATGACCGGGCGGAGCTCACCGGCGCGCAGGAGCGGCATGGTGCTGACCACCACGCCTCCCGCCTTCAGCACCGCAAGCCAGCACGCCACCTGCCATGGGTTGTTGGTGCCCCGTAGCAGGACACGGTTACCCGGAACCACGCCGAAGTCGTCCACGAGGACGTGTGCGACCTGGTTGGTGTGGCGGATGACGTCGGCATACGTCCAGCTCAGCTCGTCGGTGACCAGGCAGCGCCGGTCAGCGCCGGTCCGCGACGCGGTGGTGTCAAGCAGCTCGTGAGCGCAGTTGAGGTACTCCGGGTACCTCAGCTCCGGCAAATCGAAGATCAGTTCCGGCCATTGCTGACGCGGCGGGAGGTGATCCCGTGCAAAGGTGTCGACGTGGGCGGAGTGTGGGATCTGCGTCGTCTCTCCTCGTCGGCGGACGCTACCACGCTCTTGTGACGGTCGTCAAGAACCCGTCATACCGGGCGTGCACACTGATGGGGCAGGCGGTCGAGGACGTGGCGGCGGCGAACCCGGTGTACGGCCGCTCGGTGCGCGACGGCATCGGCCGGCGGCTGTCGCTCGACGACCGCAGAGCCCTGAGCTCAGCTCTCGTCGACCTTGCGCGCCCGGCTCGGCGCCACCCGGGGCGGCTCGCCTGGCATCTTGGGGTACTGCGGGGGCCACGGTGCGTCGACGAGCCCTGCTTTGGTGTCGCGTTCGTGGAGCGCGAGCACAGCGTCCAGCGGCTGCGGCGACGCCGCCATCGCAGCCCAGGGATCGCCGGTCGCGGCAACCCGGGCGGGGACGGAGGCGATGGTCAACGTGTCCGGCTCGATGGTGTCGAGCTCGTCCCATCCGAAGGGTGTCGACACCTGGGCGCCCGGTCGGGCCCGCACCGACCATGCCCCGAAGATCGTCTTGTGGGGTGCGTTCTGGTTGAAATCGACGAACACCCTGCGACCGCGCTCCTCCTTCCACCACGCCGCGGTGATCAGGTCGGGACGGCGGCGCTCGAGCTCGCGGGCCACTGCGACCGCCGCCGAACGCACATCGTAGGAGGTCCACCGGGGCAGCAGGCGGACGTACACATGGATCCCGCGGTTACCCGTGGTCTTCGGCATCGCCGTGACGCCAAGCTCGTCGAACAGGGTGCGCACCTCGTGCGCGGCCTCCTGCACCATCGCGAACGTGACCCCCGGCGTCGGGTCGAGGTCGATGCGGAGCTCGTCGGCGTGTTCGGGGTCGGCGGCCTGCGCCGGCCACACGTGGAACCCGAGACAGCCGAGGTTCACCGCCCACAACACGTGGGCGAGGTCGGCCGCCACCAATGCTTGCGAGGTGGTCCCGTTGGGGGTGCTGACGATGGTCGTCTCCAGCCAGTCGGGGCGTGAGTCAGGCACCCGCTTCTGGAAGAACGACGAGCCGCCAGCCCCGTTGGGGAAGCGCTGGAGCAGCACCGGCCGGCCTCCCATGGCGCGCAGCAGCGGCTCCTCGACCACCTGGTAATAGCGGACGAGGTCGAGCTTGGTGTCGCCGCGCTCAGCGAAGAAAACCTTGCCAGGGCTGGTGATGTGCAGCTCGTGCCCGGAGGCCTCGACCAGCACCGCATCGTCGTCCATCACCCGCGACCATAACCCGGCTCGATCTTCGCGTCGATGATCGTCCAGGCCCGACGGAGCGTGGACTCGACGGCGGCGACGTCCTCGCCACGGGCCACCACGAAACCGAGGTAGCGGTCTCCCTCCGGCAAGGCTTCGACCGTCTGCCCCACCGGGATGGTCAGCTCCACACCGGTCACGCCGGGTAGTGCTGCCGCCTCTGCGGCACCCGACACGCCGCGCAGCACCCCGGACTCCGGCACCGCAAGCATCAGCACACCGGCCCCCCCGGGAGCCAGCTGCGGCCGGCCCAGGGGCATCGAGCACGCGTGGCGGAGGATCAGCTCTTCGAGCGTCATCTCGCTGTCGCCGTCACGGATCCGCAAGGCCGACGAGCAGCGGCCGCCGATCGATCGCGCCGCCACTTCGATGAGAACGGGTCCGCCGGGCGCAAGCCGCAGCTCGGCGTGGATCGGTCCCTCGGCGAGGCCGATGGCGGCGACGGCGGCAGCGGTGACATCAATGGCCCGCGCGACCGCTTCGGGGTGATGACGGGATGGCGTCACGTACAGGGTCTCGGTGAAGAAGGGTCCGTCCAGCGGGTCCGGCTTGTCGAAGACCGCGATCACCGTCAGGGCACCCTGACGGAGCAGGCCCTCGACGGCGATCTCAGCACCGTCGGTGAAGCGCTCGACGAGCAGCGGCGGATCCTGGTGGGGTCCGGCGAGGTGGGGGCGGCGGAGAAGGGAATCGACCCGGCTGATCGCGGCTGCCAGCTCGGCGACGCTGTCGGCGCGGATCACGCCGCGGCTGCCCGCAAGGTCGACTGGTTTGACCACCGCCGGCAGGCCAACCGCGCTCGCCGCGCTGGACGCCGCCGTCCCGGCCGGGTCGCCGCGCACCTCCACCCACGCCGGCTGTGGGACGCCGCCCGCATCAAGGAGCGCACGCAGCCGCCGCTTGTCGCGCGTCGCCGCCACGGCCGCCACCGGGCTGTGGACGACGCCAAGGGCTGCCGCGATGTGCGCTGCGCTGACCACGGACGCCTCGTCGACGCCGACCACCGCGTCGATCGGCCACTGCTGCGCGAACGCCAGGGCTGCCGCGGCCGCCGCGTCAGGGCGACCCAGGTCGAGCGCGAGCACCCGTCCGGCCATCAGCCCGGCCAGCGTCGGGGCCTCGTCCGACGCGATGACGCAGTCGACGCCGAGCGCGTCCACCGCGCCCAGGAAGGCAGCGGCGCGGTAGGTGGCGGTGGGCAGCACGAGCATGACCCGCGGCATTCGGCGACACTACCCGTGATGAAGCAGCCCCGGATCAGCGCCACGACGGGAGCGATCACCCGCATCGGTGAGGTGCGGGCCAATCGCAAGCAACCTGACGCCGGGCTCCGCATCGCCATCACCGGGCGCGACAACGGCGCCTTCGTCTACGACATGCAGCTGGTGACCCCGGGCGAGGAGCGACAGGGCGACCTGGTGGTAACCGGCCCCGCGGGCATCCAAGTCCACGTCCCGCTCGCATCCGCCCCCTACCTCGATGGGATCACCCTGGACGCCACCCTCCCCGGCGGCGCGGTGCGGGTGGAGAATCCCAACCCGCTGTGGCTCGACCCCCTCGCCGAGGCGGTTCAGCGCCTGCTGGACGACGAGATCAACCCGTCGGTGGCGACGCATGGCGGCCACATCGACCTGCTCGACGTCGCCGGCGGCGTCGCCTTCATCCACATGGGCGGCGGCTGCCAGGGCTGTGGGATGGCCGCGGTCACCCTCGGACAGGGGGTCCGTGCCGCCATTCTCGACAGCTTTCCCGACATCCGTGAGGTGCGGGACACCACCGACCACGCTCAGGGCACAAACCCCTACTACCAGGCCGCAAAGAAGTAGCGGGCGTCGCGACCACTTCGCGATCTCAGTTTTCCAGGTCGTTACCGATTCTTTGCAATGCGGTGAGCCCTCCCGGCCCCTTTCCGCGGCTCAATTGACGCCTTCCCTGTCAATTGCGCCCCACCGGTGGTCCTGCCAGTGCTCTCAACCTCGACGTCGGCGCGCGGCTGGCTGCGTGCGCTCGCGCTGGGCGCCGCTCTCGCCGCGGTGGTCGGGGTGGTCGC
Source organism: Candidatus Dormiibacter sp. (assembly GCA_039935655.1). GTDB lineage: Bacteria > Chloroflexota > Dormibacteria > Aeolococcales > Aeolococcaceae > Aeolococcus. Next base: position 86,629 of record JBDTJX010000007.1, on the reverse strand, counting down.
CCCATTGCCCGGTTCCGCAGCCAGTCCCCCGGCCAGCGCCGCCTCCGCTGCCGCGGGCACGCGGGACTTTCGGACGGCCAGTGTTCCCGCCGACGTATCGGCTGGCCAGGGCAGCGGCGCCGGTTTCTGCGGCTCGGTGTCCGGGCTGGTCGGCTCCACGACCGTGCGCGGATACAACCTCGGGCCGTCGTTCGACAACGTCTATGCGTGCGGTCCCACCGAGAACATGGGGTGGAGCAACGATCCCTTCGAATCGGACTTCCAGTGTGTCGAGCTGAGCACGCGATTCATGTGGGAGGTGTACGGCCTGCGCGCCGCACCGGGTAACGGAGGAGTGTTCGTCGCCAACAACCACGCCCGGTTTCCATCGATTGGGGTCGGCACCCCTTCCGTCGGCAACATTCCGTTGCCGGGTGATGTCGTCAGCCTGTCGGGTGGCGCAGCCAACCCCAACGCCGACCCGCCCGGACATACGGCCGTCGTCACCGATGTCTCGCACGTCAACATGGCCACCGGGAACGGCTACATCACGGTGATGGAGGAGAACGACGGCGGACCTGGGACGGGCCGGATCAACGTCACCAATTGGAGCGAGGCGATGGGTAATCCGCAGTATGCCAACGGCTTCTACTGGTACCCGACTGTCTCGTGGCTCCAGCTGGTGGGAAGCTTCGCTCCCGGCGCCGGCGGGGAGACCCGGGTCTGTGCGACGTGCGCTCCGCCGCTGTTGAACCATCGCGGCCCGGTGATGGGAACGGCCGAGGGCGACAACACGGTCACCTCGCTGTACTGGTCGGGCGGCGACACGTTCTCGCCGGGCTACCAGAACATCATCGACGGCTATCTGAGCAATGTGTCACAGAACAGCCCGGCCACCAACGTGTACGGCAGCAATTCACAGTACCAGTACGTCGCCGGCCCCCCGACGACTGTGCCTGGACCGTTCAAATTCGCCGGTCGCTTGACGGATACCTCAGCTTTGCCCATCGCCGGGTGCTTTCCTGATCCCCAGTATTCGACGTGCCTGAGCTACCTGCAGGTGCAGAACGAGGTCGACTATCTCATCCATACGCAGGTCTCGTCCCCGGCGCTCGACCTTGGTCACCTGTATGTGTTGTTCCTGCCGCCGGGCGTTGAAGCCTGCACCAGCCCCGCGTCGTGTTCGGTGTCTTCGCTCTGCGGCTATCACAGCAGCTACACACAGCCCGGCGCAACGGTTCTCTACGCCGTCGTGCCCTACCCGACGACACAGGCATGCACCACCGGCCAGTCTCCCAACGGTGACCCATTTGCCGACGGTGCCATCGACACTCTCAGCCACCAGCTGAACGAGGCGCTGATCGACCCGTTGGCGAACGCTTGGACCGACGCAGCGGGCAACGAGATCGGCGACCTGTGCGCCAACCTGTACGGTGCGCCGCTCGGCAACATCGACGCCACCAAGCCGCTGACCACCCAGTACAACCAGCTGATTGGATCGGGGAGGTACTACACCCAGGAGGAGTTCAGCAACGCCAACTGGGTGGCCACCGGCCATGGCTGCGTCCAGCGTGTGCCTCAGGTATCCACTCCCCCTGCCAACACAGTCGCCGTGGCCGCGTCCCTGACGCGCATTGGCAACGACGGCAGTAGCAGCTCGACGATCACCGCCAGCGCCCGTTCCCCGCAACAAAGCGCGGTTGCCGGCGACAGGTTCCACTTCGCATCCTTCAGCAGCTCCGGGACTTGTGGCACCCTCAGCCCGACCGACGTCACCGCCGACGCCTCTGGCCAGGCCTCCGTCACCTACGCGGCGTCGACCGCCAACGTGAACTGCACCGTGATCGCCGTTGAGGCCGCCGGCGGCCAGAACGGTTCCTTGTATCTTCACCCCTTCGACGGCTGCAACGGAACCCCGCTGGCGGGCGACTTCACGGGCGACGGCAAGGTGGACGTGGCCGCGGTCGGCCTGACAGGCATATGCGTCCTGCCCTCGAATGGAACATCGTTCCCCGTGCTGACGCCGTGGTCGAGCGTACCGTTCTACGGCCAGCGATCGACCCTCAGCGCCGATGTCAACGGCGACGGCAAGGCGGACCTCGTGGCCGTGAACAGCGACGGCACCTGGGTGCTGCCGAGCAATGGCGCCGCGTTTGCCTCGCCGCAGCATTGGTCCAGCACCGCGTTCTACGGTCAACGGGCAACGTTTGCCGCTGACCTCAATGGCGATGGCAAGGCCGACCTCGTCGCTGTCAACGATTCGGGCACGTGGGTGATGCTCAGCACCGGCACCGGGTACTCAGCGCCCCAGCCATGGTCGGCCGCCGCCTTCTATGGCAGTCGGACAACGTTCGCGGTCGACCTCACCGGCAACGGCAGATCCGACCTGGTCGCTGTTGATGGCGCGTCCACGTGGGTGATGCTCAACACCGGTAACGGGTTCGCAGCACCGCAGCAGTGGTCGAAGCTGCCCTTCTACGGCAGCCGCGTCACCCTCGCGGGTGATGTCAACGGTGATAAGCGTGCCGACCTGGTGGCTGTCAGCGACGCCAGCGTCTGGGTCATGAGCAGCAGTGGTGCCGGGTTCTCGGCGCCGCAGCCGTGGCGCTCCGGCGCGTTTTACGGTGGCGTCGCAACCCTTGGGGCCGACGTGACCGGCAACGGGAAGATGGACCTGATCGCGGTCAACCCCGTGGGCACCTGGGTGAGCCTCGCCACCGGGTCCGCCTACACCGCGGTCGCGCAGTGGTGGACGCAGTCCCCGTAGCTGTAAAGCCAAGGCTTCCATCGATATCCGGATCGCCTCCCTCGGGTATGGTCTGAGCCTGGAGAAGGAGGACAGCGCCGTGAGCACTCATATGCAAACCCCCGCTCCGGCGGGGTTGCCCCCTGACCGCAGGTCGGGCGTGGAAGAGAAGGACGTATCGGCGCTCGCGGCCGGCAAGGACGCGTGGGCGCGACTGCCGGTGGCGAGCAAGATCGAGCACCTGCGCACCCTCGCTGCCACCACCGCCGCGCAGGCCGAGCGCTGGGTGCGGGCCGCCTGCGACGCCAAGGGGTTGGACATGCGCTCGCCGCTGGCGGGAGAGGAGTGGGCATCGGGGCCGTGGGCGCTCCTGTTCGGCATCAACCGGCTGATCGAGACGCTCACCGCGGTTTCCCAAACCGGCACGCCGCGGCTGCGGCCGGGTAGTGTCCACACCCGCGCTGATGGCCAGGTGGTTGTCGACGTCTTCCCGCAGAGTGCGTGGGACAAGTTGCTCCTCAACGGAGTTAGGGCACAGGTCTGGATGCAGCGCGGGGTGAACGCGAGCAACCTTCCGCAGACCATGGCGGTGTTCTACAGGCAACGCGACCCCAGTGGGGCGGTGGCGTTGGTGCTGGGAGCGGGCAACATTGCGAGCATCCCGCCACTCGACGTGCTCTACAAGCTCTTCGGGGAAGGCCGCGTGTGCCTGCTCAAGATGAACCCGGTCAACGAGTACCTTGGCCCGATCTTCGAGGACATCTTCGCGGACCTCGTCTCCGCGGGATTTGTCAGGTTCGCGTACGGCGGAGCCGACACCGGCGCACGCCTGACCCGGCACCGGCACATCGACGAGATCCACGTCACCGGCAGCAGCCGCACCCACGACGCCATCGTCTTCGGCCGCGGCGAGGAAGGCGCTGCGCGCAAGGCGCGAGGTGAGCCGCTGAACACCAAGCCCATGACCAGCGAGCTGGGCAACGTCAGCCCAACCATCGTGGTGCCAGGACCGTGGTCGCTGCGCGACGTCCGTTTCCAGGCCGCCCACATCGCCACTCAAAAGCTGCACAACGCCGGGTTCAACTGCATCGCCGCGCAGGTGCTGATCACCCACGACCGCTGGTCGCTGAGCGAGCCCCTGCTCCGCGAGGTGGCCACGGCGATGTCGAGGGTCGAGCACCGACCGGCCTACTACCCCGGCGCCGGCCGGCGTCAGGACGCGCTCGTGGCCGCCCATCCGCGAGCAAAGCAGACGCTCGGCGGCGACGACGGGGCACCGACCACTCTGATCACCGGTCTCGACAGTGCCGACGCAGCCGAGGTGTGCTTCAGCACCGAGGCATTCGCCGCCGTGCTCACCGCCACCAGCCTCAGCGCCGAGGATGTCGACGACTTCCTCGAGCGGGCGGTGGATTTCTGCAACAACACGCTGTGGGGGACACTCGGCGCCCACATCATCATCCACCCCACCACGGCACGGCTGCACGCCTCTGCCCTCGACCGCGCCATCGCCCGACTTCGCTACGGCTGCATCGGCGTCAATGCCTGGACCGGCGTCGGCTTCCTGCTCCCCCAGGCGAGTTGGGGTGCGTTCCCGGGCCACACCGTGGACGATATCCAGAGCGGGATCGGCGTGGTGCACAACAGCATGCTTTTCGACAGGCCCGAGAAGAGCGTCGTGCGAGCGCCGTTCCATCCATACCCGCGAAGCCTCGCGCACGGCCGGCCGACGCTCCTGCCGACACCGCCGTGGTTCGTGACCCACCGACGCGCGCACGCTGTGAACGAACGGCTGACCCGGTTCGAGGCTGACCATTCAATCCGGCGCGTTCCCGGCATCTTCGCGGCGGCGCTGCGCAGTTGAACCACCGCGCATGAGCGACAGGATCACCCCGGGCGACCGCTTCCTCGACGCGCGCGCGTGGGGGTCGAGCGAACTCGCGGGCCCGCACGTGTGGCGCACCCTCGACTACCGTCGTACCGGCTGGCAGCCGGGGTCGACAACCATCGAATGGCAGGCGACGGCCGACTACTGCTTCCCCACCGCCGACGGACCGGTGGTGCAGGGTGGGCTGGTCACAGCCCTGCTCGACTCCGCGATGGGCGGCGCGTGCTGGACGGTGCTCAACAACGACGAGGTGTTCCTGACCGCGGACCTGCGCGTGGAGTTCCTGCGCGTGTCGCGGCCGGAACTGCTCGTTGCTATCGGAACCGTGATCCGCCGCACCCGGCGGGTCGTGTTCTGCTCCGCGGAGATGCGTGGCGCCGACGAACGCCTGCTCGCGACCAGCCGGTGCACACAGGTGGTGCTTCCCGACGCGGGTCCGTTCGGCCGCGACGCGGCACCGGATGAGACTGGAGCGCCGCCCGAGGACGCCCGTGGCTGAGGCGCACAACCTCGCGATACTGGCGGAGCGCACCCAGGAGCGGCTCGGTGACCACGACGCGCTCGTGTTCGAGGAGCGCACCTTCCGATCGGCCGAGCTGGCCGAACGGGCCCGGCGCATGGCGGGCGGGCTCGCCGACCTCGGGGTGGTACCGGGCGACCGCGTGGTCGTGCTGATGGCCAACTGTCCCGAGGTGCTGATCACCTACAACGCGGTGTGGCGCGCCGGGGCGGTGGTCACCCCGGTCGTGTTCCTGGTCGCGCCGGCGGAGCTGCACCACATCCTGGTCGATTCCGGTGCCGTCGCCGTGGTGACCACCGGCGAGCTGCTGGCGACCGTCCTGGCCGCCGCGGACGGCGCTCCAGCACTGCGCCACGTGGTGGTCGCCGGTGTGTACGCAACACCGAACGGCGCCGGAACAGGCCCACGCCGGCTCGCCTTCGGCGACCTCGAGAGCGCCGACGAGCGCCCGCGCGTCGAGCGCGATGACCGGCAGCTCGCGGCGTTGATGTACACGGGCGGCACCACCGGGCGCGCCAAGGGCGTGGCGCTGTGCCACGACAACCTCTGGTCCTGCGCAAAGAGCGCATGGGAGACGTCGTACGTGCCAGGACTGACCCGCGTACTGCTGCCGCTGCCCCTGTCGCATGCCTACGGGATGATCGTGACCGTGGTCGGCATGCACGCTACAGAACCGGGGCTTGCCATCGTGCAGCGCTGGTTCAACGCCGGCGAGTGGGTGTCACTGGCACAGCAGTGGCGGGCGGAGCGCTCAGCGCTCGTACCGGCGATGGTGCAGATGCTGTTGGGCGAACCGCTGGAAGAAGCCGACCTCAGCTCCCTCAGATACGTCGGCAGCGGTGCGGCTCCGCTGGCGATGGGCGTGCTCCGCGAGTTCGAACGCCGCGTGCCATCCGCCGAGATCCTGGAGGGGTACGGCTGCACCGAGACGTCCGCCGTGATCTCGTCGACACCACCGGGGCGCCGCAAGGTCGGCAGCGTGGGCGTCCCAATCGCCGGATGCACGGTGCGCATCGTCGGCGACGACGACTCACCGCTGGCAGTCGGCGAGGATGGTGAGATCTGTGTGCAGAGCCCGTTCGTCATGACGGGCTACTGGAACGCGGCGGAAGAGACCGCCACCGTTCTTCGTGGCGGATGGCTGCACACCGGCGACCTCGGGCACGTCGATATTGATGGCTACCTGTACGTCGTCGACCGCAAGAAGGACCTGATCCTCCGCGGCGGGTTCAACATCTTTCCGCGCGACGTCGAGGATGTGTTGCTCGCCCACCCACAGGTCGCCATGGCCGGCGTGGTGGGCAGACCCGACACGCGGCTGGGTGAGGAGGTGGTCGCCTTCATCAGCCTGCGCCCCGGTGCCATCGTCGAGGTGGACGAACTGATCGCGTTTGCGCGCACCCACCTGGCGCCGACCAAGTACCCGCGCGAGATACGGCTGGTCGACAGTGTGCCGCTGACCAGCGTGGGCAAGCTGGATCGCAAGGCGCTGCGACAACTGGCGGCGGCGCCCCCGTGAGACCTGCGCCGGTCGTGAGGTGAGGTACGCTCCGGCGCCGTGGACCTGAGCCTGACGCCCGCCGAGGTGGCATTCCGCGACGCGCTTCGCGAGTGGCTCGTCGCCAACCACCCCGGGCCGGAACCCGCCGACACCGAGGGATCTCTCGAACACCGGCTGCGCTGGCAGCGAACGCTGTTCGACGCCGGGTACTCCGGTATCTCGTGGCCGCTCGAGCACGGAGGGCGGGGAGCCACACTGATGGAGCAGGCGATCTTCAACGAGGAGCTGGTGCGCGCCCGGGCGCCGTCGCCGGCGAACATCATCGGGCTGGTGATGGGCGGCCCCGTGATCATCACCCACGGCACTGACGCGCAGCGCGCCCGGTTCCTGGCACCGATCCTCAGCGGTGAGGAGATCTGGTGCCAGGGCTTCAGCGAACCGAATGCCGGCAGCGACCTCGCCGCGCTGACCACGCAGGCACTGCGCGCCGACGGCGGCTGGACGGTCAGCGGCCAGAAGGTGTGGACGTCGTACGCGCACCGAGCCAGGTGGTGCATGTTGCTCGCCAAGACCGGCGGAGACGACCGCCATCACAATCTCACCTTTTTCATCTGCGACATGCAGCAGCCGGGCGTGGAGGTGCGGCCGTTGCGCCAGGCCACCGGCGATTCTGAGTTCAACGAGATCTTCTTCACCAATGCGGAGGTTCCCGACGAGAACGTCGTCGGCTCAGTCGGCGACGGCTGGAAGGTCGCCATCACCACACTCATGTTCGAGCGTGCCGGCCTCAGTGCGGCCTCAGCGCTGGCCATCCAGATCAAGCTCGACGAGCTCGCCGAGCTGATCCGCGAACGAGGTGGACAGCACGACGTCACGCTGAGTCGCCGGCTCAGCGCGCTGGTGGTGGCCACCGAGACGATGCGCCTCAACGGTTACCGCGGACTGTCGCGGGTCATTGAGCACGGCGTGCCCGGGCCGGAGGGCTCGATGGCCAAGATCCAATGGGCGGACATCAACCAGCGCATCGGCGAGCTGGCCATGGACGTCCTCGGCCAGCAAGCCCTGGTCAGCGACCCGGTCTGGACGCGCTCGATGTTGCGTGCTCGTGCCAACTCGATCGAGGGAGGCACGTCGGAGATCCAGCGCAACATCCTCGCCGAACGGGTGCTCAACCTCCCGCGGATGCGCTGAGGCAGAGGATGCGTTTCGACCTCACCGACGAGCAGCGCGCGGTCCGCGACGCCATCGACGAGCTCTGCCGATCGCGCTACAGCTCCGCCGCCGCACGCAGCTACGGCTCGGGCGAGACCGACGATTCGGGCCTGTGGCGCGAGCTCGTCGCTGCGGGCTGGACCGGCGTGGCGGTGCCAGAGGAGCACGGCGGCCAGGGCCTGGGCACCGTCGAGCTCACGCTGGTATGCGAGGGCCTCGGTCGCGCCCTGGCGCCGTCAGCCTTCTTCGGCAACGCCGCAGCGGCTGCGGTCGTCGCCGCCGCCGGTGATGATGAGCAGCAGCGCAGGTGGCTACCCGGGTTCGCGAGTGGAGAGGCACGCGGGGCGCTCGCCATGTGGCAACCCGACGGCAGCGCGCTCGCTTACGACGTCGACGGTGCCACTGCGCTGGTGCTTGTCGAACCGGGGCACGCGGCGATCGTGGCCGCCGATGTCTGTACGTTCGAGAAGACCGATGGTGTCGACATCACACGGCGCCTGTCGCGGGTGACCGTGGGGGATACGGACGAGTTGCGCGGGGATGTGAATACCGCAGTGGACCGCGTCGAGGTCGCGCTCTGCGCGGAACTGGTCGGCGTTGCCAGCCGCGCGTTGGATCTCGCCGTCGAACACGCCCGCACCCGTCAGCAGTTCGGCCGGCCGATTGGTGTGTACCAAGCTGTATCGCACCGCTGCGCCGACATGCTGATCGACGTCGAGAGCGCGCGCTCCGCCGTTCTCTGCGCCGCCTGGACGGCGGACAACGACACCGCATCGCTGCCGTTCGCGGCATCCGTCGCCAAGGTGGCGGCGGCGCAGGGTGCGTGGCGAACCACCACCGCGTCTCTGCAGGTGCACGGCGGCGTCGGCTTCACCTGGGAGCACGACTGTCACCTCTTGCTGCGCCGCGCGGTGGCGTCCGGACACCTCCTGGGCAGCGCCGACTGGCACTTGGACAGGGTCGCGGCCACGCGCGGGCTCGGTGGCGTCGCCTCCTAGGGCGACAGAATCGTCAGCACCACCTCAGTGCCCGCACCTTCCTGGCTCGATGCCGTCACCGCGCCACCGTGCGCTTCGACGATATCGCGAACTATCGACAGCCCCAGCCCCGACCCCGGCGAGTCGGCGCCTTTGACGAAGCGATCGAACACACGGGGAAGAAGCTCTGCCGGGATGCCGTCGCCCGTGTCGTGCACCGTGAGCCGCACGTCGGGCAGCCCGTGAACCAACGACCCGCACCGTTCCTCCCGCATGCGTGTGTCGCAGCGCGTTGCCGACCAGGTTGGCGATGACGCTGCGCAGCCTGACCGAGTCGCCGTCGACGGTCAGCGCGGGGGGCTCGATGTCGGCGCTGAGATTGACGTGCTGCACAGCGGCCGACTCGCGGAAGGCGCTGAAGGTGTTTTCCACGAGGATACCGACGTCGATCTGCTCCTTGTGCAGCTGCAGCGCATCGGCCTCGGCGAGTGCCAGCGTTCGCAGGTCGTCGACGAGGACCTCGAGAGAGCGTGTGGCCGCGAGCACCGGGCGCAACTGCTCGGCATCGGCCGCGTACACGCCGTCGATGATTCCCTCCGCCTGTCCGCGGATGACGGTGATCGGGGTGCGGAGTTCGTGGGCGACGTCAGCGAGGACAGAGCGTCGCCGCGCCTCGTCGGCTTCGAGCCGGCCGCTCATGGCGTTGAAAGCCCGCGCGACCATGCGCAGCTCGCTCGGTCCCGCGCACCGGCACGCGCGCGGAGTAGTCACCCGACTCGACGCGCTGCGCGGCCTGGACGATGCGCGTAGCGGGCGCGGTCAACCGGCGCAGGCCCAGGGCGGCGAGCAGCACCGCACCGATGCCGAGCAGGAGGACCACCCCGGAGATGACGCGAGCAAACGGAGGGGAGCCGACCGCGCCGGTGGCACTGAGCAACAGCCACACCAACGCCGTCCCGGTACCCGCCAGGACGAGCAGCAGCAGGGCGACGGCACATCCGATGCGGCGCGCCATGTGCCTGCCGTGACGGCGCCAATCCTCACCACGCTGAGGTGGCCACGGTCGGTCCTCCGGCCACCACGGCGGACGGCCGCGACCCTCGCCCCACCCCGGCCGGCCGCGCTGACGCGGGTTCACCCCGCCCCGTCCGCGAGCCGGTAGCCGACCCCGAAGACCTCTGGAGATGCCGCGGCGCGTGCGTATCAGGTTCGATCTTGCGGCGGATGTTCTTGACGTGTGCGTCGATGGCGCGTTCGTAGGACTCGACTGCCACGCCGTGCACTGCGTCGAGCAGTTGCGCACGGGTGAAGACGCGACCGGGCTGGCGCGCCATACAGAGCAGAAGCTGGAACTCCGTCGCCGTCAGCTCGATGCGCCGGCCGTCAACCGTTGTCACCATGCGCGGGACGTCCAGCTCGATACTCTCGCCGACCTTGACCACGTCACCCTGCAGGCGGCGAGCTTCGGTGCGTCGCAGCACCGCACGCACCCGCGCCACCACCTCACGTGGGCTGAAGGGCTTGGTGACGTAGTCGTCCGCCCCCAGCTCCAGCCCGGAGACGCGGTCCGCCTCCTCGGTGAGGTCTGTCGATGAGCGGGCGCCTACTGTTGTTGCTGCTGTTGCTGTTGCCAGTGAACGGCTGCACTGCGCTGCACGGTCTCGACCTGCTGATGCGAGAGCAGGCTGACGCGCACCGTCACCTCCGGCGCTGCGCCCGCGGATGTGCCGTAGAAGAGCCCGCGGTGCGGAGCAACGTCGCCGTAGTCGCGGCCCACCGCGAGGCGAAGGTGGTGCGGTCCCGTGTGCTGGCCGTGGGTCGGATCGAGGCCCACCCACCGTCCGTCGGCGCCACACACCTCCACCCAGGCGTGTGACTGGCCCTCGAAAACCGTGGCGTCGCCTGTTGGGCCCAGGTAGCCGCTGACGTAACGCGCCGGCCACCCCGCGCCACGCACCATGGCAAGGAAGAGGTGGGTGAAGTCCTGGCAGACGCCGGCACCGCCGAGGAGGAGATCCTCGATGCTGGACTCCACCGTCGTGGCACCTGCGAGGTAACGCAGCTCCCTGGGAATGCGCTGCGCCGTGGCCAGGACCGCGTCGAAACCGCGTTCCTCACCGTTCCACACCCGCCACAGGTCGTCGGTGAGCGCGCCCATGGGCACTCGCGGGCTGGGCAGGGCGTACTCCAGCCTCGGGTCACTCGCCAGCGACTCCGGCATCCACGTGGGCATCCGCCGCCGCCGCGGCTCGCTGTTCTCAACCACCGCCTCCATGGCGAACTCGAGCAGGTCGTGCGGCTTGGTGACGTCGACGCGGTGCACGTAGTTGCCGAAGTAGTCGACGCGACTGCGCGGTACTGCCGCGGGATTGCTGCGCAACGAGAAGGCGAGCGTCCGCTGAGAACCGCGGTCGCGTGGGCGCATCCGGACCTCGTTGAACGAGATCCCCACCGCTTCGGTGTAGCGCAACGTGGTGCGGTGCGAAACCGCGTAGGTCAGTGACTCAGAACCCATGTGTCCTTGCTGCCTCCGCCCTGTGACGAGTTGACCACAAGTGTCGTCGAATCGGCGGCAACCCGGGTCAGCCCGCCGGGCGATATCCAGGGACGTTCGTCGAGGAGCACGAACGGCCGGAGGTCCACCGCCCGCGGTTCCAGGGTGCCATCCGCGCGCAGGCAGAGTGCCTTGCTCAGCGGGACCTCTTCCTGCGCCAGCCAGTGCCGCGGCATCGCTTCGATCCTGCGCACGATCTCCGACCGATCGGCGGCGCTGGCCAGCCTCCCGAAATGGATGTCGTAGCCCCCGCTGGCGTCGACCGGCTTGAGCACCATCCGGTCGAGGTTGGCGATGACGTGGTCGCGCTGGACCTTGTCACTCAGGTCGAATGTCTGCACGTTGTCGATGAGGGGTTCCTCGCCCAGGTAGTAGCGAATCATGGCCGGCACATACGGGTAGATCGCCTTGTCGTCGGCAACCCCGGTGCCCGGCGCGTTGGCGATGGCGACGTTGCCGCGGCGCCAGGCCTCGATGATGCCGGGAGCTCCGAGCATCGATTCGCTGCGGAACACCAGCGGATCGATCCATTCGCTGTTGACGCGTGAATAGATCACGTCGACGCGGTGGATGCCGCCGTCCGGCGCGCGGCGGTACACCTCGTCCTCTGAGACGATCAACTGGTGACCCTCGACCAGCGTCGCGCCCATCTCCTCGGCGAGGAGCCTGTGCTCGTAGTACGCGGCGTTGTACGGACCCGGCGTCAGCAGCACGATGGCAGCCTCCCAGGGTCGCGGAGCGATGCGTTGGAGGATGCGCCGCAGGCGCGTCGTGTACTCGTCGATGCGCCGCACCGCATTGGTCGCGAACCATTCGGGCACGATCTCCTCCATGGCGCGACGAGCCTCGAGTGCGTAGGCGACACCGCTGGGGACGCGAGCGTTGTCCTCCAGCACGCAGAAATCGCCGTTGACGCGCACCACGTCGATCCCACACACCAGGCACCACGTGGCCCGCGGTGGGCGAACGCCGACGATGTCGCGGAGATACCCGGTGCTGCTGTACACCAGACGGCCGGGCACGACGCCATGGCGGAGCGCGCGCTGGGCCCCGTAGCAGTCCGAGACGAACGCATCGAGCGCCATCGCGCGCTGCGACAGCGCACGGTGCATGCGGCGCCACTCCGACGCACCGATGATGCGCGGGATCGGGTCGAAGGGAAAGACGGGCGCCACCCCGTCGGTCGGGACGCCGAAGGTGACCTCCCGTTCGGCGAACCATTGCTGCGCGCCACTGCGTATCCGTGACAGCTCACCCGGTGCCGCCCTCACCTGGTCCAGTACGGTGGCATACGGTGCCCGGGCCTGGCCGTCGGACTCAACGCATTCATTCGCAGCCGTCGGGAGCAGGGCGGGCAGCTTCATCGACGCATTGTGGGTTGCGGACACCTTGCGGCGTTAGACTGACGATCGTGTCGGACGCCTCCCGCCGTCGGCTTCGCGTCGGCTGTGAGTTCGTCCATGACCTGCGCTGGCCCGTCGCCACGGTTCTCCAGGTCGAGCCCCGCCCCGACGCGGTGCTTGCCATCGCCGATGCGGAGCTCCGCACCGAACCGTCAGTTCCGGTGCACCGATTTGTTGACGTCTACGGCAACATCGGCGCCCGGTTGACCCTCGGCCCCGGGCGCACCCACATCCGCTACCAGGCACTTGTGGAGGTCGGCAGCGACATCGATGCCGCCGATCCGGCAGCCACCCATACGGCGGTCGCCGACCTCCCCGACGACACGCTCCATTTCACCCTGGCAAGTCGCTACTGCCAGTCTGACACCCTGTCCAACACCGCGTGGGCGCTGTTCGGCGACACGGCACCCGGATGGCCACGGGCGCAGGCGGTGGTCGATTGGGTACACAACAACATCACCTTCACCCACGGCAGCAGCACCCCGGATACCACCGCTGCCGACGTCTACATGCAGCGGCGGGGAGTGTGCCGTGACTTCACCCACCTGGCCATCGCCTTCCTGCGTGCCCTCAACATCCCAACGCGGTACTGCTTTGGGTACCTGCCCGATATCGATGTGCCCGCAGCCGCCGAGCCGATGGATTTCGCCGCCTGGCTGGAGGCCTTCATCGGCGGCCGCTGGTATACCTTCGACCCGCGCAACAACGCGCGACGGACAGGGCGGGTGGTCATCGGTCGGGGTCGCGATGCGCTCGATACGGCGATGCTGACCTCGTACGGGCTGGCCCCGTTGACCGCGATGCGGGTCGTCGCCGAGGCCGATGACGCACGGCCGTGGTCCAGCGCGGATCCACCGGTGCTTGGCACGTTCGCGGAGATGACGGCGTGAGGCTGCCGCTGCAGTTCGACGACCAGACGCACCCGGCCGGCCACCTGACCGTCGTCGACACCGCCGGGGTCGACTGGAGCAGCGTGCGCCATAGCGCGTACGTGATCCACCAGCACATCACCTATTCCTACGACGGTCCGGTGCGGCGACTCCGCCAGCGCCTGATGGTGCAACCGCGCGAGCAGCACGGCGACCAGGTGCGCGTCTCGCGCCATGTGCGCGTCGTGGACGCCACGCCGCGCCGGGTGCGCAGCTGCCCGGACGACTTTGGCAACCACGTCGTCGACATCGACATCCCCTATGTCGCCGAGCAGGTCAGCTTCATCTCGTGGAGCGTTGTCGAGCGTTCCTCCGGCACCCCACACCTCGCGGCAGGCACCGCGCTGACCGACCGGCGTCTGCTCGAGTGCACGCAGTTGACTGCCCCGGACGGTGCACTGCTCGACCTCGCCGCCGAGCTGCGACGCACCGGCCTCCTTGGCGAGGAGTTGGCACGCGCGGCCTGCTTGCGCGTCTTCGAGCTGATGACCTACACAACCGATGTGACCGGTGTGCGCACCACTGCCGCCGAGGCGTTCGCGCAACGGTCGGGCGTCTGCCAGGACTTCGCGCACGTGCTCCTCGCGGTCACACGGGCGCTCGGCCTCCCATCACGGTACGTCTCGGGGCAGATGCTCGGCGCCGGCGGATCGCACGCCTGGGTCGAGGTGTTGCTGCCCACCGGTGAGGGCCACGCGCGCGTGCTCTCACTGGATCCCACCCACGGGCGGGTGACCGGGATGACCTACGTCACCATCGCGGTCGGCCGTGATTACGCGCACGTCGCGCCGGTGTCCGGAACCTACCTTGCCTCCCACTCCGGGGTTCTCACAGTGAGCAAGCGCGTCGACGTGATGCGCCTGGCCGGCTGAGCCGGGCCTGTCAGCCGAGCAGGTCGCGGGCCACAGCCGCGTACAGCTCGACTGTGAGCAGCAATGACTCCTGGTCAACACGTTCGTCGTTGCCGTGGAACATCGAGCTGTACTGGGCCAACGTCATCGCTCTGCTGTACAGCGCCATGCCGTACGCGGGAATCCCCAGCGCCCGGAAGAAGCGCGCGTCCGTGCCGCCGGTGGTCAGCGACGGGATGCACATGGCCTGCGGGTAGACCGTGGTGGCGGCGCGGTTGATCGCCGCCCACAGCGGCGTATCGATCGGCGATTCGCTGGGTTCGTCTCGCTGGATGATCTCGACATCAACGTCGCCGCGCAGCGAGCCGATCGCGGTGTCGAGCATCTCGAGGACGTCCTCGTCGTGCTGGCCGGGCACCTTGCGGACATCGACCTCGAGGTCGACGCGCCCCGGGATGACGTTGGTCTTGCTGCCGCCCTGGATGACGTTGGGGCTGACGGTGAGGTGGGTGAGCGCGTGCGCGGTCGCTGAGAATTCGTGGGGCAGCTGTTCGATGCCCTCCCAGACGCGGCTCGGATCAACGAGCGCCGCCGCAACCTGGTGGTCGAAACCCATCCCGGCCACCCAGCGACGCCACGCATCGGTGATGTGGGCGGTGGGGCGGTGGTTCGCCAGCCGGACCACCACCTCAGCAGCCTTGACCAGGGCGTTGTCAGCGTGTAGCGGGCGCGAGCCGTGGCCCGGCGTCCCGTGCACCCCCAGCCGGAGCCAGCAGATGCCCTTCTCACCGACGGTGATGCCGACCCGCTCACCGGCGGGGGTGTGTTGCAGGACGCCACCGTTCTCGGTGATCACGTAGTCACAGCGCATCGCGTCGGCGGCGTGCTCGACCAGCCAGCCGGCTCCAAGGCCGCCCCCCGCCTCCTCGTCGGCAACGGCCGCGAAGAGCAGGGTTCCCTGCGGGCGTCGACCCGACGCCGCCAGCCGGCGCGTCGTCACGGCCATCGACGCCGTGAGGTTGAGCATGTCGATGGCACCCCGGCCCCACACCACCCCGTCGACCAGCTCACCGCCCAGCGGATCGCGCTGCCAGCCCTCGGGCGCGAACGGGACGACGTCGGTGTGCCCCATCAGCATCAGAGTCGGTGCCGACGGATCCGTTCCCTCGACGCGAGCCACCAGCGACGCCCGCCCGGGGTGTGACTCGAACGTGGTCAGCTCCACGCCCGATCCGCGCAAGTGGTCGGCGAGCAGCTCGGCGCTGCGCAGCTCCTGTCCCGAGTCACGGGTACCGTCGTTGACGCAGCCGTTGCGAATCAGTCGCTGGAGCAGGTCGGTGACCTCGGCGACGATCTCACTCATCGGGCGTGGATGCTAGCGGGCAGGGAGGGAGGACGGCGCCGGCAGCCAGTCGTCCACCATTGCCGTCGTGCCAACCGCCCAGGAGCAGATGCCCCGCCGCGCCGACCTGCGCAATGTCGCCATCGTGGCCCACGTCGACCACGGCAAGACGACGCTGGTCGACGCCCTCCTCAAACAGTCGCGCGTGTTCGCGGCTCACGAGCAGGTCGGCGTGCTGATCATGGACAGCAACGACCTCGAGCGCGAGAAGGGGATCACCATCCTCGCCAAGACCACCTCGATCCGCTTCCGTGGGGTCAAGCTCAACATCATCGACACACCGGGGCATGCAGACTTCGGTGGCGAGGTCGAGCGCGTGCTCGGCATGGCCGACGGCTGCCTACTGCTCGTCGACGCCGTCGAGGGGCCGATGCCACAGACGCGCGTCGTGCTCCGCCAGGCGCTCGCGCTCGGCCTGCGTCCGATCATCGTCGTCAACAAGATCGACAGGACCAACGCGCGCCCGGCAGAAACGGTCGAGCTCACCCATGACCTCCTGCTCGAGCTGGCCACCGACGCCGCGCAACTCGACGCGCCGGTGGTGTACACCAACGGCCGCGAAGGCACAGCCACGATGGACCTGAGGCACGAGGGCACCACGCTCGAGCCCCTGCTCGACACCATCCTCAGCCATGTGCCGCCGCCACCGGCCGACCCCGACGCGCCGTTCCAGATGCTGGTGAGCAACCTCGACCACGACAGCTACAGCGGTCGTCTCGCCCTGGGTCGGATCAACAAGGGTATCCTGCGCGTCGGTCAGCAGGTGGTGGTCTGCACTGCCGACGGTGTCGGACCTCGGCAGCGCATCAACACAGTTCTTACCGTCGAGGCGCTGCACCGCGTTCCGGTGGAGGAGGTCGCGGCGGGCGAGATCGTCTACATCACCGGCCTCGCTGACGTGGCCATCGGTGACACCGTTGCCGACGCCGACGATCCGGTGCCGCTGCCCCGCCCGGAGGTGGGCGAACCCACGCTGCGCATGCAGTTCTCGGTGAACCAGTCACCGCTGTCAGGGCGCGAAGCGACGCTGAGCAGCACCTCGCGCCAGCTGCGCGCCCGCCTCGAGCGCGAGCTTCTCACCAATGTCGCGCTGCGCGTCGCCGACGGTCCCACCGCTGACATCTTCGAGGTCAGCGGCCGTGGTGAGCTCCACCTCGCCATCCTCATCGAGACGATGCGTCGCGAGGGGTACGAGTTCGAGGTGTCTCGGCCGGCGGTGATCACCCGGGAGATCGACGGCCACCGCCACGAGCCCGTCGAGGAGTGCATCATCGACTGCGACGCCGACGCGGTCGGTGCCATCGCCGAGACGCTCGGCTCGCGCGGCGCGCAGATGCAGTCGATGCGCACCGACGCCGCGGGGCGAGCACGGCTCATCCATCACGCGCCGACAAGGGCGCTCATCGGCCTGCGCAGCCAGATCCTCACGCTGACCCGCGGCACGGGGGTGATGTCCACTCGGCTGCTCGGCTGGGAGCCGTGGCGCACCCTGCCGCCGACCACGCGCAACGGCGTGCTCACCGCCAGCCAGCCGGGAACCGCTGTGGCGTACGGTCTGCTCGGCCTGCAAGAGCGCGGCCAGCCGTTCATCGGGCCCGGGACCGTTGTCTACGAGGGCATGGTCGTCGGGCTCAATCGGCGCCCTGGTGATCTCCATCTCAACGTCACCAAGCAGAAACAGAAGACCAACATCCGGTCGTCCACCGAGGATGCCACCGTCCGGCTGGTGCCGGCTCGCACCATGTCGCTGGAGGAGAGCCTCGACTTCATCGAGGACGACGAGCTCGTCGAGGTGACGCCCAAGGGAATCCGGCTGCGCAAACGCGTGCTCAATGCCGATGAGCGCAACAAGATCCGCAAGCGAGGGCGTCAGTCGACCTCGAACATCACCTCGTCGGCGTAACACCAGTACCAGGTCTCGTCTGGCTGGAACGACTGAACCAGCGGGTGCTCGGTTGACCGGAAGTGCTTGGTTGCGTGCGTTCCGGGCGAGGAGTCGCAGCAGCCGACGTGGCCGCAGGTGGTGCATCGTCGGAGGTGCACCCACGCCTGGCCGATGGCGAGGCATTCGACGCACCCGCGCGCCACGGGCGGCGCTCCGGGGATGGTGTCGAGGTGGGTGCAGGATGCCGCCATGGTGAAAGCCTAGCGGAAGGCTACCGAACAGACGCGGGACGTGGCCTGCGGCGCCGGAACGTCGCCGCACCACCGGGGCGCTGCGGACGGCGGTTCGGGCGGTGTTCGTCGATGCCCATGGGCGGGGCAGCGATCCACCGGATGTCGCCGGTGTTGAGCAGATGGTCCGTGTCGGCGCCGGGCAGCTCGGGAGCGCCGAGGCGGCGCAGCTTGCGCCACTTCTCAGCGTCTTCGCGGGTGAGGAAGGTGAAGGCCCGCCCGGCGGCGCCATTGCGCGCCGTGCGGCCGACGCGGTGGGTGAGCCATTGCGGGGTTTCGGGCAGCTCATAGTTGACCACCACGGCGACGCCGCTGATGTCGAGACCGCGGGCCGCGACGTTGGTGGCGACGAGGACGTCGGCCTGGCCGCTGCGGAACATCGCCACCGCGCGGTCGCGCGCGCTCTGCGACAGGTTGCCCTGCAGCTCGACGCTGCGATGACCGCGGGCGTTGAGGTCGCGGGCCAGGCCCTTGGCACCGTGCTTGGTGCGGTGGAACACCAGCGCCGACCCGTCGTGGCGGCGCAGCAGACGTGACAGCGTGTCGACCTTGTTGGCGCGCTCCATGTGCAGGATGGCGTGCTCCAGGGTCGGCTCCCCCTGCAGGGCCACCCGGATGATCGCCGGCTCGACGAGATGGCGGTCGATCATGCGCTGCACCCAGGCCGGCATGGTCGCGGAGGTGAGCACCGTCTGGCGGCGCCTCGGCCCGTCGCCGGGGGTCATCGCGATGATCCGCTCGACATCGGGCGCGAACCCCTGGTCCAGCATCTCGTCCGCCTCGTCGAGGACCAGGTATTCCACCGCGGAGAGATTCGCCTTGCCCTGGCTGGCCAGGTCGAGGATGCGGCCAGGGCAACCGATGACGATGTCGGGGCTGTAACGAAGCGCGTTGAGCTGGCTGCCATAGCCAACCCCTCCGTAGAGCATGGCCACGCGCAGACCCTTGTCGATCCCGCGCAGCACGGCGCCGATCTGGTTGGCGAGCTCGCGCGATGGTGCCACCACCAGGGCGCGTGCTCCGCCATCGCGGCGATGGCCGGCGAGTCGTTCGACCATGGGGATGAGAAAGGCGAGAGTCTTGCCGGAACCGGTCGGGGCCTCGGCGACGACGTCGCGACCGGCGAGCAGGGGCGGGATCGCCTCGGCCTGGACGGGCAGCGGCGTGGTGATGTGAGCCTCTTGCAAGGCCTGGAGTGTGCGTGGACGCACACCCATGTCGGCGAACGATGTCATGAATCTCCTGAGCCGTGACGGCTCTGCGCTTCCCCTCGAAGCTCTGGTCGATGTGCCTGGCTTGGGGAACCCGTAAGACACGGGGAGAGGAACCGCAAGAAGGGCAGCGGCGCGCAAAGGAGTCGCCGCAGTCAATTGACACCCTACCACGTGGCGGCGTTCTCGCGGCGAAACGCGGTTGTCGCGAAAGCAACAAATGCAGGCCAAGCCTTGGTCAGGCAGCGGGCAGACGGTTGCGGGCATCACCGTCACGATGAGCCGTCGGCTCACCGGGTTCCGTTGTCCCACTCGATGTCGCCAACCATCTGTCTTCGAGGGACGCAGTGAGGAAATACTGGGCGTATCGGGTTGTCGAGGCGCTCGCCAACATGATGCCGCTGGCGGTCGCGTACGCGCTGGCGATCGCCGCTGTGCACGTCATGCTCCTGCTGTCACCCGGCCGATTCGTCGGACTCAGCTCCAACCTCACGCACGTCGTCGGTGACCTTCCGCCGCGCCGTCTGCGTGCCCTGGTGCGGGCCAACGCGCGCAACCTGGGGAGGTCGTGGGTCGATGTGCTGCGCATGTCGCGTCCGAGCTCCTGCGCGCGGCGCCTCGACGTCGAGGGTCTCGACCATCTCGATGAGGCACTGGCCGGGGGACGCGGCGTGGTCATGGTGGCCAGCCATCTCGGTCCGTGGGATGCCGGCCTCGTCGCCTTCAACGCCGGCACCGGCACGGTGGCAGTGCTCGCCGAGGTGGTACATCCGCGCCGGCTGTTCGACCACCTGCGTCGCGGCCGCGCGCGCCTCGGTGTCAGCGTGATCCCCATCGACGTCGCTGCGATGCGCGCTGCCGATGCCGACGTCGCGCGTCGTATCGCCGCGGGGGCGATGCGCCAGGTGTTCGGGGTGTTGCGTGGCAATGGCACGGTGGCGATCGCCATCGACCGCGATCTCACCGGCGCCGGCGTACCCCTGCAGTTCTTCGGTGAGCCCACCCCGATCCCGCTGGGCGTCGTCGACATCGCGATCCGCTGCAACTCCGCGCTCGTGCCGGCGTGGTCGGTTCGTCACGGCGGCAGGCTCTGTCTGTCCGCAATGCCGCAGATTCCCTACGACGCCACGGCCCCGCGCGAGGCCGAGGTGCAGCGCGTTGCGCGCACCGTGCTGGAAGCTTTCGAGCTGGTGATCAAGAAAAACGCCGACCAGTGGCACGTCCTCGATCCCATCTGGCCGGTGCGTGCCCTGGTGCGCACCCGGCTTTCCCGGCTGCGCCACGCGCCGCTGCTGATCGCGCTCTTCTGCGCCGCACTGACCGCCGCAGGCATGAGCGGCTGGGGTCTCGGCCTCACCTCGTTCACCACTTCGCCGGACTGGTGGATCCGGCCGGCCGTCGGCTCCGGTCTCGCTGCCATGGCACTTCTGGCGCTCCCTCGCGCCGTGCTCTGGGCCCGCGCCAACGGCATTCGCTTCCTCGCCGCCGTGGGACGCGCCGCCATGACGCTCACCACCGCCGCGTTGGTGACCGGCCTCAGCGGGGTGCTCGTCGGCGCGCTGCGTCACTGAGCGCCTGACGGCCGCCGTGGAGCGCGCCGCTCGACGATGAGCCGTTGCAGAGTCCGCGGGGATGGCTGCCCTCCTCGCGCTCCTGTCCGCGGCGGGGTACGGGATCAGCGATTTCAGTGGCGGCCTGGCCTCGCGGCGGGCGCCGGCGATCGCCGTTGTGCTCGTGAGCAACAGCCTCACCCTGCTCATCGCGCTGTTCGCGGTGGCGCTGCTGCCGGGATCGGCGTATCACCTCGGCGACCTCTGCTGGGGGCTCGCCGCCGGCAGCGTCGGCGTGGTCGGCGTGATTCTCCTCTACCGTGGACTGGCCATCGGACCGATGTCGGTGGTGGCACCGCTCACCGCTGTGCTCAGCGCGACGGTGCCTGTCGTCGTCGGTGTTCTTCGTGGTGAGCGCCCCGGGGCTCTGGCGCTGTGCGGCGTGACCCTGGCCCTGCCCGCGATCGTGCTGATCGGACGGGTCTCGGATGAGCGCAGTGGAGCGACCGTGAGCCGGGGTGCGATGGTGTCGGCGCTCGCCGCCGGGATCTGCTTTGGCGGCTTCTACGTGCTGCTCGCCCAAACCGGCTCCGACGGTGGCGCGTGGCCGCTGGTCGGGCAGCGGGCGGCCTCTGTGGCCATCCTCCTTGCCCTCACCGCGGTCGCCGTGCGGCGGGGAATCCCCGCGCTGCCGCGTGGGCGCACGTTCGGTCTGGCCGTCGTCGCGGGGATCACCGACTTCGTGGCCAACCTCACCTACGTGCTGGCCACCCATCGCGGCCTGCTCGCCCTGGTGGCTGTGCTCAGCTCGCTCTACGCGGCGGCGACCCTGGTGCTGGCGCGGGTGGTTCTCCGCGAGCGCCTGGCCCGCGGGCAGCTGGGTGGCCTTGCCCTCGCTGCTGTCGCCGTCGTACTCATCGCCGGCTGAAGGTCGGCGTTCAGCGGGCCTGGGCGAAGTCTCCGATCGGGATCCCGGCAATGTCGTCGCCCTCCGCGGAGAGCTCCGAGCGGCCGCGGCTGAGCGGAGAGCGTCCCGCGATGAGGTCCGCCATCTCCTCGCACCAGAAGGCCAGGCCGCAGAACTGGTAGGTGAAGAAGCCCTTCGCCAGCGCCGGACTGTTCTTCTCGAAGACCCTGTGGCCGATGACCTGGAGCGTCCAGCCGGCCAGGAACAGTGGCACGCCCACCCGAGGCCGACCCACGATGAGCGGCATCGATGCGGCGACCGCTGGGATCCCGACGAGGTGGGTGGCGCGAATTCCAGCGGTGGTGTGCTGGGAACGGTAGTACGCCATCTTCTGCTCGAACGACGCGCTCCGCGACGGCACCTCGGTATCGGCGGCGATTGGTGTCATCTCCATCACGATGAGGTTCTCCCAGGGGCCGTGACAGCGGCGTGGACGGGTCGTCGAGGGCACTCCAATCGCGGAACGCCAACGCCCTTCTCAATTGTGGCGCAGTGCACCCTGCGGGGTAGGATTCCCGGGCATGCGCGCCCAGCGGATTGAATCGCTCGCCGGTCCTGACGGCCTGCGCCTCGCGGACATCCCCGAACCCGGCGGCGACGGCCAGGTGGTCATCGCCGTGGCCGCAGCCGGCGTCAGCTTTCCCGACGTGCTGATGAGCCGCGGTCTGTACCAGATCAAACCGCCGCTGCCCTTCGTGCCCGGGGTCGAGGTTGCCGGCACCGTGAGGAGCGCGCCCGACGGCAGCGGATTCGCGACGGGCGATCGCGTCATGGCGGTGACCATGCTCGGCGGCTTTGCCGAGGTCGCCGCAGCGCCCGCCGCCCTCACCTGCCCGCTGCCCGCGCAGTTCAGCATGGAGCAGGGAGCCGGGCTGATCCTCAACTACCACACCGCCCATTTCGCCCTGACCCGGCGCGCCGGCGTCAGCGCCGGTGAGACCGTGGTCGTCCACGGCGCTGCGGGTGGGGTGGGTACAGCCACGATCCAGGTCGCCAAGGCTCTCGGAGCTCACGTGGCAGCAGTGACCAGCAGCGCGGACAAAGCCGAGATGGCCCGCAGCGCCGGTGCCGACACGCTCATCGACAGCGGGGGAGACTGGCCGGCGGAGGTCCGGAGCCTGAACCGCGGTCGCGGCGCCGACGTGGTCGTCGACCCGGTCGGCGGCGATCGTTTCGACGAGAGCCTCCGGTGCCTGGCGCCGGGCGGCAGGCTGGTCGTCGTCGGGTTCACCGAGGGCCGGATCCCGACGGTCGCCGCCAACCGCCTCCTGCTGCGCAACATTTCCATCGTCGGCGCCGCCTGGGGCGCATGGCTGGGCGCCGACCCGTCCCTGTTCGCGACCACGGTGGCCGCGCTGCAGCCGATGATCGATGCCGGTCGGGTGGCTCCGCCGATCGGGGCCTCGTTCCCTCTCGCGGAGGCAGCGGACGCGCTGCGCCTCATCGACGGCAGACGGGCCATCGGCAAGGTCGTGCTCATCGTCACAGCCTGACTCCTGACGGTAGGTCCGAAAACCGCCAGCGGAGGCCCCCTACCGGTGGTCATGCTGCTGTCATGCACGAGGATTTCGAGGCCTGCTATCGAGCCATGGCCAGCCGCGACGCGCGCTTCGACGGCAGGTTCTTCACTGCGGTCACCAGCACCGGCATCTACTGTCGTCCCATCTGCCCGGCGCAGACCCCCAAGCGAGCCAACGTGCGCTTCTACCCCAGCGCCGCCGCGGCGCAGGCCGCCGGTTTCCGCGCCTGCCTCCGCTGCCGCCCGCACCTCGCCCCAGGAACGGTCCAACCGCCGGGCGGCGATCGGGTCGTCGACCGAGCGCTGCGGCTGATCGCCTCCGGTGCCGCCGACGGCGGGGCTGGGGTCGCCGCCATGGCCCGACGGCTCGCGGTCAGCGAGCGCCACCTTCATCGAGTCCTGACCGACACCGTCGGGGCCGGCCCGCTCACGCTGGCGCGGATGCGCCGCCTCCAGACCGCGCGCACCCTGATCGAGCAAACCGGCATACCCATCACCGACGTCGCCTTCAGCGCGGGCTACTCGTCGCTGCGCCAGTTCAACAGCGAGGTGCGAGCCGGGACCGGCCGCGCCCCAACCGCGCTCCGCCGCCGCGGCTCCGCCGGCCACGACGGGGAGGGCGCCATCGTCCTTCGCCTGGGCGTCCGGCCTCCCTTCGACGGCTGCGCCCTGCTGGCGTTCTTCGCCCAGCGCGCCGTCTGCGGGGTGGAGCGTTGCTCGTCCACGTCCCTGACCCGGTCGATCTCGCTCGCAAGGGGCGCGGCCGTCGTCGAGCTGGAGCCGCAGACGACGCAGCTCGTGGTCCGGCTCTGGCTCGACGACGTGCGCGACCTCAGCGCTGCGGTGGACGCCTGCCGGCGCCTCTTCGACGTCGACGCAGACCCCGAGGCGATCGCCTCCGTCCTTGGCGCGGACCCGCTGCTCGCCCCCATGGTCTCTGCCCGGCCGGGGCTGCGAGTGCCCGGGTGCGTCGATGCCGAAGAGATCGCCATCAGGGCCGTGCTCGGCCAGCAGGTGTCCGTTACCCGCGCCACTGCGCTCGCCTCGCGGCTCACCGAGAAGTTGGGTGTGCCGTTGGCGCAGCCGCGCCACGGCGTGGACCGGACGTTCCCGGCTGCGGCGGCGGTCGCCGAGGCGGACCTCGAAGGTCTTGGCCTGACCGCCGAGCGCGCCGCAACACTGCACCGGCTCGCGGGGGCGATCGCGGCGGGGGACATCGACCTCAGCGCGGCCGCGGATGGAGCCGAGGCGGCAGCGCGATTGCTGTCGATCCGAGGTATCGGTCCATGGACGGTGACCTACATTGCCATGCGCGGTCTTCGGGACCCCGACGCGTTCCCGGCCGGCGACCTGGGCCTGCGCCGGGCGTTCGCGCAGTCCGGCGGGGGTTATGACAGTGCCGCGCTGGTCGCGCGGGCCGAACGATGGCGCCCCTGGCGTGCCTACGCCACCGTGCATCTCTGGAACCAACTCTTGCACCCAGCCCACCCCATGGAGGCTTCCCTGTGACCCTGATCACAAGCACAATCGGAACGCCGTTCGGCGACATGTCGCTCCTCGGCACGCCGGAGTCCCTGCACGTCGCCGCGTTCACCAGCGACGTCGACGGGCTGCGCGACCGCCTACAGAGCACCCTCCGCAACGAGCCGATTCGCCGTGGCGACAGCAGCGCGGCTGCGGCGCTGCGTGCTTACTTCGCGGGCGATATCGATGCCCTTTCCACCGTCGCTGTGAATCAGCCCGGTGGGCCTTTCCACGCAAAGGTTTGGGCGGCGATGCGCGAGGTGCCCCCGGGCACCACGGTGAGCTACGCGGAACTCGCCGCAAGGGCGGGCGAACCACGGGCGGTCCGCGCCGCCGGGTCGGCATGCGCCCGTAATGCCATCTGTCTGTTCGTGCCCTGTCACCGCATTGTGCGCAGTGATGGGTCACTGGGGGGTTATTACTATGGTCTCGATACCAAACGTCGCCTCCTGGAGCACGAACGAGGCCACTGACTCTCCGACGGAGGTCCAACCATCAAGAAGCGCGGCGCGAACTGGAACGGGGTCCTTGCCCGGGTTCTGACCCGTCAGCACGTGCGCGCCGTCTACCAGCCCATCCTCCACCTCGACTCGCGAACTGTCGCCGGCTACGAGGCGCTGGCGCGTCCTGCCAACGTCGCCGACGACGGCAGCGTGGAGGAGTTCTTCCGGACGGCCCGCGCGCAGGGTGTGACCCGCGACCTGGACTGGCTCTGCCGTCGCGCTGCGCTCGACGGGGCACGCGGGATGGCCGACGGACCGTTCCTTTCCCTGAACCTCAACCCGGACGCGCTGCAGAACGGTGAGTCCGACGCAGACTCGCTGGCACAGTTGCTGACCGACGCCGGTCGCCCGGTGTTGGGCGTGGTCATCGAGGTGGTCCGACCCCCGGCGGTCGCTGACGTCGCGGAGTTGATGGAACTGCTGCGGCCGTACCGGCGCCGCGGCGCGCGGGTCGCCATCGCGGTTGACCCCACTGACGAGGAATTCCTTCTGGCCTCGAGCGATCAGCCGGACTTCATCAAGCTGTCACGACCAACCGTCGCAGCGATGTCCGACCCGGCGCTTCGCGGTTTCGCTGAGCGCTGCTCGGCGCGCGCACAGTTGGGCGGCCCGACCCCGATCGCCGAGGGCATCGAGGACGAGGCGATGGCGCGCGTGGTTGCCACGGCAGGTATACAACTCGGACAGGGGTACCATCTCGGCCGCCCCGCTGCCATGGACCGGGACGGCCTGCTCCTCCATGCTGAACCCGTGTCACCGGTCGTCGCGAGCGTGCCGGGCTGACAGCTCTCAGTCGGGGTCCGGGCGCTGGCATCGGCCGCGGCGCGCGGTGTGCGCTGCAGAACCGAGACCAAAACCGTCAGGCTGTATGTTTGGCGAGGGAACGTCCGATGGTTGACTTGGGACTGGGAGCGAAACAAAGAGCATGCCAACCGCAACGCTGACGCAGACACGCGCCACCGGCGCGGCGGTCGATCCGTTGGTGATGGCCGCCGAGGGTCTGATCGTGCGCGGCAAGGAGCACGGGGAGATCCCTGCCGACGACATCATCGCCGCATTCCCAGACCTCGAGCTCGAGCCTGACGCTCTCGAGCGATTGTTCGATTCGTTTCGGCAGATGGGCATCGCCATCGCGGGCGAGGGTGTCGAGAATGCCGACGAGGAGGAGGACACGCCCGCGCTCGTCGACGTCAGCACCGCGGTCTCGCTCGATGACCCGGTGCGCATGTATCTGCGGGAGATCGGCGAGGTGGCGCTGCTCACCAAGGAGCAGGAGGTGCTCTACGCGCAGCGCATCGAGGCCGGCGATGACGACGCCAAGCATCTGCTCGCCGCGGCCAACCTGCGCCTGGTGGTCAGCATCGCCAAGAAGTACTTCGGGCGCGGCATGCCATTCCTTGACCTCATCCAGGAGGGCAACCTCGGCCTCCTCCGCGCCGTCGACAAGTTCGACTATCACCGCGGCTACAAGTTCTCAACGTACGCAACCTGGTGGATCAGGCAGGCGATCACGCGTGCCATCGCCGACCAGGCGCGCACGATTCGCATCCCCGTCCACATGGTGGAGCTGGTCAACCGCCAGGCGCGTGTCGCGCGCAGGCTGGTGCAGGAGCTCGGCCGCGAGCCCGACGACGAGGAGATCGCCGAAGAGCTCGGCCTGACCCCCGAGCGTGTCAAGGAGATCCGCCGCGTCGCTCAGGATCCGGTCTCGCTCGAGACGCCGGTGGGCGATGACGGCGACGCCGAGCTCGGTGAATTGATCGAGGACACGGGGGCGATTCGTCCCCAGGACGCGGCGGCCAGCACCATGCTCGGCGTGGAGGTCGAGGACATCCTCGATACCCTCACTCCACGCGAGCGGCGCGTCATCCAGCTTCGCTTTGGGCTCGTCGACGGCCATCCGCGCACGCTCGACGAGGTCGGACGTCGGTTTGGCGTCACCCGCGAGCGCATCCGGCAGATCGAGGCGAAGGCCCTGCGCAAGATGCGCCATCCCTCGCGAAGTCGCCGGCTGGCCGACTTTCTCGACTGACCACCGGCATCGTCGACGGCAACGTTGTCCACCACCTTCATGCTGGCGACTTCTTCGGCGAGGTGGCGGCGCTTGACGGCAAGTCGCGCACTGCCAGTGTCAAGGCGACCACACGACTGCGTTGCCTGACCCTCGGGAACGGCAGCTTCCGCCAGTTCCTGATCGAGAACCCGGTCATCGCGGTCAACCTCCTTCCCGAGATCGTGCGCCGCTTCCGCTCCGTGGCGCCGAACGCGCGGCCGCTCGACGAGAAGGCAGGCGCCTCGGACTGAGCGCCGCGCACCCGCGGCTCGGTCAGGTGTTCGCGCTGACCGCGAGCGCCGCGTCGACGGCGAGCCTGACCTGAGCGGCGTCGGCTGCGGCGCGGACCACGGCCACGCCGGCCGCGCCGGCAAGGATGCAGGCTGCAGCGTTGGTCGCGTCGACACCGCCGATGGCGACAACGGGGATGTCCACCGCGACGCATATCGCCGCGATCGCCTCGATGCCGATGGCGATACCCGAGTCCGGCTTGGTCGGTGTGGCCCAGACCGGCCCCGCACCGATGTAGGCGGCGCCAAGGGCGCGCGCATCGGCGGCCTCGTGCACGTCGCGCGCGCTGATCCCCAGCAGCAGGCCAGACCTGAGCGCCCACTCGGCGCCAGGGTCGGTCTGACCGAGGTGAACGCCGTCGGCGCCGCAGCGCAACGCGGCCTCGACATCATCGTTGATGACAAGCATGGCGGGAAGGTGACGGAGACGGCGGCCCATCTCCACACGGGCGGCGGTGCTGGCGTCCTTGAGCCGCACCTGCACGACGGTAGCGCCACCGGCCACCGCGTTGTGAGCCACCACGACGTCATCGACGATGGCGTGGAGCTTCATGCCGTGCCGATCTTCGCCCGAGCGTCCACGGTCTCCGGGGACAGCGCATACAGCGCGTCGTAGAGGGCGGCGTGGAACGTGCCCGGGCCGCTGCTGTGTTCGGCGGCGTCCTCGCCGGCGACACCGAGCGCCACCAGCGCCTCGGTCGCCGCCCGCAACGGCTGCTTGCGATTGACCGCGGCGAAGCAACCGGTGATCGCCGAGGCGATGCAGCCGGTGCCGGTGACCGTCGCCAGCAATGGGTGACCGTTGGCAACGAGCACCGTCGTGACCCCGTCGCTGATGGCGTCGACCGGGCCGGTCACCGCCACCGCGCAGCCAAGTGTGCGCGCCGCCGCCCTGGCCAGCTCGCCGAAGTCGTCGGTGGCGCCGACGGACTCGACGCCGCGGATCTGTGCGGTCCGGCCGGCCAGGATGGCGATCTCAGCCGGGTTACCACGCACGATTGCCACCGCCACCTCGTGAAGGATGCGCCGAGCGCTCTCCGTGCGCAGCGTGGTGGCACCGACCCCCACCGGGTCGAACACAACGGGAACGCCGGCGCGGTCCGCGGCGCGGCCGGCGAGGATCATCGACTCGACCCACGACCGGGTGAGGGTGCCGATGTTCAGCACCAGCGCACCAGCCACACTGGCCATCTCCGCGACCTCTTCTGGTGCGTGTGCCATCACCGGCAGGGCGCCGATGGCGAGAGTGGCGTTGGCGGTCTCGTTCATGACCACGAAGTTGGTGATCTGGTGTACGAGCGGTCGCAGCTCGCGTATCCTTCGCAGGGAGTCGCCGGTGGCGATCGAGGCTGTGCCCGTCGTGGCAGCGTAGTCTGCCGTCACCTGGCACCTGCGCTCGTCACCATCGGTCGGGATGGCACGCGACTGCGGACGTCGAGCACGTCAACGGGACCCTCGCCTGCACCTATCTCGGTGAGACCGCGAGCGACCGCCGCCGCCGACGTGTCAGCCGCCTGCCGGGCAGCGTCTTCGAGCGGCCATCCCTGGGCGAGCAGCGCGGCCAGCGTCGCCGAATGCGTGCAGCCGGCGCCGTGCGTGGCAGCCACGTCGTGGCGCGCGACCGCGATCTCGATGTGGCGGTGTCCATCGAAGAGGTGGTCGACCGCGTCCTCACCATGGCCGCCGGTGACGATCACCGCCGCCGCACCCATCGCGTGCAGACGCTCGGCCAGCTCGCGCCGCGACGCGGTGCTGGTGCCGGCCAGCGCCTGCGCCTCATGGAGGTTGGGCGTGACCACCGTAGCCAAGGGGAACAGCCGGCCGACCATCGCACCGACAGCATCCTCGCGCAGCAAACGCGCCCCCGAGCTCGCCACCATCACCGGGTCGACCACCAGGGGCACCGGGTGCGCTGCCACGAAGGCGGCCACCACCTCGATCGTCTGCGCCGTGAAGAGCATTCCGGTCTTGGCGCCGTCGACGCCGATGTCATCGAACACCGCACTCAGCTGAGCGTCGATGAACAGCCCCGGGACCGCGTGCACCGCGCGCACCTCACGCGTGTTCTGGGCGGTGAGAGCAACGATGACGCTACTCCCGTGGCATCCCGCCGCCGCGAACGCGCGCAGGTCGGCCTGGACGCCCGCGCCGCCACCGGAGTCGGACGAAGCGATGCTCAGGACCCGAG
The DNA here is from genome assembly GCA_039935655.1 of Candidatus Dormiibacter sp. GTDB lineage: Bacteria > Chloroflexota > Dormibacteria > Aeolococcales > Aeolococcaceae > Aeolococcus. The sequence goes on along the minus strand of JBDTJX010000007.1, from coordinate 56,687 downwards.
CGATTCGACTCACGTGCACTCCCTACGCTGGCATGACCCAGATCAGGTTCGCGGGTGTGATCTCAGCCCCGCACGGGGCACCCCGGTGCCACCAATCTACCACCTCGAGCGCGGCGCCGCGGTGCGCGTCGTTAGGATGCGACGCCCACCGAAGCTCACGCACGGAGGCACCATCGCCCGATGATCGCGACACCCGATGACGATGCGCAGCCCGGCGTCCCAGTCCGCGAGGGCACCTACGGCGCTGCCGTTGTGGCAGTGGAACCGGGCGGCGTCGAGTTCATCCCGCCCGCGGAACGCCACGGCAGGCCGAGCCAGCTGTTCTGGACCTGGACCTCGCCCAACCTTGAGTTTGCAACCGTGTTCGTCGGCGTGCTGCCGATCGTCACCTTTGGCGGCGGCTTCTGGCCGACGGTGCTGGGGCTGCTGGTCGGTACCGCGCTCGGCTCGGCCACGCATGGGATCCTGTCCACCTTCGGTCCGCGCTTCGGGGTGCCGCAGCTGATCCAGAGCCGTGGCGCCTTCGGCTTCGTCGGCAACCTTCTCCCGGCGACACTCAACGCGCTCACCTCCGGCGCGGGTTGGGTGGCAGTCAATTCGGTGAGCGGAGCCTTCGCCATACGGACCTTCGCGATGCAGGTGGGCTGGAGCGTGCCCTCCCTGTGGCTGGCGTTGCTGATCGTCGTGGCGGTCGAGGTGAGCATCGCGTTTGTCGGCTACAACATGGTGCACCGATTCGAGAAGGTGGTCTTTCCCTTTCTCGCGCTGGTGTTCCTGGTTTGCTGCATCTACATCTTGGCGCACGCCAACACAGGGGCCGACTTCAACCACAACGCTCCGCTGGCCTTCGGCGGCCCGGTGGGGGCGTTCATCCTCGCCGTGTTCCTTGCTTACGCGTACGCCGTCAGTTGGAACGTGTATGGCGCCGACTACTCGCGGTACCTGCCCCGCTCGACCAGCCCGATGCGCGTCGCGTTGGCCGCCGGGCTCGGACTCTTCATCTCCTGCGCGCTGCTCGAGGTTGCCGGGGCGGGCCTGGCCACCGTGGCGGGCACGTCGTGGGGGCCGAACGACGTGCCCACCAGCCAGTTCATCAAGCCCCTGCCCGAGGTGCTCGGCATCATCGCCACCGTCGCCATCGCCGTGGGCGCCATCGCCGCCAACGTCCTCAACCTGTACAGCGCGGCCATGTCGTTCCTGACGCTCGGCATCCGGCTCACGATGCGGCGACGTCGCGCCATCGTCGCGGTGCTGTTCGGCGTGGTTGGCTATTTCGTCGGCCTCACCGGCGCTGCCGACCCCGGGGGCAGCTACGAGGCGTTTCTCTTCTTCAACACGTACTGGATCGTGCCCTTCATCACCATCGTGCTGGTCGACTACGGGCTGCGGCGTGGCCGGTACCCGCGGCGGCTCTTCTTCGACGTGCGCCACCGGCCGTGGCAGGCAGTGGTGGCGATGCTTTCCGGCATCGTCGCGTCATTCCCGTTCTGGAATCAAACCCTTTTCGTCGGTGTTGTTCCCTCGAACATCCCGGCGTTCGGCGACATCAGCTTCATCGTTGCCGCCGTGGTCAGCGCGGTGGTGTACCTGGCGCTCCGCCCGCGGGCGAGCCTGGATGCCTGAGCGCTGAGCCTACAGCTCCAGCCGCGCCCGGGCGGCGCGCAGTCTCTGGACGGTCACGTCGGGCCCTACGAACGCCATGGCCTCGAACACCGGCACGCCCTGGGGCCGGCCCAGGATGGCGATGTAGAGAACGCGGAAGCCGTCGCGTGCCTTGACCCCACGTGAGTCGAGCAGCGCGGTGAGCCGTTCGCGCATCGCCGTTGTGTCGTCGAGACCGCCCTGCTGCACGTCCGCGCAGGCAGCATCGAGGAGAGTGATCGCCGTCTCCGCGTCGACCTTGCGAGGCGGGAATTCCACGCCGTCGTCCCATGGCGCGTCGCCGAGCAGCGGAGCGGCGAGAGCGGTCGCGTCGCGCATCACCACCATCCGCTCCTGGACCATCGGCACCAGTCGTCGCCGTGTCTCCTTGCTGGTTCCCGGAAGCCAGAACTCCAGCTGCTCGACCAGCTCTTCAGTCGACAGACGCCTGATGTGCAGCCCGTTCAGTGAGTCGAGACGCTTCTGGTCGAACACCGCGGGGGAGTCGTTGACGCGGTCGAGCGAGAACCGCTCCACCAGCTCCGCGGGGGTGAACACCTCCTGTTCGGTGCCCGACGACCAGCCGAGCAGAGCCATCGCATTGACAAGGGCGGGCGCCAGGTAGCCGAGCTCACCGTACTCGAGGACGTTGCGCGCGCCTCGTCGTTTGCTCAGCTTGTGATTGTCCTCACCGAGCACCGGCGGAACGTGCGCGAAGCGCGGCGGAGTCCATCCCAATGCCTTGTACAGCCCGAGATGCTTGGGCGTCGACGGAACCCATTCGTCGCTGCGGATCACGTGGGTGATGTCCATGAGGTGGTCATCCACCACGACGGCGAGGTGGTAGGTGGGAAAGCCGTCGGACTTGAGCAGCACCTGGTCGTCGATGTCGGCATTGTCGAAGGAGATCTCACCGCGGATGACGTCATCCCAGACGGTGCGGCCCGGTTCGATGTGCTGACGCAGAACGGCGGGCGCGCCGGCTGCGCGCTCGAGCATGACCTCTTCCTGACGGCGCAGACAGCGTCGGTCATAGCGCGTCGGCTGGTGGGCTGCTCGCTGCTGTTCGCGCATCTCCGCCAGCCGCTCCGGGCTGCACGTGCACCAGTACGCGGCACCGACAGCGACGAGGCGCTCGGCGTGCTCGCGGTAGATATCCGTGCGTTGTGACTGCACGTAGGGACCGCGCGGACCGCCCACCTCCGGTCCCTCGTCCCAGTTCAGCGCCAGCCAGAGGAGCGTCTCCATGATCAGCGCCTCGCTGTCCTCGAGATATCGCTCCTGGTCGGTGTCCTCGATGCGGAGCACGAACGCACCTCCGCTCGAGCGCGCGGCCAGCCAGGCGAACAATGCGGTGCGCACCGAGCCGAAATGCAGGGGGCCGGTGGGTGACGGTGCGAATCGGGTCCGCATCGGGGTGCGGCCTTCGGTCACCTCGGAGCGGCGATGAGAAGCGCCACGATCGTCCACGCGATGAGTCCGACGATCAGCAGCGGGCCATCCCAGTTTCGTGTGACCACGCTCACCAGGCTGACCGTCCCGCCGCCGCGCGGGGGTTCGCCGACGTGGGCCACGCCACCCGCGCCCGGCCTGCCGATGTCACCCATGCCCCACGGCGGCGGTGGCGCCGCTGGGCCGCTGCGGGGCGTCACATGGAGCCGCTCCTCACGGAGACGGGCACGCTCGTCGAGGACCACGCCGGCGATCACCATGGTGCCGAAGCCGCCGGCGGCGAGACCGAAGAGGATCAGGATGACGCCGAGCGCGACATTGAGGTAGTCGTTGTACGCGTGCGGGCCGATGAGCACGAGGATGCCGCCCCCGATGAGGGCGATGGCGGTGAGGCCGAAGCCGACCACCTTGCCGGCAATCTCTCGGAAGGACATGGGGCTCCCGCGGGGTGGACAACGACGCCGCCGAGTATAGGCAAGGAGCGCTGGGCCGCTCCCACTGCGTCACTCGGGAGGGGCGGACGTGTCACCAACGTACCCGCACGGGGAGTCGAACCCCGGTTACCACCTTGAAAGGGTGGTGTCCTGACCGCTAGACGATGCGGGCGTTCCGCGAATCTTAGACGGCGCCACAAATGGGCCTTTCCCGGTCGGCCGCCAATTCGAGCGCGCTTGCTGCGTCGCCTGAAATGATGCTGTACCCAGCCACCGCACCGGCGCTGAACGCTTACCCGGGAGACCGCATGACCGCCGATCCGAATCTCCACTACGGCCGCCACCCTGAACGTGGGGTGACCGACATCGATGTCATCAACGGGATTCTCGACTCTCAGCTCACCTGCCATCTCGCATTCAGCGTCGACGGCTGGCCATACGCCGTGCCGACGGTGCACGCACGGGATGGCGGGCGACTTCTCATCCACGGCTCCACGCTGAGTCGCATGCTCGGCGTGTTGACCAGTGGGGTGCCTGTCTGCGTCACCGTCACGGCGATCGACGGCATCGTGGCGGCGCGATCCGCGTTCAACCACTCCGTCAACTATCGCTCGGCGATGGTGTTCGGCGTCGCCACATCCATCCGCGAGGACGCCGACAAGCTGGATGCGATGCGGGCGATCGTCGACCACGCGCTGCCGGGGCGTTGGGCAGAGGTTCGGCAGCCGTCGGCGACGGAGCTGCGCGCCACCCAGATCGTCTGGCTGCCGATCGACCGCGCCACCGCGAAGGTGCGCACCGGTGGACCGGTCGACACCCCAGCCGACCGCACGGCGCCGGTGTGGTCGGGCGTCGTGCCGGTGTCGACGCGTCTCGACCTGCCGATCCTCGTGCCCGATGACGTCGCCGACCTTCCCGTTCCCCCGAGCGTGGTGGGGGCCATGGCGCGCGCCGCGCGCTGAACGGCCGGGGGCAGGGTCAGCCCGCCAGCAGGTCCGCCACGGTGACGACGGCCGCCGAGAGCAGTTCGTCGACGGCGGCGACGCTCATCGGCCGCCCCAGCTGGTAGCCCTGGCCGAGCACCCCGCCGCATCCGGCGATCAGCGCGACCTGCGCCGCGGATTCGATGCCCTCGACGGTGACGCTCAGCGACAGGATCTCGCCCATGCGCACGATCGTCTCGAGGAATGCCGCGGCGACAGGGTCGGTGACGATGGTGTCGACGAACATCTTGTCAACCTTGAGGATGTCCACCGGAAGGCGGCGCAGCAGCGCCAGCGATGAGTGACCGGTGCCAAAGTCGTCGATGGCGAGTGAGACTCCGAGCGCGCGAAGTGCGTGCAGCTGGCGGATGGCGCTCTCGGTGTCGGCCATCACGGCACCCTCGGTGATTTCGAGGACGAGGTCGGTGGGATCCAATCCGGAGACGGTCAGCGCGGCGGCGACGTCGTGCACGAACCTGGTGTCCTGGAGCTGGCGCGGCGAGACATTCACCGAGATGGACAGCTTGCCGAGGCGAGCGTCGCTCTGCTGCCATCGGCGCGTCTGCTCGCATGCGTCTGTGAGGATCCAGCGGCCGAGTGGCGCGATCTGGCCGGTCTCCTCGGCAAGCGGGATGAAGTCGAGGGGGTTCATGATCCCCCGCTGCGGATGGTGCCAGCGGATCAGCGCCTCCAGCCCGATGACCTCGCCATCGGCGAGCCTGACGATCGGCTGGTAGTCGAGGCGCATCTCGTCGCGGAGCAGCGCTCGGCGCAGGTCGGCCTCGAGGTCGATGCGGGCGATCGCCGCGGCGTGCATGCTCGGCTCGAACACAACGAAACCGTTGCCGGCGCCGAACTTGGCGCGGTACATGGCGGTGTCCGCGTCGCGGAGCATCCCCCCCGCATCGGCGCGACCGCCCCGGTCCAGGGCGATGCCGATGCTTGCGGCGACCGAAACCTCGCGGTCTTCGATGATGAACGAGGGTTCCATCGCGCTGAGCACGCGCGCGGCGATCTCGATCGCCCCGGCGCGGTCTCAATGGGCGAGGACCGCGAACTCGTCACCACCGAGTCGTGAAGCGGTGTCCTCGTCGCGCAGGCAATGGCGCAACCTCTGTCCGACGGTGACGAGCAGTTGATCCCCGGCGGTGTGACCGAGGCTGTCATTGATGGTCTTGAATCGGTCCAGGTCGAGGTACAGCACGGCCACGTGGCCGCGGCGGCGGCGCGAGCGGATCAGCGCCTGTTCGAGGCGCTCCATGAACAGTCCGCGGTTGGGTAGCCCGGTGAGCTCGTCGTGGAACGCGAGTTGCCGGATGTGCTCGACACGCTTCGCGTCGGTCAGCGCCAGGCTGGCGTGCTCGGCAAACGCGATCAGCACCTCCTGCTCGACCGGCCCGAAGTGACGGTCCGCACGCGTGGTGGCGACCAGGATGGTCCCGGTGACCCGGTCGCCGTCGCGGACCGGCGCTGCCATGGAGGACCGAACGTTCTGACCCGCAAGCTCGGGCCGTGCCTCGAGGACCCTGTCGCCCTCGAGGATGACCAGCCTGTCCTCGACGACCGCGCGCCCGCTGGCGCCCTCGCCGACGTTGGTGCGGTGGATGGACCTCGCGATATCCGCGGGTAACCCGTCCTGCGCTGCCATCAGCATCTTCTGCGACGACTGTGGATCGATCAGGCGCAGCGTCGCCATCTCGACGTCGAGCAGGTCTCGCGCGCTGGCGGTGATCGTGTCGAGCACGTCGGCGAGTGGCACTCGGCGGGTGATGCTCCGCTGGATGCCGGAGAGCCGCTCCAGCAGTGCCTGGCGCTTGTGCAGGTGGTCGCTCATCGATCGCTCGGCGGCCAGCGCACGGAACAGGCGCAGCGTGAGGGTCAGCGATCGGGCCGCGGCTCGGAGGAGTCCGATCTCTTCGCGGCTGAACGCATCGGTGCCCGCCCGGGCGACGACGATGTCGACCGCGAACTCCATGTCGAGGCGGGTGGACGCCATTCGACATGTGCCGACGCCGGCGATGTCGAGCACTTCGCGATCGCCCGCGGTGGCCTCCTCCACAACCCGGGCTGGCACATCGCCGTGCGGGAATCCCACCGAGGCGAGGGCGACTGTCCCCTCGACGACGAGGCCGATCTCGGCTTCGAGCGCTTCGGTGGCCCAGTCGACGGCGCGCCGCGTCGCCGATGCCTCGTCGGGAGCGCCTGTGACGGCGGCGACGAACTCGGCCAGCCGAGGGGTGGACCAGCGGTCAGCGGCTTCCATGCCTCAGGCGAGTGCGAGGACCACCAGCGTCTGGTTGTGAAACCCGTTGACGCCGTGGGTGCGGGCGATCTCGCCATATGTGTAGAAACCTGCCACCGGGCCGCCGCCGGCATGGCCGGTGATTCGATCGACCTCGCGTTTGATGCCGTCGTCACCAAGCACGCCGCGCCGGGCGATGCAGTCGAAGGCGAGCATGCCGATCGGCGTCTGTCCGCCGAGCGCGCTGAGCGCCTCCTGACACGCGGCGTCGGTCGCCGCGAGAACTGAGTCGTCGTCGCCCTCCATCATCCACACCAGCGCGCCCTGCGGCACCGCGGCGATGCAGTTCAGCGAGCGGTCCTCGAGGGTTGCGCCGGCGACGAAGCGCACCTCCTCCCCGCTGCGACGGCTCAACCCCAGCGGATGGGTGAGCGCGAAGTTGGTGAACGCCTCGGGGGTACGCTGCGCCCCGGCCGGCGGCTGCAACCGCTCGATGTACACATCGAGAGCCGGCTGATCGTCGAGGGACAGAACCTTGCTTCCCTCCGAGCCGGTGACCAACATGGGGCTGCCGACGCGTCTCCAGCCGTGCTGGACGCCGATGCCCAGTGGGGCATCGGATGCCAGCCAGGCCCCGACAACCGCGTTGTCGAGTACCTCGCCGCCGTAAAGCTGACGAGTGCGTTGCATGTGCCGGTCGTCTCCGGCACACCCTCCGACCAGCGGAGTTCCCGCGCCCATCACCGAGTAGGCGCCGCGCACGATCTCGGTCTGGTCGCCGGCCAGCCCGTCGCTGAGCAGCAGCAGGGCCTGGTGGGGGTGCCCGGGCGCGCTGGCTGCGCAGGCCGCCACCTCGGCGCCCGCGTCGCGGAGCCGGACGGCCACACCCCGCGCCACGGCGGTCCGCGCAACGAACCCGGGGCCGCCGAGCGCGACGACCACCACGCCCGCGTCACCGGGGCCGTCCGAGGCGATCTCGCCGGCGGTCGAGCAGCCGATCAGCGGGATCTCGGACGTCCTGGTTCGGATCGCCCCGAGCAGGACGTCAAGGTCGTGGGCCTCCGACGCGAAGACAACGACCAGCTTCCCGTCCGCGCCTCGCATCGCCAGCTCCGCCGCCTCGGCCCCGGCCCGTGCCGAGTCGGCGTCCGAAGAGCGGCCGACCCCAAACCATCGACTGGCGGCGGGGTCGGTCGAGGACGCGCCGGCGCTTTCGAAAGCTTCGGTCTGCATGGTGGCGATTTCCTTGGCGGGGGACGCGGCGGGCGCGCTTGCCGAGTATGTGTGCGGCCAACTCCAGCCAGGCACGACAAACCCGTTGCTTGCTCAGCTTGCTACAGGGTCGTGACGCTCGCCGAGGGCGACACCGGGAGGTCGGGTCAGGCGGCTCCGGCGGCGATGGTCTGGTCCACTTGGGCGCGCCGCTCGGCGTCGATCTCACCTGCGGTGCGCTCGTCGTCGCTGATCAGGGCGTCGAGGTCGACGTCGCTGTAGCCGAGAACGCCCATGTCGGCGAACGCTGAACGCACCCGAGGACCGAAGAGGCCGATGTCCTTGAGAGTCGGCGCGATCCTGGTGAACAGCAGGCTGCGGAACTGCACCTGCGACTCCGACTGGTTGACGAAGCGCAGACATTCCCCGACGGGGAGCCCAAGGTTCTCCCACACCTCCTGGGCGAGGAAACGGTCGCGCATCAGGTAGCACGCCTGCACGCAGAACTCTTCACGCTCGTCACGCTCGCGTTCGGACAGCTGCGGGTAGAAGTCACGAAGCGCGAGCCGGCCGAACGCCACGTGACGCGCCTCATCCTCCATCACGTAGGCGGTGACGGCGCGCGCCAGCTGGTTCTCGGCGACATCGCGGATCAAGCCGAACGCCGCCAGCGCGAGCCCCTCGATGAGCACTTGCATCCCGAGGTATGTCATGTCCCATCGCGAGTCCGACACCACGTCGTCAAGGAGCGACCTGAGGTGCGGGTTGATCGGGTAGGCCATGCCCAACTTCTCGTGCAGATAGCGCGAGTAGGTCTCGACGTGACGGGCCTCGTCCATCACCTGGGTTGCGGCGTAGAACTTGCTGTCGATGTCGGGAACGGTCTGTACGATCTTCGATGCGCAGATGAGTGCGCCCTGCTCGCCATGGAGGAACTGCGAGAACTGCCACGACGCGAGGTGGTACACGACCTGGGCACGGTCGCGTTCGCCGAGTCGCTCCCAGGTATCGCTGCCGTAGATGGGCACGTAGTACTCCGGCGCCTCGAGCGGGTTGTCGCGGTCGACGTCGATCGACCAGTCGATGCGCTCCCGACTGTTCCACTGCTTGGTCTTGCCCTTCTCGTACAGGTTGAGCAGACGGTCGCGTCCCTCGTCGTACTCCCACGTGAAGACCGTCTGCGCCCCGCCGTCGACGGTCCAACGGGTCTGCTCCACGGGCAGGGTGTACACGCGCGTGCTCATGGCGGACTCCTAGGCGGTGGCGCCGGTAGCGCCGGTGGCTTCTGGTGCGAGGTCGAGCCAGTGCTGCATCTCACCGCGCACGGCGCGCTGGTGCAGCAGTGAGAGGAGGCGGTCGGTGAGCGGGAGGCCGCGATGCACCAGGTCACGCAGCGTCTGCGCGTCGTGCCGATGCAGCACTGGTTCGACGATCCGCGCCAGCTCGTCCGCGACCAGGCGCTCCACCGCGTCGCGGTACACCGCCAGGCTTTCGATGGAGAAGCCCGACTCCTCGGTGAAGCCCGATGCGCGGATCGCCGCGACGAGGTCGAGCAGACGGAGGTCATTGCTGCTGATCGCTCCGGTCGACCCGATCAGGCCGAGGCGCTGGAGGCTGGCCACATCAGCGACCCCGAGCCGCTGGCGGACTGCCGCAAGCTCAGCCGCTCCGGCGGCCGGGTCAGGTTCGTCGAGAAGTGCCCCGAGCGCCTGCAGTGCTCGGATCTCCTCCACCGGAAGCTCGCCGCGCATCTCGAGGACGCGCGCCATGCTGCGCAGCGAGAGGCTCAGCTCGATCTGGAGCGCACGGATCCAGCGGATCCGGGCAACGGTGGAGTCGGCGTACAGCGCCTGGTTGCCCGCGGTCTTCCGCGCCTCGGGCAGGAGGCCCTGCTGGGCGTAGAAGTGAATCGTCGGAGCGCTGACGCCTGTGAGGCGGACGAGGTCGCGCATCCGGTGCACTGTCGCTGGCATGTCCTGGGATGGTCGGCGTAGGCACATCAAGTGTCAAGTTGCACTTGATGCTCGAGATCGATGGCGGCCTGCCGTGCCCACGATGCAGACAGGGAGCGTTCAGGGGTGCATAATCTGATAGTGATGCTGTAAGGTAAGGCACCTCACCCGAAGTGCTCGACATGGATAGGAGGCAAGAACGGTGCTCACAGGGACTCAACAGTTGGACGGAACCGTCCCTGCGGTCGCCGTCGCGCGCGCACGTCGGGTGCCGACCCTACGCGGGCGGCGGCTTGCCGTGCGACGCCGCCGGCTGGCCCTGCGCCTGCGCGATTGGCTCGGCATCACCGCGATCACATGCTTATCCCTGACCCTGTTCGCGGTGACCCTCTTCAGCCTCCTCGGCCGCTGACCGGGCCCTGGGCCTCAGCTCAGCCGGTCGGCCACTGGACGTCGCCGAAGAAACCGGCGGCCTTCGGCGACTCGCGGTAGGCCGCAACCCCTCGCCGGGTCGCTTCGATGGTGGTGTCCGCGCCGTGCCCGGGGAACACCACTGTCTGCGGCGGCAGGGGCACCAACCGCGCCTCGATGCTGGCGATGATCGTCTCCAGGTCGCCGGCTGCGAACGTCTTGCCCGGCCCTCCACGGAACAGCGTATCGCCGCTGATCACCGCGCCCCCCACCCGCAACGAGATGCTGCCGGGGGTGTGCCCAGGGGTCAGGAGCACGCCGATCCGCACGGACCCCACCCGGACCTCGTCACCGTCGTTGAGGCGGCCGTCAATGCGCTCCTCGGGGATGTTCACCTCGGTGGCGCCGACGTGCACCGGCGCGCCGGTGGCGGCACGCACTGCGTCGTACGTCGCCCAGTGGTCTGGGTGCCAGTGGGTGGCGATGACCTGCTGAACACCTCCATCGGCTGCGATCGCAGCGAGCAATGGGCCCTCCTCGAGGGGCATGTCGACGAGCAGGGACACCCCGGCCTCGAGGTCGCGGACGATGTACGCGTTGTTCGCGTACGGGCCCATCGGGCCCACGCGGATGATGCGGACGCCACCGGCCTCGTGGACGGTGAGGTCAGCCACGCCGCCCTCCGTGCAGGGGGGCGCCGTCCGGCTGGGCGGCGCGCATCGACGCCTTCCACGCCCGCTTGCCGGCCTGGTACTCCTCGCGCTCGGCGACGGTGTGCACGTCGGCGAGGGTCGGATAGTCAGGCACAAGGGTCTCCCAGCCCGTGGGCTTGACGTTGAGCTGCTTGACAACCACGCCGAGCACGATGTGCGCCTTCATCTCACCGAAGCCGGGGAGCGCCCGCAGGCGGGCGAGAAGATCAGCCGCATCGCGGACGCCCGCCCAGATGGAGGCAGCGTCGTTGCCGTAGTCGTTGGCGACGATGGCGCAGAGGGCTTGGACGCGGCCCGCCATGCTCGCCGGGAAACGGTGGATCGCCGGCCGCTCGCGGAAGGCGGCCTCGAAACGACCGGCGTCGATGCCGGCGAGCTCGCGGGCGTCGAGGGTTCCCAATCGGCGCTTGATGTCCAGCGGCCCGGCGAACGCCTTCTCAACCGTGATCTGCTGGTCGAGGCAGAAGCCGATGAGCAGCGCCAGGGGGTCCCGCGCGATCAGCGCATCCGCCTCCGCGTTTCCGGTCCATTCCATTTTGGGTGTGCTGCGCGGGGGGGTCTTCGTCGCCATGCCGTGCAGCCTAGCGCCCGGCGGGGGACAGCCGGCGGTCATCGCGGCGAGACCGGCGCAATTGCGACAGCTACACTCGAGCCATGTCCTGGCTGGGCCGCCTGTTCAAATCCGCCCCGCCGCCGCCCCCGGCCAACGGCGTGCTCATCGCTGACGACGTCGTCGTCCAGCTCAGGGGCGGCGACCAGCCGTTGCAGACAACCGTCGACGAGGCGCTGCGGAGCCTCATCGAGATCCGCCGTCGCGCCGCTGAGCACGACGCCGAGGGCCTGCCCTTCTGGTTGCGACGTGAGGCCGGGCAGAAGGGCGAGATCGACGAGTCATTGCGCGACCGGGTCAGCCAGCGTCGCGCAACAGAGAACGAGAGCTGATATACCGGTGATGTTGCCGCCTGGAGAGAGTGGTTGATGCGCGCATTGACGTTCGTCGACATCGGGCGTGTCGAGATGGCCGACGTGCCCCGGCCGGCAATCGAGGAACCCACCGACGTCGTCGTTCGGGTCACCACGACCGCGATCTGCGGCAGCGACCTCCACGTGCTGCACGGCCGCATCCCGGGAATGACCGCGGGCGGCGTCCTTGGCCACGAGTTCGTCGGGGTGGTGGAGGACGCGGGGCCGGAGGTGCGGTCCGTCAAGGCGGGCGACCGTGTGCTCGCTTCGTTCATGATCCCGTGCGGCGCGTGTTGGTTCTGTACCAAGAGACTTTTCAGTCGCTGCCCCGACCAGCGCGTGTTCGGTTACGGCATGTTCCTCGGCGACCTCAACGGCGCCCAGGCCGAGTATGTCCGAGTGCCCAACGCCGACCTCTGCCTGCGCCTCATCGACGACTCACTCAGCGACGAGACGGTGCTGTTCGCGGGCGACATCTTCACCACGGGGTACGACTGCGCGGTGGAGGCGCGCATCGAGGAGGGCGACGTGGTCGTCGTCCAGGGATGCGGACCGGTGGGACTGATGGCGGTGCAGGCGGCGCGGACCTTCAAGCCGTCCGTCATCTATGCGGTCGACACCGTGCCGCAGCGCCTCGAGACGGCCCAGGGCTTTGGCGCCGTCCCTGTCGACGCCGCGGCGGTGCACGTGCCGAGCCACATCCAGGACCACACCGGCGGTCGCGGCGCGGACGTGCTCCTTGAATGTGTCGGGGCGATCCCAGCGCTCGCCGGCTCGATCGACATCGTGCGCGCCGGCGGCAGGATCAGCGTCATCGGCGTCTACTCCGAGCCCGAGATGGAGTTCCCGCTCAACCTCACCTTTGTCAAGGGCATCGACCTCAAGTTCTGCGGCACCGCCAACATCGTCGGGCGCTGGGACGATGCGCTCGCCCTGATCGCCTCCGGGGCCGCCGATCCCGCGTCGATCATCTCCCACCGCCTGCCGCTCGACGACGCGGTGCACGGCTACGAGCTGTTTGCCGCGCGCGAGGCGATGAAGGTGGTGCTGACTCCGTAGATCGCGGGCAGGCCGTCGCGACGCCGTCTGTACGGCGCCGCGCACAACGCAACGCGGGATCGCGGTACGGTGCGACTTCACCCCTTGATTGGAGGCGCATCGCCATGGGTATCGGAGTTGGGATCCTCTTGATCGCCGTCGGCGCGATCCTGGCCTTTGCTGTCAGCATCGACACGACGAGCAGCGGGGTCAACCTGCACACGATCGGCATCATCCTGCTCATCGTCGGTGTCCTGGGCACCGCGCTCTCGATGTTCTTCTGGTCGTCGTGGGGCGGGTTCGGAGGCCGCAGGAGCACCAGCAGCACTACGACCGTCGCTCCCGGCGCGCCGGTTGTGCCCGGCTCGACCACGACCACGACCACCGACGACCGCAACCTCTAGCTGCCGGCGAAGAGCGCGGTCTGGCCGTCCCAGGGGATGGATTCGAACCATCGATACACGGTTTTACAGACCGCTGCCTTAGCCACTTGGCTACCCTGGGGGCGGGCTAGGATAACGCAAAAACCGACTGCCTCCGTTGCAGATTGCGGTACACGCCGGCCTGGATGACGTCGCGCACCTGGTCTGAGATGTCGAGCACCCGCCCCGGCTCGGTGGCGTCGTCGGCGCTCTGCGCAGCGACATCGATGGGCTCGTGGAACTCGATGATCCACGAGGACGGCAATGGGATCAGGCCAGCGGCCGCGAGCCACGGAAAGGTCGGTGTGACGGGCAGGTAGGGGAGACCGAGAAGCTTTGCGACACCGGGGATTTCCGCGAGGTTGGGATGGATCTCCTCGCTGCCGACAATGCTGACCGGGATGATCGGGCTCCCAGTCTGCAATGCCACCTCGACGAAACCGCCGCGGCCGAAACGACGCAGGCGATAGCGGTCGGCATATGCCTTGCCCGTGCCTTTGACACCCTCGGGGAAGACCAACACCAACTCGTCACGCTCGAGCAGCATGCGTGCGTCGGCGTCGTGTGCCAGAGTGTTGCCGGTGCGGCGCATCAACCAGGACGCGCCGGGCATGGCGAACAGGCCGTCGAGCACCAATGCGCGCGCGTGGCGTGGCCGGCGGTGCTCGAGCAGCAGAGCGGTGCGCACCATGGCGCCGTCGTAGGGGACGACACCGGCGTGGTTCGACACAAGCAGAGCACGGCCGGTGGCAGGCACGTTCTCCACCCCGATCGCCCGCACCCGCCACCAGTTGCGGTACACCCACGCCGACAGCGGCAGCAGTGTCTCGGTCCACTCGCGGTCGAAACCGAAGTCGTCGACGGATGTCTCGCCATGCCGCCGACGGGCGGCGAGCTCAGCGTGGCGGGACAGCAGGTCGGACAGGCCGCGAATCGTCCTGACGACGTCGGCCCCGTCCACCGTCGCCAGGCGACGTAGGGCGTGGGCACTGAGCCCAGCGAGATCCGGCAGACTGCGACGCAGCGAGCTGAGGCGGGCGATGTCGACCGGCGCGTCGCGCGCCGGCTCGAGGTCCGCCTCGACGCGGCGCCGCTCCAGCTCACGGTCCACTGCGTTGAGCAGGCGGTGCAGGGGGATGCGCAGCCCGGCGTCGTCGGTGGTTGCGCGGCGGCGCAGCGTTGGCGCGGCTGCGCGGGTCATGGCCGCCTATTCTCCGCGAATGCATCCCGCGCTGCTTACCAGCGAGGCCGCAGACGTCCGACGCGGATCGGGGACGGCTGTCGCCGCAGCCAACCTGGCCGAGGCCCTCGCGCTCAACGGTGTGCAGCTGGCCATCTTTCGCGGCCGCGACCACCCGCTCGGCCACGGTGTCGCCCGCGCCCGCTTCAACCGCGCAGCGTGGTGCGACCCGTCGATGTACGACGCCGTCCTCGGTATCGGCGGTGACGGGCAGGCCATGGCAGCGCGAAGCGGCCTTCCGTTCGTGGCCCTGCCCAAGGCCCTGTATGGGTGCGTCATGGCGCACGAAGGCGGCCTCACGCGGATGCTGCTGCGCGGCCATGCGGCGCTGGAACGGCGGTCAGCCGTCGGCGCGTCGCTGGTCGTGGTCCCCTCGCGTTTCGCGGCCTCTGTGGTGCACCAGGATTTCGGCGTGACCTGGTCACGCATCGAGGTGATCCCCGAGCCGTTCCCGGCGACGCGGTGGTGGTCGGCAGCGCCCGCCGCCGAGCGCGAGGGTCGGCGGGCCCTCGTCGTTGCCCACCTGTACAGGCGCAAGCGGGTTGCCGACGTCATCGCTGCGTGGCCAGCCGTCCGGCGCGTCCACCACCACGCGGTGCTCGACGTCGCAGGCGACGGACCCGCCGGCGCTTCGCTGCGTCGCGCTGCAGCCGGCGTCGACGGAGTGCGCCTCCACGGCCACGTCGCCCCCGACCAACTGCGAGGCATGTACGCGCGGGCCGACGTGCTGGTGTCGGCGAGTGCGCATGAGACCTTTGGGTACGCGGTCGTCGAAGGGCTGGCCTCCGGGCTGCCGGTGGTGGCGGCGGCGGCCCCCGCCGTCGTCGAGCTCTGTGAGGGCGCCGTTGCGGAGCAGGTTGAGGTGGGTGACGTGGCTGCTCTCGCCCACGCCATCTCCGCGTCCCTGGATCCGGCAGTCGCGCAGGCTGCGGCGGCCACCAACCCGGAGCTGTCCGCGAGGTTCGAATCCATGAGGGTGGGGGGCAGGTACCTGGAGGCGCTCGGTGCGCTCGTCGGCTGACCGCTCAGCGTCGGGCGGGCGGGAGCGCGGCACGCAGCTCGGCGCTGGCCCGGTACCGCTCGACGGTGGCCAGGATCCGATCCGGGTCGCCCACCAGCGAATCGACGAAGTAGCCACCATCGTACGGACGCTGCGCCGCGCGCAGCAGCGAGGCCGCCGGCTGCCGCCGCGGCGGCGGGATGCCCGCGACCAGGCGGTAGGCGAGCACCATCCGGTTGCCGGCCCGGGTGATCCCCATCGCTTCGATCACCTCCCACCGGGTGAGACTGCTGAACGGGTACTGCCGCTGGAGCAGGCCTTCGCGGGTGAGCTCGAGGCTGGGTCGCAGGATCAGACCGGTGGCGATGAGAGCGACCGCAGGGGCGGCGCACACGAACCAGCCGATGGTCGCGCCGTTGAGCAGGAAGAGGATGCCGGCCGTCTCGGTGACCGCGGCCAGTGGGATCACCAGCACTGCGGGCCGGCGCGCCCTGAAGACAACCTGCCCGCCTCCGCGCAGGTCGTCCTCGCCGGCCGGCGCCGGCGACGCCGGGCGCGCCTCACTCACGCCGACATCGTACGCAGGGTCCACGCTGCGGCCGTCTCTGCCATGGTGCGGCCGTGCCCGCACTCGCCGTCTCTGCGATCGACGTCCTTCTCATCGTCGGGCTCGGTGCCGCCGGCTTCCTCGTCGTGGCGCTGGTCTGCGTCGGGGTGCTGGCCATGCTCCACCTGATCCTGCCGTCGACGGATGCGGGGGCGGCGGCGGTCGATCACCTGAACCGGCCTGAGGAGATAACCCCGGATGGCGATGCGGCGCCGGTCGACACGGAGGTGGATGCATAAGGTATCCTTTATCAAAGGAAACGTTATGCAAGTGCCCGCTCGCGCCCCCAACCCCGCCCACCGGCCCGCCCGGCGCGCTATCCCCGGCAGCATCGCCGTCGGCGCCAGCGACCTCTCGGTCGCCTTCGAGGGCCTCGCCAACCCCACCCGGCTGCGCATCGTCGAGAGCCTGGCCGGCACCGTCGAGATGCGCGTCAGCGAGCTCGCCGAGCTCTGCATGGTGTCCCAGCCGCGGATGAGCTGGCACCTGCGCATCCTGCGCAAGGCCGAGATCATCCGAACCAGGCGCGACGGACGAGAGGTGTTCTGCCGGCTGGACCGCGACGCCATCGCCGCGCACCTCCGCGCCTTCGTCCGCCTCGTCTCAGCGCACGCCGATGCCGGCACCGACGCGCTCGCCCAGAGTCTTCAGCCAATCAGTGAGGGAATCTCATGAGCAACAAGGTCAGAGTGGCCATCATCGGCGTGGGCAACTGCGCCTCGTCTTTCATCCAGGGCCTCGAGTACTACAAGAACGCCGACGTCGACGCGGCGGTGCCCGGCCTCATGCACGTCAACCTGGGCGGCTACCACATCAACGACATCGAGATCTCCGCAGCCTTCGACATTGACGTCGAGAAGGTCGGTAAGGACGTCAGCGAAGCCATCTTCAGCGGCCAGAACAACACCGTGAAGTTCAGCGACGTGCCCCACCTCGGCGTGCCCGTACAGCGCGGCATGACCCACGATGGTCTCGGCAAGTACCTCTCCGAGGTGATCACCAAGGCACCGGGTTCGACGGTCGACATCGTCGAGGTGCTCAAGAGCACCAAAACCGACGTGGTCGTCAACTACCTGCCGGTGGGCAGTGAGGAAGCCACCCGGTGGTACACCGAGCAGATCCTGACCGCGGGCTGCGCGATGGTCAACTGCATGCCGGTCTTCATCGCCCGCGAGGAGTACTGGCAGAGGCGTTTCCACAAGGCGGGTACCTGCATCATCGGTGACGACATCAAATCGCAGGTAGGAGCCACCATCATGCATCGCGTGCTCACCCGCCTCTTCCGCGACCGCGGCGTCGAGATCGAGAACATGTACCAGCTCAACTTCGGTGGCAACACCGACTTCCTCAACATGCTCGAGCGCGAGCGCCTGCAGAGCAAGAAGATCAGCAAGACCAACGCGGTGCAGTCGCAGCTCGAGCATCCCATGGCCGAACGCAACATTCATGTGGGTCCGTCCGACTACGTGCCCTGGCTCAACGACCGCAAGTGGGCGTACATCCGGATCGAGGGCAAGTCCTTCGGGGACGTTCCCCTCAACATGGAGCTCAAGCTCGAGGTCCACGACTCACCGAACAGCGCCGGCGTCGTCATCGACGCGGTGCGCTGCTGCAAGCTCGGCATCGAGCGCGGCCTCACCGGTGCGCTGGAGGGACCGTCGAGCTACTTCATGAAATCGCCACCCCGCCAGGTGTCGGATTCGGAGGCCCGCGAGCTCACCGAGGAGTTCATCGCCGGCGTCCCGGACAACAGCGGCAACGGGCGGAGCCACAAGAACGTGAATGCGACCGAGCCGGTCGCCCAGCCGGTCACCTCCGTCGCCGACTGAGCCGGGGTCACAAGGTGGTCGATGCGGGCCGGGAGACCCTCCCGGCCCGTTCGCGTGTCCTGTGGTGGCGGCGTCGCGAATCGATGCTCCCGTATCACGGCTATCGGCTGGCATCAGCGTTGGTTCGCGTCCTGCCGCGGCGCGCCAGCTTCGCGCTCGCCGACCGCGTCGCCGACGTGCTGCTCGCCACCATACCGACGAAGTTCGACGCGCTGCGCGACAACCTGTACCACGCACTGCCGGAGACGACTGAGCGGGAGATGCGCCGCATCGTCCGTCGCAACGTTCGCGACCTTACCCGCAGCTGGGTGGACGTCATCGCCATCCCGCTGGACCCATCAAAGACGACGCGGCGGCTGCGCGAGGTCGACCTATATCACTACACCGACGCGCTGGCGCGCGGCAAAGGCGTCGTCGTGGTCTCAATGCATTTCGGGGCATGGGAAGCAGGGCTGGCCGCATGGAACGGCGGCGGCGGCCGCCTGGCGCTGCTTGCTGAGCAACTCCGCCCCCAGAAGCTCTTCGAGGCCATCGCGGGCGCGCGCGGAGCGCTCGGTGTCAAGGTCATCCCCATCGATATCGAGGCAATACTCAGCGGCGACACCAACACGGCACGGCGGGTCGGAGCCGGAGCGATGCGCGAGGTGTTCAAGCACCTGCGCAGCGGCGGCGGCATCGCCATCGCGATCGACCGCGACCTCACCGGTACCGGCACCATGGTGCCGTTCTTCGGACGACCCGCAGCCATCCCGCTCGGTGTTGTGGATGTCGCCATGCGCAGTGGCGCGGCCGTCGTGCCCGTCGCGCTGCGTCGCACCAGCTGGGGTGTCGAGGGCATGGTGTTCCCCGAGGTCGCCTACGACGCGGAGGCTCCACGTGAGCAGGAGACTGAGAGGGTGGCGCGACACATCCTCGCCACCTTCGAGCCCGTGATCCGCAGGTACCCCGACCAGTGGCACGTGCTCGACAGGGTGTGGCCGGAGCCGGCCCGGTGAAGGTCTGCCTGGTCTCGCCCTACGACTACATGCACCCAGGAGGCGTGACCGAGCATGTCAGGCACCTGGCCGACACACTGCGCGAGCGCGGTCACACCGTGACCGTGTTGGCGCCGTCGAGCAAGGTCGGCGACGACCACGACATCCCCGGATATGTGCGCATCGGGCGCAGCGTGCCCGTGAAGTCGAACGGCTCGGTGGCGCGGATCGCGCTCAGCTTCCACCTGGTGCGGCGCGTCCGCGCCCTGCTCGACGACAGCGACTTCGATGTCGTCCACTACCACGAGCCGCTGGTGCCGTCGTTACCGATCACCGTCCTGCGCTTCCATCGCGGCGCCAATGTCGGCACCTTCCATACCCTGGCGCGACGCAACCTCGGGTACTACTACGGGCGTCCCTTCCTGGGCCGCTACTTCAAACGGTTGCACGCGTGCATCGCTGTCAGCGAACCGGCGCGCGACTTCATCTCACGCTACTTCCCGGGGGATTACCGCATCGTCCCCAATGGCATCGACACCACGAGGTTCCGCCCCGACCATCCCGCCGTCCCCGAGCTGCGCAGCCCCGGGATGAAGACGATCCTGTTCGTCGGGCGCATGGAGCAGCGCAAGGGATTCGGCATCCTCCTCGAGGCGTATGCGCAGCTGCGCAGGCGCCGGTCGGACGTGCGCCTCGTCGCCGTCGGCGATGGACCGCAGCGGCAGGGATACGAGCGCCAGGTCGACTCGTTCGGCATTCCCGATGTGTGGTTCGCCGGTCGGATCAGCAACGAGATGCTCCCCCGCTACTACACGTCCGCCGACATCTTCTGCAGCCCGGCCACCGCTGGCGAGAGCTTTGGCATCGTCCTGCTCGAAGCGATGGCCAGCGGCGTCCCGGTGCTCGCATCGGCGATACCCGGGTTCACCGCTGTGATCGGCGGCGGCAAGGACGGTCTGCTCGTGCCGCCCAAGCAACCCCGGGTGCTCGCCCAGGCAATCGACACACTGGTCAATGACGATGATCTCCGCCGCTCGATGAGCGCCCACGGGGTGCGCACGGCGCAGCAGTACGACTGGCACCGCGTCGCGGACTCGGTCCTCGACGTCTACGAAGAAGCACGCGAGCGATCGCGCGTGCACATGGTGGCCGCCGGTGTTCACCGCCAGGTTTCAGGAATGGGTTAGGGCCGGGGCGCGGCGCATCGTGCCCGCGCTGCGGCTCCTCGGCTTCACCCCCAACGCGCTCACCCTCATCGGGCTGGCGATATGCGCCGCTTCCGCGGTGCTCGTCGCCACCGGCTACCTCATCGTCGGCGGGATCCTGCTGCTGCTCGCCAGCGCCTTCGACATCCTCGACGGCGCGGTGGCGCGGGTCACCGGCAAGGTGTACCGGTACGGCGCCTTCCTCGACTCCACCACCGACCGATATGCGGAGTCGTTCACCTACATCGCCCTGCTCTGGTACTTCACGATCACGCTCCCGGGGCACCACGTCGTCGAGCCGATGCTGGTCATCTTCGCGCTGACCGGGTCACTGCTGGTGTCGTACGTGCGCGCCCGGGCTCAATCGCTCGGCTTCGTGTGCGACGGCGGCATCTTCGCGCGTCCTGAGCGCGTGGTTCTCACCGTCATCGGTCTGCTGGTCCCGCCGGTCCTGTTCGGCTGCCTGGTGGCGCTGGCCGTGCTCACCAACGTGACCGCCGTGCAGCGGATCTGGTTCGTGTGGCGCCAATCCCTGAAGACGGCGCCCGCCGACACATGACGGGCGCGGACCCGTCGCAGTCGAATCCAGCCGCGTGATGAACGTCGTCACCGGCCGGAACTGTCGCGACCTCAGCAGGCTGCGCTGGCCCCGAGAATCGCGAGGATGCCGACCAGGTTGAAGAGCCCGTGCACCAGCGCACCCGGGAGCAATGAGTCCGAGTATTCGTAGAGAAGGGCGAGGATCACCCCGACGGCGAACAGCGGCAGCGCGAGCACGAGCACGAGGTGTGCCGCAGAGAACACAGCGGCACTGATCACCACCGCGGGAAGAACCGGCAGGCGGCGTCGCAGCCACCCGTAGATGAAGCCCCGGAAGACGGTCTCCTCGCTGAGCGGTGCGATCAGGCACACCAGCGGGATTGCCACCGCGAGGTAGCCGCCATATTGGTCGCGCACCGTGGTGCACTGGGTGTTCGGGGAGTTGGGGAGCGCATGGGTGGCGAGGGACGCCAGCCAGTCGGCGACCTCGAGCGCGACGAACGCGCCTGCGACGCTGATCGCCAGCCACGGCAGCCACCCGGCTCGGCCGATCGCTCGCGGCAGCCGCCAGCCGAGGTCGGTGATGTTCAGCCCGCGGCGCAGCCGCAGCAGCACAAGGAGGGCGGTGAGCGCGGCGGCGTAGGAGGCGGCCTGGCCGGCAAAGGCCTCCACCGCTGTCCGGGCTGACGCCTGCAACGATTGGTCGGTGGCCTGGGTGACGCCCAGGATGATGCTGGCGGTGACCAGCACGGCGGCAGACGCCACCGGGAGGAACGCGATGACGTCGGTCCAGTCCCAGCGGCCCGCCCGTCCCACACCGGCGTGCGCCGCCGGGACGCCTGCCGGGTCGTGGTCAGCGCCGACGCGCAGCCCGACATAGACAAGTACCAACGGTGACAAGAACGCGGCGGCGAGCAATGCCGCTCGCGTGGCCGCGTCCTTGACGTTCTGGGTCGACGCCAGGAAGGTCACGAATGCCAGCGGCGCGCCGATCCAGAGGCAGTAACGAGCGGTGTTCGCTCGTTGCGGCAGGGGCGCGGCGGAGGCGCCCCGGGGCGCTGGGAGCAGTGGCACGGGCGGGGCAATTCTGCACAATCGCCAGATGGCCGCCCCCTCCACGGTGATCGGCCACGAGGCGGTGTTCGGCCTCCTTGTGAACGCCCACGCCGACGGGCGCCTGGGTCATGCGCTGCTGCTCGCGGGCCCGGCCGGGGTGGGCAAGACGGCCACCGCCCTGCAGCTGGCCGACTCGATTCTCAACCGCGGCGACTGGCCCGGTGGGCTGCTCGCCCACCCCGATCTCTGGCTGGAGGACTCCGACGCGGAGCGCATCGGCATCGACCGGGTCCGCGCCGGCGCCCACGCCGACGCCGGGCCGAGCCTTCAGGACGCGATGTCGCTGCGGACCTACGCGGGAGGTATGCGCGTTGCGGTGATGGCGCGTGCCGACAGGCTGACCGAGCAGGCGGCCGACGCCCTGCTCAAGACGCTCGAGGAGCCCCCACCCAACACGCTGATCGTCCTCTGCGCTGCCAATCCGGAGGCGCTTCCGTCGACACTGCTGTCGCGGACGAGGCTGATCGCGCTCGGGACGGTCGACGTGGCGCGTATCGCGTCGTGGCTCGAGGAGCACGGCGTCGACACGCGCCTCGCGTCGCTGGCGTCGGCGTTGAGCGGGGGCCGCCCCGGCCGCGCCCACCGCCTTGCCTCTGAGCCGGGGGTGATGGTGGCGGAGGTGGAAGCGCTCCACGCGTTCCTGGCGATCGCCGGTGGTGGCATGGAGGGCGCGCTGCGCGCCGCCGCGGAGCTGACCCCGGGGGCTGGCGTCGAAGGGCGTGAGAGGGCCACCCTCCTGCTCTCGGTCTGGTCGTCGTTCGTCCGCGACGCCGTCTGCCAGGCCGCCGGTGTTCCCCAGTTGCGCCTCTGGACGGGGTACGCGGATTCACTCGAGCGCTGGGCGGAGAGCCTCGGCGCAGCGCGCCTCACCGACATCCTCGGTCTCCTTCTGCGCGCTCGCGCCGAGATATCGCAATACGCACAGCCGCGGCTGACGTTCGAGACGCTCTTCCTCGACATCTTCAGCGGGCCCGCAGCGCCGCCCACGGTTCCACCACCGCTGCTGCCGCCGGCCCTGGCCGAGGCGCCGACCGGGCCGAGCGCCCGAACGCCCAGGACCCCGACTCGGCGCCCGCCGAAGCGACGCTGAGCGGTCAGTCCGAGCGACGCGCGCGGAGCAGGAGAAAGAACCCCACCATCGCGACGAAACCAACCGCGAGCAGCCACGGCCGCTCCTCGAGCTGTTCGCGCAGCGAGCTCTGCCCGTCCGCGGCGGAGGCCGGCATGGCAATCGGCTCGCTGGTCATCAGTTGGACTTTGCCGGGCACATGCGGTTGGGCGTGTCCCGCTCCCTCGGTCGCGAAACTCTCGCTCATCTTGCCTCCGAACCGCACCGCCAACGCACGGGCCCATTATCGGCGCCTACGCGCGCGCCGGCGACATGCTCGATCGAATCATGAGTACCATGGTCGGGTTTTCCAGTGGCCTTCACGGCCCACCCGGGAGGCACCACATGACCGTGCCCGGGCGCCTCCCGGAGAACTTTCTCCTCGGCTCTGCAACCGCCGCCCACCAGGTGGAGGGTGGGCTCGACAACGACTGGTCGCGCATGGAGCGCGAGCACCCTGAGCGGATCAAGGACGGCAGCGTGTCGGACGTGGCCTGTGATCATTACGCGCGGTATCAGGACGACCTGCAGCTGCTCGCCGGAATGGGTCACAACGCGCACCGCTTCTCCATCGAATGGTCGCGGGTGGAGCCGCGCGAGGGGGTGTTCGACACCGTCGAACTGCGTCACTACCGTGACGTCGTCCAAACCTGTCGAGCGCTGGGTCTCGAACCGGTGGTGACGCTGCACCACTTCACATTGCCCACCTGGCTCGCCGATCGCGGCGGAGTCCTCGACGCCGACGCGCCGCGGCTCTTCGCGCGCTTCGCCGCGTTGTGCGCGGAGACGATCGGGTCTCAGGTGCGCTGGTGGATCACGATCAATGAACCGTCGGTCCTCGCGGTCTTCGGCTACCTGTATGGCGAATGGCCGCCGCTCCGACACGGGATGCGCTGCTTCCTGGCAGCGCTCGGCGGCATGGCCCGGATGCACGCTGCGGGCTACGCAGCGGTGCACCGCGTTGCCGCAGCCCATGGGTGGACTGCACATGTCTCCATCGCCCACCACGAGAGGCCGCTGCGAGCGCTCAACCCGCGCTCCGTCCTGGATCGGGCGGCCACGGTGGTCCCCAACCACTTGTTCAACCGCTGGTTCCTGCGTGCCTGCCGTAGCGGCCGAATCCTGCCGCCTGTCGGGCTCGGCGAGCCGGTTGCCGGGCTCCGCGGCTCGCTCGACTACCTCGGGCTCAACTTCTACTGCGAGGAGCGGGTGCGCTTCAACCTCCGCAAGCCCGGCGGACTGTTCGGTGACAACGTCGTGGCCCCCGGCCTGCCGCTCTCGTCGTTCGGCTGGTCCATCGAGCCCGACGCCCTTCGCCGCGCCCTGGTCCGGCTGTGGGACGAGTTCCACCTGCCCATCGTCATCACCGAGAACGGGGTTGCCGACGAGCGCGACGAGCTGCGCCCGGGGTTCATCGTGGATCACCTCGCTTCGGTGTGCGACGCACTTGCCGGCGGTGTCGACGTGCGCGGCTACCTACACTGGAGCTCGATGGACAACTTCGAGTGGGCAGAGGGATACTCGCGCCGCTTCGGTCTCATCGCCGTGGATCGTCAGACCATGGAACGCACTCCCAAGCCCAGCGCCGCGGTCTTCGCCGAGATATGCAGGACGCACCTCGTTCCACCGGCCGTGGCAGCCACGCGCTGACCACCTGACTGTACTGGGGCGCCGAGCACAAGATCTGAGCCTCGCAGGTGGCGGTCGGCGGCGTGACACGCTACGATGCCTGAAATCGACCGTGAACCTTGGGCGGTGTGCCTAGGAGACAGCCCATGAGCTCCCGATCTGCAGCCACTCAAGCCTCCGCGGCCCGCGACCTCGCGGCGCGCGTCGCCGATGCCGGCGTGCGCAATGTCCACCTCCAGTTCAGTGACGTGCTCGGAACCGTCAAGACGGTGACGATCCCCGCCTCGGGCCTCGATTCCGCCCTCGAGCGCGGTGTCTGGTTCGACGGCAGCTCGGTCGAGGGATTCACCCGCACCGCCGAGAGCGACATGTACCTGGTTCCTGACCCAACCACCCTTCAGCTGCTGCCCTGGGCGGCTGAGCCCACCGCCCGGCTCATCTGTTGGGCGCGGACGCCGGACGGCGAGCCCTACAGCGGGGACCCGCGCGGCGCGCTGCAGCGTGCGGTCGACCATGCGGCCTCACTGGGGTACGACTACCGCGTCGGTCCCGAGATCGAGTTCTTCCTGCTCGAGCGGGGAGCCGACGGCCAGCCAACCGCTCGCGGCGACGATGCCGCCGGCTACTTCGACGTGACCGGTGTCGGCGCCACCGACCTGCGCCAGGCCATGCTGGCCGCCGCTGCGGCGGTGGGTGTCGAGGTCAACAGCGCTCACCATGAGGTGGCGCCGGGCCAGCACGAGGTCGACCTCAGCGTTGGCGACGTGCTCGCCGCGGCAGACGCTGTGGTCACCTTCCGCCTCGCCATGCAGGCGGTCGCGCAGCGGGCCGGTCTGATCGCCAGCTTCATGCCCAAGCCGTTCAACGATCAGCCCGGCAGTGGCATGCACGTGCACCAGAGCCTCGGGCGCAGCGGCGGCGGCAACGCCTTCGCCGGGGCCGACGACTATGGGCTGAGTGACGTCGCCAAGCACTTCATCGCCGGCCAGCTGCACCACGCGGCGGGGATGTGCCTGGTGCTCGCCCCGTTGGTCAATTCCTACAAGCGACTGGTGCGCGGCCTGGAAGCGCCGATCTTCCTCTCCTGGGCGCGCACCAACCGGGGTGCGTTGATCCGCGTGCCGCACGTGTCGCGTACCCAGGCGGCACGCGTGGAGTTGCGCAGCCCCGACCCGTCCTGCAACCCCTACCTGGCATTCGCGGTGATGTTGCGCTGCGGGCTGGACGGGATCGAGCGGCGGCTTCCATTGCCACCTCCCGTCGAGGAGGCGCTGTACGGGTTCGACGAGGTCGAGCTGGAGCGGCGCAATGTCGGGCTGCTTCCCGACAACCTCAAGGACGCCGTCGATGCCTGCGCCGATGACGAGGTGGTGAGAGAGGCCCTCGGCGACAACCTCGCCGATCGCTTCCTCGAGGCCAAACGCGCGGAGTGGCGCGAGTACCGCGGTCAGGTAACCGGCTGGGAGCTGGAGCGCTACCTGGAGCGCGCCTGAGATGAGCTCCCGCCCGGGACCGGGAAGGTCCTGATGGAGAGCGCGCTGATCACCGTGCGCGATGTGTGGCGCGGGGGTCTGCCGGCTGGCACCGGGCTGCTCGGAGGTGGGGCCGGGCTCGACCGTCGGGTCGAGTGGGCGACCACGTTACGCACCCGGCCGCCCGCGTTCGAGGCGATCAAGGGCGGCGAGATGGCGCTCGTCCCGGTGGCGTCGATCAAGCTGCTCGACGAGCGACTGGACCTGGCCGATGTCATGAACGGCCTGGCCGAGAAGGGCGGCGTCGCGGTTGCTGTGGTCGGCGATGCCTCGCCGGGCAGCCTTGGCGTCGCCGAGCGCCGCCACATGCCGCTGCTCCGGCTTCCCGACGGCGTCCACGTCACCGAGATCCAGCAGTCGGTGGTGCGGTTCATCGTCGAGCAGCGCACCGTTCTGCACGAGCGCGCCCAGCAACTGCAGATGGAACTGATGCAGCTGGCACTGGGCGGCGCCGGCGCCGACGCGATCGTGGCGCGCCTCGGCGAGGTCACGGGGCGCGCGGTGGCGTGGCACGACGCCACCGGCAGCCTTCGCATCGTCTGCGGCGAGCTGCCGCGCGCGGTGCGCGACGCGCTGGGCAACGGTGAGGAGTTGCTGCGCTGGGTCGCCGGCCAGACCGTCCCTGCCGCCGATCCCCCGGTCAACGAGTTCGGCCTGCCACGCGGCCGCAGCCGCCTGGTGGCGCCCATCCCCGGACGTGAGGGAGTCCACGGCTTCGTGTCGTTGATTGGTGAGGAACATCAGCTCGGCCAGATCGACCGGGTTGCCGTGGCCCGCGGTGCATCCGCCTGCGCCATCGAGCTCGATCGCGAGCGTGCCGTCCTCCGCGCTCGCGATGACCTCGAGGGTGAGTTGGTCGCAGCCCTTCTCGACGGCTCATACGGGTCGGAGGGGGGCGCCACCGAGCGGGCCCGCAGGCTCGGTTTCGAGCTCGGTAAACGCTTCAGCGTTCTGGTCATCCGTGGCCGCGTGTCCAGTGCCGGCGCCCTCGACACTCTGACGGTCGCCGCTCGCCGCTGCCTGGCGCGCAGCGCGGAGGGTTGGCTTCTGGCTGCACATGACGGTGCCGTGTGCGCAGTCGTTCCAGACCTGTCTGCCGAGCCGCCGGAGCGCAGCCGGCTCATCGCCGAGGCCCTGCGCGCCGATTGCGCCGCCGCTCTCCGCGACGAGGTGATCGTGGGCGTGGGCCGGCCGCGCAGCGGTCCGCAGGGTGTCCGACAGTCGCACCGCGAGGCCGAGCACGCGCTGCGCATCAGCGCGCGCCTCCAGGCCCCTCGGGCGGTGGCGACGTTCTCCGACCTGGGGCTGCACCGGCTGCTGGTGACGATGACGCAGCACGCCGAGCTCGACGACTTCTACTCCCAGACGGCGGGATCCCTGGTCGCCTACGACGATCGCACCGGCTCCGGGCTCATGGACACCCTCGACGCTTACTTCCACTGCCACGGTTCTCCGACCGACACCGCGCAGCGGCTCCACCTGCACCGCAACACCGTGCTGTACCGGCTGCGAAGGATCGAGGAGATCGGGGGGCTGCAGCTCGACGACCCCGCCACGCGCCTCAACCTCCACCTCTGCCTGCGGATTCGCGAGGTGATGCCCGCTCCTGCCGGGGCTGCGCGCTGACACGTCCCGCCGCAGTCGTGAATGGCCGCGGTGCTTGTACTCAGCGCACAAGATCCCAGGCTGAATCTTGTGGCGGCACGCGTATCGAACCTTGTGCACCGCGCTACCTAGTCTTGGGCAACACGACCAGAGCTGGGAGAGGAGGACGTCGTTGCACCGACGAACCCGCATCAGACTCGCCGTCGCGGGCGCCGCCGCGCTTGCCCTGCTGCCGCTGACCGCGCACGCCGCCGACACTTCCGCGACGCAGGCAGCCGGGATCGCCGCCGACACCGTGTGGGTCGTCGTCGCCGCTTGCCTGGTGCTCTTCATGCAGGCCGGTTTCGCCATGCTCGAGGTCGGCTTCACGCGCATGAAGAACGTCGGCACGGTGGTCGCCAAGGTCATCGTCAACCTCAGCATCAGCTCGATCGTGTACTGGGTCTGCGGCTTTGCCTTCGCGTTCGGGGCCGCCACCGGGTTCACCAACAGCATCATCGGGTTCACCGGGTTCGCCCCGTCCTTCCACCCCGGTTCGACGATGGACCTGCCCGCCCTGGCGGCGTCAACCGCCCCGGCGGCTGCCAAGTTCTTCTTCGAGTTCGTCTTCTGCGCGGTGTCCCTGGCGATCGTCTGGGGCACGATGCTGGAGCGCACCAAGTTCATCGTCTACATCCTCTTCGCGATTCCCTTCGCCGGCTTCATCTACCCGATGATCAGCCACTGGCTGTTCGGCGGCGGCTGGCTGATGACCACGTTGGGCGCACAGGACTTCGCCGGGTCGACGGTCGTCCATCTCACCGGCGCGACGGCAGGTTTCGCGGGCTTGCTCCTGCTCGGTGCCCGTCGCGGCAAGTACTCGCGTGACGGCAAGCCAAACGCGATTCCCGGTCACAACATGCCGCTGGCCCAGCTCGGCGTGATCATCCTGTGGTTCGGCTGGTTCGGCTTCAACCCGGGGTCGACGTTGAATGCCACCAACCTGCACTTCGCCGACGTCGTGGTCACCACCAATCTCGCCGCGGCGGCCGGCGCGCTGGCCGCGATGGCGACCATCTACCGGCTGCAGAAGGCACTCGACGTCGGCATGATCGGCAACGGCGCCATCGCCGCCCTGGTCGCCATCACCGCCCCGAGCGGATATGTCCAGCCGTGGGCTGCCGTCATCATCGGCGCCGTGGCTGGCGTGATCGTGGTGTTCGGCGTTATCGCCATCGACAAGTGGATCGACGACCCGGTCGGAGCGCTCAGCGCTCACGGGTTGGCGGGCATCTGGGGCACGCTGTCATGCGGACTGTTCACCGACCCACAGCTGGCCACCTTCAACGGCGTCGGGCAGGGCGGCCTGTTCTACACCGGCAGCTTCAGGCAGCTGGGAGCTCAGGCAGCTGCGGTCAGCGCCGCGTTCATCACGGTCTTCACGCTCAGCTACGGCCTCTTCTGGGTGATCAAGCACACGGTCGGGCTGCGCGTCAGCGAGCGCCACGAGATCGACGGACTGGACATCAGCGAGCACGGAATGTGGGGGTACCCGGAGCAGTTCATGCCAGTCCCCGGAGGAGCGTACATTCACCCCGACGCGGTCGCCGAGCCGGCTCGTTACCTGGCCGGGGCCGTGGTGGCCACCAGGGAATCCGCGCCCAGCGACAACAACGGATACGTCCAGGAGGACGCACCCATCCCGGACCACGCGAGCACCAAAGACGGAGTCCCATCGTGAAGAAGGTCGAGGCGATCATCCGGCCCGAGAAGCTCCAAGCAGTGCAGGATGCGATGGACGCCCTGGGCGCCTCAGGGCTGACCATCACCGAGGTGCTCGGCTGCGGCGCGCAGCGGGGCTATACCGAAACCTATCGCGGCGCACGGGCGAACATCTCCCTCCAGCGCAAGATCAAGGTGGAGGCGGTGGTGGGCGACTCGATGGTCGAGTCGGTGGTCGCCGCCATAACCGGCGCGGCCCGGACCGGCGAGGTCGGCGATGGGAAGATCTTCATCTACCCCGTCGACGACGCGGTTCGGATTCGCACCGGTGAGCGCGGTGACGCCATGGTGCGTCATCTCCAACCGGAGCATTGGGGACATTGAACACGAGGGGGGAAAAGGTTCCCCCCTCGCACACACCCCATCAGCGCTGTCAGCTCCGGAGATGAAAAGTCGCCTCCGCGCACCGTCGTCGCCACCTTCATCAACGGGGGTGGGCAGCCCAGCGGGAGCTGGCTGCGCCAGCCGAGTGGCCGCAAGCCGGCAACTCCTCGGTCGAGTGACCGCTCGGCCGGGGTTTGCCCCTGCTCGGCTAGACTCGGATGCTCATGACCTACGTCGTCACGGAAACCTGTATCGACCTCAAGGACAAGTCGTGCATCGAGGTCTGTCCGGTCGACTGCATCCACGAGGTCGACGACGACCGGATGGTCTACATCGACCCCGACGAGTGCATCGACTGCGGAGCCTGTGTCGATCCGTGCCCGGTCGACGCGATCTTCGCCGAGGAGGACGTGCCCTCCCCTCAGCAGCCCTTCACCCTGATCAACAAGATCTACTTCAAGGACAAGAGCGCCGCCCGCGAGCAGGTCAACGGGATCAAGCCGCCCGCCTAGCGGCGCCAGCTGACCCTTCGGCTTTGTGCGCCGTATACAAGGGTCGGGGGATTTCTCTGAGGTGTTCTGTCCATAGTGACGACGGCCGTCATGAGGCTAGCCTGAACCATGACAATCCGGCCCACGCCCGGCGTCCCAGCCCTCCGCGTGACCGGCAGCCGACCATCGGAGGAAGGAGCGCATGACGATCGACGAGTCGGTAGCCACCAGGTTCACAGCAGAGGTGTTGTCCACGATGTCCCCGACCGCCGTCTCCTCGCCCAGCCCCAGGCAGCTCATCAGCCGCGCCAAGGAATTGGGCGTGAAGATGGTCGACTTCCGCTTCACCGACCTTCCCGGCACGTGGCAGCACTTCAGCGTCCCTGTCAGCGAGTTCACCGAGTCGGTCTTCGAGGCTGGAATCGGCTTCGACGGTTCGAGCATTCGCGGCTTCCAGAAGATCCACGAGAGCGACATGCTGCTCTTCCCGGACCCGGCTCGCTCCTTCCTCGACCCGGTCCTCGAGGTGCCGACGATGGTGGTGGTCTGCGACATCGCCGACCCGATCACCCGGCAGGCCTACAGCCGTGACCCGCGCTACGTTGCCCGCAAGGCCGAGGAGTACCTGCGCCAGTCCGGCATCGCCGAGACGTCGTACTGGGGTCCGGAGGCCGAGTTCTACATCTTCAACTCGGTCCGCTACGACCAGAACACCCACGAGGGCTACTACTTCATCGACTCCGACGAGGGCGTCTGGAACACGGGCAAGAACGGCACGGCCAACCTTGGCTATCGACCCAAGCTGAAGGGTGGCTACTTCCCGGTGCCGCCGGTGGACAAGCAGCAGGACCTGCGCAGCCGCATCGTGCTCGCCATGATCGAGTCCGGCATCGACATTGAAGTGCATCACCACGAGGTGGGCACCGCGGGCCAGGCCGAGATCGACATGCGCTTTGACACGCTGGTGTCAATGGCCGACAAGGTGTTGCAGTACAAGTACATCGTCAAGAGCGTCTGTTATCGCGAGGGCTACACCGCGACGTTCATGCCCAAGCCACTCTTTGGTGACAACGGCAGCGGTATGCATACCCACCAGTCGTTGTGGAACGGCGACGAGCCGCTCTTCTACGACGCCGACGGTTATGCATTGCTCAGCGAGACCGCGCGCTGGTACATCGGCGGACTGCTCAAGCACGCGCCGGCGGTGCTCGCATTCGCCGCGCCGACCACCAACAGCTACCGGCGGCTGGTGCCCGGCTACGAGGCGCCCATCAAGCTCGCCTACAGCGCGCGCAACCGCAGCGCCTGCGTTCGCATCCCCACGTACAGCGACAAGCCGGCAGCCCGGCGCCTCGAGTTCCGCTCGCCTGACCCGATGTGCAATCCGTACCTGGCGTTCTCGGCGATGCTCATGGCCGGGTTGGACGGCATCCAGAACAAGATCGAGCCACCAAAGCCCGTGGACGCGGACCTCTACGAGCTCGAAGGTCGCGAGGCCGATCGCGTTCGCGACCTGCCCGGCTCGCTCTCCGAGGTGCTCGACGCTCTCGAGAACGACCAGGACTTCCTGCTCCGCGGCGGAGTCTTCACCCAGGACGTGATCGACACGTACATCGCGTACAAGCGCGAGAGCGAGGTCGATCCGATCGCACTTCGCCCTCACCCCTACGAGTTCTTCTTGTATTACGACGCCTGAGCGAGCGATCGCGGCGAAGGCCGTGGCCGCACGACGCCCTAGTAGGAATCCTTAACAATCCGTTGTTGACAGCGGATCACTTGACGTAGGCGCCGTCAGGGACAGCGTCGCTGCACGCGCGGAGTTTGCATTTGCACCCCACCCGCCCGTAGGGTGGAGGCGCAGCAGGAAACCCCGCATACGACAGGGAGGACCCTATGGCAGCGGCCATCGACCTTCTCGACCCGCCGGCCGTGATGTCGTACGGAGGCCTCGTGGACGCCTCCACAGCAGAGGGTCAGGTCGACGAGGAATCTGACTGGCGCGGCGCCGTTGCCGCCCTGGTGACGGCCAGCGTCACGCCGCGACGCAGCGATTCCCACAGCCGCCGACCGTCTGCTCATCCGCTCTCGGAGCGGCGCCGCAGCGCAGCCCGTTAGGGCAACCTGGGCCGCACGCTGCGGCATGGAACGCAGAGCGCGGCCCAGGGAAGCGCCGCCAGTCGTTCTGGGGGGATTCGCTCACCGCAGGCAGTGCAGCAACCGTACGTGCCGGCATGCAGTGACGCCAAAGCCTCGTCGATCTCCCTGACCGTTTCGAACAGCGTGCTCGCCTGGTACGCGCCGGTCATGCGCTCCACCGCGTACGTGGTGCCGTCGCCGATTCGCTTGCCGAAGTTGA
This sequence comes from Candidatus Dormiibacter sp., assembly GCA_039935655.1. GTDB lineage: Bacteria > Chloroflexota > Dormibacteria > Aeolococcales > Aeolococcaceae > Aeolococcus. Next base: position 23,907 of record JBDTJX010000007.1, on the reverse strand, counting down.
GGTTCGAGGTCTCAGCGGGATCGCTTGCACCGAATTCGGCGATCCGCTGCAACAACTCCATGCGCTTTGCCTCGAGCGCAGCCCGAACCTCCTCGGCGACCGGCCCGCGGCGACCCTCCTGGTTGGTATCCATACGACCACGGTAGCGCTGATGGGTTCTGCGAGAGTAGCCGCCCGTGACCCTCGAGGTGAGCAACGCGGACGCACGGGCCCTGGCGATCACGGCGCAGCGACTCACCGGGCGGCGGCACCGGGATCCGCTGCGCCTTCTCGAACAGCTCAGCGCAATCCAGATCGACACCATTTCGGTGCTCGCCCGCTCCCACGAGCTGGTGGCCTTCACACGGCTCAACAAGGTCAGCCGCGGCGACATCGCGCGGGCGTGGTGGGGCGGCGCCGGCACGTTCGAATACTGGGCGCACGCCGCCTGCGTCATCCCCATGGAGCTGTGGCCGATGTTCGCATGGCGCCGTCGCCGATTCCAGGCACGCTGGCCGCATCGGACGCGCGACCAGGAGGAGATCCTCGCCCGTTTGCGCGACCTGGGCCCGCTGACCACCGCTGACCTCGGCGGCGCGAGGACCACGCCCGGGTGGTGGGAGTGGAGCCCCGTCAAGACCGCGGTGGAGCAGCTGCTGGCCCGAGGTGAGGTTGCCTGCGTGCAGCGGCGTGGTTTCCGTCGCGTCTACACGGTGACCGACGGCGCGATACCGGCCCAGTTGCTGGCGGTCGACCTCGATGACGCCGCCTGTTTTGCCGGCCTCGTGGAGCGGGCGGCGGCGCTCATGGGCGTGGCCACCGACGACGACCTCGCCGATTACTTCCGCCTGCCAATGACTGCCGTCAGACCGGCCGCGCAAGCCGCCGGCCTGGTGCCCGTCGTCGTGCCCGGCTGGTCCAGGCCCACCTGGGCGCACCCCGCCGTGCTGTCCGGTGGCGCCCCGTTGGGCCGCCATCGCCCGGTGCTGCTCTCACCGTTCGACTCGCTCATCTGGCACCGGCGCCGAACCGAGCGCCTCTTCGGTTTCCGCCATCGCCTCGAGGCGTACACCCCTGCCGCCAAACGTCAGCACGGCTACTTCGTGATGCCATTGCTGGCTGCGGGGCGGCTGCGCGGCCGGGTTGACCCCAAGCGTGAGGGCACTGTGTTGCGTGCGCGACAGGTGTCCGTCGAGCCACGGGCGGTCGACGCGATGGCTGAGGCGCTGCACACTGCAGCATCCTGGGTGGGCTGCGACGACGTCGCCGTCGACTTGGTCAGTCCGCCCGAATGCCGCGATCCCCTGCGTCAGGCGCTGGCAGGTCAATGACCCGCAAGGGGGGCGCCTCAGCCCTGGACGCGTGGGCCGCTGCGCTCGACTGTGAGCCGGAGCAGAACACGGCCCTCGCTCTGCATCGCGGACCGATACTCCTGCCAGTCAGGGTGCTCACCAAAACCCCTTCGGTAGTAATCGACGAGTGGTTCCATCGCCTCCGGGAGCTCGACGATCTCCATCAGACCTTCGACGTTGTGCCACTCGCCGAAGAAGCTGTCGTTCATCACGCACAGGCTGGCGCGCGGATCCCGACGGAGGTTCAGCGTCTTGATCGCCCCGGTCCGAGTGCTGATGACGACCCGGTCCCGCTCGTCGACCGCAGCAACGACGGGAGACTGCTGAACGCGGCCGTCGGGGCGATAGGTCGCCAGCACGGCGCGATGATGACGACGCACGAAGTCGAGCGCGTCCTCGTGAGCCACGCCGCAGCTACCCCACCAGCACGCTGGGACGGCGCTCACCGAGCATCTCCCGCACAGCGCCGGTGATGCCGTCGACGTCGAGCAAGAACTGGTGCAGCAGCAACGGCTGTGCCCCGTGCTCGATGAAGCGGTCTGGCAAACCCACCCGCCGGACCGGCACCGAGAGGCTGGCATCGGCAAGCGCCTCGAGCACCGCGTCGCCGAAGCCGCCGATGATGGTGCCGTCCTCGATCGTGAGCGCCGCCGGGTGCCGCGCCGCAAGCGCAGCGATGCCCGGGTCGAGAGGCTTGACGAACCGCGCGTCGACGACCGTGCACTCGATGCCCTCAGCGCTCAGGGCTTCCGCCGCCGCAGCGGCGACTCCGACCATCTTGCCGACCGCGAGCAGGGCGATGTCGTCGCCGCTGCGCAGGATGTTCATGGTGGCGATGGCGACGGGACGCATCGGCGCCGATCCTGGCTGCGTGGCCGCGCCGCGCGGGTAGCGCACCGCAAAGGGGCCATCGTGTGCCAGCGCTGTCGCGAGCAGCCGGCGTAGCTCGTCCGGCGAGCTCGGCGCGGTGACCGTCATTCCCGGGATCAGCCGCAGGTAGGCAAGGTCGAGCATGCCGTGGTGGGATGCGCCGTCGTCGCCGGTGATGCCGGCGCGGTCGAGCACGAACGTCACCGGCAGCTTGTGCAGCGCGACGTCGCAGGTGATCTGGTCGAAAGCACGCTGCAGGAAGGTGGAGTAGATGCAGACAACCGGGCGCAGGCCCTGCATGGCAAGCCCGGCGGCGAAGGTGACCGCGTGCTGCTCGGCGATGCCGACGTCGAAGAACCGCTCAGGAAAGCGCGCCGCGAACGGCAGCAGGCCCGTCGACGACGCCATCGCCGCGGTGATCGCCACGATGCGGTCATCCTCCTCCGCAGCCTCGAGAAGCGCCTCTCCGAACACGTCGGTCCAGGCCTGTGGCTTGCTCGAGAAACTGCCGCTGGTGGGATCGAAGCTCGAGACGCCGTGGAACTTGTCGATGGAATCGTCCACCGCGGGCGCGTAGCCGTGGCCCTTGTCGGTGACGACGTGGATGACCACCGGACCGTGGTAGGCGGCAGCATCGCGCATCGCCTTCTCGAGCGCATGCACGTCGTGGCCGTCGATCGGGCCGCCGTATTTCAAGCCGAGCGTCTCGAAGATCGAGATGGGACTCACCAATTGCTTCAACGAGTCCTTCATGCGCTTGGCGGCGCCATACGCCGACTGGCCAAACACCGGAAGCTGGCGCAGCGTCTGCCCCGCGGCCACCTTGGCGCGCTCGTACTTCGGCGACAGGCGCAACTGGCCCAGGTTCTCGGCGATTCCGCCCACCGTCGGCGCGTAGGAGCGGCCGTTGTCGTTGAGGATGATGACCATCTCGGGCTGGCGCTGGCCGATGTTGTTGAGCGCCTCGTACGCCATCCCGCCGGTGAGCGCCCCATCGCCGATGACGCACACGACCTTGCCGCTGTCACCGCGCAATTCCCGTGCTGTCGCCAGGGCGAGTGCGTAGCTGAGGCCGGTCGAGGCGTGCGAGTTCTCGACGATGTCGTGCTCTGACTCCGATCGAGACGGATACCCACTCAGGCCGCCGTGCTGGCGCAGGGTGCCAAAGAGATCGGCACGACCGGTGAGCATCTTGTGGACGTACGCCTGGTGGCCGGTGTCGAAGACGATGCGGTCGCGTGGTGAGTCGAAAACGCGGTGCATCGCCACGGTGAGCTCGACGACGCCGAGGTTGGGGCCGAGATGACCGCCAGTGCGGGCGACAGCATTGATCAGCCGTTCTCGGATCTCAGCGCAGAGTCGATCGAGATCGTTGGTGCCGAGGGCCCGGAGGTCCTCCGGGCCGGAGATCTCCTCGAGGAGCATCGGTCCAGTCTAACAACGGTTGCGATGTAACCCTCCTGCGAACGGAAGCGAACGACGGTGCGTCACGGTGCATCATTCGCCTGATGGAAGCGGATCCGCGCCGTGCCCTCCTCGCCTGCGCCAGCAATCCACGCGGCGATATCGCCGAGGGAGCCCTCTGGCTCGCGGCCGAGGACTGTTCGGAAGTCGATGTGCCGGGCGCGCTGCGCGTGCTCGACGAGCTCGCCGCGGGCGCCAGGACCCGGCTCAACGGCAGCCGCGGCGCCGATGCGGTTGCGATCGTCCACGCCGTGCTCCGCGAGCGCGTGGGGCTGCGCCGCAGCGGCGGCGGCGATCCACGCGCGCACTACCTGCACACCGTCCTGCAGCGCGGCGCTGGCATCCCCATCAGTTGCGCCGCTGTGTGGATCGCGGTCGGCCGGCGCGCGGGACTCGACGTCGAGGGGGTCGGCCTGCCGGGACACTTCGGTGTCCGCGTCGACGGCGTTCTTGCGGAGCCGTCCGATGGCGACGTTCTCGACGAGCCCGCAACGCGTCGTCTCGTGGCTGCGGCGACCGGCAGCGAGCCGGTTGAGTTGCAGGCGGGGTGGCTCGAGCCGGCCAGCTCGCGGGCGATCCTGGCGCGCATGTCGCGCAACCTGCGCGGCTGCTACTCGTCAATGCAACGCTGGGACATGGCGCTCCGTGCGGCCGACAGGTGCGTCGCCCTGCTCCCCGACGAGCCTGCGGAGCGGCGTGATCGTGGGCTGCTGCGCTGGCGGGCAGGACACAACGGCGCTGCGCTGTCCGACCTGCGGCACTACCTCGACCTCGCGCCTGCGGACGCGTCCGACCGTCCCGCGGTCGAGGATGTGACCGGCCGGCTCCGCGCTGCCCTGAACTGAGCTCGGCGCGGGCTCAGGACGCGCCGATCAGCAGCGCCACCAACCAGACCAGCCCGACCAGCAGCAGCACCGCGAACGGCATCACCGCGAAGACGATGAAGGAGAACACCAATCGCTCGTCGCTGACCGAGTCGGGGTTGACGCTGCGCCGCCGCGCATCGCGCACGTACCACGTGATGCCGCCGGCGATGAATCCGAGCAGCAGGAAGAAGATCCCGGCGAACGCGCTGGCCGGCCCGATGACCGCGGGCGCGAGCGTAAACCGCCAGATGGCGCCCAAGGCCAGGGCCAGCAGCCCGCAGGAGATGAATCGGAGCAGCAGGCCCGTCGCGGTGCGTCGAGCAGCCGCGGGTGGGGTGGCGTTGATGACGATCTCCGCCGCCTCGACGAGGGCCGCGGGAACCGCCGGCGTGCTCGACGCCGCGGCGGGTCGCCGGCGTCGTGGGGTCTGGCTGCTCATCGGTTGCCGAGTATAGGCAGCGCCATTTGCGGCCCCGCCGACCGCCCCGACTAGACTCACCGGGGCAGTGGCGGCGCGGTCGGGTAAGGAGGAGGACGGACATGGAGACGGCATCGGCGCTGCCTGACTTCGACCTGGAGTTGAGCGGGGGGCGCCGTTTGCGGCGCGACGACCTGCTCGGACGCCGCACCGTCCTCTATTTCTATCCCAAGGACGACACGCCCGGCTGTACCCTCGAAGGGCGCGAATTCACAGCTCTGCACGACGACTTCCGTGCCGCGGGGATCGACGTCTACGGTGTCTCACCCGACTCGGCCAAGAGCCACGACAGGTTCGCTGCCAAGTGCGAACTTGGCATTCCCCTCATCAGCGACCCCGACCACGTGCTCATCGGTGCGCTCCACCTCTGGGTGGACAAGTCGATGTACGGGCGGACATACAAGGGAGTGGAGCGCAGCACCTTCCTGGTCGGTGGCGCCGCAGAGATCGCCAGGGAATGGCGTGCCGTCAAAGCCGCCGGCCACGCCGCCGCGGTTCTCGAGGCGGCCTCCCCTGCCGCCTAGACGCCGCGCCGTCGGGTCCGCGGCGGGCAGGCTCGATGTGCTGCTGGCCAAGCGGATCATCTTCGTCGCCGGCAAGGGTGGGACCGGGAAGACGACCGTCGCCGCGGCCATCGCGTTGCTCGCTGCCACGGCCGGCAAACAGGTGCTGGGCGTCGAGGTCGAGCCCAAGGGGGACCTCGCCGTCGCGCTGGGATCCAAGGGAGCGAGCTTCAAACCCCAGCTTGCTCAGCCCAACATCAGTTTTCTTGCGCTTCACCCCGAGGAGTCCTTCCAGGAGTACCTGCACACGTTCTTCAAGGTGCCGAGGTTGGCCCGTGCCACGCCGCTCGCCAAGGTCTTCGACTTCATCGCCACAGCCGTACCCGGCCCGCGCGACATGCTCGTCGTCGGCAAAGTGGCGTTCGAGGAGCGCCGGCGCGACAACGACGGCTCACCCACGTGGGACCTGATCGTGGTGGACTGCGCCGCCACCGGCCACGTGCTCGCCCAGCTGAACGCGGCGCGATCGCTGTCCGCCCTGGTGCGCGGCGGCATGATTCGCACCCAGGTCGAGTGGATCGACCGGGTCATCTCCGACGCCGCTCGCACCGGGGTGGTGCTCACCGCGCTCCCCGAGGAGATGCCGGTGGTGGAGACCATCGAGCTCTACACCGACATCGTCAAGCAGAGCGGCGTCCACGTGGCCGGCTGCGTGCTCAACCGGATGATGCGCATCCCACTGACGCAGGCATCGCGCCGCGTGCTGGCCGACCTTGTGGCCACCTCCGACGCCGAGGTCAGGTCACGGGTTCCCGGCTTGGCAAGCATCGGCGCCGACCTCGAACTCGCCGAGCGACTGCACAAGTCCGGCGAGGCGCAGGCGCGCCGGTTGCGCGCGGCGATCGACGTGCCCGTCGTCGAGGTGCCGCTGATGGCCACGCGCAACGGTCTCGCCACCTCTCGCGCGGTCGCCCGCTCCCTCGCCGAGCAGATGGCGGCCACCACGTGACCGCCGCGCGCATCGCCCGGGGCGGCAACAGCCTGGTGAGCGCCATCGAGAACCTCGAGGTGATCGTGTGCTGTGGCAGCGGCGGTGTTGGCAAGACGACGGTCAGCGCTGCCCTCGGGATCGCTCTCGCCCAGCGCAGCGACCGCAGAATCCTGGTTCTCACCGTCGACCCGGCGCGCCGGCTTGCCACTGCGCTCGGCCTCAAGGAGATCGGCACCGACCCGGTTCCGGTGTCGCGAGCCCGGCTGCGCCGCGCCGGCATCGAGGTCGAGGGTGAGCTTGTTGCAGCCATGCTTGACATGAAGTCGACGTTCGACCGCATGGTGACAAAGCTGGCACCGACGCGCCGGGACGCACAGCGCATCCTTGCCAACAGGTTCTACCAGGGGATCAGCGACTCGTTCATCGGTTCGCACGAGTACATGGCCATGGAGGCTCTGTACGAGCTGCACGAGGCGGGTGAGTACGACACACTGATCATCGACACGCCGCCGTCACGCAACGCGCTCGACTTCCTCGAAGCGCCCAACCGGCTCACCGACTTCGTCGGCGCACGGCTGCTGAGCTGGCTGGCGGGCCCATCCCGTTTCGGGTTCAGGGCGGTCAACCTCGCAGCCGGACCGTTCCTGCGCATGGCCGATCGACTGCTCGGGGCCGACGTGCTCACCGAGGTCGCCGAGTTCGTCACCGACCTGCAGAAGATCTATTCCGGCGTGCAGCAGCGCGCCCGCGATGTCTACAAGCTGTTGCGCAGCTCGCGGGTCGGCTTCATCGTGGTCACCACGCTCGAGCCCTCCCCGTTTCACGAGGCCGAGTACTTCTGCGCCCGCCTGCGCGAGTACCGAATGCCGTTGCGTGGCGTCGTCGTCAACCGAGCGTGGCCGGACTCGCTGCGCGATCGGAGCGCCCTGGCGACCGCCTCGGCCCTCTCCACAGACGTGCGGCTTCCGGGACGGTTGAGTCAGCCGCTCGGTCACCGCGTGTCAGCAGAGGCGCTTCGCGCGATCGGCGAGAGCTGGCTCGACCTACATGCCATCGCCGAGCGCGACTTCCGCCAGCTCAGTCGGCTCGAGCGTCTCGGGGCGGTGGACGCGGTGCGAATCCCCCTGTTCAGCGATGACGCATCGGAGCTGGAGGGCCTGGCGCGGATCGCAGCCCTGCTCTAAAGCAGCCGAGCGGTCGCGCCGCTGACCAGGACGCCGGTGGTCTCGAAGGTCTGGGTCGGCGCGGACATGGTGATCACGGTTGGCTCGTCGCCGCCACACATCGCGGCCAGGGAGGTGACCAGCGTCGGGTCCGATGTGCTCAACACGACCTGGTTGGTCGCGGAAAGGTTCCAGAGAAACCGCAGAGCGGTCTCGCGCCGCTGCGAATCGGCACTCAGCAGTGGCTCGTCGAGCATCAGGGGCACCGGTTCGCCGCCGGCGCTCAGCACTTCGGCGAGGGCCAGGCGCAGCAGCAGTGACACCTGGTCACGCGTGCCGTGCGAGAGCAGCTCGAGAGGCACGAGGTCGGGACGATCGCGACCGAGTAGCGCCACGTCGAAGTGCGCGGGGTCCACGTTGACGGCGCTGTACCGGCCCTCGGTGAGCAGAGCGAGGCGATCCGCAATCGAGGTTGCCAGTCGCGGCGCCAGGTCGTGGTGGATGCTCTTGGTCGCCTGCTCGATCAGCTCGGCAGCGCGTCGCAGCGCTGCGAGCTGCTCGAGCCCACGGTCGCGCGCGGCGGTGCACGAGGTGCGCTCGTCCTCGAGGTCGGCGAGCGCCGGGACGTTGCCACGCATCTCGCCGAGCCGGGCGCGCAGCGCGGTTGCGGCGGTCGACGCGGCCACCGCGGCCTGGCGCGCGTGCTCTGCTTCGGTCTCCAGGTCCTGGAGATCGGGCTGCGCGAGCGGCTCCGCCCCGGCGACATCCGCCGGGTTCCCCCCGCGGCTAGCCAGGCGGCTCTCCAGCTCGGTGCGGAGCCGCGTCAGGGAGGTGGCGTCACCGCTGAACGTGCCGCGGCGCTGGAGCTCGCCCAACCTGCGCAGGGCCACGTCGTACCTGCGACGGCCTGCACATGCCTCCCGGAAGATGACGACATCGTCGGTCACGACGGGTGACGGCTCGATCCCGGCGGCGACAAGAACGCGACGGAGATGAGCCAGCGACGCGTCGGCAACGCGGCGGCGCTGCTCGGATTCCGCCGTGACCCAGGTGAGCTCGCGTTCGCGTCGGACCAGGTCGGCGTCCTCCGCCAGCAGTTCGTCGCGGCGCCGGATGATCCCCGACGTGGCGGTGACGGCGTCGAGGATCGACCGCACCGTGCCCTCTGGGCTCGAGCCCCCGGCCGGAGGCTCGATCGCGTCCAGCCCACACCGCGCGGCCAGGGCCAGCGCACGGGACGCCAGGTCGCGGAGCCTGCGATCCGCCTCGTCGGTCTCCGCCGCCAGGGTCTCGACCCGGAGGTCCTCGCGCTGCACCTCGGCAAACAGCGCGCGCAACCCCGGCAATCGGGCGGCGAGGCGCTCGAGGCCCTCGTCATCAACGGCGACCCCGGGACACAGCCTGCCGAGACGGCGGCGCGCGTGCTCGGCGTCGCCGGCAACGAGCCGGTCCACGGCAAGGATGACCAGCGCGGCAACCACGGTGATGCCGGCGGCGACCAAGGCGACCGGGCCGTGGTGGGATGCGCCGGCGACCGAGGCAACCACGGCGCCGGCGAGCAGGGCAACAGTCGCGCCGAACTTGGCCACGCGGCTCGAGCGGCCCCCGCGGGCTGTCGCGACGAGCTCGATCGCGGCCTCCACGCCAGCGGCGCTCGCACCGGCGATCCCGGTGGCGGCGATCTCGCGGCGAAGCGCATCGCGCCGCCGCATCGCCGCTGCCAGCTCGTCGGCCCGGCGCCGCCCGGCGAGGGTCGCGGCCAGGGTTCGATCGATCTCCACGGCCTCGGCCGCAGCCTGGTCGTCCACGGTCGGCGCCCGCCCGAGGGCTCGCACCCCGGCGGCGATCTCGACGCGGCGCCTGCGCACGTCCGCCAGCGTCGTTGCCGCGGCTTCGGCCCGGGCCATGGCCTCATCGGCGCTGCGCCGGGTCTCCTGCACCTCGGCCGAGAGGAGGATGACCGGCTCCTCCGCCTCCAGCGGGAAGGTCGCCAGTGCCGCGGTGCCCTCAACCTCCGCGGCGACCTGGGCGAGCTCGCCGGCAATCGCTTCGGCGTCGGCGCGCTGCGCTGCGATGGCGGCGAGACGGCCAAGCAGCCAGCGTCGTTCGGCACCGAGACGGCGCTGGTCGGCGGCGGCCGCCTGCGCGTCCAGCGCACGCAACCTTTCCTCCTCGGTGGCGAGCGCCCAGAGACGGCGCCGGGCGTCGTCGACCTGCACGTCCAGCTGGCGCAGCCGGTTGATGGCGCGACCCAACGGACTCCCGGAGCGCCGCTCGGAGCCAACCCGGGTCATGGCGTCGGTGATCGCTACCAGTGCCTGCGCCGCGGTTGTCGCCTCGCCGGAGTCAGCGAGGCGCTCGATCGCCTCCTGTACCTCCGCCGCCCGCGCTCCCGGCGTGTCGGCCGCGCCGAGCCGCAGGCCCTCCTCAGCGACGCAGGCGCTCGCACAGAACACGGCTTCGTCGATGCCCAGCTGGACGAGCCCCGGCGTCACCACGCGGCCGACCCGCACCTCGGCGGTCACATCGCCTCCGCCGATCTCCTGGACCTGGCACGTGTGCTCCCGCTGCTCGAGCCGCCGCGCCACTCGCAGGCGGCGCCCGTCGTCGAGCGCATAGCTGAGAGCGATCGAGTACGAGGCACCGTTCCACGGCATCCAGCGCGCCCAATCGCTCCTCTCGGTCGGGCGCCCCGGGCCGCCCGCGTCAAGGCCGTAGAGCGCGGCGCGCAGCGCTCGCTGCACGGTCGACTTGCCGGATTCGTTCTCGCCGAGGATCACGGTCAGCCGCGGATGGAATTCGGCCTCGACGTCACGGAGTCGACCGAATCCTCCGATCTCAAGCCGCTCGAGCCTCATCGCAGGCCGATCTCGGAGCCGCCCAGGGCCTGGAGCCCGTAGCGGAGCGCGTCCTCGAGGACGCGGCGCTGCTCGTCGTCGGCGCTCTCCGACGCCGCGGCGACCGCGCGGGCGAAGGCACCTCGAACGGTGATCTCGGCGCCGATGGCGGCCACGCTCATTGCGGGGCTGGTGAGGTCGCGTACCCGCACTCCGGCCGCGCCGCAGGCGTCGCGCACTGCGGTTTCCACGGTGAAGGTGTCTACAGGTACCGCGCGATCAATCTCGCCGCGGAGGTCGACCCGAAGGATGATGCGATCGGGGTCGAGACCGGTACAGCCCGCGACGGCGGCGGCAGCGGCGGCGTCGACCACGTCGGCCAGCCCGCGAGCCGCAGAGACGTCGGCGATTGCTGTCCGGGCGTGCCAGCGATTGTCGGCGAGGGGCTCGTGGCTGATGGTTCCATCGCCCGCCACGGTGACGACGACGGCGCCCCGCGGTTCGGACTCGTCGAAGGTCAGCGGCTCGGGACTGCCCGGGTAGAGCAGGCCGCTGAGCTCGTCGACGCGCCGCCGGTGGTAGTGGCCGCAGAGGGCAGCGGCGAACCCGCGACGATGCACGTCCGCCGCGTGGAACGGTCCATGGATCGACTTGCCCTCGGGACGCAGGCCCAGCTCGGCGCCATGGAAGAGCGCCAGGTGGACGCCGCCGTCCCCGCCCACCGGCTCGCCGGACAGAGGATCCCCCTGCCACGCGGGTTCGAGGTGGGCCAGCCCCCAGATGGTCAACCCGTCGGCAAGCTCGACCGGCGAGAGAGCGCTGGTGGAGAAAAGGTGGACATTGTCCGGCCACTCGGTGCGGCTGTAGATCGACCCTGTCAACAGGGCGTCATGGTTGCCGGGCGCGAGCAGGATACGCATCGGCTGCCAGGACGCGAAGGTCTCGACGAGGAAGGCGGCGGTGGCCGCCCCGGCACGATCGTGCTCATACAGGTCGCCGCCGATGGTGACCGCCGCACATCCCCGCTCCAGCGCCGTCTGGCCGGCCCGTCGCAGGGCTTCGCGAAGTCCGAGGCGACGGCGGATGGCGAGTTCACCCTGGCAGCCCATGCCGGCAAAGGCGCGATCAAGGTGCAGGTCGGCGACGTGAAGAAGGCGGGTGCTCATACGTATGCGCGGCGGTCTGCTGCGAACGTCAGTTCGTCAGGGCAACGTTAACACGCCCTCAGATTGCCCACAAGCGGCAGTGGTGCCGTCCCGTGGATGCTGACGGCGTTGGCGGACGTTCAAGGAAGATGTAGGCATGGAGGTTGAGCCCACCCGGTGGGCGACGAAGGGTGACCTGCTGAGCAGGCGCGTGCTGATCTCACGACGCGCCGCAGCATGCGCGTCGGCGGTGATGCTGGCGGCTATCCTGGCCCGGCTGCTGACTGTGCCGCTGTCGGCGGAGCGCCTCGGCGGCGAGATCGGGCTGGGCGCGCTCGGCGTGCTCTACGCCGCCGTCTCGGTCAGCCTGGTGCGGCGCCACATCCGTCGCGGCAGCCTCCTCGTCATCGTCCAGGGGGTCCTCCCTGCGCTGATCGCCGGCGCGATGCTCGCCCTGGCCGCCGGCTACCTCGACAACAGCGGGGTCATCGCGGTGCTCGTCTTCAGCGCTATCAGCGTAGCCGGCTCGCCGGATGCCCGAGCTGTGGCGCGCCTGGTGGCCACAACCCTGGTGGATGGCGTGTTCGCCGCACTCTGGCTGCACTGGTTGCACGGCGACGTCCCCACCCTGGGCGTCGCCCTAGCGGTCATGCTGGGGTTGCAGCTGGTCGTGCTGGCGCATGCCCGCGCCGCCGGGGCGGCGACCGAAGCGAAGAGCTTGACCACGTCGGCGTATGCAGCCACCGCTGAGCGTATCGGCACGGCGATCGACGCCCTCGGGGTCACCCGTGGCGTGCTCGAGACAACGCTGCAGTCGTATCCCATGGCCACGCATGCCGCCGTGTTCGTCTACGAGCCGGTCGTCGGCAGGCTCCGCCCGCTGCCGCTCTACCTCACCCCCAAGGGCGTCCGCCCGCTGGAAAGCGACGGGCTGGACTTCACTCTCGCGCCAGGTGAAGGGCTGGCCGGCAAGGTGTTCGCGTCGAGCCGGCCGATGCTGTGGCAGACGGCGTACGACGTCGCCGCCGCTCAGGGGGACCTCAGTGAGCAGGCTCGCGGCCAGGTGGAGCAGGTGCGACGCGGCGTCACCCGGTGCGCGATCGGCGCGCCCCTGCTCATCGATGAGGAGGTCATCGGCGTCTACGTGATCACGTCAAATCGCCGGGAGCTGGTCTGGACGGAGGACGACCTGGCGGTGGTCGCTGCGCTGGCCGGCGAGGCCGCGCGGACCATCGAGCGTGCCCGCCGGTACGAGCGCGAGCTCGACCAGGCCCACCTCGACAGCATCACGGGCCTTGCCAACCATCGTCAGCTGACCCGGACGCTCGACAAGGAGGTGGCGCGGGCACGGCGGCTCAACACCTCCCTGGGCGTGGTGTTCTGTGACCTCGACCTCTTCAAGGTGGTCAACGACACCTACGGACACGCCGAGGGCGACCGCGTGCTCACCATCCTGGCCCAGGTCTTCCAGGACTCGTTGCGGCGCGAGGATTCAGCGGCGCGCTACGGTGGCGACGAGTTCGTCTGCGTACTCCCCGGCGCGGACCGTGAGGAGTCGGACGCGATCGGCCGGCGCATCAGCATGTCATTCGAATCGAAGGTGCGCGACGACCGGGTGCTGGCCAAGGCGGGCCTGACCATCTCGTGCGGCGTGGCCATATTCCCGGACGACGCGGACGACGCCGGCTCGTTGCTGCAGCACGCGGACGCAGCGATGCGCCTGGTCAAGCTGCACCACCGCGGCGTTCCGGCCGGCGCCGCCGCGGTCTGACAGCAGCGACCCGCTTTCAGGACTGGCATCCGCGGCGACGCGGTATCGTGGGGCGCTCGATGCACGTTGTTGACGGTGATGGCTGAGGCTCCGGTCGTGGAGCGGTCCGCACGACCGGGCGCCCGCGTCGACGTCGACGTCGACGACCTGAAGATCGGGCGCTTCGACTACAAGTGGGTGGCGCTTGCCGTCGTGCTGTCCGGCACGATCATGACGATCCTCGACTCGACGATCGTCAACATCGCCATCCCGACGTTGCAGCGCGACCTGCACGCGGGCAGCTACACCGCCATCGCCTGGGTTGTCACCGGCTACCTCCTCGCCCAGGGAGCGGTGATCCCACTGAGCGGATGGGCAACCGACCGTTGGGGAACCAAGCGGCTCTACCTCGTCACCATCGTCATGTTCACCGTTGCGTCGATGCTCTGCGGGGTCTCGCAGAACCTTGGCGAGCTGATCTTCTTCCGAGTCCTCCAGGGCATCGGCGGCGGCATGCTCATGCCGATCGGCATGACCATCATCCTGCAGGCCGTCGGGCCGCAGAACATGGGCAAGGTGATGGGGATCTTCGGTGTCCCGATGCTCATCGCACCGGCCGTCGGGCCCGTGCTCGGGGGCTGGTTCGTGCAGGACTTCAGCTGGCGGCTGATCTTTTACGTCAACGTGCCCATCGGCATCGCTGGCTTCATCGCGGCGGCGCGGTTCCTGCGCGAGTCGCAGCGCACCGCGAAGCTCCGGCTTGACGTCATCGGACTGCTGACCGGTGTCCCCGCCGTGCTGGCGCTGATGTACGCGGTCGACCGCAGCACCGAGCTCGGCTGGACGTCCCCCCTGGTGGTGTCGCTGCTGCTGACCAGCGTCGTGCTGATGACCGCTTTCATCCTGCGCCAACTCCGCGCCCCCCTGCCGCTCCTGCAGCTGTCCCTTTTCAAGGACCGCACCTTCTCGTGGGCGATGGTGCTGAGCTTCATCGTCGTGACCGCCATGTTCGGCACCATGCTGCTGCTGCCGCTCTATCTGCAGGAGGTTCATGGCTACGACGCCATCGAGACGGGGCTGCTGCTCCTGCCGCAGGCGGCGTTGGCGGCGATCTCCATGCCACTGGGCGGATTCCTCACCGACAGGTTCGGCCCCAAGTGGGTGGTCGCGACCGGCATGATCCTGCTGACCATCGGCAGCGTCCTGCTGGCGCAGATCCACTACGACTCGCCCAACCTGCTGGTCATCGGCGCTCTGATGCTGCGGGGATTTGCCATGGGCTTCGCCATGATGCCAACCATGTCGGCGGCGCTGGCGCGGGTGCCGCGCCGGTACACCTCGCGGGCGTCGAGCATCACCAACACCCTGCAGCGCGTGTCCTCGTCGGTCGGAATCGCCATCCTGGTGACCATCCTTGCCGGCCAGTTCGCGGGCGCGGCCAGCGCGACCTCGTGTGCACCGCCTGCGGCAGTGGTGACCGCTGCTGCCCAGCTCCTGCACCAGCCGCAGCTCACCGCCCAAGAGTACTGCGCGTACCTGGAGCAGAAGATCGCCAGCTCATCGGCCCAGCAGAGCTCGGGCAGCGCCCAGCCGAGCACGGGCAACGTGCTGCTCGACTCGTTCAATCACCAGTACGCGGGCAACGTTTTCAGCGATGCCTTCGACCGCACCTTCGTGGTCATCGCCATCCTGTCGTTCATCGGCATCTTCCCGGCCTTCTTCTTGAAGCGTCCGGATCCACAGGCGCGACAGGCAGCGGCGGCGATCGCCGCCTGACCAACGACCGTCAGTCGCCGGCGGCGCGGTAGCGTGCGATTCGCGCGTGCACCAGCGTCTGCACGTCGACCTCGCACAGCTCGTTGAGGTGGCGGACGACGGCGCCGCGCAAGGCGCCGATGGTCACCGCAGTGTGGGCATGCGCTCCCGGCATCGGTTCAGGGATGAGCTCGTCGACCAGCCCGATCTGATGAGCGGTACCGACGCCCGGCCGCAGCGCCGCGGCCGCCCGGCCGCGCTGGCCGGCGTCGCGGTAGAGGATGGCCGCGCATGTCTCCGGCGGGGCGACCGTGTACACGGCGTTCTCGAGCGCCAGCACCCGGTCGGCGACGGCGAGCGCCAGCGCACCGCCTGAACCGCCTTCACTGAGCACCACGCTCACCACCGGCACGCGCAACTCCAGCATGGTGATCAGCGACTCGGCGATCGCCCAGGCCTGGCCGCGCTCCTCGGCGGCCACACCGGCGTGCGCTGCCGGTGTGTCGACCAGGCAGACGACGGGCATGCCGAACTTCTCAGCCGTGCGCATCAAGCGCTGCGCCTTGCGATAGCCCTCTGGGTGGGGCATGCCGAAGTTGTGAACCGCCCGGCTGATCGCGTCGGTGCCTTTCTCCTGGCCGATGACCATCACCCAGCGCTCGTCGAGCCGGGCCGGTCCACCCACCACGGCGCGGTCGTCGCCGAACAGCCGGTCGCCGCGCATCTCCGTCCACTCGGCGAACGCGCCGGCGATGACCTGCAGCGCACGCGGGCGGCCCGGATTGCGGGCCAGCTCGACGGCCGCAAACGCAACGCGTTCGCGTTCCGCTGTGTGTGTGGCGATTGTCATGGATGCCTCCAGAACGCCACCAGCAGCCGGGACACGGTGTCGCGCAGCAAAGACCGCTCGACCACGGCGTCGACCATCCCGTGGGCGAGAAGGAACTCCGACGTCTGGAACCCCTCCGGCAGCCTGTCGTACGTCGCCTGCTCGATGACCCGCCCGCCGGCGAAGCCGATACGCGCGTGCGGCTCGGCGAGGATCGCGTCGGCCTGCACCGCGAACGACGCTGTCACCCCGCCGAAGCATGGGTCGGCAAGCACCGAGATGTAGGGCAGCGCGGCGCGGGCGACGGCAACCACGCCGGCCGAGCAGCGGGCCATCTGGGCCAGCGATGCGATCCCCTCCTGCATCCGCGCCCCGCCCGAGGTGCACACGGCCACCAGGCCGCGCTGCTCGGTGACCGCAAGGTCGCACGCACGCGCGAACTGCTCGCCCGCAGCGCTGCCGAGCGACCCGCCGAGGAATCCGAAGTCCATGCAGGCGAGGACCACGGGAACGCTGTCCATGGCCGCTCGGGCCACCACGAAGGTTTCGTCGAGCCGAGTGCGCTGTCGCGCTTCGGCGACCCGCGACGGGTAGGGCACCCCGTCGTCGAAGCCGAGTGGATCGCGGTCGGTGAGCTGCATCCGGACCACGTCGAGGCTGCCCGCGTCGCTCAACTGGGCGATGCGGGTCATTGCCGGGACGACGGCGTGACGGCCGCAGTCCGGACAGACCCTGAGGTGCTTCGCGAAACGCGCCTCGCCGAAACGCCGACCGCAGCCGCGGCACTCGACCGTGCCGGCCGGCGCAACTGGGCGCAGCTTGGGGCCGGGAGCGGCGAGCGGATGGGCGGCGTCACGCCGCCGCATCACCGGGTTGGGGTACCGGTCCATTCCAGGGCCATGCCGCCCCAGGTGATGCCGCTGCCGAAGGCGACGCTCACGATCCGCTGGCCCGCCTTCAGCCGCCCGGCCGTGGCCGCCTCGTGGAGCGCGATCGGTATCGATGCTGCGCTGGTGTTGCCGACCCGGTCGACGTTGACGATCACCCGGTCCATGGGAACACCAACCCGCTTGGCGGCGGCCTCGATGATGCGCAGGTTGGCCTGGTGGGGGATGAACCAGTCCACGTCAGCCCCGCTCCACCCGGCGTCAGCCGAGACCTTCAGGGCCATGTCCGTCAGCCGCTCCACCGCCGAACGGAACGTTCCCCGCCCGGCCATCCGGATCGCTCGCGTGCCGTCAGGTTCACCGGGCTTGGTGCCGAAGTAGATGAGGTCGGCGTCCGCCCCGTCTGCCGCCATCCGAATGGCGCGAATACCCCCGCCCTCCCCGGCCCCGACGACCGCCGCCGCAGCGCCGTCACCAAAGAGGACACAGGTGCTCCGGTCGGTGTAGTCGACCAGCGTGGTCAGCGCCTCGGACGCCACGACCAGGACGGTACGGGCCCCGCGGGCGCGGATCATCGAGTCCGCGATCGAGAGCGCATAGATGAACCCCGAACAGGCGGCGTTGATGTCGAAGGCGGCCATGCCGACCAGGCCGAGTCGCCGTTGGATGAGGCAGGCCGTCGAGGGCAGCCGGGTCTCGGCGCTGCAGGTGGCCACGATGATCGCGTCGGGGAGGGGGTTGCCGGCCGCACGCAGTGCGTCAGCGGCGGCGCGGGCGCCCATCGACGAGGCTGTCTCACCCGACGCCACCCGGTGGCGCTCACGGATCCCAGTGCGCTCCATGATCCAGGTGTCCGAGGTCTCGACCATCGCCTCCATGTCGGCGTTGGTCAGCACCCCAGCGGGGAGATACGAGCCGAGCGAGAGGATCTGGGCAACCGGCGCGGCCGGTCCGCCCGTCGCCGCCGCGTCGATCGTCGCTTGGGGAAGTGGGGCGGTGGGCATCGTGCGTCTACAAGCCTACCCGTCGCTGCGGCGTTACGGTCAGCCGGCCCCCGCCTCGTGGCGGCGACGTTGTATCTTTTGGCGCGATGCATTTCATCGCCAGCACCGGCAGCGCTTTCGCGATCAACGGCTTCGCCGGTCTGACCGGCGCGCAGATTCTCAGCTTCTGGCTGTCGTTCATCCTGTTCAACGGATACGTGGTGCTCGAGGTCGGGTCGCTGGCCGCGTTCTACTTCGCGGCGCGCCCGCGGTCGGGGCGGCCGAACCCGGCGGCGATCTGGTACTTCATCGCCTCCCTTCTCGTGGTGATCTCGTTCATCTCGACCGTGTGGGGAGCGCCTGCCGAGAAGACGTTCCTTGATGACAGCGGCAGCTACCTGGCTGTCGGCGCCCGAACGGTCAAGGTGTTCATTGGCATCGGCTTCGCCGGCGTCGCCGTCATGTGCATGCTGATCGGTGCCGTCGAGACCGGGCGGCGCCGGAAGGCGGCGCAACAGGCCGTGGTCATCTGACGGTCAGCGCGTCGCGAAGCTGAGCATCGCCGCCGGGTTGAGCAGGGCGAACGGGCGCTGCACGGTATGGGTCTCCGAATCCATGGCGGTGATCCACAGCGCTGAGACATTGGTGATGGCGATGAAGTCGCCCGGGAACCGTTCGAGCTGGTCCTGGAGGCTGTGCCGGGGCTCGAGGTGCACGTCCCCGATCAGCGAGAAGGCCTGCGTGTTGATGGCCGCCGGGGTGGCGACCTTCTCGCGCCAGAGCGCGGGGTTGCCGTCCCCGGCATCGTCCAGGGGACAGATCAGGGCTGTGGCCGACTTGGTCACCGTCACCAGGCGCTCGCCGCGGCCCAGGATCGGGTAACTGCCTGACATCGGCTCGGCCCGCGCGTTGCGCAGCTGGAGAAAGTCGCCGAAGCGATTGATGGCGTCACTGACTCGGTCGGGCCGGATGGTCTCCAGCTCACCGGTGACCTTGATGAATGTCGAGTAGACCTCGAGGGTCCGCCAGTCGCTCATGGCGGCGCTGACGGTAGCAGGGTGGTGGCCGGCTGCCCGGCGCGGCGGCCAGAGGCATGCGGGCACGACCGTCGCTTATCCTGTGCGCCGTCCCGCCGGGGGTCGGCTGTGTTGGCGGCTGTCTTGGGAAGAAATGGTCGAACGCTTCATCCTCGCCCTCCGTACGGATTTTGGATGCCTGGTCATCATCGTGGCCTTCGTGATCATCATGATCTCGACCATCGTCTTCGCCAACATCATCACACCGCCGTCCAACAACCCCTTCGTGTGACGGCAGTGGGCCCCGACACCGCCGCTACAATTCCGCCTGACGCCGTTCTCCCCGTCCTGAGGCTCTCATGGCGCTGAACCCGTACGACACGCCGCGCGGCAAGCTGCGTTCGCGCGTCGAGACGACGCGACGGCAGTTCCTGTTGCTTGTCGGCACCGTCGGGGCGTTGGGAGCCACTCTCTTCGGCGGCATCGAGCTGTTGAAGTTCATGTTCCCCGCGGCCACGCTGGAATCGCCGCCACAGTTCAAGACGGGGTTCACCGTCAGCGACCTCACCGGCAACGGCACGCTCAAGGTCAACGTCCTCAGCGAGACTGCCAACCGGGTCACTGTGGTCCTGGACTCAACCGGGATCTACGCCGTCTACCTGGTCTGCACGCACCTGGGCTGCACACCGAACTATGTCAGCGACGTCACCACCGGCACCGGCGTCGACGACAAGGCGGCGGCGGTCAGTCAGCACTACAGCGCCGAGGGCAGCGCCGTCGCCACGCGCAACGGGTGGGCATGCCCCTGCCACGGCAGCCGCTACTACATCGACTCGACCAACTTCTACGGGCCCGCGCCCCGGCCGATGGACTGGGTGGACATCCAGCTCGGCCCGGACAAGCACTTCGTCGTCGACCGGGGGTCGATCACCGTGTACCGCCAGGCCGGCGACACCAGCGTGCCCAAGTGGCGGCTGGACCCGAAGACCGGCAAGAGCAACGGCCAGACGGTCGGTGTCTAGGATCACGATGGGAAAAAGAGGGCCGATGGGGGAGATGCGGTGAGCGCCCGTCCGACCGACGGCAACCCGCTGCGTGCGTTCGCCTCGCAGGTGTGGGGCTCGATCTTCCGGCACGGCATGCCCACCACCGACAAGGTCGCGGCACGCACCGCACTGACCAACTTCTTCCTGCACATCCACCCGGTCCGGGTGAAGAAGTCGGCGATCCGCGTGAGCTACACGCTCTGCCTTGGCGGCCTGTCCTTCTTCCTGTTCATCCTGCTGACCATCAGCGGGCTCTTCCTGATGTTCTATTACATCCCGTCGGTGGACCAGGCCTACCAGAACATCAAGGACCTGCAGTTCGTCGCCACCTTCGGGCTGGTGATTCGTAACCTGCACCGCTGGGCCGCCCACGGGATGGTCATCACGGTCTGGCTGCACATGGCCCGCGTCTTCTACCAGGGCTCGTACAAGCCGCCCCGCGAGTTCAACTGGGCGATCGGCACACTCCTGTTGCTGACCACCCTGCTGCTTTCGTTCTCCGGGTACCTGCTGCCGTGGGACCAGCTGGCGATCTGGGCGATCACGGTCGGTACCAACATGGCCAAGTACGCGCCCATCGCCGGCCCCTACACCCGCTACCTGCTGCTCGGCGGCCGCAACGTGGGCCAGGGAGCGCTCATACGCTTCTATGTCTTACACGTCGTCGCCCTGCCCCTCATCGGGTTCATCCTGATGGTCATACACTTCTGGCGCGTCCGCAAAGACGGGTTCACGGGAGGCCTCTGAGCGATGGCGACTGTGGTCGGTGGTGGGACCCCGGGCAGCCCCGGGGGCAGCGACGAACGCCCGGTTGCGCAAACCCCGGTGCAGCGGTCGGTGCCGGTGCGCACCCCGCGACCTCGCGGCACCGGGCCCGAGCTTGCCGCCACGCCACTGGTGGTGCGCCGCCGCGAGGAGGAGGAGACCGTGGTCACCTTCCCGGCTCTGGTCTGGAAGGAATTCCTCGCCGGCCTCGCCGCGTTCATCTTCCTGCTCGGCGTCTCGATCCAGGTCAATGCGCCGCTGCTGGCGCGTGCCAACACGGCGATCACCCCCAACCCCGCCAAGGCCCCTTGGTACTTCGTCGGCCTCCAGGAGCTGCTCGAACGCTTCCCGCCGGTGATGGCGGGGGTTGCCTTCCCCAGCTTCGTGATCATCTTCATGCTGCTGACCCCCTACCTTGATCGCAACCCGAGCCGACGCCCCCAGGACCGCAAGGTGGCGATCGCGCTGTTCACGATCTATCTCTGCCTGGCGGTCTCGTTCGTGGTGATCGGCGTCTTCTTCCGCGGGCTGGCGTTCAACTGGGACTGGACTCGCATCCTCGGCCACCCCGGGGTCAAGCCGGCGGTATGAGGTGGCTCTTCGTCGCACTGTCGGCCCTGTTGATCGCGATGGTGGGTGTGGCCGCGGCGCGGGACAGCGTGGATCGCGACTACCTGTCGATCCAGCAGCGCTACCAGAGCGACTACAACACCGGCTTCAACATCCAGATCCAGCAGATCTTCCCCACGTTCGCCGATGCCAAGCGTGGTGACACGTTCCGTGTCGAGCGCTGCATCTCCTGCCACGTGCCCGACATCGGCACCATCGGCCCGGAGCTGGCCGCGCAGCGCCTTGCCAAGGACTTCATGAAGTACGAGCCCAACGCGCAGGCGATCATCACCCAGAACCATCTCACCGGTGTGCATCCCGCCTACATCGCCTACGGTCCCAGCGTGGTCAGCTCCACCGGCCAGGGGTTCGCACCGGCGATGGACTACTCCATCTATGGAATCAGCGGTACCGGTTTCCAGCCATTCTCTGTCACCGGGGCCACCACCAACGCCAAGCAGGGCTACCAGATCGACCCGACCACGGTCCTCCCCGGCCCCCTGCCGGCGTCCGTCGACCCGAAGGTCATCAACGCCGGGGCGGCCAACCCGTCAGCGCAGAAGGTCGGCATCGACCAGGTCGGCTGCATCATCTGCCACAACGGGAGCCGGCTGGCGCTCGACCTGAGCTCGACGGGGGCGCACGAGAACCTCATCGTCAACCCGGAGTACGACTTCACCGCAGGCGCCCAGCTCTACTACAAGTACTGCGTGACCTGTCACGGGGTCCAGGGGGAGGGGGGCAAGGGGCCGCCGCTGAGCAACCAGGACCGACTCGGGTACTACAACGAGGATTACTACTACCGCTGCATCGAGTACGGCTTCACCGACTTCGAGCACATCGGCAGCATCATGCCCGACTGGGGTTCGGTCTCACCGGACTTCACGTATGACCCGACGCGCGACAAGCAGAAGCCCGGCAGCCGCGTGCTCAGCGAGGACCAGATCCACATCCTCATCCAGTTCATCCGCCACTGGGAAAACTACAACACCCTCCCGTAGGGACAGGCCAATGAAACGACGCACCTTCGCCCGCAACCTGCTCGGTACCACCGCCATGTTCGTGGTGCTGCTCCTCGTGTGCGTGGTCATCGTCCTCCTCGAGCACTACCTCGAGAACTTCAAGTCGCACTGAGATGACCGCCACCATTCACGCCGTTCTCGCCGACTGGGACCCAGGGGACGCCGGCTGGGGTGACGTCATCTTCGTCGGCATCTGGGCGATCACGTCGCTGGTTCTCGCCGCCTACTACTGCTACCGGTCGTTCTTCACACGTTGACGAGGTGGGGGTGAGCGCAGTGGCCGCAGTGCGGCGCCGTGACTGGCGGATCGCGGCCGCCCTGTCGATCATCCCGGGCGCGGGTCAGCTCTACAACGGACAGCCCGGCAAGGCGGCCTTCTACGCCCTGGCCACGCTGTTCACCATCGGTCCCGCCATCGTGCTGATCACCTTCGGCGAGCGCATCGGGTCGACCCTGCTCCAGCATCAATCCTTTGCGACCTTCCTCCTGCTGGCCCTCGGTTCCGTGCTGCTCTTCCTGCTCACCTTCATCCTCGGGCTCTACTTCTGGGCCAGCGCGGTCGTCGACGCCCGATACAGCGCGCGCGAGCTCAGCGACGGCGTCCCCGGCGCCGACAACCGCTGGTGGTTCTTCCACCTGTGAAGGGATTGACCACGTGGGACTGATGGAGCGGTTGCGGGCGATGCGACCCGGGCCACAGGGGCGCAACCAGGTGCCGCTTCCCGACCCGGCCAAGCCGCCGGCAAACCGCGGCGGGTGGGACGAGGCCGCGCTCACCAACGTGGAGATCACCGAGCTGGTCAAGCGGCAGATTCGCACCAACACGCTGCCGTGGCAGAAATGATCGCCGGGCCAGTTTGCCGCCTGCGCGATGCCTGTGCGATCATCCCTCCCGGTCGCGTCCGCGGCGATGGCTGGAGGAGCCGCCCGCGGCACGGTCTTGAGACGGACCGCCCGCCGTCCACCGGGGCGGGGGCATCGCTCGTTGTTGTCGCCAACCGATGGGAAGCGGAGAGCTGGTCCCGGTGAACCCACTCGCCACCACGATCGTCGACTCATCGTCGTACCACCCCGGTGGACCGGTGGCCGACAGCATGCATTTCGTGTTCAACTGGGTGATGATCGCCTCGATCGTGCTTGGTTTGTTCACCACGGTCCTGCTCCTGTACAGCATGTTCCGCTTCCGGCGCAAGCGCGACGACGAGGAGCCGGTGCAGTTCCACGGCAACACCCGCCTCGAGCTGTTCTGGACCGCGGTGCCGCTGGCCGTTTTCATGGCCCTGTTCGGGCTCACCGTATCGCAGATGGGATTTATCAACGACGCTCCGGCCAGCACGGCCAGTCAGCCGGTGATGCAGGTCACGGTCATCGGGGTGCAGTTCAGCTGGTCGTTCGATTACGTCGGCCAGCACAACAGCAAGGGCAACGACGTGCAGAGTGTGACCACGCTGTACGTCCCCGCCGACACCCCGGTCAACCTCCAGGTGGTCTCCAGCGATCCGCCGTGCGTGACCCAGCCGAACGCGCTGGGAACGGTGAGCAGCGACCAGGCGGCCCGCATCAGCCAGCTGAGCCAGAAGCTCGCCGGCGGCGTCAG
>JBDTJX010000006.1:0-12381 GCA_039935655.1 Candidatus Dormiibacter sp. | reverse complement strand
TTTGCAGACCTCTGCCTTACCACTTGGCTACGTCGCCACCCGTGCCAGTGGCTCATTCAGCGCCCCGATAGTAACGGGCGGTCAGCGGCGGTGCGCGGGGCGCTTGGTGCGGTACATCGCCCGGTCGGCTCGAGCGCTGCCACAATCCCCCGCGTGACCGACCTCGCCGCAGAGCTGGCCGCCCGCGCTGCGCGAGTCCTGCCCGGGGGCTCGACGCACGCGGCCCGCACATACCGCCCACTGCTTTACGTGGTGCGGGCATCCGGCTCGCACAAGTGGCTGGTGGACGGTCGCGAGCTTGTCGACTACACCATGGGCCACGGCGCCCTGCTCCTCGGCCACGCCCACCCCGAGGTCGTCGCCGCGGTCTGCGCCCAGGTTGCCCGGGGCACCCATTACGGCGCCGGCCACCCGCTGGAGGTGGAGTGGGCCGAGCGCATCTGTTCGTTGGTGGAGTCCGTCGACGAGGTTCGGTTCACCGCCTCGGGCACCGAGGCGGTGATGCTGGCGCTGCGCGTCGCCCGGGCCGCCACCGGCCGCGACGTCATCGTCAAGCTCGACGAGCACTTCCACGGGTGGTCGGATGCGGTCAGCGTCAACCTCGACGCCGGCGCCGCCCGTCGCGAACCCGGGGTGCCGGCGGCGCAACTCCAGGCCACGCGGGTCATCCCCTCGGGAGACGTTGGCGCGCTCCGCGCAGCGCTCGGGGGCGGCGATGTTGCCGC
This sequence comes from Candidatus Dormiibacter sp., assembly GCA_039935655.1. Taxonomy (GTDB): domain Bacteria; phylum Chloroflexota; class Dormibacteria; order Aeolococcales; family Aeolococcaceae; genus Aeolococcus. Next base: position 11,656 of record JBDTJX010000006.1, on the reverse strand, counting down.
CGTCATCTTCGAGGGGTCCGGCGCCCATTACGGCCGCATCCCGATGCCGGCCGGCTACGCGTCTGCGCTGCGCGTGGCATGTGACGACGCCGGCACCCTGCTGGTGATCGACGAGGTGGTCACGGGCTTCCGTGTCGCCCCGGGCGGGATGCAGTCGGTGCTCGGCGTCCGCCCCGACCTGTCGGTCTTCGGCAAGGTCATGGCGGGCGGGCTGCCCGGTGGTGCCATGGGTGGCCGGCGCGACCTGATGGACCTGCTGGCGGGCACCATCGCGCACCCCGGCACCTTCAACGCCAACCCACTGACGGCATCGGCGGGCATCACCACGCTCGACCTCTGCGCCGACGGCCGCCCGCAGCAGGTTGCCGCGGACGCGGCCCAACGGCTGGAGAATGGGTGGCGCGAGGTCCTGCGGAGGCGCGGCGTCGAGGGCACCGTCCGTCGCCTTGCCAGCATCCTGCACATCGAGCTCGCCGATCCCCGGCGGCACACCACGCTCGCCGCGCAGCTGCGCGACCACGGCGTCGACCTGCTGCACACCAGCGCCTTCTGCTCAGCGGTGCACAGCGACGATGACATCGCGCTCACCGTCGCCGCGCTGGACTCTGTCCTGAGCAACTCGCCCACGTAGCGGCGATGAAGACCGAGCGTCTCGAGGCGTTCAGCGACGGCGTGTTCGCCGTGGCGATTACGCTGCTGGTGCTCGACTTGGGGGTGCCGAGCGGCGGCGGCTCCCTCATCACGGCGCTGGCCGACAGGTGGCCCAACTTCGCGGCGTTCGCGCTCAGCTTCGTGACCATCGGGATCATCTGGGTCAACCACCACGTTGTGTTCGGGTCGCTGCGCCGCGTCGACCGGCCGCTGCTGTTTCTCAACATCGGTCTGTTGAGGTCGGTGGTGCTGCTGCCGTTCTCGACCTCGTTGTTCGCGCGCTACCTGGTCTCGGGCGGCGAGCAGTCGCACACCGCCGCGGCGCTCTTCAGCGGGTCTCTTCTGTTCATGTCGCTGTGGTTCGACGCCGCCTACGCATGGATCGGCGCCCACTCCGAGCTGCGCCGGGTGGGAGAAGCTCCACCAGTCTCGATCCGATCGGTGGCGCGCTTCGGCGCGGGGATCGTCATCTACCTGGGCTGCATCGGACTCTCGTTCGTGAGCGCGCCGATCGTGCTCATCCTCACCGCTCTCGTCGCCATCTACTACATGGTCGACCAGGTCACCACCCAGGTGGCGCCGGAGGACTAGCGGCGCGCCTCGAGCGCGGCGCGGATGCGCTGCAAACGCGCGGCGATCTCCGCCTCGGCGCCGTGGTCGGTGGGCAGGTAATAGCGATGTCCTTCGAGGACGTCGGGGAGATGCTGCTGGTCGACGACAGCGTCGACCTCGTCATGGGCATAGCGGTAGCCGCTGCCGAAGCCCATGCCGCGGGTCAGCGCGGTCGACGCATTGCGCAGGTGCAGCGGCACGGGCAGATGCAGCGTTTCGCGCACGTCCTCGAGGGCCTTGCTGTAGGCACGCATCGCTGAGTTGCTCTTCGGCGCGGTGGCCAGGTAGAGCGCCGCTTGCGCAAGGGGCAGGTATCCCTCGGGCATACCGACAAAATGCGCCGCCTGCTGGGCCGCGACGGCAACGCCCAGCGCCGCAGGATCGGCCAAGCCGACGTCCTCGGCGGCCAGGATCACCATTCGGCGTGCACAGAAGAGCGGGTCCTCGCCGGCCTCGAGCATGCGTGCCAGCCAGTACACGGACGCATCCGGGTCACTGTCGCGCATCGACTTGATGAACGCCGACGCCAGCCAGTAGTGCTGGTCGCCGGCGCGGTCGTACAGGAGCGATGGATTCTGCAGCGCTCCCTCGACATCAGCGACCCCGACCACGGCGCGGCCGTTGGCGTCACGCGTGGCCGCAACCGCCAGCTCGAGTGCATCCAGGGCGATGCGCGCGTCGCCCCCGCTGAGACCGACCAGGCGACCGCGTGCCGCGGCGTCGAGAACCACGTCACTGCCGCCGAGGCCACGCTCAGGATCGGCGAGGGCGCTGTCGATGAGCGTGCCCAGCGCAACCTCGTCAAGGCCCTCGAGGCGTACCACCCGGGCACGGGACAACAGTGCGGCGTTGACCTCGAAGCCGGGGTTCTCGGTGGTGGCTCCGAGGAGGGTAACGTTGCCGCTCTCGACATCGGGAAGCACGGCGTCCTGCTGGGCCTTGTTGAAGCGGTGGATCTCGTCGATGAAGAACACTGTCCGCTGGCCCATGCGGCGGCGATCGCGGGCTCGCTCCATGATCTTGCGCAGCTCGGCAACCCCCGACGACACAGCGCTCACCGACTCGAAAGCCGCGCCCGACATCGTCGCGAGGATGATCGCCAGCGACGTCTTGCCGCTCCCCGGAGGACCCCAGAGGATCAGCGACGGCAGTTGATCGCCATCAAGCGCGCGGCGCAGCACGGTTCCTGGTCCGACTACGCGCTCCTGGCCGGCGAACTCGTCCAGCGTGCGGGGACGCATCCGCGCTGCCAGCGGGGCGGTGGGACGCTGGGGCTCCGGGACGACGTCCGGCTGCGCGGGCTGCGCCGCGTCACCGAACAGGTCCGCCTGTGGATCGGTCATCGCCCAAGCCTAGACCGCGGGCGTGCAGCGGCGATCGCGTACCGTGGTCTGGGTGCCGCAGCTCATCGGTTTCGCCCACCGCGGCGGTGCCAGGGAGCGCCATCTCCAGAACACCGCGGAGGCGTTCCGGCGTTCGCTGGAAGCCGGTGCCACAGGTATCGAAAGCGACGTCGCGCTGACCGCTGACGGCATTCCTGTGCTGATCCACCCGGGCCTCATGGCTCGCCTCAGGCGGCCGGTGTCAGGCCTGCGCCGCCACCAGCTACCCGCATACGTGCCATCGGTGGAGGACGTCTTCCGCGAGTTCGGGTCGCAACTGCACGTGTCGTTGGACATGGCAGCGCCGGCCGCGGCGGACCGAGTGGTCGAACTGGCGCGGCGGTACGGCGACCCGTCGCGGGTCTGGCTCACGTACTGGCGCCTGGATACGATCAGGCAATGGCGCCGCCGCTACCCTGACGTTCGCCTGGTGTTCCCGACGCTGTGGCTGCGGTCCAACGGCGGCGAGCGGGTCGCCCACCTGCAGTCCGCCGGGGTGGATGCGCTCAACCTCTACCACCGCGGGTGCACCCGCGGTGGCGCGGCTGTCGTCCATGATGCCGGGCTGCTGCTGTTCGGTTGGGGCGCGCGTACCGGGAATGCGGCAGCGAGGACACTCCGGCAGGGAGCCGACGGCGTGTTCTGCGATGACACGGCCGGCATGGTGGAGGCGGTTGCTGCCGAGACGAGGCGGCGCGGGACCGTCAGCGCAGGACGATGAAGCTGACGTTCTCGCGGTACTCGTCCAGCGTGCGCGCGTCCATGTACGACATCGAGCTGCGCAGCCCGGCGAGGTAGCGGCGCACAACGTCGTTCACCCCGCCCTTGTAGGACACCAGTGTCTCGGTGCCCTCGACGTATCCTGGGTCCTCGGTGCCGGCCTGCTGCTGCACTGAGAACGACGCTGCACCTCGCATGATCTTCACCTTCTTGCCGTCGACGACGATGACCCGCCCGGGCGCCTCGCGGGTGCCCGCCAGCGCCGACCCGACCATGACGAGGTCGGCACCGAGAGCGAGCAGCTTGCACATGTCGGCGGGGTGGCGCACGCCGCTGTCGCCGATGATGAGGGCGCGCCGGCGCACCTGCGCCGCCTCCGCGACGGCATGCGGGGTGGGCGCGTAGACGGCGGTCTCGGTCCTGGTCTCGCACACGCTGCCGCCGGCGATGCCGACGCGGATGGCGTCGGCGCCGCGGTCCTCGAGCCAGCGGAAGGTCTCGGCGCTGGCGACATTGCCGGCGATGACGAAGACGTCATCGGCCTGAGTTCGGATCCACTCGATGGCGCTGCCGACCTGGTCGTGGGCGCCGTTGGCGGTGTCCAGGCAGACGATTCGGCAGCCGGCGCCGTGGAGCCCGATGAACCGCTCGCGGTAATCACCGGTGACACCGATCGCGGCCGCCACCGACGTCGGCGACCCGCCGTGCGCTGCCTCGAACTCCGCCACCTGCTCGGCGACCGGCTGGAAGCGGTGGAGCACGCCGAGCGCGCCGGCCTTGACCAGCGCGGAGCACATCTCGGGGCCGCAGACGTCGGGCATCGGTGCACCCAGCAGCGGCAGACTCAGGCGCAGCGGGCCCACCGCCACCTCCGGGTCGGCGTCGGCGCGATGCGCAAGTGAGGACGACACCCGCGGCACCAGCGAGAGGTGGTCGTAGTCGAAGGCAACGGGCAGGTCGCCGAGGGGGTCGGCGTGCGCGCGCAGCAGGGGACCGGGGGTCATTGACCGGCCCATGGTACGCGCGAGATCGTGAACGCCCGGTGGCGAATCAGGCCGGCGGGGCTGGGGTCACCACCTCGGCAGTGAAGGATGGCGCGTCCTTGATCACCGAACGGAGCGCCTGCGCCGCGCCCAGCAGGGCGGCGGACTCGGCCGGCACCACGATCGTGGTGTTGTCGCTGTCGGCGAACTTGGCGAGTGTGTCGAGCTGGAGGATGGCGACCAGGGTCGGATCCGGAGCGGCCGTCTTGATGGCGCTGTAGACCGTGGAGATCGCCTGGGCGCGACCCTCGGCCTCGAGGATCAGGGCCTGCCGCTGGCCCTCGGCGCGGAGGATATTGGCCTGCCTCTCCCCTTCTGCGTTCTTGATCTGTGCCTGACGGTTGCCATCGGCGATGTTGACCGCAGACATCTGCTGGCCCTCCGACTGGAGGATGCGGGCGCGCTTCTCCTGGTCGGCCTGCTTCTGCAGGGCCATCGCCTGGAGGATCTGCGCCGGAGGCGTGATGTCGACGATCTCGATGCGACTGATGCGGATCCCCCATTTGTCGGTGACCTGTTCCATCTGCTCCTGCATGCTGGCGTTGATGCGCTCCCGTTGGGACAGCGCCTGGTCGAGCGTCACGTTGCCGAATGCGTTACGCAGGGTGGTGCGCGCCTGCTGGTCGATGGCGACAAAATAGTTCGAGACTGCGAACAGCGCCGCCTGCGCATCGACGACCTGGCTGAAGATGGTGGCGTTGACGGCGACCGCCACGTTGTCCGCCGTGATCACCTCCTGCCGATCGCCCGTGCGCGGCGTCTCGCGCATGTCGACGCGAACCAGGCGATCGATGAACGGAGCGATGAGCGTGACCCCGGGGGGTCGCACCGGCGAGACGTAGCGGCCGAAGCGCTGGACGACGCCGACGTACCCCTGCTGCACGACCTTGATCGACTGAGCCAGCGCGATGATGATCAGGAGCGCGGCGACCGCGATGACGACGAAGGCGACGACGCTGCCGGTGTCAAGCACGATGTCTCCCCTCCTCAGGGTGATGTCGGTCGAGTTGTCGTCGGGTGATCATTGGACTGGGTGCACGAGGAGCGTTGTCCCGCGCACCGCTACCACCACCACTGGCACCTCGGCGGCCAGCGGCTCGGGAAGGTCGGTGACGGCCAGCCACCGGCTCCCGGCGAACAGCGCGTGTCCGGGGTGGTGCTCGTCGCCGACGGTGTCGAGGGTGACGGCCCGCTGGCCGACCAGCCCATCGGCGCTTGCCTGGATGCCCAGGAACTTGGGGATCGGGACGGAGTGGTCGAAACGCGCGCGCAGGGTTGGCCGCACCAGCGACCAGCCGCCGATGCTGATCACCGCGAAGAGCACGCCCTGCAGCCAGAGGTCACCGTTGAGCAGCGCACAGATCGCCGCGGCGGCCGACCCGAGGGCGACGAACAGCGCGTAGAAGGCCTGGGTGTGCACCTCGAGGGCGATGAATGCCACAGTCATCGCCAGCCAGAGGGCGAAGAACAGCGAGATCACGGTGGTCATGGCGATCATGGCCGCAGTGTAGGGCTGGCCGGGGAAATTCGACGGTACACTAGCGGCCGTCGAGGTTCTGCAGCCGCACGCGGCCGTGCGCCACGGCCTTGCCGTCATCCGCGCGGGTGATGATGACGTCCCAGAGTTGCTGCGTCGCACCTTGGTGGAGGGCGGTGGCGACGACGTCCAACCGACCGGCTTTGGTTGGCCGGAGGAAGTCCGTGGCATTGGCGACCCCGACCGCCGCCCGGCCGCTGTCGCGAACGGCGCGCCACGCGCCGACGGAGGCGAAGGTTTCGACAATCGATGCCAGCACCCCTCCGTGGAGCAGCCCGAACGGCTGGTGGTGCTGCGGGCCAGCCTCGAACCACCCGGTCACGCGGGCGGGTCCCACCTCGTCGTAGTGGATGCCGAGCAGGCGCAGGAATTCGCTGCTGCTCAACAGGTCGATGTCGGTCTGCGACGATTCTCCGGCAGCGGGTTCGCTCATGCGCGGAGCGTAGCCGCCGCAGGACCGCGACCGCGCTGCCGACCTACGCCGGGCTGAAGACCGACGATGCAGCGCTGAACAAGGGCAGCTCCGGATAGCTGGCGCCGAGCACGGCCTTCGGGTCGCCCTGCAGCCAGTCGCGGATGAGCGTCTGGTACACGCTGCGGAAGTCGACGGTGTACTTGAGGTTGCCCCCGTCGATCGTGCTCGTCAACGACGGTTGCTCGCCGTAGAGGCCGCCCTTGACCGGCTTGCCGACGATGAACAGGGGCGCCGCCGCACCGTGGTCGGTGCCCAAGCTGCCGTTCTCGTTGATGCGCCGGCCGAACTCCGACCAGGTCATCAGCACAACACGGTCGGCCTGGCCGTGCGCGGCGAGGTCGGTGATGAACGCGCCGACGGCGGTGTCCAGCTCGGCAAGCAGCGCGGTCTGCCGGGTGGCTTCCGCCTGGTGGGTGTCGAAGCCGCTGAGGACGACATGGCAGATCTTCACCGACGGCTCCGTGACGATCATCTGGGCGGTCAGCTGGAGGGCGCTGCCGAGCGTGTTCGCGGCCGGCGCGGCGCCGGCGGCGGCGTACTGCGCCATTGGCTTGTAGGTGGCTGCTCCGGACGCCAGAGCCTTCATCCCCGACTCCGCGGTGCCGAGCGCCTGGTCGAAGAGGGCCCCGTAGATCCCGGGCGTGCGCATGTACAGCGCAGGCGCCGTCGCCTCTCGCCCAGCGCCGCCACGCACGGTGTATCCCTGGGCCGACTGGATGACACTGACGGTGGCGTTACCGGCGCGCAGCTCGGGCGGCGTGCTCGCCTCGCCAAGCGCGCACCCGGCCATCGGGTGTCCCTGGGAATCGAGCTGGCCGCCGAGCAGCTTGCCCAGCCAGCCGTCTGTTTGGCGGCGTTGCGGATCTGCATACTCCCAGACGTAGAGGTTCTCGAAATGCGAGTAGGTCGGCTTGTCGTAGCCCACCCCCTGGACAATTGCCACCTGGCCCCCGTCGTACAGGGACTTGAGCTTGGGCAGCGCCGGGTTGAGGCCGACGTGACTGTCGATGTGCAGGACGTTCTGCGGCCGTACACCGACGGTCGGCCGGGCGGTGGCGTACGCCGGGTCGGCGTAGGGGACGACCGTGTTGAGACCGTCGTTGCCACCGGCAAGCTGGACGACGACGAGGACGCGGTCATTGTGGATGCCGTCGATGCCCGCGGCGAACACGCCCTTGGCGAGGATGGGCGGCACGATGATCCCTGCGCCCGCGCCGACAAGGCCGGCGGCGAGAAAGTCGCGACGGGTGACGGTCATGGGAACGTCCTCATTTCAGTTGGAACTCCGGGCTGGCGAGCAGCGCGAACCATCGGTCGGCGTCGCTGTGGGCGGCTGTCAGCACCGCTGCTGTCGTCGGGCTGAGCACGTTGTCGAGTTGCGTGGTGACTGCGTCGCCGGGGTCGGGCGCGCCGGCCAGATGCGTGGTCGCAGCAGTGGCGAAGTTGATGCGGGTGAGGAGGGTTGACGAGCTGACCCACCCCGAGTTGGCCGGCCAGCCTGCGACGCTGGGTGGGTCGTACAGCACCTGGTCCATCCCCGGCGCCGACCTCACCGCAGTCGTCACCAATCCGGGACGCGCCAGCGCGCGCATCGTCGCGACCATGTAGTCCGTCGGCGAGCGCATCAGCGAGCGATAGTTGGATGGTGCGGTGAACGCTGGGCTGCGGAAGATCGCCCGCATCAGGGTGGCGATGTCGTACCGGCTGGCGCGGAACTGCGTAGCCACCGCATTGACATCGGCGTCACTAGGATTGGGCGATGCAAAGAACGTCATCGCTCGGCGCGTGACGAACGGCGCGCACGCCGGCTGGGCCAGCAGGGTGTCAACGACGTCGTCGGGCCCGAGGTTGCCAGTGTGCCCGAGAAAGGTCTTGGTGCCGGAGTCGTGGAGGCGAGGCACGGTGGCCCCACGGAAGGAGGCGCCCGCCGCAACCAGGGCATTGACCTGGTCGACGTACGCCTGTCGATCGGCGCTGCTGTATTTGGGCGCCTTCATCCGCGAGCCGCCGGAGTCGTACAGGGCGATGCGCAGCCCGCTGAATGCTCGCGCTGACTCCCGGACGTCCGTCTCGCTGTAGTTACCCGGCCCAACGGTGAACAGTTCCATCAACTCGCGCGCGTAGTTCTCGTTGGGTGCCGTCGCGGTGCTGACGTCGAGGTTTAGGTAGCGCATCATCAGCGGGTCGCGAGTGACGCTGGTAAGCAGGGTGCGCAGGTCCTTGAGCCCCGCGGTGCGGTACAGCGCGTTCTGCTGGTACACATAGGGCCGGCGAGCGGCGTTGCGGTAGTCGCTGGTGAGCACGCCGTGCCAGAACAGGGTCATCCGCTCGGGGAATTGCACCGGGGTCGTAGCCATGTGCGAGTACCACGCCTGCACCATCGAGGTGTGGTTGGTCACGTCGGCAGGAGCAGCCAGCGGATCGGGACGCTGGCTCACCAGCTTGTCAACGAGATCGTCGTAGGAGAGGGACGCCGCCGCGTCCAGGTCTGCCTGCGAATAGCCGAAACCCGCCCGGCGCAACAGGTGGGCCGCCATGCCCCGCCGGCCACCGAGCGGGCTGGACCAGCCGCTGGCGGTGTTGATGGCAGCGATGCTCGACCCGCTGAGTTCGTCGAGGCCAAAGTGGAGGGCGACAGCACCGACCGCGCCCCCGGCGGCAACGCCGAGAGCCTGGCGCCGGCTGAGGCGGACTTGGGTGAGGTTCATGTCGCTTGCTGAGTCTGGACGCCGTTCCTGAGAGGATGTGGAAAAGCGGTCACGGCGGGGCGAGTTCTCAGCCGGCTCTCAGCGGGCGATCCGGGCGTAGGTTCGCCCCCTTCGACCAGTCCCTATGCTGGTCGCGTGAGTCTCCGGCCGGTGCGGTTCGACTACGACGAGCCCGCCCGGGCGCTGCTCATCGAGTGGGATGACGCGGCCGTCCACCGCATCCCCTTCGACATCCTCCGTCGTGCCTGCCCGTGCGCCGCCTGTCATGGTGAGCTCGGCAGCGCCGGGCGCTTCATGGTGCGTCCCGACCTCGAGCCCGGCGAGGACGATCTTGCCGACATCTCGCTGGTCGGCGCCTATGGCCTCAACGTGGTGTGGAATGACGGTCACAACACGGGCATCTACACATACGAACGCCTGCGTGAGCTCGGCGAACTTGCGTCGGCCGGGCATGGATCACCGGCAGTAGAGTGAGGTCATGTCGATCACCACAGCTCCCGTCGTCCTGACCACGCGCGAGGCCGCGATTCTCACCCTGACTCTCAACCGGCCGGAGGTCCTCAACGGGCTCACCGATGATGTCCTCGACGCCGTCGCCGAAGGCTGCCATGGCGCCGCCGCCGACGATGAGGTACGAGTGGTTGTCATCACGGGTGCGGGCCGCGGCTTCTGCTCGGGCCAGGACCTTCGCGCCGGATTGGAGACCGGTGGCGCTGACGTCGGCAGCCATCTTCGCGATCACTACGTGCCGATGATCCGCGCCATTCGGGAGATGGAGAAACCGGTCATCGCGTCAGTCAACGGCGTCGCCGCCGGGGCGGGAATGTCGCTCGCGCTCGCCTGCGACTTTCGTATCGCCGCCGAGTCCGCGTCGTTCATCCAGGCGTTCGTACGCATCGGGTTGGTGCCTGACGCCGGCAGCAGTTACTTCCTGCCGCGCCTGGTGGGACCCGCCAAGGCACTCGAGCTGACCATGCTGGGTGAGCCGCTCGACTCTGCTGAGGCGCTGCGCATCGGACTGATCAACAAGGTGGTCGCCGACCACGAGCTCGCCCGTGCCACGGCCGACTTCGCCACTCGGCTGGCGCGCGGACCGCGGTCAATCGGACTCATCAAGCAGCTGATCAGCAAGTCGCTCGACAACGACCTCGACGCCCAGCTGCAACTCGAGGAGCGCGCCCAGAACGAGGCCGCGAGCAGCGCCGACTTCGCCGAGGGGGTGGCCGCCTTCATGGGCAAGCGCCCCGCGCAGTTCACCGGTTACTGACAGGGTCCCGGCCGGGTGGCGGCGGGAGCCTGAGATATACTCGCCAGCCGCGAGCGGGAGTAGCTCAGTGGTAGAGCATTACCTTGCCAAGGTAAGGGTCGAGGGTTCGAACCCCTTCTCCCGCTCCACTCCCTTTCGAGGGCCCATTTCGAATATGAATGGAGCCCCGTGGGGTTTCGGTGGGGTCGGCGTGGATCGCCGTGGATTTACGGGAAAGTAGTGACTCTGGAAACCTTAAGTCCACTACCTAGGCAAAGTGGACTTAGAATGGTGCCGTGCCGAACTGGCTGGAACCGATCGAGCGTGGGCGGAGACCTGCCGCGGTCCGGAGCGCCTCGCAGCGCGACGGCCGGATCACCTTTGAGCGCGGCGTCGAGCGCTACGCCGAGAACCACGTTTCACCGAAGAACGGAAGGCCCTACAGCCAGACGAGCCGCGACAACATCCGCGGCAACCTGCTCGGCGGTCCGCTACGACTGTTCCGTGAACAAGCGGGCATCAGATACATCGATGAATGGACCGATGCGCACGCGGTCGGCTATCTCCATTGGCTGCAATACGACATGGGCCGGGACTCAGCGACCATCAAGAAGGTCCGGTCTCAGCTCCGCCAACTGGCTCTCTACGCCGCGGAGCACCTCGGCGCCCAGGCTGCCGTTGGAGACCAGCTGGAGCGATTGCGCGTCTCATCGGCGCCCGACGAGCGGCGACCGGAGGAGCCCGTACTCACCCAAGGTGAGGCTGACTCGCTCCTCCGGGCCGCCCAGACAGCGCGGGATCGACTGCTCGTGGCGATGCTGCTGTACACCGGAATGCGGCCGAGCGAGCTCCTGGCACTCCACGAGGAGAACGTCCGCCTCGACCGCGTTCCGCCGATCGTGGAGATCCGCGGCTCCGTGCATGATGCCGACGTCACCAAGACGGAGGCGGGCTTCCGGGATATCCCCCTGACAATCGGCCAGAAGCTCCTGCCCAAACTCGTGCGCGTTCATTTGGCCGACCCCAACAGGCCGGTCGGCGCATCTCGATTGTTCCTGTCCTCGCGGTCGGAGAGAGACGGCCGCGTGGAGCCCCTCGAGCTGGGCGGCCTGCGCACGATGCTCAAGGTCCTTCAGCGCCAGACCGAGATCAAGTGCAATCCCTACCGGTTCCGGCATACCTTCTGTACGTGGTGTGCCGACGCGGGGATGCACATGCTCCACCTGCAACAACTGCTTGGTCACGCCAGCAGCGATATGGTCGCCTACTACTATCGGGGCAA
>JBDTJX010000005.1:0-8447 GCA_039935655.1 Candidatus Dormiibacter sp. | reverse complement strand
GGCGACCACCGAGATCAGAAAGCCGAAGACAAAGCGCACCGCGTAGTCGAGGGGTCTGAAGGTCACCGCAGCAACAGCCCCCACAGGGAGAAGCTGACGGCGAACCAGACGGGGGTGGCCAGCAGCGACCCCTTGAGGCCGCCGAACCGCTTCACGGTGTCGACCGCGACCAGGCACCAGACCACCAGCCCGGCGGCCCCGCAGATGATCGCCAGCGACTGGTCCCACGCTGTCACGACACCGGCGGTGAGCACCGTCATCGCCAGCCCGGCCGAGGCCACCGCGGGTGCGCCGGACATGATCCCGGCTCTGCTGCGCGGCCGGACCACCTCGCCGATCACCGCGAAGACCAGCACCAGGACGCCACCGGCCAGCCCCTTGAGAGCAAGCGTCGTGAGATCCACGGCGTGACCGGCAACGGTCAGGTCCCCCACCAACATGACAGTCACCCTATCAGTTTGGCGCGAATGGTTCGTAGTCGCATGGGGGTGGCCGACCGCTTCCTCCGTGCCCCTCGCCAACCCCCTATGGTCTGTGCTAGGCGATCAATTGCAGGGCGCCGCGGCTTGTTTCCGACATCCCTGGGTTGAGCTGGTAGAAGGCCCAGACACCGCGCTTGAAGGAGGTGACCAGACCGGCTTCGCGCAGCCTGGCCAGGTGGTGGCTGATCGTCGGTTGACCGAGGTCGAATGCGGCGGTGAAATCGCAGACGCACACGGGCTCCGATGCCGCGGCGAGGATATGGATCATCTGCACGCGCGTCGGGTCGCCAAGCGCTTTGTAGAGGGACGCCAGCTCGGCGGCCCTCTCCTCAGCCAGCGGTTCAGCGACGGCCTGGCAGCAGCCCTTGGTGCGCTCCGGCACCTCGAGCTGGACGAGAGGAATGGCGGTGGTCACGGCATCATTCTACGCATTGACAGTGATCGATGCATTAGTGGTAGGATGCGCCCGTCAGATTAGATCGACACCCGTCGATACAAGAGGAGACCCCGACATGCCCTGTGACTGCCCCTGCGGAACTTGCCCCTGCGGAGTGATCAACGCCGACGGCGAGTGCAATGCCTGAGCAGCTCCCGGCCGAGGGACCGGCCGCCGTCCGTGAAGGCGTCCGGTCGAAGTACGCCTCACTTGCCCTGAACGTTCTTGCCGGCCCACAGTCCGGAGCGGCCGCATGCTGCGACTCCGACTGCGGTTGTGGCGAACAGTCTGGTGAGGCATCCTTCGGCGCCCATCTCTACGACGATGCCGAGCGGTCTGCTCTTCCCGGTGCCGCCGTGCAGGCCAGCCTCGGCTGTGGCAATCCCCTTGCGGTGGCCGAGCTGCGCGAGGGTGAGGTGGTGCTCGACCTCGGCTCTGGCGGGGGCATCGACGTGCTGCTCTCGGCGGGCCGGGTTGGACCGTCCGGTACGGTGTACGGACTCGACATGACCGACGAGATGCTGGAACTGGCGCGGCGGAACACCGCCGAGGCCGGCGCCACCAACGTCGAGTTCATCAAGGGAACCATCGAGGCCATCCCCCTCCCAGCAGACAGCGTCGACGTGGTCATCTCCAACTGTGTCATCAATCTCTCCCCGGACAAGTCAGCTGTGATCAGCGAGATGTTCCGGGTCCTTCGTCCGGGAGGCCGGCTGGGCATCAGCGACGTCGTCGCCGAGGATCGGCTGACGCAGGCCGATCGGATGCAGCGCGGCAGTCACGCCGGTTGCATCGCCGGCGCCCTGTCACTCTCCGAGTACCGCCAGGGACTGCTCGACGCCGGATTCGGGGAGGTCGACATCACCTTCACCCACGAGGTCGCCGATGGCATGCACGGCGCCATCGTTCGAGGCGTCAAGTCCGCGGCGCCGTGAGCACATCGCAGCTCCGTCGGGCGATGGAGGCTGCGCGATGAACGGCACAACCGAGGTCGTCTCCGGGGTTCCCGAGTGCTCTTCGTCTGCGTTCAGACACCATGGTGAGGTGATGCAGTGATACCATTGCACCATGGTAGAAGAGACCGGCGACATCCGAGCGATCACCCTGCGCCTGCCAGAGGCACAACACGAGGCCCTCCGCACCCTTGCCTTCATCGAGGAGACGAGCATCAACGAGCTGGTACTCCGGGCCGTCCGCGGCTACCTGGCAGCCCAGCACCGCATCGAGAAGTTCGACGCCATGCTCGACCGAGCCCGGGCCTCGTACCGCGACCTGGTCGGCCGCGACGACGTCAGCGGTCCCAAGGGCCCGGTGCGCACGAGGGTGAGCAAGGCCACCAGTGAGCGGCTGCGTCGCGCCAAGGCCCGCCTCGGCGAGGTGACCGGTGGCTACGAGGAGCAGCTCGACGAGCTCGCGCAGGGCGCCCAGCGCGTGCGCGACCTCGGCGAACAAGCCGAGATCCAACGTCTGATCGACGCCGCCCGGGCGGGTTTCCGGGCCGCCTCCGACCGACTCGCCGCCGACAAAGCCGCCGACAAACAGGAGTAAATCACCGTGCCCGTGTTCCTTCGCTGGCTGTTCATCGACCTCATCGTCGTCCGGATACTGCGCCATCGCCGCGTGCGCCCCTACTTGAATCGCGCGTACTACGGCGGTCCAAACCCCGGGGCAAACCTCCCCGGACGGTCCGGCTACTTCCGCCGCCGCCCGCGGCTGGGGTGCCTGTCGGGCTGCCTTGCCCTGCTCGCCGCGATCGCGCTTGCCCTGGTCCTGCTGGTTGCGCTGCTGCACTGGGCCTGGTCGGGGCTGTAGGGCCCCAGCGGCTCACCTGACATGATCAGTACACTGTCACGTGATACCCGCACTAGGAGGAATAAGCGATGACAGCACAGGTCGAGAAAAGCATCGACGTCAATGTCCCCGTCGACACCGCGTACAACCAGTGGACCCAGTTCGAGTCCTTCCCCGAGTTCATGGACGGTGTCGACGAGGTCAAGCAGCTCAGCGACACCCGGCTCCACTGGAAGGCGACCGTCGCCGGCAAGGAGAAGGAGTGGGACGCGGAGATCACCGAGCAGCAGCCCGACGAGCGGGTTGCGTGGAAGGCCGTCGACGGTGCCCCCAATGCCGGTGTGGTCACATTCCATCGCATCGACGACGACAAGACCCGCGTGATGCTGCAGCTCGAGGCTGAGCCCGAGGGCTTGGTCGAGCAGGTCGGTGACAAGCTGGGCTACTTCGGCCACCGCATCGAGGGTGACCTGAAGCGCTTCAAGGAGTTCGTCGAGTCGCGCGGCACCGAGACCGGCGCGTGGCGCGGCGAGGTCGAGCAGAGCAAGAGCTGAGCTCTGCCACGACACTTCCGGGGTGAACGCCCGCACGCGCCTGCTGATCAGCTTCGCGTGCGGGCTCGTCGCGTTCGTACCGGCCATCCTGCTGACCCCGTGGCAGGTGGCCGAGCTGATCGGCTGGAGCGTCACAGCAGCGGTGTTCGTCGGCTCGATCTTCTTCGCCACGCGACGCAAGGACCCTGCACAGACCAAGGCGATGGCCACCAAGGAGGACAACTCCGCGGTGGCCGCCCACGCCATCCTCGTCGGCGCCAGCCTGGCCAGCCTGGTGGGTGTGGGACTGGCTCTGCTGGAGGCCAGCAGCGAACAGGGCACCGCCAAGACCGTGATCACCGCGCTGGCCTTCGTCAGCGTCGTGCTGTCGTGGGCCTCGGTGCACGCAGTGTTCACGCTGCGCTACGCCCACCTCTATTACACGGGGGGAGGCGGCATCGACTGGCACGCCAGCGACGCGCCCGATTTCGGCGACTTCGCGTACGTCGCCTTCACGATCGGGATGACCTTTCAGGTCTCCGACACGGACATCAGGTCAAAGCGCATCCGCAAGCCCGCGCTGCGACACGCGCTGCTGTCGTACCTGTTCGGCGTGGTGGTCGTGGCCACGATGATCAACGTGGTCGCGAGCCTTCTCGCGAAGTAGCAGCGTCGCCGGCGGCCGGCTGCTCCGACTCGGCCGGACGCCCCACGAGGTCGCCGACGGTGACCAGCGCGCCGAGCCGCACCACCCGCGCCGGTACCGCGCTCATCACGAATCGCCGCAACTCCATCCCCGACGCCCCGGCGGCGAGCGTGGTGTACACGCGGACGCCGGGAACGACTCGCCACAGGGCGAGGCCGCCGACGCTGGCGGACCTCACCCGGCGCACCGCCTTCTCGTACCCGTCCTCGGCGTCGATCTGGGCCGCGAGGTCGCGCAGGCGTTGACCGCCGAGCGTCCGCGCCCATGCAAAGCCGGTGAGCATTCCGGCGGTCATGGTGGCCAATGCCAGCGGCACGAAGACGAACGGCACCAGCACGCCGGTGGCCATGAGCAGGCCAGCGAGCAGCAGGAGCACCTCATTGGGCGCGAAGGGCAGCGGGACGCCCACCTCGTCGACGAACAGCAGCGCGCACAGCAGCGCGGCGGCGAGCGCGCCGTTGAGGTGGGTGAGAAACGAGATCACGACGCCGTGCCAAGACGCTGCGCTGCCGACATCAGGCGATGGTAGGCAGGGTGTACCGCTCTCTCCGGTACCGGGCCGGACCCGGGTCAGCCCGCAGCGATCGCCGTTGCTGTCAGGCCCCGGCCGCGGCGTGCTGCCAGTGGAGGAGCCGACGCCGGTATTGGGTGAGCTGGTCACCCAGCAGGCGGTGCTGGAGGATCCTTGTCATCTCCTTGGCAGCGTCTGGCGACGCCGCCGTCGCCCACAGCGACGACACCGGCTGAAGGCGCTCTTTGTACGCGACAAGTCCCGCGTACACGGCGATCCAGCGCTGGATCACCTTGGGGTCGCACTCATCAGCGCCGGCCTCACCGGTGAGCAGATGACCGCGATCTGTATCGAACGAGTCGTGTGGGCTCCGCATGACAGCTTCCATGTTGCATTAACCGTACCGAGCGGTACCACGAGCGTCGGTCCGCTGTCGAACCTTCGGGGTGGAAGGCTGGGCGCCCGCAATTCGGGCGCCCAGCACATCGCTCAGGTCAGCTGCTGCAGTCCCAGTGCATCCGCGATGGGAACGCGGTGCCGCACTGGTTGTGCTTGAAGGTGTTGGCGTTGTCGGCATTGCCGTTGTCGTAGAAGTCGTACGTTCCGTTGCCAAAGCCCTGGTCGCCCTGGAAGGTGTTGCCGCTCACACCCGTGTTGACGTAGATGCCGTAGCCGCCGGCCGGGGTGCGCTCGTCGTTGCTGCCCGTGGTGACGTTGTTGTTGATGTGGCCGCCGGTGGTGCCGGTGTCGATGAAGATGCCCTCATCGCGGTTGGCGCTGGTGTCGTTGTTGGTGAGCTGAATGCCGGTGTCAGTATAGATGCCGTTGTCGTTCATCGCGACGTTGTTGCCGGTGACGCTCGTTCCCGGGCCTGGCTTGCCGACCAGGATGCCGGTGGCCTGGGTGCCGTTGATGGGATCGGGCGAGCAAATCGTTGGGAGGTTGCACTCGTTGCCGGTGACGCTGTTGTCGCGGATGGTACCGACGGCGCCGGCCAGCACCTCAATCCCGTTGCTGGCGATCTGTGGCTGAGGAATCTCGTCCACCGTGCTGTCGCGCATGTCGAGCGTGGAACCCGTTCCGCGCACCGCCACACCGTCCTTCTGGAAGTTGTCGACCAGGACGTTGCGGAGGGTGGCGTGGCCGACGTCAGTGGGGGTGCAGGTGTAGCACTCAGTTCCGATGCTGATGCCGTCGCCTCGCTGGCAGCCACTCTGCGGCTGGTCGAACACGTTGCGCACCGCGGATTGCTGCAGAACGAGAGTGGCGTGGCGCTCCACGGCGATGCCCACGTCCAGGCTGGCGGAGTTAGGTCCGCAGTTGTTGCCGCCGCCGACCGCTCCCGGTCCGCTGACGGTGAGCTGCTGCATCTGTACGGTCGTCGAGCCTCCCGTCATCAGGACGACGAATGTTTCGGTCCCATTGGCGTCGAAGGTCTTGACGGCGGGGGCCTGGATGACAGTCCTGTCCTGGCCGGCCCCCTGGATCTCGAGCGACTTGGTGATGGTGACCTGCTCGATGTAGGTGCCCTCGGCCACCTGGATGTCGTCGCCTGTGTTCGACACGGTGACCGCATGCTGCACGGTGCGACAGGGCGCCTCTTTGTCCCTACAGGTGTTGCTGCCGTCGGTCCCATTGGTGGCGACGTAGCGATTGTTCCCGTGGTCACCATTGCCGTTGTTGTCCGCGGTGGCGACCACTTTGAATGACACGATGCCCAGCAGGATGACTGGCAGAGACACCAGGGCGATTCTCTTCAGCATGCGACGACCTCCCCTCGAGCCACGACCGCGACAAGACGCGGGTACTTGCCGGGACTGTAGGCGAAGGAGGGCGGCGCAATGGCGTCAATCGCGTCGTACAGCACAGTCGCACCGCTGCCTAGGTCGGTTGCTCAGCGGACGCGCAGCGGTCGCTGCTCCCTACGCCGGTGGATGGTGCGGAGATCACCGCGGCGGGTAGCGGCCGCCGCCGGTTGGTTGCGCCGCCAGGTGGCGCCCCGCCCGCTGTGGGCGGCTGTGCGACCACCTCGCTGGGCGAACTCCTCGAACGCGGCACTAGTCGGCGTTCAGTCCAATCACGCCAACGATGATGCCAGTTCGGCGGCGCCGCGGCCGGTGCCAAGCGCCACTCGTATGATCTTCCGGCCCCGCCGATCGAGACGGGGCCGGAATCCGTTCACAAAGGAACGCGCCAATGACGTTGGGCGCCGGCGAGCTTCCCCGTCCCACTGCGGTCGACGGCGACAGTGCCCGCGACCGACTCGTCGATCGGATCCGGACGCGCACGGCCCGCATCGGCATCGTCGGGCTGGGCTACGTCGGCCTGCCGACAGCCGTGGCCTACACCGAGGCCGGCTTCACGGTGGTCGGCATCGACACTGACGCGGAGCGCTGCGCGGCCGTGGACCGCGGCGAGAGCTACATCGAAGACATCCAGTCCCGGGACCTGCGGCGAGCCCGCGAGAAGGACCTGCTCACCGCCGTCACGTCGCTCAATGCCGCCGGTGATCTCGATGTCGTCGACATCTGTGTGCACACGCCACTCGGTGACACTCGCGAGCCCGACGTCTCGGCGATCGAGGCCGTCGGCGAGGCGCTGGTGGCGCGCCAGCGTCCCGGCCAGCTGGTGGTGCTGACCAGCACCAGCTACCCGGGAACCACCGAGGAGGTGCTCCGCCCCATCCTCGAGCGCTCGGGCCTGGTGGTGGGTGAGGACATCTTCCTGGCGTTCGCGCCGGAGCGCATCGACCCCGGGAACACGAAATTCACACTGCGCACCGTTCCTAAGATCGTCGGTGGTGTTGACAGCGCATCGACCGAGATCGCGTGCCTGATGCTGTCCGCGATTGTCGACACGGTCGTGCCGGTGCGCGACGCGACGACAGCGGAGATGGTCAAGGTGCTCGAGAACAGCTTCCGCATGGTGAACATCGGTTTCGCCAACGAGGTGGCCATGATCTGCCACCGCCTCGGCATCGACGTCTGGGAGGTCATCGACAGCGCTGCCACCAAGCCGTACGGGTTCATGCCGTTCTATCCAGGTCCGGGCATCGGCGGCCATTGCATCCCTATTGATCCCTCCTACCTGCAATGGAAGATGCGCAACCTCGAGTACCGCACGCGCTTCATCGAGCTGGGTGACGACGTCAATCGGAGCATGCCCGACTACGTCGTGGACCGCGCCACCGACATCCTCAATAACGTGTGCAGGAGCGTGCGCGGGTCACGCATCCTGCTGATCGGTGTGGCCTACAAGCCCAACGTCAGCGACATCCGCGAGTCGCCGGCACTGCACGTCGCCAGCAAGCTCATCGACCGCGGAGCTGACGTCACCTACGTCGACCCCCACGTGCACTCGGTGACGCTGCACGAGGCCACCGCGCTCCCCCGGGTGGAGCTCACCGAAGCCGAACTCGCGGCCAGCGACCTGGTCGTGATCACCACGCAGCACGATGGCATCGACTGGGACCTGGTGCTCGAGCATGCACCAATCGTGCTCGACACCCGTGGCGTGCGTCGCGGTACGGGCCGCCCGGGCTGGCACACCCTGTAGCCGCCTCCTGGCGGCGGCGCATGCGCGGCCAACCGCCGGTCCGCTGAACCGGCCCATCGCCGTCCCATCGGACCCCCTTGAACATGTGGTAGCGGCTCTGTACTCTTGCGCACCATGTCGGAGCAGCCCGCTCCAGTTCGGCGAGGCCGCTGGGCCCGCATCCTCCTCATCGTCCCATTCGTCGCGCTTCTCTTCCCTACGCTCTACGCGCACGCCGAGCCGCGCCTGGCCGGGATCCCCTTCTTCATCTGGTATCAGTTCGCCTGGGTGATCGCCGGGGTGGCGATCACCGGCCTGGTGTACTTCCTCGATCGCGACGGGGATGAGCCATGACCCACTGGGACGAGCTGATCATCGTCGCCGTCATCGGCCTGGTCGTCGCGGTCATCGGATTCGGGGCCTCCCGCTGGCGGCGCGCCGACCTCAACCACCT
>JBDTJX010000004.1:0-8303 GCA_039935655.1 Candidatus Dormiibacter sp. | reverse complement strand
CCTTCGCGCGGAGAAGGCCGCCACGGCTCCTTAGAAGCGCTCCACCCAGCGCGCTCGCCATTCTGCAGCCTCAAGCGTTGGTGCGAAGTACGCGACCTGGGTTCGGATCTTGCCATCACGAAAGTGGAATATGTCGACGGCGTGCCATACGCTGTTGTCGGGGTAGCTGACCCGCGACTCGCTGATGTAGTCGTCGCCCGTACCGGAGATCTTGAGGACGGTCCAGCTCGGGGTTGTCACCCATCTGTCCGGGCTGCCCGTGATCCGGTGGGTGTCAATGTCGGGCAGACCGGCCGGGTAATTATCGTTCATGTCGCGGTTGTTCCCTGCACCGCGAACGCGTTCTCCCGACTGGGGCATCTCCCACACGTAGTCAGGGTCGAGGAGCTCTGACAAGGCGTCCCAATCGCGAGCATTCACCGCCCGCCAGTACTTGTCGATCGTCTCGCGGTTGCTCTGGGTGGGCACCGTGGGAATGGTACGCCCCGAAGCTCAGTATCGCGGGCGGACGCAGCAGCGACCAGTAGCTACAAAGGTGGGCGTCAACTCCTAACAGGGAGCTGAAAAAGCCCTCGAGCTGGCCCCACCGCACGGATTTGTGACGTCTGGCGGCTCGTTCGCGGGCTCAAAACCGTGGCGATCAGGCCCGGCGCGTGGCCGTCGGCGTCACTCACCACCCTCGTCAAGCCAGCTCCACCTCGATGTTGGCCATTCGGACGAGGTTGAACGCGGTGGCGGAGAACGTCAGCCACATCGCGTTGCGCTTCTTCCCGATGTACCGCAGCTTGCGGCCACCTCCCACCGTCTTCATCCACCCGAAGATCTCCTCGACGCGCTTTCGTTTGCGTTGGCTCACCGCATAGCCAGTGTGCGTAGTGGTGCGGTCATCGATCGCGCTCCTGCGACCCGAAACGTTCTGCGCGACATGCGGCGTCACCCCCACACCCCGCACGTCCGCAACGAAGTCGGCCGTGTCATACCCCTTGTCGCCGCCGAGCGTCCATCTGCTCCCGGTGCCTCGCTCGGCGCGTCGTCTCTTCAGCATCGTCACGGCAGCCTGCCGCTCGGCGTGGCCGGTGGCCTGGGTCAACTCCACATCCACCACCAGGCCGTGTCGGTTCTCCATCAGGGCGTGGCCCATGTAACTCATCTTGGCCGTGGTGCCATTGCTCTTTCGGGCCAGCCGCGCTTCCGGATCGGTCCTCGAGTGGTGCGTCGCGTTGCTCCGCTGGGTGCCGTGGAAACTCACGGTGGGATTCTTGCCCGTCGGCGTGGTGTCGTCCTCGTCGTCGTTGGGGCGGAAGCTCTTCACCGATGCCCACGCCTCCAACAGGGTGCCGTCCACCGTGAAGTGCTCGTCGGACAGCAGGTGGCGGCGCTCCGCCTCGGTGCGCACTGCCGCGAAGAACCGGTGGGCCACCTCATGCTTGATCAGGCGATCGCGGTTCTTGCTGAACGTGGTGGCGTCGAATCCAGGGTCGTCGGCGTTCATGTCCAGGAACCACTTGAAGAGCAGGTCATATCGCAGCCGTTCGCAAAACAGCCGCTCGCTGCGGACTGAGTAGAACGCGATCAGCAGGCAACTTTTGAGGAGGCGCTCCGGGGCCACGCTCGGACGGCCGATCTTCGAATACATCGCATCAAACTGCGGCGACAACTCGGCGAGCGCCTTCTCCACGATCACCTTGATTCTCCGAATTGGGTGGTCCTTGGGGACCAACTCGTCCGGGGTCAAGGTCGTCAGCATCGCCACTTGGTCAAAGGTGTTGCCACGCATGCAGGATCTCCTCGAATACCGTTGCGAGGAGACTCCCACAAGTCTGTTTAACTCGTCAAGCCCTTTTTCAGCACCCTGCTAAAGGTGGGTTGCGGAACGGAGGGTTACTCATCCTCAATTCCGTCACCGTGCCGCAAGTGTCGCGAACTGGGTCAAGTTCCACGGGTGGGCTCGCCAGGCGACTGGGTGACGTTCGCCGGGATGCTCACCGACACCCGTCGGCAACCGTGGCACGTCCTTCTACTGCGCACCGGAGGCAACCTGGCCAACATGGGCGGGCTCGGGTGAGACCGGTTTCCGTTGCCTGGCGATGGCATACCCGCAGCTCAACAGACTATTCAACGACGGGCAAGTGGTCGTGGCTCGGAGCTACCGGTATCGGCACCTTCAGGGCGTGGGCAGTGCGTCGGCGCGCTACGCCCTCGAGCCGCCGCCCGGGACTCCAAATCGTCCGATTCGCCGCTCAAGGCAGTACACGAAGGTAACCCGATGGCCCCCTGGGCGGGGCCTCGGCGTCCCGTCAACCCCTGCTTCCCACTCGCGATGCGGACGCGCGGTCTATCCCGCGACAGAACGGTCCCGAACGCGTTGTCCGTCGATGTACGTCAAGATCCGTGTTGCTTCGAGGGCGATCTCGCGAAGCATTCCCGCAGGCGAGACGTACATCCCGCAGAAGTACAGGCCAGCGAGCGCGGTGGGCGCGCCGGACACCGTAGGCGTCCCCGATCTGTCACACACTGATTCCCAGCCGACAAGGAAGTCTGCGATCGCGGCTCGAGGCCGGCCTGAGACGTGCGATGACAGCCACGAATATGCCGCTCGACAGCGAGCAAGACGTTCCGCTGCGCGTGCCGCATCGAGATCTCCCACGGCGCGTGTCATCCCGCAAGGATGAGGCCCTCGCCGCATGAGGGACCCACCTTCCCGTTTCGCGCGGGCATTCAGTGGTTCCGCTCCGACGGAGGTCTCCTGGCTCACGGATCGCTGCAGCGCGGCCGTCTTCCCAGGACGTGCGTCCCAGTGACCGGTGGCCGGCTGCTCCCCGTTGACAGTTGCGCGACAGCTCCGGTTTTCCACCGGATTCCCTGTCGCCGGAGCGCGGTCACCCGAGTATGTCACGGGCGCCACGGTAAAGTCGCACGGATCCGCCGCCGGGTCGGCCGATGTGCGCCGTCGACCAGCCTCGACGCTATGCTGTGCGCCGCACGCGGGAGCTCGGACATTGCCGGGCTGAGAGGGCGACGCTACGGGTCGCCGACCGCCGAACCTGACCGGGTAATGCCGGCGTAGGGAGGCCGCCATGGCAGCATTCGCTGACCCCGTCGCATCGCATCCAGTCGATCGCCGGGCTGAGCCCGCCATCACCTTGCAGGGACCCGTGCCCCGCCCCTTGGGCACGGTCGACCAGCTGGCGCTCTGGGGCAATCTGGGGGTGAGCCTGCTCGGCCCCGTTGGGGCGCTGTTCGTCCTCGCACCAGCCGGCGTGGCTCCCCTGTCTCTCGTGGCCGCCTTCGTCGCGGTGGTGGTGGGCACGAGTTTGGGCACGCTGCTTCTGTCGGCGTCGGCGCTGGCGGGTGCACAGACCGGAGCGCCGGCGATGGTGTTGCTGCGCGGGCTCTTCGGCGCTCGCGTGTCCATCCTGCCCACCGTCCTGAACCTGCTGCAGTGCCTGGGCTGGGCCGTCTTCGAGCTGGTGGTGATCGCGGCCGCCGCCGAGCAGCTGTTTCCCGGTCACGCCCGCTGGCCCTACGTCCTGGCCGCGGGGATTCTCACGACGGTGATGGCCCTGCGACCGTTGGGCGCGGTGCGCACGCTGCGCCGCTACGCGCTGGTGGCGGTCGTCGCCGCGAGCATCTACCTGTTCGTCGAGCTGGGCCGCCATCCGGTGGTGTCGCTGACCGATGGCTCGTGGAGCGGCTTCTGGCTGGCCACCGACGTGGTCGTCGCTGTCTCCGTCTCGTGGGCACCGCTGGCAGCCGACTACTCGCGACACTCACGCTCGGGTCGGGCGGCGTTCCTGGGGTCGTACCTGGGGTACACGGTCACCCAGATCGCCTACTACACGCTGGGCCTGCTGGCCTTCGCCACAGTGGTAAGCAGCCAGGGCGATGCGCAGACCAACCTCTTCGCGGCGTTCATTGCGGTGCCGCTCGGCTGGTCAGCGTTCGGCGTGCTGGTGCTGCGCGAGCTGGACGAGTCCTTTGCCAACGTTTACTCAACGGTGGTGTCCATCCAGAACCTGCGCCCACTGAGCGACCGCCGCATCCTCGCGGTGATCATCGGCACGGTCGCCACTGTCCTGGCGCTGGTGCTGCAGATCGCCGACTACCAGAGCTTCCTGTACCTGCTCGGCTCGGTGTTCGTGCCGCTGTTCGGCGTCTTCGTCGTGGACTACTTTGCCCTGGGCGGCCGGCGGCGGTGGGACTGCTCCATCGACGCTCCGCCACGGTGGATCATGCTGGTTCCATGGCTGGCGGGCTTCATCGCCTACCAGTTGGTGAATCCAGGGGCGGTGTCAGGATGGGCGGCGGCGTGGACCGCCGTGCAACGCGCCATCGGGTTCACGCCGCCGACGTGGATGAGTGCGTCGGCGACATCGTTCCTGGTGGCCGCGGCGGCGACGCTCGCGGTCGGCCTGGTGCGGCGCCATCGTGAGGTGGCGGCAGCGCAGGTCGGGCTCTCGTGACCGTTGCCCGCGGCGCGTCTGCGCAGCCGACGCCGCCAGCCCTGAGCGGACGGCTGTGGGCCGCGGCCGCGCCCGCGTACTCGGCGATTCTGGAGCACCCCTTCGTGACCGGGCTCGGCGATGGCAGCCTCGACCATGCCTCCTTTCAGTTCTACCTGGTGCAGGATGGCCACTACCTGCATGGCTTTGCCCGGGCCCTCGCGTTGCTGGCCGCGCGCGCCCCGACCGAAGCCGTCACCGGCTTGTTCGCAAACCACACCGCGGCGGTCATCGCCGTCGAGCGCTCGCTCCATGCGGGACTGCTCGCGGAGATGGCGAGCACGCACGGCGAGCCACCGATGACGGGCGTCGCCCCGACCACTCTGGCGTACAGCAGCTATCTCCTCGCCACATGCGCGACCGGGGCGTTCTCCGACGGCGTCGCCGCGGTGCTGCCGTGCTACTGGATCTACCGCGAGGTGGGGAGGACGTTGCTCGCCCGCTCGTCGCCCGATCCGCTCTACGCGCGGTGGATCGCCACCTACGGCGGCGTAGACTTTGAGCACGCGGTGGGGGAGATGCTTGAACTCACCGATGCGATCGGGGCGCACCTCAGCGCGGCTGACCAGCAGTCGGCCACGGATCACTTTGTCATCACGACACGATACGAGTGGATGTTCTGGGACGCTGCGTACCACCGTGTCGGGTGGCCGCTCTGAGCGCGGACTGGGATGACCAGCTTTGACGGACACTTTTCTTGGCGCGCACTGCCCGACTCGGGAAGGCCTGCTCGGGTAAGACCACTTTGCCGAGAGTAGTGACTTACGAATTCCTGAGTCACTACTCTCCGGGCCGGCGGCGCCGGAGCGGCGGCTTCTTGATGGCAACGTTGCGGTCCCCGTCGACGGGGCCGAGCGCCTCGACAGTAAACACCTACCTGCCCAGGTACGTGTCGCAATCCGTATTCGCGAGTCATTACTCTCCCGGAAACCGACGGCGATCAACGGGGGGCACGCCGGAGCCACACGCGGCTCCACGGCGACCGCAGGAAACGCGTCAGCGGGAGACGAGGCTCGAACTCGCGACCCTTACCTTGGCAAGGTAGCGGCTCTATTCTGTATTCGCGAGGGGTCGAAATGGGCCTCAAGACGAGTACTTACCCCCAAATTCCGCGGGGATCCACGCTGGCCCTACGGGGTTCCCTCGGTAACCATGTGGCGTTCCCACGGGCTTCAAATCGGCCGTAATCGGGTGGTGTAGCTGCCACTCGCTTCCGGGGGTGCTAACGCCATTCAGCTGACCCATCGTCCCCGCGGAGCTGATGCCGAGCGCAAGCCGTCATCTCTCAGGGACACTGCTGCGATGGGCGATCCGCCAGCCGGTTGGCATACCGTCCTCGAGGCTGCAGCGTGGGTGATCGTTGAGTCGAGCCCGACGCACAATCGCCTGAGCGTCATAGCCGGCTGGGGCGGCGGCGGCAAGTACCACCACACCGAGGCTGTCGAGACAGCCACGAGGGTGCGCATCGAGGTGCTCACGCAGAACCTCGTCCCGAGCGACTCCACCGTCAAGGACGTCCGCGCCACGCAACTGCGATTCGCAGCCATCGAGATTTACAATCCTGTGATGCCCAACGAGACCCAGAGCCCCGCTGTCGTCGACACCGCCCGCCGGATGATCCGCGAACTGCGCCGGGGGCGAGAGGCGCTCGCACCCAGGGTGGAGGCCTTCACGGACGACGACCTGGCGCGACAGTCGGCGTGCTCCGAGTGGGACGTGTCGCAGGTGCTCTCGCACCTCGGCAGCGGCGCCGAGATCATGATCGGAACGCTCAACGCCATGCTCGCCGGAGACGACCCGCCTGGGCAGGAGGCCAGCGAGGCGATCTGGGCTCGCTGGAACGCGATGACCCGCGCGGAGCGCGCCGCCGCCTGGCTGGAGATGACGGAGCGCCACCTCGCCGGGCTCGAGGCGCTCAGCGACGAGCAACTCCGCGACATCAGCGTGCCGGTGCCGTTCTCTCCCGCACCGCTCGACGCGGCCGCGTTCGTGTCGCTGCGGCTCAGCGAGCAGGCACTGCACCACTGGGACGTGGAGGTGACCTTCGACGACGCGGCGGTGATCCCCGAATCCGCGGCGGAGCTGGTGGTCGGTCGTATCGGCTGGATGATGATGCGGCTCGGAAAGGCCGACAGGTGGGCGGGAGAGGCGACGCAGATCGCGCTTACCCTGACCGCTCCGTCGCGGGAGTGGACGCTGTCCATCGCCGACGCCGTGGCGCTCGACGAGGCAGCGGCTGCCGATGCCGGTGCGCGCCTCACGTTGCCGAGCGAGACCTTCATCCGCCTGGTGTCGGGGCGGTTGCGCGACGCGGACAGCGCGCGGATCGACGTCGAAGGGCCGCTCCGACTCGATG
This sequence comes from Candidatus Dormiibacter sp., assembly GCA_039935655.1. Classification (GTDB taxonomy): domain Bacteria; phylum Chloroflexota; class Dormibacteria; order Aeolococcales; family Aeolococcaceae; genus Aeolococcus. The sequence continues at coordinate 1,445 of JBDTJX010000004.1, read as the reverse complement.
ACGTCGTCGTTCTGTTCCCGGGGTACTGACGCGGGGGCCGCTCAGGCCCTCTTGACCACCCGGTACCGAACGTGCGTCGCGCGCGGAGAGTGCGTGACGTCGATCGGCTCGAGCCCTGGATCCTCCACACCGTCGAACAGGCGCTCACCACGGCCCAGCAGGATGGGGATGATGTCGAGCGTGAGCGCCTCGAACGTGTCCCGGCCTGCTTGCGGATTGTCGCAACGCTGGCGGCGTTGAACGACCGCGACACACTGTCCTTCACCCGCCTGCAGGACATGATCGGGCTGACACCCGGCAACTTGATCGTCCACCTGCGCAAGCTCGAGGACGCTGACTACGTCAGCAGCCAAAAGACCGGCAACGGGCTGCGTCCAGGACCGCCGGGGCACTGACCGGGCGCGGCCGTGCCGCCCTCGACACGTACACCCGGGCGTTGCGCGACCTGCTCGATGGTCTATAGGCGGTCCGATCCGGGCGCGTACGGGCGCTGGCCCCCTCTGGGTGCGCTTACGCGGGACGGCCGGGTCGACGATCCACTTGAAACCGATGGCGAGGACCCGATCAACAGCCTCCTGCGCTGTGTCGGACGGCAGCGCAAGGGCGCGGTATCGGGCGCGTGTGTGCCACAAAGGCAATACGCAGCTCCTCGGCAGAAACGTCCGTGCCAGGGAGCCACCGGCGCCAGAGGTATCTATCCAGATACTCGGAAATGCGCGCGGTTAGGTCCGATCCGCCGGGTCAAATGCGGGTGTTGTAGTACGTGATGACCACCCTCATGGCGGGCGATGCGACCGCCCGGCGCCCCGCGCTGCGTGCCTCGGCTCGCGGGCCCTAACACCACTTTCTGCAGGTAGTGCGTCTAGGAATTCCTAGACACCTACTCTCGGCAAGTTTCACGCGGTCGATGTTCGACCGAAGCCGGGCCATTCCGTATTCAAATCGCGGAGTGGAGCGGGAGACCGGGCTCGAACCGGCGACCCTTACCTTGGCAAGGTACGCTTCTGATTCTGTATTCACGAGGGCTCGAAAAGGGCCTCTAAACGACTACTTACCCCCAACTTCCGCGAGGCTCCACGCTGACCCCGCCGCGGTCCAATCTGGCCACGCCGCGTTGGCACGAGGAGCAAAGTCGCGACCCGAAGCTGAACGCTCTCGGCCGCGCGGTTGGGAATTGAGGGTGGTCACACCGATCTATCCGCGCAGGTCGCGGCGACTAGCGGCGGTCACCGCGACCACCAGGAGCAGCAGGGTGACGCCGACAAGGACCGCAACATCGGCGAAGTCCACGCCCTGGGTGAGCGGGTCGTGTCCCGCGTAGTAGTAGAAGAGGGACAAGTACTTCAGCCAGGACACGGCGCCGACCAGTGAGGCGAAGCCGTTGATCAGCCAGCCGAGGATGGCGATGCCGGCCGCGACCGCGACGGAGAACGAGCGGCGGCCCG
>JBDTJX010000003.1:0-5762 GCA_039935655.1 Candidatus Dormiibacter sp. | reverse complement strand
AGTCGCCGACTGGGCGCACATCGATGATCACGGCACCATCGGCTAGCAGCTTGCGCGCAGCGTCCGGACCGATTCGTGGCAATGCCGGTGACTCGCCAAAGACGTGCGGCCCGACCCGGTTGACTTCTTGCAGTCGCAGGAAGTACGGAGGGTAGGACCCGAGACCGGAGAGTAGTAGAGCTGCGAAAGTCTCCTCGTCGTGCGTCGCCAGGAACGGATTGGCGGCACGCTCGCGCCCGAGGGTCGTCGTGCGCTCGCCACCAGCTGGGGCCGAGCAGAACGAGCCGGCCCCGTGCGTCGGATAGACACGCAGCTCGTCGGGGAGGTCACGCAGCTTGTCGCGCAACGATCGATACAGCACGCGAGCGTAGTGCTCTCCACGGTCGGGATCCACGAGGTCAGTACGCGCCACCGCCCCCACCAGCAATGAGCCGCCCGTGAAGAGCGCGACTGAGCGCGATCCGTCGAGCAGGAGGTACGTCAAATGCTCCGGCGTGTGCCCCGGGGTCGCGAGGGCGCGCAACGTCAACCCGCCCAGATCGACGTCCTCACCGTCCGCCACGCCGAGGTGGGAGAACTGCCGGTGACCGAGCGACGAGGCAACGATCCGAGCGCCATGGGCGCTGAGTTCACGGCTTCCCGAAACGAAGTCGGCGTGGAGGTGCGTTTCCGCTGCGTAGGCAATGGTGAGGCCATTCGCATCGGCAAGGTCCAGGTAGGCCGTCGGGTCTCGACTTGGATCCACGGCAAGGGCCCGACCATCGCCGATGTCGACCAGATATGAACTGTTGCCGAGCCCCTCGTCGACGAGGCTGTGGATGGTGGTCATGACAGGTGCACTAGACGGTGGCCGGCCGAGCGGCGTCAGCATGTGCGGTCGGTGCGGCTTCGTGCGGCCGCCGCCCGGCCACGACGAGATAGCCGAGGTAGGGCACAGCGCGGGCGACACGCGGCATAACCCATGCAAGCTTGCGGACGTATGACGCACGGGAGAGGCCACGAGCCATGAAGCGCGTGACCCCAAGAACGCCCTCGTCGGCGAGGAAGCCTCGCACAGTCATCATCTCGAAAGGACCGGAGCGATACTCGAGTTCGCTGAGTCCGGCACTGCCGTAGATGCGTGCCCAGTCCTCCTGGGTGTCGAAGAGCATTCCAGGGCAGACCTGTCCCAGGAATGCCTCACGCGCGGCTGGTGATGGAGGTCGTCGCCAGAGGAACTCCGTGGCAAGCACGAGACCACCTGGTCGAGTGGCACGCGCCAATTCACGGGCGGCACGCTCACGGTCGACGAACATGGTGACCGCCGCGGCAATGACACAGTCGAAGGCGCCGTCCGCGAAGGGAAGATCCAAGATGTCCCCGTGGATGAGCGTGACCCGGTCGGAGACACCGACCCGGCGAACATTGCGCTCAGCGCGGGCGAGCATGAGTGGGCTGGATATCAACGGCGGTCACCGAGACTTCGAATCGCTGAACGAGCTCGATGGCGGTGGTCGCCACGCCACAACCAACGTCAAGAACGCGCTGCCCCGGAGAGAACTTCCCCAGTTCCATGATTTGCTCTGTGGAGCGCCGGCCGCCCGGATGGATGACCCGTTTCCCGAGCAGGGCAAAGAAAGCGTAGGGATCCAGTTCTTTGACATTCGGTCGACGAGCGTCGATTTTCGCCATCTCGGTGACCTCAGCCGTTCTTGCGTGCCAGGATGGAGACACTCCTCACGCCGTAGGTCTTCGTCGCGTTGGCGGCGCTCTCTGAGACGAACCGGTACTGGTCGTTGTCGCGGATCACCTCAACGGAAAAGCCGGCAGTTTCGATCGCATCACGGTAATCGTCCCGCTGCATCGCACCGCCGATGCACGCTGCCCACAGTGAGGCATTGCAGGTGACGCCTTCGGGTAGCTGAATTGAGGTCACGATGTCCGCAATTGCCAGCCGACCACCCGCTCGAAGCACACGGGCCGCCTCGGCGAAGACCTTACCCTTTTCAGGGCTGAGGTTGATCACACCATTGCTGATCACCACGTCGGCCGATTCCGCCCGGACCGGCAGCTGCTCAATCTGCCCGTCGCAAAACTCCACATTGACGAATCCAGCTTGTTCGGCAAGGCGCTGTGCCTTGGCAAGCTGCGCGTCCGTCATGTCAATGCCGACCACGCGGCCTGCACCACCGACCTTGCGACCAGCTACGAAGCTATCCATTCCCGAGCCACTCCCGAGGTCGACAACCGTCTCCCCTTGGATCAGGCCGGCGAGGTCGAAGTAGTAGCCGACACCTGCGAAAGATGCGATGGCTGCGGCGGGGATGGCATCGAGGTCTTGGAAGGGATACCCCAGGCGCTCGGCCAAGGCCCGCCCGGTGTGGAAGTGGAACTCTCGCTCCGGATGATCGGCGACCTCCCGATACATCTCCTTGACTCGCGTTGTGAGCTCATCCGTGTCCAGCGTCGCCCTCGTTGTTGCCACTCCGTCTCCTTTGCTGTTGGAGGCCCACCGGCCCCGCTTTCCGGTTGCACGCGGGCGAGAGAATAGCTCGACGTATTCCTTTTGTCAAGTGAGCACTTGAACACTTGATAAATGGAGGGGGCGGGCGTAGGATTCGGACCGTGGCCCACCGAGAGATCAAGGATCAGACCTATCCCCAGTTCGCCCGGATCGGCGCAGCGCTCTCCAGCGAACGGCGCCTCGAGCTCATCGACCTTCTGGCCCAGGCTCCCCGCAACGTCGAGGCCCTGGCTCAGGAGGCCGAGATGTCGGTGGCGAACACGTCCCAGCATCTCCAGGCGCTGAAAGCGGCCCATCTCGTCGAGACTGAGCGCGACGGCACGCGCATCGTGTATCGGCTGGCAGGCGAGGATGTCCTCGCTTTGTGGCTCGCTCTGCGCGCAACCGCTGAAGCGCAACTCCCCGAGGTTGGCGAAATTGTGCGCAACGTTGGAGCCGCTAATGGGTCCGCCGGGCACGTCGATCGAGCCGAACTCAGCGATCTGGTTCGAGCGGAGGATATTGTCCTGCTCGACGTCCGGCCCCGGCTGGAGTTCGACCATGGGCACATCCCAGGCGCTCTTGCCCTCCCGATCGAAGAGCTCAGCGACCGCCTGAGCGAGCTACCCACCAACAAGCGGTTCGTCGTGTATTGCCGCGGCTCGTATTGCCAATGGGCCGACGAAGCAGTGGCTCTCTTGCAACGCAACGGCTTTGACGCCGCGCGTGTCGAGGGAGGATGGTCCGAGTGGGCCGGCGAGCATCGCACGAAGGCCAATGGCGATTCCGCCGACGTTGGGCACGAGCGCGATCACGGTGAGATCCGTCGACAAGTCATCTGAGATCGACCGAGTCCTCGCCCAAGCACGCGGTGCACTCAAGCGTCTAACGCATCACGAGGCGGCGGACGCCATTCGCGGTGGGGCGCTGCTGATCGACACGCGGCCGGTCGAACAGCGACAGCGAGATGGTGCGATTCCTGGTGCGCTCGTCCTCGACCGGAACGTCCTCGAGTGGCGTCTCGATCCCACTTCTCCTGATCGCATCCCCGAGATGACGCACCGGGACCAGGCGGTGATCGCAATCTGCAACGAGGGCTATTCCTCGAGCCTTAGCGCTGCCTCGCTCCAGCGACTCGGACTGCGGCACGCAAGTGATGTCATCGGCGGTGTCCAAGCATGGGCGGCATCGGGATTGCCCGTCGTGCCCTGGGCACCGGCCCCTCCAACTGATCGTGGCTCCAGCGAAGGGACGGGGGTCATGACGAGCCCCCACTCCTGCGCCCGAAGCGGTACGGCGAACCTTCGGTCTTCCACGCAGAGAACCTCTTCCGGGAGGGCCGGCGGCAGCGCGGACTACCCGACTCGCCCGCTCCCCAAGTCTGCCTACTCGACCCGGACGGCGACGTCGTCCGCCACCTCAGCGCCGCTGGGCTCGCAAAACGTCACGCTGGCTGGGCGTGCTACCACTCCGAGCTATGGATCACCGACGGCAAGGATCGTGAGATTGGAATTGTGCCGTGTGCGGTCGGCGCGCCTTACGCGGTGCTGGTTGCCGAGGAGCTCCACGCGTCAGGCTGCGAGCTCATTGTGTCGATCACGCCTGCCGGCCGCACTCTGCCGATTGGTGACCCACCGTACTTTGTCTTGATCGAGCGCGCGTGGCGCGATGAAGGCACCAGTCTTCACTATCCACCGCTCAGTGACTGGGCGCATCTGCGACCGAGCTGACTTCGCTACTGGTGGGGGCCTTCGAGGGCATCAACGAACCCGTCCGTGCCGGCGCATCGTGGACAACTGATGCTCCCTTCCGGGAGACGCGGAGCGCCATCGCCGCGGCCAAGTGTGCGGGAGTACACGCCGTGGAGATGGAGGCCGCAGCACTCTACGCATACGCCACCTATCGACAATGAAGATGTCGTGTGCGTTGCCCACATCACGAACAACATGGCAACCGAGGGCGACGATTTCGAGAAGGGCGACGACGGCGGGACTCAACGAGTCCTTGCTGTGGTCGATGCTATCGCTCGCTTGGGCAGCCCAATCAATCCGGCCCTAGAACTTCACCTCCGTCCCCTGATCGGCCCAACGGCCGTCGACCCGTGCGCTGGGTGTCGGGTCTGTAACCGTCGTTAGTGCATCCGTGTCGGAAGCATCAGCAAGCTCTGACTACATCGGAAGTCCAATACCAGGGGACGTCTGCATCAGCGCTTCGCAAAAACATCGAGATGTGGTTGTCATCAATGAAGTATCTTCGGAGACCCCTCACCTAGCGAACAGGGAGTGACATGAAGCTCACCGTGCAGGCGTTCCTGACCCTCGACGGCGTGATGCAGGCGCCCGGCGGACCTGAAGAAGATCCCAGCGACACCTTCACCCATGGCGGCTGGCAGGCCCCGTTCGCTGACCCAGCCGTCGGCGATTTCGTCACCGAGCTCAACAGCCACGCCAGCGCGTTCCTGTTTGGTCGCAGAACGTTCGACATCTTCCGCGCCTACTGGCCTGATCAGACCGACCCCGCCAACCCCCTTGCCACGGCGATCAACTCGCTGCCCAAGTACGTCGCGTCCAACTCGCTCAGCGAGGCCGATGCCACGTGGCGCGGCGAGCACCCCGACACCGCTCGTCTCGTGACCGGCGACGTCGTGGCGTCGGTTCAAGCGCTGAAGAACCAACCCGGCGACGAGCTGCAGATCTGGGGAAGCGGCAAACTGCTCCAGACGCTGTTGCAGCACGAACTCGTCGATCGCCTCCGCCTGATGACGTTCCCGGTGGTGCTCGGCTCCGGTCGCCGCTTGTTCAACGACGGCATCCTCCCGGCTACGATGCGCCCTGCCGACCTCACCGTTACCGAGCTTGGCATCGTCCTCGGCACCTACGAACCAGCCGGTCCGGTTGGCCACGGTCAGATGTAACCGGCGGCCGAACTCGGTGGAGATGGCGCCGGGTTGGTCGGGCTGCATCAGCGAGCGCGGCACCACGTCCGATTCTCGCCGATCACATTCTCGATCGGAACGAACCAGCGCCCGCAGGTCGGACTGGTCAGGGCCACGAGGGACGCGCTTAGAGTTCAGGGCCGTGGGTCGCCGCGCTCGAGTCGTCGCAGAGCCGCCTCAATGCGAGCGCCCACCCCGCCAGGTCAGGAGTCGATCGCTGAGGAGCGCTCCCGTCCGCAGACATCAATCGCGACGATTCTGCCGCCCATGACCATGAAGTCCATCAGAGTGAATGGCTGTCCTCGCACCAGGACGATCACGTCTCCGGGCGGTCCACGCTGCTCA
>JBDTJX010000002.1:0-24538 GCA_039935655.1 Candidatus Dormiibacter sp. | reverse complement strand
TTAGTCTGGCGCGCTGCCGGTACGTGGGGGCGCCACGTTCGCGACGCCGGCAACGCCCGCGATGAGCGCGAGGGCATGCGTGGCGTTGAACCGCCAGAAGTTGCAGTCTGATGCGCCTGAGGCTGCGAGTTCTGCGCGGTCTCGACCCCCGCACGAGATACGGTGGATTCTGGACCAGCTCCTAGGTGAGGCGTGGGCCGGGGGTCGATGTACGCCTCTGGGCTCTCTGGCGATCAGTCCACCTGCCGGCCATTCGTATCGGCCCGCGGTAGTCGAGGTGCTCCGCCGACGTCTGGACTACCTTGCGCGTCCGAAGATCTCCGGAAAGTCACCCGGGCGCTGATCACGCATCAGCTCATACGCAGCCAGGATCACGTCTTCGCGGTTGGGCTTGCAGAAGTAGTCGCCGTCGCTGGCCGAAGCGCAGCGGTTCTCCGCCGCGCTGACGGTGCGGGGCGCGGAGTCGAGGTGCCACCACCCCTCCTGTGCCTCCAGCACCCGCTGGAACATATACGCGGTGGCGCCGCCCGGCACGTCCTCGTCAAGGAAGATCACCGCGCCGGTCTTGGCCAGCGACCTGCTGATACGGTGTTCGACGTCGAAGGGCGCCAGGGTCTGCACGTCGATCACCTCCAGTTCGATGCCAAGGCGCTCGAGCACCTCCGCGGCGCTGAGGGCGACCCGACAGCAGGCGCCATAGGTGACCACCGTGACGTCCGAGCCCTCGCGCAGCACCTCAGGGATTCCGAGGGGAACTGTAAAGCTGCCGACATTGTCGGGAACACGTTCTTTAACGCGGTAGCCGTTGAGCACCTCGATGACCATGCCGGGGTCATCCCCACGGAACAGGGTGTTGTAGAGGCCTGCGGCCTGGGTCATGTTGCGCGGGACACATAAGTGGATTCCCCTGCAAGCGTCGAGGATCGCCGCCATCGGAGACCCGGAATGCCAGATGCCTTCCAGGCGGTGTCCCTTGGTGCGGATCACCACCGGCGCCTTCTGGCCGCCGCGGCTGCGCCAGTGCAGCGAGGCGAGGTCATCAGAGGCGGTTTGCAGGGCGAACAGGAAGTAGTCGAGGTACTGGATGTCGGCGATCGGGCGCAGGCCGCGCATGGCGGCACCGATGGCCTGGCCTAGGATGGTTGCCTCGCGGATGCCCGTGTCGGTGAAGCGGAGGTCTCCGTACTTGGCCTGCAGCCCTTCGAAGACCAGGTTGACATCGCCAAGACGGCCGACGTCCTCGCCAACGACGAACATCCGAGGATCGCGGCCAAAGTTCTCGTCGAAGCAGCGCAGCAGCACCAGGCGCCCGTCGACGGTGGGTGACCCCGCGGAATACTCGGGCGCCACTGCGGGTACGAGGAGTGGCGACTCGGTGGACTCGCTGTATAGGTGCGAGCGGTACAGACGCCGACCGTGATCGCGGTGGGCGGCAAGGAAGCCGGCCAGTGGTTTGATCGTCTCGCTGTCCGCGGTGCGTGCAGCGATCAGCGAGCCGACGGCTGCAGCCTCGATGTCCCGCCGGCGTGGCACTCGCAGCGACGCTAGCTCACTGGCACTCTCAGTAACGCTCGGGGACGATTCGGCAAGCTCGGCGAGGATGCCGAGCAGTACGCGACGCTCGGCGTCGATCGGCTCGCGTACCGCTTCCCACGCCCCGATGCGCTCGATCTCCACGAGCTGTCGCTCCTCGGCCTCGACCTCGTCGAGCTCGGCGTCCTCAGCGATTCCGACCGAGGTCATCCACGCCCGCATCCGGGCCAGGCAATCGTGGTCACGCTCCCAGTCGAGGCGCTCCGCCGACTTGTAGCGCTGATGACTGCCGCTCGTCGAGTGTCCCTGCGGCTGGGTGAGCTCCGTGACATGGAACAGCGTGGGCACATGGTCGCGGCGCACCGCGGCCACGGCGGTAATGTACATGTCGCAGAGCGCCGGGTAGTCCCAGCCTGCCGCCACGTAGATGCGCAGACCTGGTTTGTCGGGCGTCTCTGCGAACCCCGCCATAGCCTCGGAGATACTGGCCTTCGTGGTCTGCAGCGCCGTGGGCACTGAGATGCCCTGTCCGTCGTCCCACACCGACAGCGCGATCGGCACCTGAAGAACGCCGGCGGCGTTCATCGTCTCGAAAAATAGGCCCTCGCTGGTGCTGGCGTCGCCGATCGAGCCGAAGATCACCTCGTTGCCGCCGGCGGAGAAGCGCGCGCCAACGTCGCGCAGGTCGGGGTTATCGCGATACAGCTTGGACGCGTAGGCGAGGCCGAGAAGTCGCGGCATCCAGCCCGCCATGCACGACACGTCGGCTGACGAGTTACGGGAAGCCAGCGTCGCCACGAACCTTCCCTCGTCGTCGACAAAGCGCGTGGCGATGTGATTCACCATCTGGCGGCCCCCCGACGCTGTGTCGGCATGGGGGTCGGGGTTGGAGTACAGCTGGCTAAAGAAGCCGTGCAGGCTGGTGATCCCCAAGGCCATGCCGAGCGTCTGGTCGCGGTAGTAGCCGGCCCGCCAGTCGCCCGGGGCGAAGGTCTTGGCCAACGCGACCTGGGCGACCTCCTTGCCGTCGCCGAAGATGCCGAACTTCGCCGCACCGGCCAGCACCTCACGATGGCCCACCTGGCTGGCGATGCGGCTTCGCACGGCGACGCGGTAGTCGGCGAGCACCTCGTCGCGGGTGAGACTCAGGCCAGCGGTTGGGAGCCGGACCGACATTCAGCAACCTCCCTCAGCCCTTGGGAGCGGGCTAGTTTCAGCACATGATGAAGGGCAGCGGGCGGTGAGGTGCCGCCACGAGGGACGACAAGCGATGGGGAGCTGTCGGGAGCCGCCTCTTATGTTGTCCGAAAGCACATGGCCGAAGAGCTCGGTGTTAGTCGAGGGCGGCCGCGCGAGCTCCACCGCACCGGTGAACCTGCGGTCGGTCAGCTCGGGGCGAACGGCAGACCATAGGGGCGACGCAACCCCTGCGCTTTCGACTCCGCGATTGCGGGCGCCTCCACCTCGTATGCAACGAGCGCAGCGAGGCCCTCGGCCCCGCTTGCTCCGGTCAGCCGGTGGTAGGTATCGAGCAGAGCTTGGGTTGCCGCGGTCGGCGCTGCCTCACTGGGGGCCCCGACGGCCTGGGCAAAGCGCTCGAAGAGCGCCACATGGGGCTCGGGGTTCGACTCGTCATCGGCGAGGTTGCGTCGTACCAGCTCAGCCGCCGGACCCTCGTCGATGTGGGTCAACACCGCACGGAGCGTCGAGGGCAAAGAGGCCTCGAAGTGCCTGTACTGAGCCGCGTAGGCGGCAAGCTCGCCGGGGCGGAGTTCTCCGGCCTCCCAGCGCTGGTAGAACGGGTGGCTCAGGAGTTGGAGATCAGCGAGGCCCTGGGTGAGATCGGCGGCCAGGTCGTGTGTGGCGTCACAGCGTTCTCCAAGCAGCAGAGGGTGAGCGGACGCCGCGAAGCTTATCGTCCGTTGTGAGCGCCTTGCTGCTCCGCCCGGCGAGGCTGTCACGAGTCACCCAGCGGCGCCGCGACGCATTGAAGCCAACCGGTAGATTGACGGTGGGGTGAGCAGGGATGACATTTGGAGGGTGGCGCCGATGTGGTTTCAGCGTGGCTGCCCGAACATTGAGGGCGTGTTGAATCGCGGCCTATCCCGACCGGCGCATTGATGGCCACAGCCTCGAAACGTCGAGTGGGTGACGTGGAGGTGGCGCGCATCGGACTCGGCACCAATCGGCTCACCGATACCCCGGACAACAATGCATTCCTGCGCGATGCGGTTGGAGTGGGCATCGGCATGATCGACACGGCGCACACCTACACAGAAGGGCAGAGCGAATCGATCATCGGCGAAGCGCTCCCCCCCTCGAAGGAGTGGGTTGTGGCGACCAAAGGTGGCATCGCCGACGGGCGTCCCGAGGCGCTACGCCGCGAAATCGACGCGAGCCTCCGCCGCCTGCGCACCGACAGCATCGCGCTGTACTACCTGCATCGCGTCGATCGGCAGACGACCCTCGAGGAGAGCCTCAGCGTCCTTGCCGAGTATCGGGAGGCCGGAAAGATCCGCAACGTCGGCGTCTCGGCGGTCACCATCGAGCAGGTCGAGCGGGCGCAAAAGGTTCTGCCCATCACCGCGGTGCAGAACCACTACAACCTCGCCGAGCGCGCTTCTGATGACGTGGTCGACTATTGCACCGAGCGCGGGATCGTCTTCGTCCCCTACTTTCCGTTGCGAGAGTCTCACCCCGCTCTGGCCGGCATCGCTCAGCTGCACTGGGCCACCCCTGCCCAGGTCACGCTCGCGTGGCTGCTGCGCAGGTCGCCGATGATGCTGCCGATACCAGGGACGCTGTCCCTTGAACATGTGCAGGAGAACCTCGGGGCGCTCGACATCACGCTCAGCGACGATGAGTATCAATCGCTACAGCGGCGTCCCGGCGAAGCACCCGCCTGACTGACGAACCGGCGAAAGATCCTGCGCTCGACTTCTCTCAGCCGCTCTCGTTCTCCGACCGACTGCTGCCGCGCGCGACGACCCATACACTGAACGACAGCAACAGAACGGTCGCCGCCGGCAGCACCCACCATGACGGCACGCTGGTCCTGCTCAACACGACGGTCACCACCAACGCGACCACCGCCCCGGCAGCGAGCTTCCAGTCGTCACCGACGATGAAGTCGTACCAGAATATCGCGAAGGCGCGAACCCTGGACATCACTGCCCCGAAGCCACCGCTGAACGGGACATGGCGCTCTCCTCCCCCGAGCCGCTTCCACCGGTGAGGCGGAGCGCACCAGTCAGGCCGATTCCGAGGAGCGCGATCATCGGGACGAGAACGAGGAGGGCGGCGTCGGATCCGGGCCATTGAGCGCCCGCGCCCTCGCCCCCCCAGAAGATCCCGAACGACGTGAGCAATATCCCCACCGCGAACTTCAGGGTGTTCTCGGGCACGCGTGCGAGCGGTGCCCGCACCGCCACCCCGATCGACGCCACCACGATCACCGCGGCTGCGGCGGCCACCCCCGCCAGGACGATGTTGTGCTGGTTGGCACCGAAGGTCACCGCGATGAACACCACCTCGAGGCCCTCGAGCAGGACGCCCTTGAAGGCCAGCGTGAACGCGTACCAATCGGAGACTGACCCGAGTCGCTGTCGCGGCGCCGTTCGCGCCGCCGTCACCTCATCGCGGAAGATCTGCGCCTCGTCGTGCAGCGCCTTGTAGCCACCCGCACGAAGCACCGCCTTACGCAGCCATTGCAAGCCGAACACCAGCAACAGGCCACCGACCACGAGCCGCAGCGACTGGATTGGGATGGCCGACAACGCCGGGCCGACTGCCGCGATCACGCCGGCGAGGACCACAAGCGCGGCGGCCACGCCTGTGAAGGTCGAACGCCAGTCGCGCGTGGTTCCCGCCGCCAGCACGATGGTCGTCGCCTCCACCGCCTCCACGGAACACGCGAGGAAGACGGCGGCGAACAGCGCCCAGCCGGTCAACAGGTGGCCTCCATCGAGGCCAATGCGGGAGCGCTCGGCGAGCTCCGCGTGCCCATATCTATCGTGTCACCGGCGTCCGAGTCATCGACGGCATGATCATAGCCACGGTCGACGCTTGGCCCTCGAGGCCAGTGTGAGCCGACCTCCTGCGGTCACGGTTTCCGTCAGGCACCCGGCGTGGTGTTGAGGCGGCGCAGCGCGACGAATGCGCCTGCTACCGTTGGCGGCATGTATGACACACGAGACTTGGCTGCGGCTGTGCGGCTGGCGGCCGCCAACCTGACCGCGGCGGCCGCCGCGGTGGGGCGGGTGCTGGAGTCGGTCGCCGACTCACTCGAACCCGACGCGGAGCAGCCGTCGGCACCCCGTCCAGCGGCCAAGACGCGGAAGCCGACGGCGACGGCCTCGTCAGCGCGAACACGGACCAAGAGCGCGCCCGGCAAGCGCGCCCCAAACAGCGCGCGTGGACGACGCCCCTCCGCCTGACACAGACCTCAGCGCCCTCGCTGCATCCCTGCAGTCGGACGCTCGCGACTCGGCGGTGTTCTTCCGCGTGCTGTGCGCGACGCTCGAGGACGCCCTGCCCGCCAACACAACCGTGGAGCGCGACCACAGCGTCTTCAAGACGAAGCGGCTGGCTCGCAAGGTGACCGTCAGGCTCGGCAGTGAGACGTTCGAGGCCGAGGAGTCAGGCGGCCGGGTGGTGTGCCGCCACATCCATGCCGTGCAGGGTGTCGGCGGCGGCCTGCCCTACGCCAAGGAGGTGGGCATGCAGGAGTGGCTTGGGGGACTGGTGACCGCGATGGCACAGGAAGCCAACACCAACACGGCGGCAGCCGCCGCGCTGCGCTCGCTGACGACGTAAGCGACCGCCGGAGGGCGTGTGCGGTCAGGCCGGCTGGCCGATCCAGTGCTCCTGCTGGAGCAGAGTGGTGACCTCATCGAGCGACATGTCGTCACTCGGCAGGATGATCTCGCTGGTGGAGAGGTCCTCATGGGGAAGCTGCGTACCCGTGGATCTGACGAATTCGCTGACCTCAGCGAGGGTAGCGTGGAAGGCTGCGTCGTTGCCCGACCGCACCGCGTCGATGAGACGGTGGTCGAAGGCATCGAGCTGATGGCGAGCCGATTCCGGCAGCCGGTACTGCTCTCCCCCGTGGATGCGCACAACGAGGCCTCCGGCGGCCACAGCGGGGGCGCTTGGCGGTGCGCTGAGGCCGAGCTGTGACTTCATCGCCGCAAGTTTGGCCTGGACGTTGCTGTCGACGACGGTGGCGGTGATCTTGTCGTCGAGCGCGTTGCCGCCACCGCCGAGAAGCGGTGCGTCGAGCACGCCGCTGTCGAGGAGCGAGTCGACCGCGTCGGCGTGCGCCTGCGAACGGGCGATCTTGTCCTGCGCGCGCTGCATCATCATGGCCGTGTCCGAGGTGTGCTCGCCGATGCCGGCAAGCGTGTCGCCGGCCGAGCTCGTCGCCTTCGACGCCTCGTACGACGCCTTGAGCGCCTCCCGCTGGTTGGCGAACGCCTGCACCCGCGCCTGGTATCGCTGAATGCCCGCCTGGAGCTTGGTGACCTGTGCCGCGATGGACTGGATCTGCGGGTCAAGCTGCTGACGCTGCTGGCCGAGAACCTCCGCCTGGGTCAGCGCCTGTGTGGCCAGGTCCTCCTTGCCGGCCTGCATGGCCTGCTGCGCCGCCCCATTGAGCTGGCCGATGCGCTTGTCCATCTCGGCGGCCTGGTTCTCGAGGCGCTTCTGCCCTGTGGTCGCCTCGACGAGCGCTGTTCGCAGCTTCTGCTGCTGCTCGAGCAGTTGCTGGTACGAGAGGTCGATCGCCTGCGAGGGGTCCTCAAGGCGATCGAGAGCGGCGTAGCTCTTCTGCTGGAAGATGTTGCTGAAGCGTCGGAACACGCTCATCGAGTGCCTCCTTGCCGTCGACCCCGCGGTGCAGGGGTCGGCCAGATTCTAGACGCCCTTGCCGGACCAGCCGCTGCGGCGCGGCAACGGCGGGGCGACCGCCCGGGTAGCATCGCGACCGGAGGCGAGGAGGAGGAAGGCGTTGGCTGCCGGTCCGATGGTGGGACTGACCTGGACGGACGACATCGTCGCGCGTTCGGCGGCGCCGGGCGAGAACGCCCTGCGGTACCTCAGCCTGCTGAGCCGAGCCGGACTCGTGCCCGTGCTGGTGACGCCGGGAACGCCGACGGCTCTCCTCGCCCGACTCGATGGCCTGGTCGTGCCCGGTGGACCTGACGTCGCGCCAGCACGGTACGGGCAGGAGCGAGCACGACACACAGAGCCGTCGATCGACGATCTCGACGCGCTCGAGCTCGACTTCGTCACGGCAGCCCGCGCCCGCAACCTTCCGCTGCTGGGCATCTGCAGAGGTCAGCAGCTCATCAATGTCGCGCTCGGCGGATCGCTGCACCAGCACGTCGACCACCCCCAGTGGGGCAACGATCCGGCCGCACCGATTCATGACGTGCGCATCCTGCCCGGAACGTACCTGCGCGACGCCCTCGGAGTTGATGTGGCCGCGGTCAACAGCGGCCACCACCAGGCCGTGGACCGATTGGCGCCGGCCCTCCGCGCCGCGGCCGTCAGTAGTGACGGGTGCAT
The DNA here is from genome assembly GCA_039935655.1 of Candidatus Dormiibacter sp. Classification (GTDB taxonomy): domain Bacteria; phylum Chloroflexota; class Dormibacteria; order Aeolococcales; family Aeolococcaceae; genus Aeolococcus. Next base: position 16,438 of record JBDTJX010000002.1, on the reverse strand, counting down.
CGAAGCGGTCGAGGCCCCGGACCTGCTGCTCCTCGCTGTGCAGTGGCATCCGGAGGAGATGCCCGACGCGCCGACCTCGCGACGCCTCGTCGACGCGTTCGCGCGCTGGATGACCGGTTGATCTCTGGCCCTATCCGAGGAACTGGCTGAGCTGCTCCGTAACCGTCGCCGTATTCAGTTACAGACGTCCAGTCGAAAAGAGAGTGAGTGACTGTCGTGAAATGGGAGGCCCCGACATGATTGACATCCGTTTTGCCGGTACATCAACGATGCGCCTGTTGCTGGGAGCGACAGCCGTCGCCACTCTGGTCACCGCCTGCGGTGGCGCCGCGACCGACACCTCAGGTGGCGGCGCCGGCACCGGGGGCGCGGCGACCATCAGCATGACCCAGGCCAGCTCCGGCAACGTGCTGACCGGTCCCACCGGGAAGACCGTCTACACCCTCCTCGACTCCTCAGGAAAGCCTGTCGCCTGCACCAGTGGGTGCCTCGCCGTGTGGCCGGCGGTGGCCACCTCGGGGACCCCACAGGGCGTCACCGGCGTCACCGCCTCGCTGTCCGCCGTCAGCGCCTCCGATGGTTCGACGCAGGCGGCCGCGAACGGTGACCCTCTCTATTACTACTCTGGCGACTCCAGCGCCGGGCAATCCAACGGTCAGGGCCTGATGTCCTTCGGTGGAACCTGGTACGCAATCCAGCCGAGCGGCCAGAAGGTCGGTTCGAGCGGTGGGACCGCCACGCCTGGTTCCGGGTACCACTACTGATCGGCCGCTGATCGACCGCTCGGTGCCGTGGCCCTGCTGCGATGCGCGGGTCACACCGGGGGTGCTGGCATCCCGTCCCGGGGTGCTGGCAGAACATCCAGAAGTACGCGCATGCCGAGCAGGTCATCGTCAGGGTTGGCGACGGCGAGGGTCACCTTTGCTTTGACGTGGACGACGATGGCGCTGGCTTCGACCTTGCAACAACGCGGCGCGGCGCCGGGCTCGCCAACATGGAGGACCGGCTCGATGCACTGGTGGAACGCTCACCGTCTCCAGTGTCCCGGGCCGCGAGACCCGGGTTTCCGGTGCGCTGATGGCTGCTTCCCTGCACAGCGTGACCCGCCCACATCGTCGTGGCAGGTCGTTTTCTCAGTGGCTGCGCGGGAACCCGAGGTCGACCCGGGTGGTGCTCGGATCGGGCCACTGGGCGGTGACGACCTTGGTGCGCGTGTAGAACTGGACACCATCGGGGCCGTACATATGCGTATCGCCGAAGAGCGAGGCCTTCCACCCGCCGAAGCTGTAGTAGGCCACCGGAACCGGAATGGGGATGTTCACGCCCACCATGCCCACCTGCACGTCGAACTGGAAACGCCGAGCAGCCCCGCCGTCGCGGGTGAAGATGGCCACCCCGTTGCCGTACTCGTTGTCGTTGACCAGCTGCACAGCCTCCTCGTAGGTGTCGACGCGGAGCACCGACAGAACCGGTCCGAAGATCTCGTCGTCGTACACCCGGGTGCCCGGACGGACGCCGTCGACCAGCGATGGCCGCAGGAAGAAGCCTTCGCCTGCGGGAAGGTCGTCGCGACCGTCCACGACGACCTGAGCCCCACCGAGGGCGGCGTCGTCGAGGTAGGACGCAACCCTGTCGCGGTGCTCGCTCGTCACCAGCGGACCCATCTCCGAATCCGAGTGGTCACCCGGTCCCACCTTCACCTTGGCGATGCGCTGCGCGATCGCGTCGACCAACCGGTCCCCAACTCCGCCAACCGCCACCACCGCAGATATCGCCATGCAGCGCTCGCCGGCGGATCCGTAACCGGCCGAGACCGCCGCATCCGCGGCCGCGTCGATGTCGGCATCGGGCAACACCACCATGTGGTTCTTGGCACCCCCCAGCGCCTGGACGCGCTTGCCGTTGTGCGTCGCGGTCTCGTAGATGTGTCGCGCCACCGCCGTGGAACCCACGAAGGAGATCGCCGCGATGTCTGGGTGTTCCAAAAGCCGGGTCACCGCCTCGCGATCGCCCTGGAGCACCGAGAACACACCGTCGGGCAGCCCTGCCTGGTGCCACAGCTCGGCGAAGAGCAGCGACGGCGACGGGTCCTTCTCACTCGGCTTCAGCACGAAGCAGTTGCCGCACGCCACCGCGTTGGCGAACATCCACATCGGCACCATCGCCGGGAAGTTGAAGGGCGTGATGCCCGCCACCACTCCCAGTGGCTGACGGATCGAGTACACGTCGACGCCGGTCGAGGCCTGTTCCGAGAAGCCACCCTTGAGCAGGTGCGGCACACCGCACGCAAACTCAACGTTCTCGATGCCGCGAGCCACCTCGCCCAGTGCGTCCGCCCTGACCTTGCCGTGCTCGGCGGTGATCAGTTGCGCGATGTCGTCACGGTGCTTGTCGAGAAGCTCACGAAACCGGAAGAGGATCTGCATGCGGTTCGACAACGAGGTGGACCGCCACGTCGCGAAAGCCCCGGACGCGGCCTCGATCGCAGCGTCGACCTCGGCGACTGAGGCAAGGTCGACGTCCTTGGTGTGCTCACCCGTGGCGGGATTGAACACCGGACTCAGTCGGCCAGAGGTGCCGCCAACCAGGCGTCCGTCAATCCAGTGGCCGATCCGCTTCATATCGTTCCTTCGTGTGGGTCGCCAGCATACCGACGGCTGTCGGTGCACGGTCGGCCGCGGGCATCGACTGTCGCAAGAGAGACACTGCCCGGCGTGAACATCCAGGTTCTTATCCCGCTGAAGGCGCTGGCGACCGCCAAGCAGCGGCTCGACCCCGCGGTATCCGTGCCTTCACGCCGGCGCCTGATGCTGTACATGCTGGGCCGCACCGCGGAGGCGGCGCGCGGTTCGGGCGTCGGTCCGGTGGCGCTGGCAACGTCTGACCCTCAGGCGCGCGAGCTGGCCGCAGCCCTGGGCGTGGACGTCGTGTCTGACGGCGGACTTGCCTGGAACGAGGGGCTGGTGGCCGCCCTGCGATCGATTCAGCCGCTTCCGGACGCTGTGCTGTACCTGTCCGGCGATCTCCCGCTGGTCACCGCCGACGACGTTCTCGCTTTCGTCCGTGCTGCACCTGCCCCCGGCGCTGCCATCGCACGTGCGCGCGACGGTGGCACCAACGCGCTGTTGGTTCGACCGGCCCTGGCGCTTGTCCCATTGTTCGGGCAGCAGCCGAGCGCCATCGCTCACGCACGCCAGGCTGAGGACCGCGGCATCGCGGCGCGCATTCTCGACATTCCCGGCCTTGCGCTCGACGTCGACACCGTCGATGACCTCCGTGCGGCGCGGATGGCGCGCGGCCGCATCAGGTGAAGAGATCGCGCGACGGTTCGCGGATGAGCAGGCTCGCCGGTCCGTCGCCGCTCACGCCATAGCCGCGGATCACCGCTGCAGGGACGCGCTCGAGCTTGCCGAGCACGAGGTCTGCGGCGGACGCGAGCTCGTCGGCGATGGCGACGACCGTGGTCGACAGCTGATAGCCGTTGGGGTCGACCAGGCCGGCAAGGTCACGCAGCGGTTCGACGCCGCTCGACCCGATGGTGGTGCCGACGATGCCCTCACGCAACGGGCGCCCCATCGTGTCCGCGATGATCACCGCGAGGTGTGCGCCGCTGAGCTGCTGGAGGCGTTGGCGCAGTCCGGCCGCCGATGCGTCGGGATCGCGTGGCAGCAGCACGACGGAGTCGGGCCGCGGGGCGTTGGAGCGGTCGATGCCCGCACTGGCACAGATGAACCCGTGGTGCGTCTCGGTGATGATGAGAGGTCCGCGATGACGTACGACCCGTCGGCTCTCGCGCAGCATCACTTCGACGATGCGCGGGTCGGTGTCCGACCCGGCCAGCTCGATCGCCTCCGCGGAAGGCTGGACGTCACCGAGGTCGACCACCTGGCCCTCCGCCTTGCTCACCGCCTTCTGCGTGATCACGACGACGTCACTGTCGATGAGCGGCACCGCTTCCGCGTGGATGATCGCGGCCAGGTCGTCGCCGGGGATGATCTCGTTCTCGACGTGGATCGGGATGATCTGGATTGTCACGGCGCCCGGTTGCCTGGCGTTGCCGCTAGCCGGCCGGCGGCTCGAACGCTGCGCCGGGTGACCGCCACGGCACCGAACGGCGTGCCTCCACGACGACGCGCTCCTTGCTGGCATTGAGCGCAACGATCACCGCGATGAACACGACGGTGCCGACCGCCTGCAGCGGAAACACCTGCTGGCGGAACCCGTACGGCGCAGGCAGGGCGAGCAGGAGCGTCACGGTGAGTGGTTGGGCGGTCTCCGCCAGTGTCGCCAGCGAAGCGGGCGTGCTGCGCAGCGCGCGGTAATAGAGAAGGATGGCGCCGAGGCCGGGTAGCACGGCCAGCCCGACGAGGTCCGGGAAGTCGGACGCATGGTAGGCGCCGAACGCCGAGGCGCCGTTGCTCACCAGCATGATGACCAGCAGCACCGGCAGCGCGACGGTGAAGCGCAGGGCCGCGGTGCTGACGAACGAGACGTCGCGCAGTGCGTAGCGTCCCAGCACGGTCCCGCTGGCCCAGAGCAGCGCGGCGCCGAGCGCGCAGACGGCCGCCAGCAGCCGACCATGCTCCAGGGCCGAAAAGGGCTGCAGGGGAGCGTCGGCGAAGACCACCATGTAGACCGCGACGATGCCCAGCGCGGCAAGCGGCCAGAAGTAGGCGCGGCGTCGCTCCTTGAGCACCAGCCACGCCAGCGTGACCGCGATCAGCGGCTGCACCTGCTGCAGGAGGTAGGTCTCGGTGACAGCCCCGGACCGCAGCGCGATGGTGATCGACTGGGTGAACAACACGGTTGCCAGCGCCTGAGGGCCGACGCCGATCAGCAGCAGCGCCAGGGTCGTCCGCCCGGAATGGCCGCGCAGGTCTCGCCAGGTGCGCATCAAAAACGGTACAAACGCGAGGGTGATGAGAAGGTCCTCGGCAAAGACGATCTCGCTGCTGCTCAGGCCGCGACGCACCAACCCCGTGCGGAAGAACACATCGGACGCCCACAGCATCGCTCCCAGCGCGACCACGAGCAGCGATGCGCGATCGAGCAACGGTCGCCCGGTCGCGCTCACGGCAGCGCTGCTCGCCACGATAGGATCGCGCGGCGCGGTCTTGGAGCTCACGGCCAAGGAGACTAGCCGGTGGACCAGTCCGGCCGGCCGTCAGCGCAGCGCGCGGATGGAAGTCGGAGTCCACAAATGAGGCTCGGTTACAAGGCCTCCGCGGAGCAGTTCGACCCGCGCACACTTCTCGAGTACAGCGTCCTCGCTGAGAAGCTCGGCTTCGACTCCGTCTTCATCAGCGACCACCTCCAGCCGTGGCGGCACACCGGCGGCCACGCACCCTTCGCGTTGACCTGGCTGGGCGCGCTCGCCGAGCGCACACAGAGGGTGCTCGTGGGCACAAGCGTGCTGACACCGACCTTCCGCTACCACCCGGCCGTCGTGGCGCAGGGCTTCGCCACCCTGGGCTGCCTCGCCCCGGGGCGAGTGGTCCTGGGCGTGGGCACGGGCGAAGCACTCAACGAGGTTGCGCTGGGCATTCCGTGGCCCGATTCCAAGGAACGCTTTGCACGGCTCAAGGAGGCGCTCGAGCTCATCAACCTCCTCTGGAGCGAGGAGCGGGTCACGTTCCACGGCCAGTTCTACCGGACCGAGATGGCGACCATCTACGACCGTCCTGACCAGGCGGTGCCCATCTACGTCGCCGCCGCGGGGCCGGCGGCGGCCCGTCTTGCGGGCCGCGTTGCCGGCGGTTTCATCTGCACAAGCGGCAAGGACCCGGCGCTCTACAGCGAGACTCTGCTGCCGGCCCTGGGCGAGGGTGCCGAGAAGGCGGGGCGCGACGCCGCGGGGATCGAGCGGATGATCGAGATGAAGGTGTCGTTCGATCGCGATGCGCGACGTGCCGTCGACGACACCCGGCACTGGGCGGCACTGGCGCTCAGTCCTGAGGAGAAGACGGGCCTCGACGATCCGCTCGAGATGGAGCGGCGTGCCGATGCGTTACCGGCCGCGCGCGCCGCCAGCCGGTGGATTGTGTCCTCGGACCCGGACGAGCACGTCGCCGCCATCAAGCGCTACACCGATCTGGGCTTCAACCACCTCGTCTTTCACGCGCCGGGGCCCGACCAGGAGCGGTTCCTGCACCTCTATTCAGAGGAGATCCTTCCACGCCTGCGAGCCCTGGCCGGTACACCGGAGGCTCCGCAGCCCTGAGGTCAGGCGGCGCAGAGGACCTCGGTCGCGTAGTAGTGCATCTCCCGCGCCATGGCGCGGACGATTGGGCTCTCGCGCCCGGGAATCTCCATGACCCGAATGCCGGCGATGGCAGCCACGAAGTCGTCCACGCCCGGCCGTGCAGCGGCGATCGCCGCGGCCACGGGGGCCATGTTGTCAGCGCCCAGCCACTTCTCGGCGATCTGGGTGAGACCGTGGCGCAGTGCGTCGACGTCGATGTCGAGCCGCGGCGGCACAAAGTCGGGTGCGGCCTCTGACGACGGTGGCTGGACGGTGGCCGCTCCTGCCGCGTCGGCTGGCACCGCTGCATCAACTGTCGCTTCGACCTCGACAAGGACCACGATTGCCGGGTCGGCGGCGACGTCGACTGAGGCCGCGGTGCCATTCGTCGCGCTGACAGCTTCGCGAACTTCGGCGGTCTCGGCGGCCTCGTCGGCCTGCGGCGCCGGGACGTGAAACCACACGGGGTCGGCCCTCGGCGGCTCGTTCTCCGCATCCTGGTCCTGCATCGGTGCGGCGATGCGGACCCACGCCGGTTGGGCCTGCATGTCCGAAAAGATCGCGCCGAGTCCGGCCGATTGCGCGGCCGGCGAGTCGTCGGCGCTGTCGGGTGCTGGCTCTGGCTCAGCGGATCCGTCGTCGCTGACTTCAGCAGCCGGCTCGGTCTCCGGCTCTGGCTCTGTCTCCGGCTCTGGCGCAGGCTCTGCCGCTGTGCTGATGCCGGTGTCATGTTCGACGCCCACGGCCGGTGATCCGTCAACCAGGACATCGGCAACGGGGGCCTTGGCGAGTGTGGCCGCGGTCCAGATCGCGTTGATCCCCTGCTGTTCGAGCGCGAGCAGCACCAGCCTCCCGACGACCGGGAGGACCATCAGCCGAGCAGTGCCCAGCCGCGAGCGCCCGCGGGCGCCGACGCCGACGTGCTCCTGCACGAGGCAGAGGCGACGGAGATCGGCCGTGGCCGCTGCCAGGTTGAACGGCACGATGACGATCAGGTACAGGCACGCCAGGCCGCCCATCAGGTAGTAGGCCTCCGAGCTGGTCAGCTGCAGGTCGAATGGCAGACGGAAGGACCGGGTGGAGGCGAAGAGCATGGCGCCGGCCACCGCGATCAGCAGCGCCGTCAGCCACGCTGCCACGCTCGACCCTGTGCTGCGAGGCTGCCGCGCGGGAACGTTGGGATCGAACCGTTCGAGCTCGCGGTTGCTGTCCCTCTGCCAGCTGAGCGCGTAGATGCCGAGGCTGGCCAGCACTCGAAGCGCCACCTGGAGGGGCGAGCGACGGAGCCCGACCGGACCGAATGCCGATGGCACGGGCGGTGGTGCTGCAACCGCCGGCGCGGTTTGCGCAGCCTCCTCGGCGGGGACCGTCAGCTGTGCTTCCGGCTCCGGCGCGGGAAGCCCGTCGACGTCGCCGGCCATGCTGACCAGCGCAGCTGGATCGCCAAGCAGGGTGCGTAGAACGGTGGCCATTCGCGGATCGTCGATGCGATATGCGGTGAGCGCGCCGTCCCGTGAGTCCATCAGCGCGCGGGCCGCGCTCTCTCCGAGCATGCCCTGGCCGTCGGTCATCCACACCGCGTCGGTGATGGCTCCGTCAGCGACGAGCGCCGCGGCCTGCGGCTCGGGAAGGGTCAGCACCAGCAGGCAGTTGGGCAGCATGGGCAGCATGGCTTCGAGGTCGACGATGTTGGCCATGGTGTCGGACCAGAGCACCGGGCCAAGCGGCAGGAGCGGGAAGTGCGCCATTCCGAAGGCCGGGCGCGCGGAGGCGGGCTCGCTGCCAGGCTCCGGCAGCCCCACCTCGGGACCCGGACAGGACGTGGCAGAGCCATTGGAATGCGCTGGTCCATCTGGGTCGAGGAGCTCAATCAGCTCGCCCGTGGTGAGATCCAGGGTCTCCTCGGTGACCATGGCGCGTCGCCAGGCGGCAACCTCGACGTCAGCGGGCAGCTCAGCCACCAGCGCCGTCAGCGCATCCTCACCCGCCAGGGCACGACCGTCGGCCATCGTGTAGACCACGTGTCGGGGATGGCCGAACTTGAAGAAAAGGCTGGCCTGGGCGCCTTCCCACGCGATGTCGAGGGCTCCAGTGCTCTCGCGGTCGCCGGCTGCCGAGATCTCGCGCAACATCACGGCGTGCGAGGGAGATGCCATGTGCTCGATCGTAACTTGGCCCCAGCGGACGTCATCACGCCACCGTCACCGCGGGGTGGCGTGCCAACGACGGATTGACACAGTTCCCCGACGTTGGTCACGTGGCGCCGGGGACACCGCCTTCGACCCGGCTCCGTGACGATGCCCGTGACCACGCCGGCGCCACAGCGCACGCGTTCGCCAACAATCCCCATGTGCTCTCCAGCGTTGCCTCCCTGCGACACGTGGCGCCGTGAAGTCGGGAGCGACCTCCGCAGCGGGGATCGATCGGGGCGGGGTTCTGCTGACCGCGCTGTCGGCGGCATTCTTCGGCAGCCTCGCGATCTACGGCAAGTACGCCAACCGGATGGGCATCCCGCTGACGGAGCTGCTGGCCGTGCGTTTCGGGGCGGCGGCAGTGATCCTCTGGGCGGTGGTGCTGATCCGCGGTGAGCGCGTGCGATGGGGTTGGCGCACCACCGGCCTGGTGGTCATGGGGCTCCTCTACGTGGGCCAGGCGGCGACGTACTTCACCAGCCTCAAGACGGTGCCCGCCGCGGTGACCAGCATCCTCCTCTACGTCTATCCGGTCGTGGTCATGATCCTCGCCGCCGTGCTCCTCGGCGAGCCGCTCAACCGGGTGCGCGTCGGGGCGCTGGTGCTGGCCGTTGCCGGAGTGTTCATCGTGGTCAACCCGCTCGGCGCACACGGCACCATCGACTCGGCCGGCCTGCTCTTCGGGCTCGCCACCGCGGCCATCTACGCCACCTACATCCTCGTCGGCCGCGTGCTGCTCCGCGACGTCTCCTCGGTGGTGGCGACGGCGGTGATCGCCACCACGGCCGGGATCGTCCTGGGTGCGTCCGGCGCCGTCGGTGGCCAGTTGCGCCCGCTGGACGCACGCGGCTGGGCTCTCGCCCTTTCGATGGCCGTGGTGGCGACCGCGATCCCCGCGACGATGTTCCTCGCCGGGCTCGCCCGCGTCGGGGCCACTCGGGCCGCCATCATCAGCACCCTTGAGCCGGCGACCACGGTGGTCCTCGCCGCGCTGCTTCTCGGTGAGGACCTCGGCCCCGTCCGCCTCATCGGTGGAGGCATCGTCCTGGTTGCGGCGGTGATCGTCGCCCGCAATGTGCCGGCCGAGCTCGCCGACCCGCGTGTGCGCGAGTGACCGCGGCAACGTCTCTCAACGCGGGGCCGGTTTGTCTCCTGGCGCGTCATCGGCGGGTGCGTGGTCGTTGACGTTGTCGGCTTCGCCGGCAACCTCGTGGTCGGCCAGCTCATCGGGATGGATGGCGGCATGGACAGCGGCGGCCAGCTCCTCGAATGGGAGCGCCAGCTTGTTGACCTCACCGCTCTCTTCGGAGACCACCTCCTCAGCGGCGGCCTCGGCGGCGTCGAGCCGCTCGCGAAGGCTGTGGTGGTGTCGTTCGGTGTCGTCGTCGCTCATGCGCGGCATGGTACGGGGTTGGCCAGCACCTCGCGGTAGACGTCGGCCGTGGCGCTGGCGGTCGCCTCCCAGCTGTAGCGCTCCGCGGCTCGGCGCAACGCCGCCCCGCTCAGGCGTGCGCGCAGACCCGCGTCATCGAACAACCTGCCGATCGCCCCTGCGAGCGCCGCCGCGTCACCCGGCGCGACCAACAGCGCGGTCTCCCCGTCGTCTCCGACCACCTCGGGAAGCGCGCCAGCGGTCGTGGCCACCAGCGGCACGCCACAGGACATCGCCTGTACCGCAGGGATGGAGAACCCTTCGTAGAGTGACGGCACCACCGCCACCTCCGCCTGCGCGTACTGCTCGGCCACGGCGTCGTCGGCGATGCCGCGCACGAAGCGCACGGCATCGCCAAGCCTGAGGTCGCGCACGGTCCGCTCGACCGCGCCTCCGCGTCGGGCTTCGCCAAGGAGGACGAGCTCGACAGGCCGCTGCGCGCGCAGCGCCGCCACGGCGTGCAGCAGGGGCACGACGCCCTTGAGCGGGACGTCGGCGCTGGCCACTGCGAAGATCCGCCCGGGCACACGCGCCGTGCCCGGCCGCGGAGCGAACACGGTGTTGTCGACAGCCACCGGGATGACGCGGATGCGGGCGGGGTCGACGCGCATCCTTTCGATGATGTCTCGCCGCGACTGGGTGCTGACCGTGATGACGCGCGGCAGCCGGCGGGCCACGCGGTCCTGCATGCGGTGAAACTGATACCAGCGACGCAGTGTCAGGCGGCGGCCGAGACGCTCCTCGCGAGCCAGTTCGAGGTCACGGTCAATGACAACCGCATGGTGGACGCTGGCGACCACCGGCACACCGGCGCGGTGCAGGCCGAGCACCCCCCAGCCGAGACACTGGTTGTCGTGCACGATGTCGAACTGGGCGCGCCGGGCCAGCAGGAGGCGACGCGCGCGCAGGCTGAATGTCAGTGGCTCGGGGAATGCCGCGCTGCACAGCGTGAGATATTCGAGGACGTCGATCCAGTCGCGGAATTCGTCACGGCGAGGTAGGCGAAAGGGGTCATCCGTGCGGTACAGGTCGAGGCTCGGAACGCGGACCAGCGGCATGCCGTCGGCGAGCTCGGGGTAGGGTTGGCCGGCGAAGACAGTCACCTCGTGGCCGAGCCGGGTCAGCGCCGCGGACAGGTGTTTGACGTACACGCCCTGCCCCCCGGAGTAGGGATTGCCACGGTACGCGAGCAGTGCAACTCGGAGAGGCTTGTGCTCGGGCATGGCCGGGCGATGCTACTTGGGCGGTACCACGACGGCGCACCCGTCGGACGTGCCGCTATCGTCGCGGCGATGCTGGGGACCCATCACGCCGCCCTCCCGAAAGGGGTGATGACCGCCGCCGACCTCGATGCCGCACGCGCTGCCCGCGGCTTCATGCCGGATGCGGAAGGGCTTCTGCTCCACCGCGCGGCAGTTGCTGCTGCTGGTCACGGTCCGATGCTGGAGATCGGCGGTTATTGCGGTAAGTCGGCGATCTACATCGGCAGCGCTGCTCGGTTTCACAACGGGGTGCTCTTCAGCGTCGACCATCACCGCGGCTCCGAGGAGAACCAGCCCGGCCAGCTGTACTGCGACGCTGCTGTGATCGACGTCCGCACCGGGAAGGTCGACAGTCTGCCTCACCTCCGGCGCACGCTGGAGGCGGCCGGCCTCGAGAGCTGGGTCATCGCGGTGGTCGGCGCCTCGGTGACGGTCGCCAAGCACTGGCGCACGCCGCTATCACTCCTCTTCATCGACGGCGGCCACAGCGAAGAGGCCGCGCACGCGGATTACACGGGCTTCGCGCCGCACCTGGGCGACGACGGGCTTCTGCTGATCCATGACGTCTTTCCCAACCCCGACGACGGCGGCCAGGCGCCGTTGCACGTGTATCGCCGGGCACTCGGCGACGGCTTCCGCGACGTGGCCGTCGAAGGCAGCCTGCGCGTTCTGATGCGCGAGACTGCCTGACAGCGCGGCAACGCGCTGATCGCTACGGATTCTCCGTCGAGCCGCGCCACCTCTCGGCCAGCGTCTGCAACCTGGGGTGTCCTGACGTGCTGCGCCGACCCACGGCCATGCACGAGTTTGGTGACGTGCACGCAACCGAATCGAGCGCTCCGTTGATCGTCGTGTTGGGGACAATCGACCAGGTGGACCCGTTCCACGACTCGGCAAGGGGCTGTGGGCCCTCGGAAGCGACACGGGTTGACGAACCCACCGCCACGCAACTGACAGCGGATGCGCAGGCGATGGACGCCAGCAGGCTCTGAACCGCATTCGGCAGGGCGGCGCTGGACACGACGGACCACGTGCTTCCGCTCCATGTCTCCACGAGCGTTTGATTGTTGGTCCGGTAGGGGCTGTTCGTCGGGCTGAAGTCGCCGACTGCGATGCACGAGATCTGCGATGGGCACGCCACCGACACGAGCACGCTACCCCCCGTGCCGATGCTCGGGCTGGGCATCACGGACGCTGAGACACCGTTCCACGATTCGATGAGGGTCCGGGAGTCCGGGTTGTCGCCATCGCCGGTCGGGCTGGACGAGCCAACGGCTACGCAGGAAGTTGGCGATGCGCATGCCACCGAGTTGAGAAAGCTGTCGACGCTGCCCGGCGGCAATGGTGTGGCGACGGAGGACCAGGTGGCGCCATCCCATGACTCGAGCAGTGCCGATGGCAGACCGGTCGCGGTGGTCGACCAACCCACGGCTGTGCATGACCTCGGCGACCCGCAAGCCACGGCCTGCAGCACGCTTGCGGTTCCCGGGGTGCTGACGGGGACGGCCGACCACGACGTGCCGTCCCACGATTCGGCGATGGCCTGATCACCGCTGGGATTCCCCGTGGAGCTCGAGGAGCCCACCGCGACGCAGGATGTGTGCGATGTGCATGCCACCGAACGCAGCTCACCCGATGTCGCGAGCGTGGATCTCTGCGTCAGGGACCACGACGAGCCGTCCCACGACTCCACCAACGCGTGCTGAGGGTCAGAGCTGCCGGCGGGGCTCGAGGAGCCCACCGCGACGCACGCGATCGATGAGATGCACACCACCGAATTGAGGACGCCCTGGCTTTCCGGGCTGGGAGAGTCCACGATCGTCCAGGGCAGCGATGCGCTCGGCGGCCGGCTGTGCTGGGGCGGGGGTGAGCTCCGTGACAGAAGGATCATCGCGACAGTGCCGGCGGCGAGGACCAGGACCGTCAGGGTGGCGGCCAAGCGCCGCTGCCGGCCGCCACTGGAAGTCGGTGCCCCCACTGGGGCCATGGGCGAAGGTGATGGTGACCGGCCGGCCATGTGCGACCTCGTAATAGTCTTTAATGTACTTAGAGTGTTACGAGGAACGTACCAAGCGCCCCCGAGCCGGGTCAAGTCCCGCGCAGAGGGGTCGTTCTGATGACGCCGGCCCCACGCGGGCGGCCCTGGGACTGGGCGCCCGGCCCGATCCCGCACACCCTCTCCGACCACGCCTGCATCGATTTCGTCAATAGCCGGTTCAGCGATCACACCGGCGGCGGGCGGGACTTCGACCGGCTCGAGCTCGATGAGTGGCGGCGGTGGTTCCTCGAGCGATGCGGGTTGTCATCTCACCCACCGCCCCATCTGCGGATGCACGGCGAGTTGGTCGGCCTGCGCAGCCTTCTCAGGCGATTGCTCGAGTCGCGCCGCCCTCCGAGTGACGAGGACGTGGCGCAGCTCAACTACTGGCTGTCACGGTCGGCCCAGCGGTGGGAGCTGGTCAGAGATCGGGCCGGCGTTCAGTTGGAGCGGCGATGGAGCGACAGCGGGTGGCCTGCGGCGATGGCGCTCATGGCGGCGTCGTACGTCGAGTTGCTCGTCAGCGGCCGCATCCGGCGGGTCCGCGTCTGCGCCAACCCCAGTTGCTCATTCATTTTCTGCGACGGCTCGCGGAACGCGTCACGGCGCTGGTGTGACGTGGCCGTTTGCGGCAACCTCGTGAAAGTGCGGCGCCACCGTGCCACCGCCTAGCGGGTGGCATCGAACAGGTCGGCGACGATCCCGCCGCTGACGGCATCGGCCGCAAGGACCACGGCTGCCGCGGTCCAGCTGGGCTGTTCGTCGGGGGGGAAGATGCAGCCGTCGGTGAAGTTGGCGCCTGTCCAGTAGGCGGCGTCGTCGCCGCGCAGGTGCTGCGCCCAGTCGAGCAGCTGCGCAGCGCGGGCGCGATCGCCGCTGCGCACAAGTGCAAGCGCCAGCTCGCAGGTCTCCGCGGCGGTGATCCACGGCCGGTCCGACACACAGCGAACGCCGCGTTCGGGGACGACGAACTCGTCCCATCGCGACGCGATCCGCGCCTGGGCGTCGAGCCCGGTGACCACGCCGCAGAGCACCGGGTAGTACCAGTCCATCGCCCAGCGATGCTTGTCCTCAAAGCTGTCCGGCACAGTGCGCAGCGCGATGGCGAGCCGGTCACGCGCCGTGTCCCACTCAGGATGCGGGATGCGCAGTGCGTCCGCGAGTCGCGCCGCGCAGGCCAAGCTGAGGTACACGCAGGACGAACCGGTCACGAGGCCGCGGCGCCACGGTCGCCCGGCGGGGTCGCATGCCCACCACACCGTGCCGTCATCGCCCTGCATTGACAGAACGAACCCCAGCGCCCGTTCCACTGCCGCAAACTGCTCGCGCAACTCTGATTCGGGCGCACCGCAGAGCAGGTGCAGCCAGAGCCCGGCGGCGAGGTACGCACACAGGTTGGTGTCGAGCGTCCCGTCGATCACCAGGCCGTCTCGGTACGCTGCCGGCCAGGCGCCGTCGGCGCGTTGCACGCTGACCAGCCACGCGTAGGCGCGCGATGCGTCGTCGCGACGGCCGCCGGCATCGAGCGCCATCGCCGCCTCGACGTGGTTCCACGGATCAACCTGGCCGCCGGTGTACCAGGGGATGCTGCCGGCGGCGTGCTGGACTCGGGCGATGGCACCAACGGTGGCGCGGACGTCGCCGCGGGTGAGCGAGACACCCGTCACGGCGCGCCGGCCATCACCGGGCGGTGTGCATAGACGACAACGCTCTTGCCAAGGTACGGATTGAGGGCACGCTCGAGCGCGCGAGTCCAACGCGGCCGGCGGGTGAGGTCGTAGACCAGGAACCGGTGGTAGAGCCTCGCCGCCAGCGCCTGGTCGCGCGACATGCCCAGGGCGCAACGCAGCCACCAGTACGGCGAGTGCAGCGCGTGCGCGTGGTGGTGCGGGGCTGTGATCTCGAGGCCCGACCGGCGCAGTCGCTCGACGAGGTCGCGCCGCCGATAGATGCGGATGTGTCCTCCCGGCACCTCGTGGTACTCGCGTGAGAGGGCCCAGCACACTCGTTCCGGCCACCATCGCGGCACCGTGACCGCCAGCAGTCCCCCGGGGCGCAGAACGCGACTCAGCTCGGCGATGGCAGAGCAATCGTCGGCAATGTGCTCGAGCACCTCGGCCGCGATGACGACGTCGAATGCTGCGT
Source organism: Candidatus Dormiibacter sp. (assembly GCA_039935655.1). Lineage (GTDB taxonomy): Bacteria > Chloroflexota > Dormibacteria > Aeolococcales > Aeolococcaceae > Aeolococcus. Next base: position 1,128 of record JBDTJX010000002.1, on the reverse strand, counting down.
CAGCGAAGGGAAGCCGGCGCGCGTCGGCAACGACGGTGTCGAGGCACCCGCCGGCGGTGACCTCGCCCGCGACCATCATGGCGCCCGCCATGCGCTCCACCTCAGCCAGGGCGGCGCCGTCGACGTCGGTGGCGATGACGTCCGCTCCGCGGCGCAGTGCTTCGAATGCATGGCGTCCGTTGCCGGAGCCGACATCGAGGACACGCATGCCCGAGCGCAGCCGCAGACGGCTGAAGTCGACGGTCAGCATGGCTCAGGTCGTGCGTGAGCAACGGCAGACGGCAGGCACACCATGGGTGGCAACGGTACGGTGAGCGGACCCCGGCTTGACGTCAGGGTGCGTACAACCTGCACCTGGCCGTCGGACTCCTCGCCGCCACGTCCGCGCGTGAGCGCGGCAGGCTCGAGGTGCACTGCGAGCAGACGTCGGCAGGCCGAGTCTCGACGCTCCAGGCGGGAATCCACGGGCTGGGAGCCACCAAGGCTTCCTTCCTGCCCACCATCGCCGCACTGTCCCCGTCGTTCCGCACCATCGCCATCGACCTGCCCGGGTTCGGCGATGCCGCCAAGCCGCTGCGCGCCGCATACGACGCCCCGTTCTTTGCACGTTCGGTCGTCGACGTGCTCGACACCCTCGGGTTGACGCGCGTCCACCTGGTCGGACACAGCCTCGGTGGACGGGTGGCGCTGGAGATTGCCATGCGCCAGCCCGACCGTCTCCAATCGGTGACGCTGATGATGCCCTCGATGGCATGGCGCCGCACCCGGCCGTGGGCGCCCTACCTGCGCCTGTTGCGACCCGAGCTCGGCCTCCTCCAGCCCGTGCCCCGGGCCATCGCCGACCCGCTGGTGCGGCATCTCGTGCCCGGCGCCGCCGCCGGGTGGGGTGCGGTGGCCGTCGACGAATTCCTCCGTGGTTTCCTCGACCCGCGCGGGCGTGCCGCGTTCTACGCGGCGGCTCGGAGCATCTACCCCGAGGAGCCGAGCGGCCCTGATGGCTTCTAGCAGGACGCTGAAGAATCCACCCCCGGCCGCCGCGATTCTTCAGCGGGAAGAGGTGTCGGCTCATGGCGAGGTGAACTCGCCTCCGCCGACAGGTTCAGGTCGCCTGTTCGGTTCCTGAGGGGC
>JBDTJX010000001.1:0-41123 GCA_039935655.1 Candidatus Dormiibacter sp. | reverse complement strand
GATACCCGGTGACCATAGCGACGGGGTCACACCTGTTCCCATCCCGAACACAGTAGTTAAGCCCGTCCGCGCCGATGGTACTGCCCTGGCAACGGGGCGGGAGAGTAGGTCATTGCCGGGTATCTCTTTCTTTTGCACGGGGTAACTCGCCGGCGGAGGTGTCGCGAGGTCCCTGCGGCTGTTCCGGTTGGCCGTTGGCGGATGCGGAGGCGGCAGCTCGAGGATTCCGCGCAGCTCCAACTCGCGCCCATCGCGGGCTCGACTCGGAGGCTGACAGCCGCGCCCCGCCTGGGCGCAAGACTTTGTCGCGGGGAACGTTATGTGAGGTGGTGGGGATGACGCCGCCCCGCCGGCCCGCTAGCTCGAGGGCAGTGCATCGGCGACAAGGAGACCGGAATGGGTCTGACGCTATGGTTCCGCTGTCCCGTCGAAGGGTGCTCCTACAAAAGGGCGCACCGCCTGGAGGCCGGCGAGGCGGGGGGTCAGAGCGCGTTTGCCAAGCGCGACGCAACCCTTTGCGAGGAGCACCCGAACCACCCGACCACTGGTGTAGCCGACCGCGACACTGAGGAAACTGTCGTTACAGGAACACCGGCAGGCCGACGCTGACGTAGCGGGCGAATCGCCCGAAGGGCCGGTTTGACATCAGGAGATTCGCCGGCGGGTCGATGCGGTCTTCCTGGGACCGTGCGAACGTGCGGATGACGAGCACTGATCTCCGCAAGCTGCGGTGAGCCACTCGGCGGGGCTGCGTCCTGAGCCCCCTCCGCCAGTGCGTTCGTGGAGCGCCGCCCCGGATAATCGTGGCATGACCATTGCAACGACGTCGCAGCGCGTCTGCGTCGTCGGCGCCGGTGCCAGTGGCATCGCGGTAGCCAAGGCGCTGCAGACACACGGCCTGGATTTCGAATGCTTCGAGCGGCGCGCACGGGTGGGCGGTCTCTGGGCGATCACGGACGGCGAGATCCAGGCCTCATACCCATCGCTCGAGTGCAACACGTCCAAGAGTCGCACCCAGTTCTGCGACTTTCCCATGCCGAAGAGCTTCCCGCCCTATCCGCACAACCGGCAGATGGCAGCCTATTTCGACGCTTATGTCGATCATTTCGGTTTCCGCGACCGCATCAGGTTCAACACGGAGGTGCAGCGTGCCACGCGCACTCCTGACGGGGGCTGGAACGTCGGGGTGAACCCGGGCGGTGTCCAACACTTCGATGCGCTGGTTGTGGCCAACGGTCACCACCGTGAGCCGCGCTGGCCGGATCCCCCCTTCCCCGGTGACTTCGCGGGGCGGCAGCTCCACGCCCACGACTACGTCGGAGCCGAGAGTTTCCGTGGACAGGCGGTGGTGGTGCTCGGGATGGGGAATTCCGCGATGGACATCGCTGTCGAGCTCAGCCGCGTGGCCAGGGCCGTGTACCTCGCCAGCCGGCGTGGCGCCCACATCGTGCCCAAGTTCGCGATGGGCCGGCCGATCGACACGTTCAACTCGGCGCTCCCGATCCCGTGGGCGATCAAGCGTGCGTTCTTCAAGCTGATCGTGCGCGGCACCATCGGCCGTCCCCAGGACGTTGGATTGCCCGCCCCTGACCATCGGCTCGGCGAAGCCCACCCGACGGTCAGCCAGACCATCATCGGGCGCGTGCGTGCCGGCGCCGTGGTGCCCAAACCGAACATCACCGCGCTGGCCGGCACCTCGGTGCGGTTCAGCGACGGCTCTTCGGTCGATGCCGACGCGGTGATCTACTGCACCGGCTACAACGTCAGCTTCCCCTTCCTGGACCGCGACGTCATGGATGTCATCGACAACCGGGTGGACCTGTTCCACCAGGTGTTTCCGCCCGACGCGCCCGGGCTCATGTTCATCGGGCTGGTGCAGCCATTCGGTGCGCTGATGCCGGTGGCCGAAGCCCAGGCGGAATGGGTCGCCGAGCACCTCGCCGGCGAATACATGCTGCCGTCGCGCGCCGTGATGCTGGCGCAGATCACGCATGAGCGCGAGGCGCGGGAGAGGCAGTTCATCGCGTCGCCGCGGCATACCATGGAGATCGACTTCTACGCCTACCTCCGCGGGCTTCGCCGCGAACGGCGCGGCGGCCGGGTCGCTGCCTGACCGTCCGCCTCAGAGACGGTTGTCGCGGTCGGTGTCGATCCGTTCGCGGTACACGGCTTCGATATGACTGAGCCGATCCGTGGTTCGGTCGATGTGCGATGACAGCGCCGACAGGAGCGCGCCGGCGCGAACCAACGGCGAGCCCACCAGGACGCGCCGCGGGCGTCGTGCGACGGCGTGGAGCACGGCCGCAACCACCGCATCGGGGGTCACCGTCGAGGAGTCGACCAGCCGGTTGGCGGTCAGCCGGTCGCTGGCGCGCGCCCACATGCCGACGTCTCGCACCGCTGTCGGACAGATGACGGTGGCGTGGACGCCGCTGCCCTCCAGCTCCTTGCTCAGCGACGTCGAGAACGCCACCAGCCCAGCTTTGGCGGTGTTGTACACCGCGTTGAAGGGCACTGGTTTGATCGCGGCCATGGAGGCGATGGTGATCACGTGGCCAGCTCGCCGACGCTCCATCGCCGGGAGCAGCGCATGGGTCAGCAGCATGGCGCCGACCAGGTTCACGTCCAGCGCGTGCCGTATCTCGGCTGGCGTGAGTCGGACGAATTCGCTCGCTTTCTCCACGCCGGCGTTGTTCACCAGGATGTCGGGCGTCATGCCGAGCGTGTCGCAACAAGCGGTGATCCGATCGCGGCCCTCGAGAACGGCGACATCCGCCACCACTGTCTCCGCGCCCAGCCTCTCACCGACGGCACGCAGTGGCTCCGCTGCGACATCGACGAGTAGTAGCCGCGCACCCCGCCCGTGCATCGCCGCGGCGATGGCGCCACCGATGCCGCCGGCGCCGCCGGTGATCACCACGGAACGGCCCGCCAGGCCGGCGCTCATGAGCGGGTCACCTCCTCACCGACAGCAGTCGCGCCAGCCCTGTCCGGCGACCGGGGCCATGGGACCGCCGCCGCATCTCGGCTGCTGCGCTCGAGGCTGTCAGCGTGTACATTCTCAGTCATGTCCCTTGATGGTGTGCAGCTCGCTCAGGATGCGCTTGCCGACATCGAGCTGGTCGCGCAGTTGCGCGGTGCCTTCGCCGAAGCCCAGTCGATCATGGGCCGTACGCTTGGCGAGTTCGGCCTGACCGAGCAGCGATATCACCTCCTCCTCGTCGTCGCCGCCGGCGGAGCTGATGGCACCGTCCAGGGGACACTGGCGCGCGGGCTCCATTGCCCGGAATCGCGGATCTCGCTCCTGGTCCGCGAGCTCAGCGACGCCGGGCTGGTGGACGCCGTTCGCGACGGCCCGGATCGCCGTCACGTCCGCGTCCGGGTCACCGGCGGCGGCGAAGCCACCCTTTCGCGCGCGATCGACGTCCAGCGCGAGGCATTGCACAGCCTGATCGCCAACCTCGAGGTCAGCGAGGTGACGCGGCTGGCCGAGCTCGTTGCTCGGACCTACCTTGGTCTCGAGCTCTCTGTCTCCGTGAAGACGTCCGGCCAGGCGCGCCAGCCGATCCGCAAGGCCAGGCCTCGCATCGCCGCGCCGCTGGAGGACGCGCAGACCGGATAGCCGCCGGCATCATGCTGCTACGTAGCCGTGGTCGTGATACCAACGGATCGCACCGGTGAGGGCATCGTCGACGCTGGTTGGCGTAACCCCCAGCTCGTCGGCGGCGCGATGAGACTCGACGAACATCCGGTGGCGCGACAGGCGCACGCCTTCGACCGGCACCACCGGTTGGGCACCGGGCACCACTCGGCAGCGTGCTTGGTCGACGTAGCCGGCGAGCATCGCGGCGGCGTGCGGCATGTGCCGGCGCGGCGCCCGCCGTCCGGACAGCCTGGCGAGACGAGCCCAGAGCTCATCGAAGCTGAGGTTCTCGCCCGCCACCAGGTAACGACGTCGTGCCTGGCCCCGCTCGAGCGCTGCCACGTGGGCGCGCGCCACGTCCGCCACGGCGACGACGTTGAGACCGCCGTCGACGCTGGCGAGCACGCGCCCGCGAAGAAAGGTCAGCAGCGCCGCGCCGGTCGGCGTCGGCTTCCAGTCGCGCGGCCCGACGGGTGCGGTCGGAAGCACGAGGACGGTCGGAACGCGGGCGGCGAGGGCGGCGCGCTCCGCGGCGATCTTGGAGTCGTGGTACACGGACTCGCCGTGCGCGTCCGCATGGTCGGCCTCGCTTGACGGCCGTCCGTGGCGCGCCGGGCCGACGGTCGCCGAGCTCGACGTCACCACGGCTCGTTCGACACCGGCCAGGCGGGCCGCCTCCAGCAGCCCCGCGGTGCCGCCGACGTTGGTCGCGCGAATGCGCCCGCGCTCTCTGGGCGAGAGGGAATACGCCGCCGCACAGTGCACCAGCAATCGGCAGCCTCGCATCGGCTCGACAAGGTCACCCGACCGGGTCACGTCGCCCACCACCTCGCGTAGGCGGGGATGTGTGGCCAGCCGGCCAGGGGCGCGGACCAGCGCTCGGACCGAGTAGCCGGAGCCGAGCAGCTCGTCGAGGACGTGGCCGCCGATGAACCCCGTCCCGCCGGTCAGGAAGACCTCGTCGTCGGTCACCGCTACCGCGATCCCACCAGGGTGTCGGAGGCGGCGCGCAGCGTCTGCTTGAGTGACTTGGTGGTGGCAATCACAGCGGTCGGCTCGTACCCGCAGTGGGCCATGCAGTTCTCGCAACGCGGGTCGCGTCCGCGCCCGTACAGCGACCACTCGGTGGTATCGAGCAGGTCGCGGTAGCTGCGCACATACCCGTCGCTCATCAGGTAGCACGGACGCTGCCAACCGAGGACCGAGTACGACGGGATAGCCCAGGCGGTGCATGGGAAGTCGACGATGCCCTCGAGGAAGTCGAGGTAGAGCGGCGAGTGGTTGAGGCGCCACTTCTTGCGCTTGCCGTCGGCGAACGCCTCGCGGAAGATAGCGCGGGTCCGTTCGACACCAAGGAAGTGCTCCTGGTCGGGGGCGCGCTCGTAGGCGTAGCCCGGCGAGATCTGCATGATGTCGACCTGGAGGTCGTCGTTCAGGTAGTCGAGCACGTTGCGGACAGTGGCGGCATCATCCTGGCCGAAGAAGGTGGTGTTGGTGCTGACCCGGAAACCGCGCCTCTTGGCCTCGCGGATCGCAGACACCGCCTTGTCGAAGACACCGTCGCGACACACCGACTCGTCGTGGCGCTCACGCAACCCGTCGATGTGCACCATCCACGAGAAGTACGGTGAGGGTGTGAACTTGTCGAGCTTCTTCTCCATGAGGAGGGCGTTGGTGCACAGGAACACGAACTTCTTCCGCTTCACCAGCGCCGCGACGATCTGGTCGATCTCACGATGGACGAGGGGCTCGCCGCCGGCGATCGAGACGACCGGGGCGCCGCACTCCTCGACGGCGTCGATGCATTCCTGCACGCTGAGACGGCGCGCTAGGATGTCGTCTGGCTGCTGGATCTTGCCGCACCCTGCGCACGCGAGGTTGCACTGGTACAGTGGCTCGAGCTCGAGCACCAGCGCGTACTTCTCGCGACGGTGCAGCTTCTGGTTCATGACGTAGGCGCCGATGCGGAGGTTCTGACGGAGGGGCATGGCCATGGTTCGCTCCTAAGCGTCGGTGCTGGCGTACGGGGCCAGCGCCATCAACGGAAAGATGTGTCGATAGAGGTGGTAGTTGATGTAGAAGTCGCCGGGAAAACCGGTCCCGGTGTGCTGCGGCTCATCCCAGGAACCGCCTGCCTGGTGCTCGACGAGGTAGTTCACGCCCGCGCGGGCGACGTCGCCATCGCCGGCCCCGCCGGCCTGCAACGTCAACAGCGCCCACGCCGTCTGCGAGGCGGTGCTGTCGCCGACCCCGGCGAAGGAGTCGTCCCTGTACGAGTGACACGTCTCGCCCCAGCCGCCGTCGCGATTCTGGGCGCGCTCCGTCCAGTCGACGGCGCGGGCGACAGGCGCGTCGGCGACATGCAGCGGTGCCAGCGCCGTGACCACGCACCATGTGCCGTAGAGGTGGTTGACACCCCAGCGGCCAAACCACGATCCCCCCGGTTGCTGTGCACCGCGCAGGTACTCGATGGCAGGCGCGAGCACCGCCGCGTCCGGGCGCTCACCGAGCGCGGCGAGCATCTCGACCGCGTGCGCGGTGACATCCTCGCTGGGGGGATCGAGCATGGCGCCGAAGTCGGCAAACGGGAGCTTGTAGACGACGGTCCGGACGTTGTCGCGATCGAAGGCGGCCCAGGCTCCGCTGCTCGAACGCATCGCCAGCACCCACCGCCGGGCGCGCTCGATGGCCGCGCGCACCGCAGTCGTCGGCTCGGCCGCGAGCAGCGCGAGCACGACGATGGTGGTGTCATCGACGTCCGGGTAGATGTCGTTGTCGAACTCGAATGCCCAGCCACCGCCCTGCACGCCGGGCGCGCAGCGCACCTGCCAGTCACCGCCGCCGAGGATCTGTTCGTCGAGCAGCCAGTTGACCGCGCAGCGCACCGGCGCGGCATCCGCCGGGACGCCGGCGCGTCGCAGCGCCAGGATGGCCAGGGCGGTGTCCCACACCGGCGACATGCACGCCTGCAGCCGCCATCCGCCGCGGTCCTCTGCCGCGAATCGCTGCAGCCCCGCGAGCCCCCGCCTCATCACCGGGTGGGTCAGCGGCATTCCCTCGAGGTGGAGCGCGATCAGCGAGTACACCCAAGGGGGTTGAATGCCGCCCCAGCTGCCATCCGCCTCCTGCCGCTCGCTGATCCACCGCACCAGCCGGCGGCGAGAAGCCCGCCGTCCCGGCTGGAAACGCGAACGGTCATAGAGCTTGAGAAGGTGATCAGCCCACACGAAGGGCCCACTTCCGTCGACCCGTCGCAGCCGCCACTCCGTTCCCGGCACGACCAGCTCGTCGAGGCTGAGGGGAAGGGGACGCCGGGGCCGATGCGAGAGCACGATGAGCAACGGTGCCACGGTCCCACGCGCCCAGCAGGCGAAGTCGTAGAGGTTCAGCGGCATGCGGGGCGGCAGCCACGCCAGCTCGGGCGGCATGCTCGGCACGCCCTCCCAGGGGTATGCCCCGAAGAGCGCCAGCCAGATCTTGGTGAAGACGCGGGCGTGGGCGACCCCGCCCTGGTCGAGGATCACCCGCAGCGCGCTGCGCAGCTCCCGCCGCGAGGCGTCGAGGCCGAGGACCCGGAGTGCGACGTACGCCTCGATGGTGGTGCTGACGTCGGCAGCCGCGTCGTGGTACAGGCCCCACGAGCCGTCCTCGCGCTGCGAGCTGAGCAGGTGGCGGACCGCGCCCTCGCGGATGTCGTCCAGCTCGATCCCGAGGAAGGTCAGCAGCAGCACGTGTTCTGCCGTCATGGTGACGTTGGTCTCGAGCTCACCAGACCACCACCCGGCGGGGTTCTGGATATCGAGCAGGTGCCCGACCGCGGTGGCCACCGCGTCGCCGGCGGGCGCGCCGACGCGACCCTCCTGTCGCGCGGTCATGAGGTCAGCCACGGACGGCCTCGAGCACGCGTCCAGTGGAGGCGTGCTTCAGCTCCAGGCCCTTGACGGCGGCCCGGCCGCTCCTCACCGCCGACTCCATGGTGGCGGGCCAGCCGGTGGCGGTCCAGGCGCCGGCGATGGTGAGGTTGGCACGCGCGGTCCGAGCCCCCGGCCGATGAAGGCCCGGGGTCGGCACGAAGGTGGCCTCGGGATCGCGTGTGACGGCGCCCCGCACCAGCTTGACCGCGGCCAACCGAGGCCACGCCGCAGTCAGCTCGGCCCGGCAGAGCTCGACGAGCGCGGACTCCGGTCGGGTCACCAGGTCGTCGGCGGCGCTGACGCTGCAGCACAGGTAGCCGGGTCGCTTCTCGAACACCCACTGGATCGGAGACCCGAGGATGGCGGCGAAGGGAAGGCCGGCGTCGGGCGTGTCGAACCACAGGTGGACATCGAGGATGGCGCGCGACCGAAATTCATGCAGCCCGCCCACGCCGTAGGCGGCGGGGTCCCCGAGGAGCCCGGCAAGTCGTGCCGGCGGCACCGCCAGAATCACCGCATCCGCTGCGATCTCCTCGCCGTCCGCGCAGCGCACCCCGCTGACGCTGTCGCCGCTGTCGAGCAGCGACACGACGGTGGTGCGGGGGCGGACCGACTGCGCGCGTGCCGCGGCGGCTTCCGCGATCCGCGCCAGAGGGACACGCGACCAACCGATCCGTGCCGCCGTCGCGTCGTCGCCCACAAAGGCGGTGCGCACCACGAAGAGTGCGTCGTCCGCGCTGACCTCGTCGATGCGCGCGTTGAGCGCCGGCACCACGAAGACCTCCCAGAAGCCGTGGACTGCGGCCGCACCCTGGCCGTGCCGCGACAGCCATGCCGCGAACGTCTCGCCCGGCTTCGAGGCATCTCCACATCGGCGTAGTGCGCGCGCCACCTGCAGCTTCGCCGTAACGGGTAGGTGCGAATACCTCGCGAACGACGGCAGCAGGCTCAGGGACACCGGGAGCCCGCGCGCCGCGCGCAACTGTGCCGGGCGGCCCCCACGTCGCAGCACGGTGACCTCGAACCGTGGCTGGTTCCAGAGCACGTCGGACATGCCCAATCTGTCGACGAAGTCGAGGTATTCCGTGCAACAGCCGAGGTGGACGTGCTGGCCGTTGTCGACCTCGACGCCGTCAACAGAGAACGAGGTGGCCTTGCCGCCGAGAAGCCGGCTGCGTTCAACGAGCGTGACCTCGCAGCCCAGGTCCGCCAGCCTGCACACGGCGGCCAGCCCGGCCAGTCCCGCCCCGACGACGACGACGCGCATCAGTCCACCACCTCCGGGGTGCGCGGAGGGAGTGGAGCGCGGCCGCTGCGCAGTCCCGCCCGGAGCAGGACGGCCACTTTGCTCGCCGGCGCCAGCGACAGGCGACGCTGCAGGGGAACGTCGGGTTGCAGCTCGATCTCGGCGAGGATGCGCTGGTAGAGCCCGGCCATGGTGCGCACGCAGATGGCCGCCCGGCGGGGGATGTGCCCCTCCACGCGCAGCCCGGACGCGAACAACCCCCGCGCCCGTTGCGCCTGGAAGTGAATGAAGTCGTCCCATCTCGCGGGCACTGCCGTGGCGCCGAGCTGCGCTTCGTCGATGCCGAAGGCGGCCAGCTCGTCGCCCGGGAGATACACGCGTCCCAGCTCGAGGTCGGCGCGCACGTCCCGGAGGATGTTGGTCAGCTGCATTGCCATCCCGAGGTCGTCGGCGTGGGCCAGGGCGATGTCGTCGTCGAAGCCGAAGATGCGCACGCACATCCGCCCGACGGTCGACGCTACCAGCCGACAGTAGTCGGCGAGGTCATCCCAGCTGGCGTAGCGGAGCGTTGTGAGGTCGCATTCGACGCCGTCGATGAGCAGGTCGAGCTCGGAGAGCGGGATGCGATATGCCGCGACCGCCCTGGCAAGGACGGTGGTGACCTCGTCGTCAGGTTCGCCCGCGACCGCGCGACGCACCCGGCGTCGCATCTCGTCGAGTCGCGGGCGTGGGTCGGCCACCCCCGGCGAATCGACCGCATCGTCGACCTGGCGAGCGAAGTCGTAGAGAGCGTAGATGGCGGTGCGCTGCGGCCGGGCAAGCGCGATGAAGCCCCAGTAGAAGTTGGCGGCGTCGCGCCGCGCCAGCCGCTGGCAGACCCGCCCGGCGTCGACGATGCCGCGGTTCATCGCGGCGGTGCCGTCGCGGTCGCTGGCGAGCGCCGCGATCGCTTCGGCAGCCAGTCGCGCCTTGAGCGTGCTGCTCACGTGCGGACGGACCACGTCGGTACGGAATGCAGCGCGACGGATGGCGTCGAGGATGGCAGTGCCGCCGAGCCGGTACATGGCCAGCTGGGCGCGCAGCCGGCCGGATGTCATGGCCTCCAGCTCGCGGCCCTCGTCGAGCAGGGCCTCGGCGCGCTCGCTGAGCGCGCGGACCGCGCCGCGGATCCCCAGCGCGGCGATCTCGTCCTCGGGCAGGTAACACCGGCCGAGCCGGGCGTCGACAGCCACGTCCTGGGCGAAGTTGGCGAGCTGCAAACCGATGCAGACCGAGTCGGACAGCTGTTCTGCCTGCGCACCACGGATGCCGAGGACGGCCAGCACCATGCGACCCACGGGAGCGGCCGAGAGCTGGCAGTAGGCTTCAAGGTCTGCCCAGGTGGCGTAGTGGGTGACGCGCTGGTCCTGCAGGTTGGCGCTGACCAGGTCGAGGAAGGGTTGGAGCGGGATGGAGCACTCCGCCACCGTCTCGCGCAGCGCCAGGAGCACCGGGTGGGTCGGCACGCTCTCGCCGGTGAGCGCGGCCGCCACGTCGTTGCACCACCCGTGCAGGCGCGCGTCGGAACGACTCTCGTCGCCAAGGTCGTCGGTGACGCGGCAGTACGCGTAGATGCGCGCCAGGTGGATACGGAGCTCGGCGGGCAGCACCGCGGACGCAACCGTGAAGTTCTCGTAGTGACGCCGCGCGAGGCGGCGGCAGAACGCGTCCGCGTGGGCCAGTTCGGCCTGCGGCGGGGCCGGCGACAGGATGGTCATCCCCGTGCGGCGGTGCGTGTCACCTGGGTGCCGCGCAGGTCGGAGATGGTCTCGATGAGGCTGGTCACCAGGGTGACGCCGTCGGCGCCGCCAGGAACCGCGCCACCGTCGTCGCGGACCAGGCGCGCGCCGGCCCGGAGCGACGCCAGGTCAGCCGAACCCGTGCAGAACATGGCGATGCGGAGCACGTCGACCCATTCGCGTCCGAGTTCCGCACAGGCATCTGTGCCTTCCGCCGCGGCCCGCAGGAACGGCCCCGCGACACCGACCAGGTCGGCGCCGAGCGCAGTGGCGATCGCGACATCAAGTCCGCTGCGCACCCCGCCGCTGGCGAAGATGACCCCCTTGGGCGCGGCGGCGCGGGCTTGGGTCAGTGCCACCGCCGTGGGGATGCCCCACCCGGCGAACGCCGCGGCCGTCCGCGCTGCGGGGCTCTCACCGAGTCGATGCCGCTCCACCTCGCTCCACGATGTGCCCCCGGCCCCGGCCACGTCGACCGCGGCGACGCCGGCGTCCAGGAGGGCGGTGACGAGGTCGGGGGCGATTCCCCAACCAACCTCCTTGACGACAACGGGGACGTCGAGCTGCGTGGCCACGTCCTCGATGCGATCGAGCAGGCCGCCGAAGCACGTGTCGCCCTCGGGCTGCAGCGCCTCCTGGAGCGCGTTGAGGTGGAGGACCAGGGCATCGGCGCCGAGCATGTCGACGAGCCGGCGGCAGTCGCCGGGGGTGACCCCGCGGTTCAGCTGCACCGCGCCGAGATTGGCGAACAGGGGCACTGATGGGGCGAGGTCGCGGATGGCGAACGTCGGCAGCGCGTCGGGGCGTTCGAGGAGGACTCGGGCGGAGCCGAGGCCCAGCGCGATGCCCAACTCTTCAGCGGTCTCCGCGAGCACGCAGTTGATCCGGTGCGCGGTCTCCGTGCCGCCGGTCATGCACGAGATGAACAGCGGCGACGCGAGGCGCCAGCCGAGAACCTCCGTGGCCGTGCTGACCTCGGCGAGGTCGATCTCGGGGAGCGCGCAGTGCATGAATCGGTAGCACTCGAATCCCGTGCGCACGCCCTTGGCGGCGACGTCCTCTTCGAGGTTGATGCGCAGGTGGTCGGCCTTGCGGGTCGAGGTCATCACGCCGTTGGAGTCAGGGGTCGGGCTGGTCTGGGCCATGTCAGGCGGCCCGCTCGGTGATGAAGCCGACGATCTCGCGGAAGTCGTCGATGGCGTCGTCAGAGAGCCCACACGCCAGCGCCTGGTTGAGCACCGAGCGGCTCCTGTTCCTGAGCTCGAGGACGACCGCCTCGGACGCCTCCGCTTCGTCGAGGAGGGCGAGGATGCGGCCCTCGTCCCCGCTCGAGCGGGTGTACAGGCGCCGGAACTCGCGCCGCGCCGCGCCGCGAAGCCGCGACTGGCCGACGACCACGGGGTAGGTCACCTTGCGACGTGCCAGGTCGCCACCACACCCCTTGCCCGTCAGCTCGCTGTCACCCCAGGTCCCCAGCCAATCGTCACGGATCTGGAACGCGACACCTAGCTCGATGCCCGCGCGGCGGAGCTGAGCCCCCTGGCGTGCGTCGGCACCGCTGATGAGGGCGCCGGCCTCCAACGCGGCCCCGATCAGGGCCCCGGTCTTGGCCCGAGCCAGGCGGAGGTACGTCGCCGCGGTGGTGTCAATCTGGCCTTCGAGCGCCAGGTCCAGGCACTGGCCTTCGATGACCTCGAGGATGGCGTTGTTGATCGCCGCGGCCGCGCGAAGGCGGGCCTGGGGCCGGTCGCGACCGGTGAGAAGCGCGCGGTAGGCGATGGCGTGCATGCCGTCGCCGGCGTTGATCCCCTGCGCTGCTCCCCAGACCGCCCACACCGTGGGGCGGTGCCGGCGTTCACGGTCGCCGTCCTGGATGTCGTCGTGCACCAGCGTGAAGTTGTGGATCCATTCGACGGCAGCTGCGACCGGCAGGGCATCGTCCGCGCGCCCACAACGCTCGGCCACCCATAGAGCCAGGCACCCTCGCAGGAATTTGCCGCCGTTGGCCGCGCCCGGCCGACCGTCGGCGTCGGTCCAGCCGAGGTGATAGGAGGACATGGCCCCGATGCGAGTCCCGGTGGGCGGTGCGGTCGCCCGAAGTGCCGACGCGAGGGCAGGCAGCTGCCGCTGCAGCGGGTCGGGCACCCGCGCCACAGCCTGCCCCACCGACGGCGCGGACGCAGCTTGAAGCTGGCGGACCGCAACTGCCATGGACTCCACCCCAGTGCATAACGCCAGATAACGTTTCACTCATAGTAAGTACTCTCCGGTGGTCTGCACAAGCCGCCCCGAGAGGACGGTCGGTCGCCAGCAGGTCAAGTAGAATCCGCCGGCCGGCAATGCCCAGGTGGTGGAATTGGTAGACACGCCAGCTTGAGGGGCTGGTGACCGCAAGGTTGTAAGGGTTCGAGTCCCTTCCTGGGCACCACGGTCCCGAGTAACCTTCGACGGCTCGCGGCATTGCACCGCCAGTCATCCAGGGTCATGTGGAGAGACCGATGCCGCGGTGGATTCGCCTCGTTGCGGCGGTCGGACTGGCGATCAGTGCCGGTGCTGTCGTGGCCGGGCGCCCAACCCCAGTGAGCGCCGGTGGCTGTAATAGCTGGACCGGCGCCGGCAGCAGCGCGAACTGGTCGGTTGCTGCCAACTGGAGTCTCGGGACTCCTGTCAACGGTCAAGCGCTGTGCTTCCCAGCCCACGTCAACTCGTCCTCCACGGCCACGCTCGTTGACGACATCACCGGCCTTTCCGTACACAACATCACCAACTTGGGCAACTACGCCGTGACGGGCACCAGCCTGACCGTCGCCGGCGCGCTGACCGGTAGCAACTTCACAATGTATCTTCACAACCCGATCGTGCTCGGCGGGGTCGTGACAGTCGGCGGCTTCACCTTCGATGGGACCGTCCATGGCACCGGAAGCCTGTACGTGGTGGGACCGTAGCCGGTGAACATCAACTCGTCGCCGAACACGTTCACCGGCGGAATGACAGTTGACGGCCCGTCGAACGGGTACGCCATTGACAGTGGTTCGCTTGGCACCGGCGTCGTGTCGGTGCACACCGGCGGCCTGCTCGCGGTTGTCGATACAACGGTCGACAACCAACTCATGCTTGCCGGGGCAGGGTCTGGGGGTATGCTCGCTGGCTACCCCACCCGTTCCGAGTACAGGAGTCGGTACCGACTGGGTGCTCGGCCTGCTTCTCGGTGGACTTGGTGTGACGTTGGGCCTCGTGGGCCATCGTCGCCGCGAGTGAGCCGGCCGCCTGACCGAGCCAGTTTTCCACACCCTGTGCACAGCTGGGGGCCGGGCAGCGCTGCGCTCCGCACCGCGACCGGTACGAGCTAGGCGGGCACCACATTCACTGCTTCGCTACCCGGAGCCGCTGGGACGAAGATCAGCTGACGGATGTAGCACATGCAGTCGTCGATTTCGGCGACACACATTCCCAGCCGACCGGCAGCCGCTTGGTCGGCAACGAGCATGGCAGCTTCTTCGACTTCCATGCCGATGCGTGACAGCCAGGGAATGAGGGCATCGCGCAGCTCCTCGGCGATCTGCTGCTTTTCGTCGACTCGCTCGGCGCGCACGCGCAGGGTCATCAGCTCGACGACGGCGGGCGCAAGACCCGCCAGGTCGGCCGGCTCGATGCCGTAGTGCAGCGCGAGCGCGTCACGTTGGCGCCGACTGTCGAGTGCGCGCCGCTCAACGTGGAGGCGCCTGTTCAACTCTGCCGCCGCCGCCTGGTCCACCGACGTCAAACTCTGCACGTCGTCCCCAACCCCGATCCCAGCGTCTTCACCAGTCTCGGGGTGGCGTACGACAGCGCAGCGACGAGAGATCGCCCTCCCGAGGATCCGAGAATGCGCCGTACAGGCGAGGAGTGTCGGTCCTCCAACGTACCGAGGCTTCGCCGCCTGGCTGCCCTGATCGCGGTTTTTGTGTGCGCTGCATGCGGCGGCCAGGCGACGGGTGCGGCATCGTCGAGCGGATCTCTTGTCACACCAACGGCCACGGCGCTGACGACACCGGCGTCGCCGACATCTCAACCGGTTCGTGTCGCCGTCATCGTCATGGAGAATCACGGCTATGACCAGGTGGTCGGACTGCCCTACATCCACACCCTCGTGTCCACTCCTGCAACGCTGACGAACTACCACGCGAGCGCGCACCCAAGCCTCCCCAACTACCTGGCCCTGACCTCCGGCTCGACATGGGGGATCACCGACGACGGCTACCACCTGCTTCCGCCGCAGGACATCGGCGACCAGTTGAGCGCAGCCGCCATCCCGTGGCGCGCGTACATGGAGGGCATGGGCGCGAACTGCCGAGCCGGCGGCGACGGATACGCGGTCAAGCACGACCCATTCGCCTACTACGGCGGCCGCTGCCAGTCCTCGGTTGTGCCGCTCTCCGGGCTCGCCAACGACCTGTCAGGATCAGCGCCACCGCGCTTCATCTGGATCTCTCCGAATCTCTGCCACGATATGCACGACTGTCCGCCGGCGGCTGGCGATGCCTGGTTGCGTAGCACCGTGCCGGCGCTCCTCGGCTCACCGGCGATGAGCAACGCGGTGCTGTTCATCACCTGGGACGAGGATGACGGCGGCGGTGACAACCACGTGCTCACCCTGGTTCTCGGGTCGAAACGTCCGGCGAGCCCGGCGCACCCCTATTCGCATCCGTCGCTGCTGGCGTCTGTCGAAGACCTCCTCGGTCTGCCGCGACTCCCCGCGACGGCCGGCGTCGCCGCGATCACCATTCACTGATGAGCATGACCGAGCCGGTACCAGGCGTCGCTGTCGTCACCGGTGCCGGCCGCGGCATTGGGCGGGCGGTGGCACGGCGGCTCGCGGCGACGCATGCCGTGCTCGGGGTGGCTCGCACCGCGTCGGAGCTGGCTGAGACGGTCAGTGGACAGCCGGGCATCCACGCCCTGTCGCTCGACATCGCCGCACCCGACGCCGCGGTTCGCATCGCCGACGCCGCCGCTGAACACGGCCAGTTGTCGGTGTGGGTCAACAACGCCGCCATGGTCGAACCGCGTGCGTTCCACGAGATCACCGATGAGCAATGGCGGCGTGTTCTCGAAGTCAACCTCGATGCTGTCTTCGCATGCTGCCGCGAGGCGATGCTGCGCATGCGCGAGACGGGTGGCGGCGTTATCGTCAACATGGCCTCGCTGTCCGGCGTCGCCGGCGTGGAGAAGTTCCCTGGGCTGGCGTCATACAACGTGTCGAAGGCAGGCGTGATCGCGCTGACCGAGGCGGTGGCGCTCGAGGGACGTGAGCACGGGGTGCGCTGCATGTGCCTCAGCCCCGGAGCCGTCGACACACAGATGCTGCGGCGCGCGGCGCCGCACCTGCGCGCGGGGATGACCCCCGATGACGTGGCCGCAATCGTCGCGTTCCTTGTCAGCGACGCCGCCGCGCCGCTGTCCGGCACCAACATCCCCATCAACAGCAACCGCTGAGCGCGGTCAGCACCGCCCCGAGCGCTCCGGGCTGCGCGGGGTGGCATAGTGGAGCGATGGCCGAGCCAACCCCGCTGCCGATGAGCGCGCCGCGCGTCCAGCCCGTCACCCGTGCCGACGATGCCGCTGACCCCGTCGCGGCGCTGGTCGAGAAGCTGATCCGCGAGCTCGGCGAGGACACCGAACGCGAGGGCCTGCTGCGCACCCCTGGGCGGGTGGCGCGCAGCCTCCGCTTCCTGCTCAGCGGATACGACCACAACGTGGCCGACGTCATCAACGGTGCGGTGTTCGCCGAGTCGTACCAGGAGATGGTGCTGGTCCGCGACATCGAGGTCTATTCGCTCTGCGAGCACCACCTGCTGCCGTTCTATGGAAAGGCCCACGTGGCCTACCTGCCGCGCGGACGGATCCTCGGGCTCAGCAAGGTGCCGCGCATCGTCGAGGTCTTCGCCCGCCGCCTCCAGGTGCAGGAACGGCTGACCACGCAGATCGCCGCGGCGCTCGACGAGGCGCTCGATCCTTACGGCACCGCCGTGGTCGTCGAGGCCTCACACCTCTGCATGATGATGCGCGGCGTCGAGAAGCAGAACAGCCGCACCGTGACGTCGGCGCTCACCGGCGCCTTCCAGAACGATCCCAAGTGCCGCGGCGAGTTCCTCGACCTCCTCGGACGCACCTGAGCGCCCTCAGCGCACCCCAACCACGGCGACGTCGAGAAGCATGAGCAGACCGCCGGCCGCAAAGAGGGCGACGCCGAGCGCGAGGTGGACCCATCGGATCGGCGGCTCGCGGCGCCGTCTCGCCCGGCTGACAACCGTGACCCCCGCAAGGCCGAGCCCGGCGGCGATGAGGATGGTTGCGGGGACGCCGAGCAGGCTGTTGAGCAGGTCGTGCACCGGGGCAGTCTATGCAGCGGATATTTGGCCCGCGCTCGGCTGGCGGGTAGGCGTGCTGCCTCTACCATGAGCGCGATGTCTGCGATCGCTCTCAGCACTGCCTCCGACGACACCCTTGCCGGGGTGATCGCGGCCCGTGGGGCGCCCCCGTTTCGGGCGGCGCAGCTGCGCCGCGCCGCCTGGCAGCCTTACATCACGGATCTCGACGACATCCGCCAGTTCCCGGCGGAGTTGCGCCACGCACTCGCCGACGACCTGCAGTTCTCGACCGTCAACGTGAGCGCCGAGAGCGAAGCGGATGCCGGGCTGACGGTGAAGCTGCTCTGCCGCCTGGGTGATGGCCAGACCGTCGAGACCGTGGCGATGGAGACGCGCGCCCGGCAGCGCTCGCGGCGGCGATCGACCATCTGCGTCAGCACCCAGGTGGGGTGCGCCGTCGGCTGCCCGTTCTGCGCCACCGGGCGGATGGGTCTGCGCCGCTCGTGCACCCCGGCCGAGGTGGTCGACCAGGTGCGGGCCGCCGCCGCCTCATTGCATCGGCGCGGGCTGGGACCCGTGACCCACGTGGTGTACATGGGCATGGGCGAGCCGCTGTCCGCCTACGCCACCACCGTTGCGTCGCTGCGCGTTCTCACCGCTGAGGCAGGGATCAGCGCGCGACGGATCACCGTCTCCACCAGCGGTGTGGTGCCCGCCATCCGTAAGCTCGCCGAGGAAGGAATCGCCTGCACCCTGGCCATCTCGCTGCACGCGGCGACCGACGAGCTGCGCGACCGGCTGGTGCCGCTCAACCGCGCCCATCCCATCGCCACCCTCGTCGAGGCAGGCGCCGACTATGCCCAGCGCACGGGCCGGCGGCTCAGCTTCGAGTGGTGCCTGATCGGCGGCATCAACGACTCGCGCGAACAGGCTCGCGGCCTGGCGGAACTGGCCCGCCGTGCCCATGCCCACGTCAACGTGATCCCGATGAACCACATCGAGGGCAGTCCCTGGGGGCCACCGGACCGTCGCGGTGAGCTGGCCTTCCTCGCCGAGCTCGAGGGCACGGCGGTCACCATCCGTGACACCAGGGGAGGCGACGCCGACGCCGCGTGTGGCCAGCTGCGCGCCGAGCTCGAGCAGCGACGGATGCTTCGCCCTGACGGGACGCTGTCGCCACCTCAGCCCGCCCCGGCCGTCTGAGCCACCGGGGAGCGCTGATGCGCCATGACGACGCGGCGTGCATGGACCTCGCCCTGGCGGCTGCGGCTCTGGCCAACCACGCCACCAGTCCCAACCCAATGGTGGGGGCTGTGGTCGCGCGCGGCGGCGAGGTCGTCGCCACCGGCCACCACGAGCGAGCGGGGGAGCCACACGCGGAGGCCCTGGTCTTGGCCGCTGCCGGCGACGCGGCCCGGGGCGCCGATCTCTTCGTCACCCTCGAGCCCTGCACGGTGCACGGCCGCACCCCGCCGTGCGTCGATGCGGTGATCGCCGCGGGGCTGCGGCGGGTGGTGGTCGCGATGCTCGATCCGAACCCGGATGTCGCCGGCCGCGGTGTCGCCGCGCTGGAGGCGGCCGGGATCGTGGCCGAGGTCGGTCTGCGCGGCGCCGAAGCTGAAGGGCTCAACCGCTTCTACCTGACCCACATGCGCACCGGCCTGCCCTTCGTCACCGCCAAGTTCGCAGCCTCGCTGGACGGGCGCATTGCCACCAGCACTGGCGAATCGCGCTGGATCAGCTCGGAGGCGTCGCGCCGGCTGGCCCACCGGCTGCGGCAGCGGCACGACGCCGTCCTGGTGGGAGTGGGCACGGTGGTGACCGACGACCCCGAGCTCACCGTCCGCCGTGACGACGGTGGCAGGCAGCCCCTGCGCGTGGTCGCGGACAGCACCCTCCGAATCCCGCCGGCGGCGCGGCTGTTGCGGTCGGCGGGCGGGGACGTCGTGATCGCGACCACCCAGGCGGCACCGCGCCAGCGCGTCGACGCCCTCGAATCCGCCGGTGCCGAGGTACTGGTTGTCCCGGACGCGGGCGGCCGCGTCGACCTGGCCGCGCTGCTCGCCGCGCTCGGCGAGCGGGACGTGATCAGCGTGCTCGCCGAGGGGGGTGCGGAATTGCTCGGCGCGCTGTTCGATCAGCGTGCGATCGACGCGGTTGTCGCTATCCTCGCACCTCGCCTGATCGGCGGTGCCGCGGCGCCGGGCGCGATTGGCGGGCAGGGTGTGGGCCGCCTCGCCGAGGCGGTCGAGCTGCGCGACCTCGAGGTGGAGCGATCGGGCGGCGATCTGATCGTGACCGGGTACTGTGTGCGATAGATGTTCAGCGGAATCGTGGAGGAGCTCGGCCGCTTCGACAGCGTCGACACCGACGCCGGCCGGCTCCGTATCGACTGTGGCGAGGTGCTCCGTGGCGCCCGTCGCGGTGACAGCATCGCCGTCAGCGGCTGCTGCCTGACCGTGACCGACTTCATCAGCGGCGGTTTCGTCGCGGACGTCATGCCCGAGACGCTGCGGCGCACCACCCTCGGCTTCCTGGGTGCCGGCGACCCGGTGAACCTCGAGGCGGCGATGCGCCACGACGGGCGTGTGGGTGGCCACCTCGTCACCGGCCACGTCGACGGCGTCGGGACGGTGACCGCCACCCGCGCCGAGGACAACGCGACCTGGGTGACGGTGGCGCCCCCGGCCGAGCTGATGCCTCTGCTCGTCGAGAAGGGATGCGTCGCCATCGACGGGATCAGCATGACCATCGTGGACGTGAGCGACGCCGACTTCAGCGTCTCGCTGATCCCGCTCACGCGAGAGCGGACCACGGCCGGCGCCTGGGCCGCCGGGACCGGCGTGAACCTGGAAGCCGACCTCGTGGCAAAGTACGTGCAGCGCGGCATCGCCGCGCAGTTGCGCACGGCTCGGTCGGTCGTGGTCACCGCGGAGGCCTGAACGTGTCGCTGTGCAGCCCTGAGCAGGCCGTCGAGGACATCGGCGAGGGCCGCTTCGTGATCATCGTCGACGACGAGGACCGCGAGAACGAAGGCGACCTCGCCATCGCCGCCGACCGGGTCACGCCCGAGGCCGTCAACTTCATGGCCACCCACGCCCGTGGGCTGGTGTGCGTGGCGTGCGAGGGCTGGCGTCTCGACGAGCTCGGGCTTTCGGCCATGGTTGACAACAACACGTCGCAGTTCGGCACCGCGTTCACGGTCAGCGTCGACGCGGTCGGGCGCGGCGTCACCACCGGGATCTCCGCGTTCGACCGCGCCACGACCATCCGCCTGCTTTGCGACGAGCACGCTCGTCCCGTCGATTTCGCAAAGCCGGGGCACACCTTTCCGCTCCGCGCGGCAACGGGGGGCGTGCTCGAGCGCGCCGGGCAGACCGAGGCCATCGTCGACCTCTGCAAGGACGCCGGCCGGTTTCCCGCCGGCGTGATCTGCGAGATCATGCGTGCGGACGGCACCATGGCGCGGCGGCACGACCTCGATACCTTCGCGGCCGAGCACGGCCTGCACATCGTCGCCATCAGCGACCTGATCGCCTATCGCCGGCGCAGTGAGCGCCTGGTGGTTCGCGGCGCCACCACCTCACTGCCGATCGACGACGGCGTGGTCACCATCCATGCCTACGAGGACGTGATCACCGGGGCCACCCACGTCGCGCTGTGCTGGGGGGAGATCACCGATGGCGATCCCGTCATGGTGCGGGTCCACAGCGAATGCCTGACCGGCGACGTCTTCGGTTCGCAACGCTGCGACTGTCGCGCCCAGCTGGAGAGGGCCATGACGATCATCGGCGAGGCGGGCCGCGGTGTCCTCGTCTACCTGCGCCAGGAGGGGAGGGGCATCGGCCTGATGGACAAGCTCCGCGCCTACGCACTCCAGGACCGCGGGCTCGACACCGTCGAGGCCAATCAGCACCTCGGCCTGCCCATCGACAAGCGTGACTACGGCATCGGCCAGCAGATCCTCGCCGACCTCGGCGTGCAGCGAATCCGCGTCCTCACCAACAACCCGCGGAAGTATTACGGCCTGTCCGGCTACGGCCTGGAGGTCGTCGACCAGGTGCCGCTGGTGGTCCCGTCAACAGCCCACAACCGCCGCTACCTCGAGGCCAAGCGCACCAAGTTGGGCCACCTCCTGGACACACAGGAGCTGCACGCGGGCTGATTGTCGGCAAGCTGGTCGACAGGGGTCGGCGCCGAGTGGCGCCGGGGGAGGGCAGAGCGTGGACGACGTGCCAACGTCGACCACGCTCATCGGGAGGGGATCCCTCCCGGGTAAGAACCGCCGGTCCCGAGCCACCCGCGTGAAATATCTGGGACGATGCCCCCGTGGACGTGCACACGGGCAAGCTCGATGCGACAGGGATGCGGTTTGGCATCGTGGTCGGGCGCTTCAACGACGTGGTGTCGCAGCGGCTCCTCGAGGGGGCGGTCGACACCCTGGTCCGCCACGGCGCACGCGACGCCGACCTCGTCGTCGCCTGGGTGCCGGGTTCGTTCGAGATCCCGGTGGCTGCTCGGGAGCTGGCCGAGCACGGCAAGGTCGACGCGGTGGTCTGCCTTGGGGTTGTCATCCGCGGTGCGACCACCCATTTCGACCTCGTGGCCAACGAGGCCGCCCGCGGTGTCGGCGCCGTCCACGCGGCGACCGGCATCCCGGCGAGCTTCGGCGTGGTCACCGCCGAGAACCTCGAGCAGGCGCTCGACCGAGCCGGCGGGAAGGCGGGCAACAAGGGCGCCGACGCCGCCATGGCGGCTGTGGAGATGGTGAGTCTGCTGCGCGCCATCCGCCGGCCGCGGCCTGCGGCGCGACGCACCGCCGCTTCCTGAGCAGGTCACTGCGCCGGACTGCGGCGAGCTGCCGTGCGCGCTCAGCGGCCGGGTGCCTGGGTGACGCTCGCCTAGCGCGCGGCCTTGGCCTGGGTGCGGATGCACCGAGTGCAGATCTTTGCTTTCACCAGCCGGCCCGCGCGGAGGATGTGCTGCGACTGCAGGTTGGGCATGAAGCGCCGCCGGGTATGTCGCTTGGAATGGCTCACGTTGTTACCCGCCATCGGGCCCTTTCCGCAGACGTCGCAGCGCTGAGACATGGTGTGGTGATCGTTCCCAAGAACAACCCACCGCCGAAAGCGGGGGTACGGCGTACTAGAATTGCGCACCGCCACGCAGGTGGCCTTGGCGCGCCCCGGACACACTTCCGGCAGGTCGCCGACGATAACACATGGCCGCGGAGCGGCTTATGGGATCCGACGTGAAGAGCAAGACCAAGGCCCCGCACGCCCTGACCCGCACCGAGAGCCTCGGCCGGATCGAGGTGTCCCCGCGGGTCGTCGCGTCGATCGTCGGCCACGCCGCCAACGAGTGTTACGGCGTGGTGGGGATGGCGGCCAGGGGACTGCGCGACGGCATCGCCGAGCGCCTCAATCGCGAGAACGTCCACCGCGGCGTCGAGCTCGAGGTGCGCGACGACGGAATCCTCATCGAGCTCTACATTATCGCCCAGTACGGGACGCGTATCAGCGAGGTGGCCCACAACCTGATGAGCGTGGTGCGCTACGCCGTGGAGAAGTCGCTGGGCCTCCCCGTCCTCGCGGTCAACGTCAATGTCCAGGGCATTCACCTGGAGACAGACGATGCCCGGGGCTGAGGTGGGGTCCAAGCTGACCCTGCTTCGCGAGCCGCTGCTCGAGGTCGGCGGTGACCAGGTGCTGGCGGCGCTGCGCAGCGCGCTGGCCTGGCTGCAGGCCAACCAGGAGGAGATCAACGATCTCAACGTGTTCCCCGTCCCCGACGGTGACACCGGTTCGAATATGTACCTGACGTTGCGATCCGCGGTGGAGGAGGCACAGGACGCCACGCCGGCGGAGTCGGGGTCGGCGGTCCTGACGGCGGCGGCGCACGGATCTCTGATGGGCGCTCGCGGCAACAGCGGGGTGATCCTGTCGCAGATCCTCCGCGGGCTCGCCCAAGGGGTGGGTGGCAAACCCCGGCTCGATGCGTCCAATTGGGCACACGGGCTCCGCGAGGCGAGGACGGTGGCCTACAAGGCAGTGATGAAGCCCACCGAGGGCACCATCCTGACCGTGGTCCGCGAAGCGGCCGACGCGGCAACGAAGGCGGCCGAGGACAGCGCCGACATCGTCACCGTGCTCGAGCAGGCGGTTCGCGCCAGCCATGCTGCCGTTGAGCGCACCACTGACCAACTCCAGGTGCTGCACGACGCGGGCGTCGTCGACGCCGGTGGATTCGGCTTCGCCGTCATCCTCGAGGGGCTGAGCCGCTCCATCGCCGACCCCCAGTCGGATCATTCCTTGGAGCGGCCCCCCCGCCGGCGCTCCGGCGAGGGACGCGTCCAGCTCCCGTTCGCCGAGCACACACCCATGGAGGCCAAGCGTCCCTCGGTGCGGCGCGGAGCGGCGGCGGTGAAGATGAAGGAGGAGGGATGGGGATACTGCACGGAGTTCCTCGTCCACGGACCCGGCCTGGACGTCGACACGCTGCGCGATGAGCTGGCCGCGCTCGGCGAGTCCGCGCTGGTGGTCGGCGACGGCAAGCTGGTGCGCGTCCACATCCACACCGGCGAGCCCGCGCCGCTCATCGCGCTGGCGTCGCGGCGCGGCCGACTCAGCAAGCTCAAGGTCGAGGACATGTCCGCCCAGCACCATGAGGTGCTCGAGCGTGCCGGCGCCTCCAGCGCGGTCGGACTCGCTGCCGAGAGCAAGCCACGCAAGGCGCTGGGCGTCGTCTCGGTGGCCGCCGGCGGCGGTTTCCGCGACATTCTCGCCAGCCTCGGCGCCGACAGTGTCGTCGAGGGCGGCCAGACGATGAACCCGTCGATCGAGGACCTCATCAATGGGGTGCGCTCGGCCCATGCCGACGCGGTCGTGCTGCTGCCCAACAACAGCAACGTCATCCTCACCGCCCAACAGGTCGACGGCCTCGTTGACGATGTCGAGGTGCGCGTGGTCCCCACCCGCAACCTCCCTCAGGGCATCACCGCTCTCCTCGCCCTCGAGCCCGACGCCGGGCTCGACGCCAACAGCTCGCGGATGGCCGCCGCCGTCGAGGACGTGCACGCGCTCGAGGTCACCCGCGCCGTCCGCAACAGTACTGCCGGCGGCCGGCGCATCAAGGCCGGCGACGTGCTCGGCATCCTCGACGACGAGATCGCCGAGGTCGGCGCCGACGAGCGCAGCGTCATCGAGGCCGTCCTGCGCGGTTTGGACACGGCGCCGGAGCTGGTGACGGTGTACCGCGGTGGCAACGTCGACGAGGCGGCCGCGGAGGCACTGGTCGATGGCCTCCGCGATACCTTCGCGGCCACGGAGTTCGAGCTGCACGCCGGGGGCCAGGAGCACTACGCGTACGTACTCTCCGTGGAATGAACGCGTGATCAGGGTCGTCACGGATTCCACCTCGGACATCCTCCCGGCCGCAGCGGCTCGCCTCGGCGTGGACGTCGTGCCCCTGACGGTGCGCTTCGGCGACGAGCAGTTCCGCGACGGTGTCGACCTCAGCCCCGAGCAGTTCTACGCCCGTCTCCCGGACACGCCCGTTCAGCCGAGCACGTCCCAGCCGACGCCGGACCAGTTTGCCGAGGTGTACAGAAAACACGTCGACGCCGGGGATTCGGTCGTTTCCGTCCATATCTCCGCAAAGCTGAGTGGCACGATCCAGTCTGCCAGCCTGGCGGCCCAGGACTTCGCCGACGGAGCGGTCCGCGTCGTCGACTCCACGACGGTGAGCGCGGGCATGCAGTTCCTGGTGCGCGACGCGCTCGCCGACATCGCCGCGGGCGCGAGCCAGGACGGTGTCGTCAAGCGTATCGAGGAGCGACGCGAGCGCATCGGCGTGTACGTGTTGCTCGACACCCTGACCTACCTGCAGCGCGGCGGCCGGATCGGTCGGGCCCAGGGGTTGCTGGGCGGAATCCTCAATGTCAAACCGCTGCTTCGTGTCGCCGACGGCGAGGTGCAGCCGGAGGCGCGCGTGCGCAGTCGCCAGCAGGGGATCGCCAAGCTGGTCGAGCTTGCTGCCGCGCAACGGCCGCTGGAGGCGCTCGCGGTGTTCCACTGCGGAGCACCTGACCTGCTGGCGCTGATCGAGCCAAAGCTCCGCGCCGACCACCCCGGCCTCGAGATCCTTGGTGGCCAGCTGGGTGCGGTGGTGGGGACCTACAGCGGGCCCGGCGGCGTCGGCATCGCCCTGCTGCGCGGCACGTAGCGCGCGACACCGATCGCGGCCTGCGCCGGACGGCGCGCGGACCGCGGCTATAGTCGAACGCCGATGGCACCCGCAACCCGGCCGGCGGCGCTTCGTGTGATCACCACGTCAACGCCGGTGAGAGCGCTGTCAGGGGTGGGCCCGGAGAAGCTCAGCGCCCTGGACAAGCTTGGCATCAGCACCGTCCGTGACCTGCTCTACCACCTCCCGCACCGCCACGAGGACAGCCGACAGATCACGCCGCTGGCGGAGTTGCGCGCCGGGGAGGTCCAGACGGCTCACGTCAGGGTCCGTAACGCCACCAGGTATGTGACGCCCAAGAAGCGGATGGTCATCGTCGAGGCGTCACTGACGGACGAGAGTGGCGTCGTTGTCACCGCCGTGTGGTTCAAGCAGGGTTTCCTGCTCAACCAGTTGCAGCGCAAGCCGGAGCTGATGGTCCACGGCAAGGTGGAGAGCACGCGCACCGGGCTGGAGTTCCGCAATCCCAAGTTCGAGCCGGTGCGAATGGGCCAGCGACACGTGGGCCTGCTGGCGCCCGTGTACCACGAGGCGGGCAAGCTCACCTCGCGCTTCCTGCGCTCGCAGATCGAGCCGCTGCTGTCCCTTGCCGACAGCCTGCCCGACGTGCTGCCCCCGTCGGTGCGTACGGCGCAGGGGCTGATGCCCATCGCGCGAGCACTGCACCAACTGCATTTCCCACAGGACGACGAGGCGGCGGCACGAGCCCACGACCGGATCGCCTTCGAGGAGATGTTCCTGCTCCAGCTGGCCGCAGAGCGGGCGCGCCGGCGCCGGCTCACCAGTGCCGGGGTGGTCATCCCCTACGACGTCGGCACCGCCCGCAGGTTCGCTCAGTCCCTGCCGTTTCAGCTCACCAACGGTCAGCGAAAGGCAGCCCACGAGATCCTCGGCGACATGGCCGAGAGCGGGCCAATGAGCCGCCTGCTCCAAGGCGACGTCGGCAGCGGCAAGACCGCGGTGGCGGCGATGGCCGCGCTGATGACTCACGCCGCAGGAGCACAGGCGGCGGTGATGGCGCCGACCGAGATCCTCGCCCGCCAGCACCATGCGACCCTCACCGAGTTGCTGGCGGCCCACGACCTGGCGCCGCGCCTGCTGGTGGGGAGCACACCGGTGCGCGCGCGCCGCGAGGTGCTCGAGGCGATGGCCAACGGACGCGAAACGCTCCTGGTCGGCACCCACGCGCTCATCGAGGACGACGTGGTGTTCAGCAACCTCGGCCTGGTGGTCGTCGACGAGCAGCATCGATTCGGGGTCGCCCAGCGCCAGCGGCTGCGGCGCAAAAGCGAGTTGATGTCCAACTTCCTGGCGATGACCGCGACGCCCATCCCGCGATCCCTGTCCCTGACCGTGTACGGCGACGTCAACGTCAGCGAGTTGCACGACATGCCTCCCGGGCGGCAGCTGGTGGCCACGCGCGTGGTGCCGCCTCATCGCCGCGACGAGGCGTACGCCTTCATCCGCGAGCAGGTCGGGCTGGGCAGGCAGGCGTTCGTCATCTGTCCGCTCATCGAGGAGAGCGACAAGCTCGGGGTCCGCAGTGCCACGGCCGAGCACGAGCGGCTGAGCCGTGACGTGTTCCCCGACCTGCGCGTGGAACTGCTGCACGGCCGCCTGCCCTCGCGCGCCAAGGAGGATCGGATGGCCGCCTTCGCGGCGGGAACTGTCGACATCCTGGTTGCCACCAGCGTCATTGAGGTGGGTGTCGACGTGCCCAACGCCACCATCATGGTCATCGAGGGGGCTGAGCGCTTCGGCCTCGCCCAGCTGCACCAGTTCCGCGGCAGGGTCGGCCGCGGCGAGCACCGCTCCTTCTGCCTGCTCTTCGAGGGCGGCGTCGACGACGACGGATCGCACCGCCTGGACATGGTGGCGTCGACGAACAGTGGCTTCGAGCTCGCGGAGGCCGATCTGCGTCTGCGCGGGAGTGGCGACGTGGCCGGGCTGCGTCAGCACGGTCTGCCGGAGATGCTGGCGGCTGACCTTCTCGACGTGGTCATGCAGGAGCGAGCCAAGGCGGCAGCCCAGCAGTGGCTCGACGCGGACCCCGAGCTCACCGTGTACGAGCCGCTGCGCGAGGCGATGCACGGCTACAGCGCCGTCTTCGACCTCGACTGACGTCGAGTTCATGCCCAACACGGCCCAAACACGGATCACCGGGGGGCGATGGCGTGGTCGTCTCCTGGACACCCCCCGCGAGCAGCTGCTGCGCCCCACCCGGTCAGTTGTCCGTGAGGCGCTGTTCAACATCCTCGGCGATGAGGTCGTCGACGCGGCCGTGGTCGATCTCTACGCGGGGGCCGGCACGGTTGGCTTCGAGGCCCTCTCGCGGGACGCCGCGCGGGTGACCTTCGTCGACCGCGACGAACGCGCTCTCGCGCTCGTCCGTGCCACCGCCGAGCGGCTGCATTGCCTGCCCAACTGCCGGATCGTCCGCGCCGATGCCGTGTCCTGGGTGCGGTCCCGCCCGCGCGAGCTCGCGGACGCCGGCGTGGTGTTCGTTGACGCGCCGTACCGCGACGAATCGATGGTCGATGTCCTGAATGCTCTCGGCGATGCTCCACCAAGGGTTGTGGTGTGCGAACATCACCGCGCCCGCTCGCTGCCGGAGCGCATCGGCGGCCTCGCCGTGGCCCGCCGCGCCCGTTACGGCATCACGGATTTGAGCATCCTGCGACCGGCCGACATGGAGGTGGGCACACGGTGAGCGAACGGATTGCGCTGTACCCGGGGAGTTTCGACCCGATGACGCGCGGACACCTCGACATCCTTGACCGAGCCTGCCTGATCTTCGACCGCGTCGTCATCGCGGTGCTCGAGAACCCCGCCAAGTCCCCGCTTTTCACCACCGAGGAGCGGGTGGAGCTGATCCGCACGTCGATCGACAGTGGTAGTCGTGTCGAGGTGGGCACCTTCAGCGGGCTGACCGTGGACTACGCGGCCGCGGTGGGCGCCGTCGCCATCGTTCGCGGGCTGCGCGTGACCAGCGACTTCGAGAATGAGTTCCAGATGACCCTGATGAACCGTCGCCTCAACCCGGACATCCACACCGTTTTCCTGATGACGTCCTTCAGCAACGTGTTCATCTCGTCGTCGATCATCAAGGAGGTGTTCCGCCTCGGTGGCGCAATCGACGACGCCGTGCCGCCCGCCTGTGCGGCGGCGTTGAGGCGCAAGTTCCCCCAGGACGGAGAGAGATGAGCCAGACGCCTCCGCCGGCCGCCGACGAGTCGGGCACCGTGCTCGACATCGTCGACACCCTCGAAGAGCTGGTGAGTGGTGCTCGCCGGCTGCCCTTCACGCCCAGCGTGGTGGTCAACGAAGACGAGATCCTGGAGCTCGTCGACCGCATCCGGGTGGCGCTTCCCGACGACCTCACCACGGCGCGGCACACCGTTGACGAGCGCGACGAGATGCTCGAGCGGGCCGCGCGCGAGGCAGCCGAGCTGACCGGACAGGCCGAGGAGGAGGCGGCGCGGCGAGTTCGCGAAGCGCAGACGCAGGCCGCGATGCTCGTCGATGAGCACGCCATCGTCCTCACCGCTACGACCAAGGCTCACGAGCTGCTCACCGAAGCGCAGACGCAGGCCGCATCGGAGCGCGCGGCCGCTGACGACTACGCCCACGAGGTGATGCAGCGCCTCGAAGACCAGTTGGAGCGCTGGCTCGGCACCGTCCGCGAAGGACTGCAGTCACTGCCCCAGAAGGCGCCAGCCGGGCGGCGACGCAAGCGCTGAGCCGTATCAGGCGAGATGGCGGTCACCGAGGATCTGCGCCTATACTGCCCAAAGGTGCTTCGCGACATTTCGCGCGCCCACACTTTCCGGAGACCCCATGCCGCTCCCCAAACAAAAAACCTCAAAGCGCCGGCGCAACATGCGCCGCTCGCATCACCGGCTCGACATCCCAGCCCTGAATCCATGCCCGCAATGCCGTCAGCCCCGGCTGTCGCACCGCATCTGCCCGAACTGCGGGCAGTACGGCGGTCGCGAGGTCATCGTCACCGAGTGAGCCGCGCGGCGCTGTCAGAGCGTCCGCGATCCTTGGCAACGTGACCCGTATCGCCCTCTGCTTTCCCGGACAGGGCAGCCAAGCGGCCGGCATGGCCGACACCCTGCTCGACGACCCCCTCGCCGTGCGTCTCCTCAGGGTTGCCGCTGAGGACGGGCTCGACCTGGCCGCCGCACTGCGCGGCTCCGATGAGCAGCTCCGGCCGACCGAGGTGGCCCAGCCGGCGCTGACCCTGGTGGAGCTTGTGCTGGCGGCACGACTGCCGGCCGACCTGGACGTGGTCGGCGTCGCCGGCCACTCGGTGGGTGAATACGCCGCCATGAGCGTCGCCGGCGCCTACGCCCCCGAGGACGTGATGCGACTGGTGGTCCGGCGTGGACGTGAGATGGCTGCGATGACCGAGGGCACGATGGCGGCCGTCCTCGGGCTGGACGCCACGGCTGTTGAGGATGCCTGCGCAGAGGTCCGCGGGAGGGGAGAGGTCGTCGTCGTCGCCAACCTCAACGCTCCGGGACAGACCGTGATCAGCGGGACCGCACCGGGGGTGGAGCAGGCCGGGGGGCTGGTCCGCGACCGTGGTGCCCGCCGGGTGATGGCGCTGAACGTCAGCGGCGCGTTCCATTCCCCGTTGATGGCCCCGGCCGCCGCGCGCTTTGCCGCCGTGATCGACGCGACCCCCCGCCACGAGCTGCGCATCCCGGTGGTCTGCAACGTTGACGGTGCCATCGTCGAGGAGGCCGCCGGCCTGCCTGCGCGCCTGGCGGCGCAGCTCGACTCCGCGGTGCGCTGGATGGACTGTGTCGCCGGCCTGGTGACTCTCGGCGCGGAGTGGATCGTGGAGGTGGGCCCCGGGTCGGTGCTGACCGGACTCGCCCGACGCATCGCGCCTGCCATCACGGCCGCCTCGGTCAGCGACCCGGCCGGCCTCGACGGGTTGACGACGTTGCGGACGGCGCGCGCATGAGTCTCGCAGCACTCGATGGGAAGGTTGCCCTGGTGACCGGCGGGTCGCGGGGTATCGGCCGCGCCTGCGTCCTGGCCCTCGCCGAGGCGGGTGCCGCGGTGGCCGTCGGCTACAGCGCCAACGCCGAGGCCGCAGAAGAGGTCGCCGCATTGATCCGTTCCGCGGGCGGTGCTTCGGTCACGATCGGCGCCGACCTCGCCGATCCGGCGGCCGCCGTCGCGCTCGTGGAGCGCACGCTCGCCGAGCTCGGCTCGATCGACATCGTGGTCAACAACGCCGGGATCACGCGCGACAACCTCGCCGTCCGCATCAGCGACGCCGATTGGGACGCTGTGATCGCGGTCGACCTGAGCGCGGCATTCCGCATCTGCCGCGCTGCGCTGCGCCCGATGCTCCGCCGGCGCGCGGGCCGCATCATCAACATCTCGAGCATCGCCGGGGTGGTCGGCAACCCCGGCCAGGCGAACTATTCGGCAGCCAAGGCCGGCCTCATCGGGTTGACCAAAGCGCTGTGCCGGGAGGTCGGGTCGCGCGGCATCACCGTCAACGCCGTGGCCCCGGGATTCATCGCCACCGACATGACCGCCGGCCTCGGTGGCGACACCCTGGCGACAGCCACCGCGGCCGTGCCGCTGGGACGGCTGGGCACCGCCGAGGAGGTGGCCGCGGCAGTGCGCTTTCTCGCCCTTCCCGAGGCGGCGTACATCACTGGCCACGTCCTCCACGTGGACGGTGGGCTCGCCGCCTGACAATCACCCCATTGGAGACATTCGTGTCAGCAGAGCAAACAGGGCCGGAACCACTCCCCGAGGAGGCGGTCACCCGACCCGCGCGCCGGCCGCGCCGCCGGCGTCCAACCAAGCCCCCCACAGACGGCGGCACCGGGCCCGCGACCCCGGCCGCCACTCCCGCATTTGTCGACGGCGCGTCAGGTCCGTTTGCCTGGCAGCCCCCCATCCCCGGCGCCGACGCTATCGTTGCAACCAACCAGGCGGGCTCCCCCGCCCCGCCCACAGAAGGAAACAGCACAGATGGCAGACCTCAGCTTCGACCGGTTCAAGGCGATCGTCGTCAGCCAGCTCGGCGCCGAGCCGGACCAGGTGACCCCGGAGGCGTCGTTCGTCGAGGACCTGAACGCGGACTCCCTGGACCTGGTCGAGCTGATCATGGCGTTCGAGGAGGAGTACAAGATGCAGATCTCCGACGAGGACGCCGAGAAGATCGGGACGGTGGGACAAGCCTGGGACTACATCCAGGAGAAGGTGGGAGCGGCCTTCTAGCGGCCTCTCCCCACCCAGCGCCACCGCCGAGCTCCGCCCCGGCCGTTGCGGCGCCGGCCGGCGTGGTGCCCCCAGCTCCCCCGGCTGCCGACGCGCCGGTGCTGCCCCGGGCGCGCACCGGCCGCGAACTCGTTGCCGCTCCCCTGGACGGGCTGAGCGCGGAGGAGGTCGTCGGCTTCGAGGCCCTGCAGGAGCGCATCGGGGTGCGCTTTCGCCGCATCGAGCTGCTCCGCGAGGCGATGACCCACGCGTCTTGGAACAACGAGCGTGGCGAGCCGAGTGGACCAGGGCACGACAACGAACGCCTCGAGTACCTCGGCGACGCGGTTCTCGAGCTGGTCGTCGGTGAATACCTCTTCCGACGCTTCCCCGGCTACGACGAGGGGCAGCTCACCCAGCTCCGCGCCGCACTTGTCAACACGGTGTCGTTGGCACGGTTGGGTGAACGGCTCAGCCTCGGCGAGACCCTGTTGCTCGGCAAAGGAGCGGCCAAGACCGGGGCGCGCAAGCTGCCCTCGCTGCTCGCCAATGCCTTCGAGGCGATGACCGGGGCGATCTTCCTCGACCAGGGCTACCGGGTGGCGACCCGCGTGTTCATCCAGAACATCGGCGACCTCGCCGACTGGACCGATGAGAACCACAAGGGCCGCCTCCAGGAGGTATCCCAGGAACGCACCGGCCTGCCGCCGCAGTACCGCGTCGCCGCTGAAGGTGGTCCCGGCCACCAACGTGCCTATTCGGCGCAGGCGGTGGTGGGTGGCGAGGTCGTCGGCTCCGGCCGAGGCACCACCAAGCAGGCAGCGCAGCAGGCTGCCGCTCGCGCCGCGCTGGATCGCCTCAGCAAGATCCCCGCCAACGCGGCGGCCCGCGCCGCAGGGGCCGCACGCGTGGCCGCGCAGGGCGCGGCCACCGAGTCCGCCCGGGTACGGCGCCGCGTCGCCGAGGTGGCCGCCGACCGTGGGGCCAGTGCGGGGGCCCGCCGCGACCGGCGCCCAGCGCCGGCGGCGTCGACCACGGATACGCCTGCGGTGCCGCGCACCCCGCGCCGCGGACTGCTCGCCGCCCTGCGAGCAGCGGCCGACGTCATCGTCGGCGGCCGGCGCGACGAGCCTGAGCCCGAGCCGGCGCCGCCGCCGCGCAAGCGGAACCGTCGCGGCCATCGCGGCGGGCGGGGACGAGGTCCGCGCCCCAGGACTCCGAGCTCTGGGACTCCAAGCTCCGGCACTCCAAGCCCGTGACGGCCAGATGTTGTGGTGATCCCACGGTGCGACCACCACATGTTGACGATGGAGCACGCTTGACCCGAGAATCGACGCGATGAGATTGCGCCGCGTTGTCGTCTCCGGCTTCAAGACGTTCGCCAGCCGCAGCGAGGTGTCCCTGGAGCCGGGGATCACGGCGATCGTCGGCCCCAACGGCAGTGGCAAGAGCAACCTTGTTGATGCCATCCGCTGGGCGCTGGGTGAGACGAACGCGCGTGAGCTCCGCGGGGCGCGCATGGACGAGGTCATCTATTCGGGCGGCAACGGCCGCGGCCGGATGGGCTTCGCCGAGGTCGAGCTGATCCTCGACAACGAGGACGGACGGCTCGCCGTCGACGACGTGGAGGTGTCGGTCAGCCGGCGGGTGGTGCGCCACGGCGACAGCGATTTCCGACTCAACGGCGACCGGGTGCGACTCCGCGACCTCGAGCGTGTGCTCGGCACCACCGGGCTCACCCAGAGCGGCTACGCGGTGGTCGCGCAGAACGACATCGACGCGATCATCGAGGCGACGCCGGCCCAACGTCGCGCCCTGGTCGAACAGGCGGCCGGGGTGCGCGCGCTGCGGGCCGCCTGCGAGGACGCGCTCGGGCGCGTCGGGCAGGCGGAGGTCACGCTGCGGAGGTTCGAGGACCTGCTCGGCGAGACCGAACCACGCTTGGCTGAGCTGGCCGAGCAAGCCACTCTCGCGCTCCAACAGCGCGAGATGACCGAACAGCTGACCGGGCTGCGCGGATCGCTGGCACGCGAGGCCTGGCGCGGTGCGCGGGCGCAGCTTCGCCAGGCCACCCGCCGGCTCGATGCCGCCGAGCACCGTCTCGAGGCAGCGGCGACAGCCGAGGCCGCCTTTGCCGAACGGCTGGAGCGGCACCGCGCGCGCCTCGAGGGCCAACGCGCCGGTCATCTCGAAGCCACCCGCCGTCTCGAGGAAGCGCGACTGCGCGGTGAGCGCGCCGCCGGTGACCAGCGTCGTGGGCTCGATCGCGTCCGCGCCGGGGTGCTGGCGCGGGCGTCCGCGGCTGTCGACCTGCGGACCGCGGCCGTCGAGGTCGCCGATCGCACCGCGGACCTGGCGGCGTTGCAGTCGGCGGTGACGGACGAGGCCACGCAGGGCAAAGAGCTCGAGCGCCGCCTCGAAGCCGGTCGGTCCGCCGAGGAAGCGGCGGCTGCCGCCCTGCTTGTCGCAGAGGCAATGCTCGCCGGCTGCGAGGCGGCGCTCCGTACCGCAGAAGAGGAGCGCGTCGAAGCCGACGCTGCCGTACGCCGCAGCGTCACCCAGCTTCGTCTCCTCAGCGATGCCGCCCAGCCACTGCAGGAACGCGTCGACGGCGCCACCGCGGGCGTCGCGGACCTCGAGGAGCGTGCTCAGGCTGCGCTGGCGGCCAGGGATGCAGCTGCGGTCGCCGTCATCGCTGCCGACTCCGCGCGCCGCGAGGCCGACGATGCGCTGGCGGCGGCGCGGCGTCAGGCAGAGGAGGCGCAGGCAGCGCTCGACGCCGCGCGGGAGGCAGCGCGCACAGCGCTGGCGCGCGCGGCGTCCCTGCGCGGTCAGGTCGAGGGCGCGCTCGGTGGTCGCGGCGCGATCGCCGAGGCGGTCGCCGCCGGTGGGCTCGCCGCCCGCCGGCTGGTGGATTCGTTCGTCGTCCTCGACGAGGCCGACGCGTCTGCCGTCGAGGCAGCTCTCGAGGCTCACCTCGGCGCCTGGATCGTGCCCGACGTCGACGCGGCCGCGGCTCATCTCGACGCCGGGTCGGTTCGAGAGGAGCTCGTCTCTGAGGCGGCGGCCTCAGGTCCGCCGCCGGTCGCGCCGGCGGCTGCGCGTGCGGCGATCTCGGCCATCCGTGCGCAGCCGGACGCCGAGGGTGCCCTGGGGTGGTGCCTGGCGGGGGCATGGCTGGTCGCCGATCGCCTGTCGGGACGCGAGGTGGTCGCGCAGACAGGTGGCCGGGCGGTTTTGCCCGACGGGACAGTGATCACAGCCACTGGGCTGCGGGGGGGCGGCCGGCCGGGCCGGACCCTGCAGCTCGCGGCCAGCGAGCACGAGGCCGCCGCCACCGCAGCGGCTGCGATCGTTGTCGAACGCGCTGCGGAGGCCGCTCGGGGTGCGATCACCGAGCGCGTTGCCACGCTCGAGGCCGCCGAGCGGGCCGCGGCCGACGAGGTCCAGGCGGCTCGCATCGAAGCGGCTCGAACGCTTGCCGTTGCGTCCGCCGCCGGTGCCGCGCTCACATCCGAGCGGAAGCGGCTCGACGCCGCCCGCGCCGAGCTGGCCGCCCGGGATCGCGAGCGCGGGTTCCTCGAGGGCGACGGAGGCTCGGCGGCGGATCGGCTGGCCGCCGCACAGGCGCGCCTGGAGGGCGTCAGGGCCGAGGCCACCGCCGCCCGGGACGACGCGGCAAGCTCGCGGGCCGCGGCCCACGAGGCGATCGAGGCCCTTCGCGAGGCGCAGGCCGAGGCGGAGCGCGCCTTGTTCGCCGGGGCCGACAGGCGTCGCCGCCTCGAGGTCGTCCGCGACGCCGTGGCTGGTGCCGCCTCTCGACACACCGAGGCCGAGCTCCGGGTGCTCACCGCCGAGCTCGACGTGGTTGCTGCCCTGGCGCGGGGTCGCGCGGCGCGGACCGCGGTGGCGCGCGGTGAGGCAGACGTCGGCGAGGCGATGGCCGGGATCACGGTCGCTGCGCCGGGCCTCGCCGAGAGCGAACGGGCCATCGCCGCGCTCGACGCCGAGCGCGCCGAGGTGGCGGTCGTGCTCGCCCGCGCCCAGGATGAACGCATCGCGGCACAGTCCGAGGTTGCCGCCGCCGCCGCCCGGGTCGCCGAACTGGCCCTGGCGGTGCGCGACGACGACGAGGACGAGGGCCCCGAACCCGAGGCCGGCGACGCCGAGCGCGCCGAGCGGGAGATCGTCCGACTCGAGCGCCGCATCGGCGCTCTCGGTCCGGTCAACGCTCTCGCGCCCGAACAACACGATGAGCTCGCCGTCCGCGTGGCGGTGCTCCGCGCCGGCCGCGACGACCTCGGTCAAGCGTGCACCGACATCAGGGCGATGGCAGCCCGGCTCACCGACGCCATCGACCAGAGGTTCGAGGCTGTGTTCGGTGCCGTCTCCGTCCACTTCCACGAACTGTTCGCCGAGCTCTTTCCGGGGGGCCGTGCAACGCTCCGGCGAGAGTACCCCGCACCCGCTGATGGCGACGAGGGCGCCAACGCCGGTCGCCTGCCCGGCGTCGAGATCCTGGCGCAGCCTCCGGGCAAGCGACTGCAGCCGCTCAGCCTCTTCAGCGGCGGCGAGCGGGCGCTGACCGCGCTCGCCGTGATCTTCGCCCTGCAGCAGGTCAACCCGTCGCCCTTCTACGTGTTCGACGAGGTTGACGCGCCGCTGGACGACAGCAACGTAGTGCGTTTCACACGCCTGCTCAAGCGCCTCGCGAAG
The DNA here is from genome assembly GCA_039935655.1 of Candidatus Dormiibacter sp. Classification (GTDB taxonomy): domain Bacteria; phylum Chloroflexota; class Dormibacteria; order Aeolococcales; family Aeolococcaceae; genus Aeolococcus. Next base: position 4,995 of record JBDTJX010000001.1, on the reverse strand, counting down.
GCGCAGCAGTTCATCGTGGTCACCCACAACCACATCACGATGGCCGCCGCCGACGCGCTTCATGGCGTCACCAGCGACGGCGACGGGGTGAGCTCGGTAATCAGCGTCCGCTTCGACCCGGAATCGGGGGTGACCGTTCCCGAGGGAAACGTCGTCGGGTTGCGACAGTCAACCATCCGCGCCGCCGTCTAACCTACCCGCGATGACGGACGAGGTGGTCTCGCGGACGCACCGCGAAGCGTGGTGGAAGCGTGTGTCGCGACGCATGGACCGTGCGTCGCTGGCATTCAGCGAGCAGGTCCGCGACGCCGTGCTGCTGCGCCGCGACCTCGACGACAATTTCTACGACGACCTGCTCGAGATCCTCGTCGGAGCCGACGCGGGCATGGGCGTCGCCGAACAGTTGGTGGCGTCGCTCCGCGAGAGGGTGCGCATCGAGCGGCTGGGCACGGCCGAGGAGGCGCTCAGCGCGCTCAAGGCCGAGATGCTTGCCATGCTCCAGTCGCGCGATCGGACGCTCAACCTCGACGCCCGACCCAGCGTCGTGGTCGTCGTGGGCGTCAACGGCAGCGGCAAGACAACCACGCTCGGCAAGCTCGCCCACCGGCTGCGCGGCGAGGGGATGACCGCGCTTGTCGCCGCAGCCGACACGTTCCGGGCTGCTGCCATCGACCAGATGCGGCTGTGGGCAGATCGCAGCGACACCGAGGTCGTCGCCCATCAGCCCGGGGCCGATCCCGGCGCCGTCGTCTACGACGCGATCCAGGCGGCGCTGGCGCGGCGCATCGACGTCGTCCTCGTCGACACTGCCGGCCGGCTGCACACCAAGAGCAACCTCATGGCCGAGCTCGAGAAGGTGCGCCGGGTGATCACACGTTCCGTTCCCGAGGCTCCTCACGAGACGCTGCTGGTCATCGAGGCACCGACCGGGATGAACGCGATCGCCCAGGCCCGCGCCTTCCACGACGCGATGCAGCTGACCGGCATCGTGCTGACCAAGCTCGACGGCACCTCGCGGGGCGGGACCATCCTGGCGATCGAGGCCGAGCTCGATGTCCCGGTGAAGCTCATCGGGATGGGGGAGGGGATCGACGACCTCAACGTCTTCGATCCCGCGTCGTATCTCGACGCGCTCTTCGCCGGCGTCCTGGACGTTCCCGTGGCTTAGCCTGCTATCCTGTCAAGGCTTTGTCCTTGACAGGAACTCGCGTCCTCGCCAAAAGATCGGTGGACACCGCGCGCCACCAGCGTCTTCTCGACGTCTACGGCGCGGTGCTGACCACCCATCAGCGCGAAGCGTGCCGCCTCCATCTCGACGAGGACTGGTCGATCACCGAGCTGGCCGAGCACCTCGCGTGCACGCGCAGTGGCGCCCACGACCTGGTCCGCCGCGCCGTCGCCCAGCTCGAGAGCCTCGAGGCACGCCTCGGCCTGTCCGACGAGCTGGATCGGCGCGACGCCATCGAAGCCGACCTCCGTGTGCGCGTGACAGTGCTCGAGGCGAGGGCGGTCTGATGTTCGACTCCCTCTCCGATCGACTTGGCGACGTCTTCAAGCGCTTCTCCGGCAAGGGCAAGCTCAGCCGTGAGGACGTCGAGGCCGGGCTTCGTGAGGTCCGTCTCGCCCTGCTTGAGGCCGACGTCAACTTCAAGGTGGCGCGCGCGTTCGTCGAGCGCATCCGCGAACGCGCGGTGCAGACCGAGGTGCTCGAGTCGCTGACCCCCGGCCAGAACATCGTCAAGATCGTCAACGACGAGCTGACCGCCCTGCTCGGTGGTGAGCAGCGCAAGCTCCGCTACCAGCCGCAGCCGCCGACCGTGGTGATGCTGCTCGGTCTGCAGGGCAGCGGCAAGACGACCACTGCCGCGAAGCTGGCGCTTGCCGTGCGCAAGGAGGGGCACCGACCACTGCTCGTTGCGGCCGACACCTACCGCCCCGCCGCCGCGCAGCAGCTCGAACGCCTCGGCAAGGACAACCAGGTCCCCGTGGCCATGCCCGACGGCAAGGCCAAGCCCCCAGAGCTGTGCCGCCGCGGCGTCGCCGAGGCGAAGCGGCTGAACTGCGACGTGGTCATCCTCGACACCGCCGGCCGCCTCCAGATGGACGAGGTGATGCTCGAGGAGCTCAGGCAGATCCGTCGCAAGGTGGAGGTGCACGACACCATCCTGGTCGTCGACGCCATGACCGGCCAGGAGGCCGTCAACGTTGCCAAGGCGTTCGAGGACGCGGTCGGTGTTGAGGGTGTCATCCTCACCAAGCTCGACGGCGACGCGCGCGGCGGCGCTGCGCTCTCGATGCGCGAGGCGATCGGCAAGCCGATCCTGTACTGCGGCACCGGCGAGAAGGTGTCGGAGTTCGAGGCCTTCGCGCCGGACCGGATGGCGTCGCGCATCCTCGGCATGGGCGACATCCTGACGCTCATCGAGCGCGCCCAGGAGAACGTCGACCAGGCGCAGGCCGAGGAGGTGATGGAACGCTCGTTCGCGGGCAAGCTCACCATGCAGGACTGGCTGGACCAGATGCGCCAGCTGCGCAAGATGGGTCCGCTGGAGGGCGTGCTCGGCATGATGCCCGGCGGCAAGAAGCTGCTGTCGCAGGCACAGCAGCAGGGCGGTGCCATCCCCGGCGAGAAGGACCTCGCGCGGATGGAGGCGATCGTTCTGTCGATGACTACCCAGGAACGGCGCCACCCCGATGTCATCAAGGGCTCACGGCGCAAACGCATCGCGGCCGGCAGCGGCACCTCGATCGCCGAGGTCAACAAGCTGCTCAAGGGTTTCGACCAGATGCAGTCGATGATGAAGGTGCTCGGCGGCGGCAAGAGCACCAAGGGCGTGCGCGGCAAGGCCCGCATGCTCAAGCAGTTGCGCAACATCGATCCAAGTCAGCTTCCGTTGTGAGCGGCCAGCGGCCGCCGAGAAAGGAGACGTTTTGGTCAAGATTCGCCTGAAGAGGATGGGCGCGAAGAAGCGGCCGTTCTACCGGCTCGTAGTTGCCGATTCGCGCAGCCCGCGCGACGGCCGCTTCATCGAGCTGCTCGGCTACTACGACCCTTTGACCGAGCCTGCCAAGGTCCAAGTGGACGCCGACAAGGTGCGCGAGTGGATGCGCAAGGGCGCCCGGCCCAGCGACGCCGCCCGTGACCTGCTGGTGCGCGAGGGCATCCTCGCCAAGGTGCCGCGGGCTTTCAAGCCGGAGCCGGTCAGCGATGCCCCTGCCGCGGCAGCGCCGGTGACGGCACGGGAAACCCCCGGTTCCCCGGAGGAGGTCGACGCCGTCGACGCCGAGAATGTCCACCTCAACGGTCCTGCCGCAGACGAGCCGGCCGAGCCGGAGGCAGAACCCGCCGCCGAGCCTGCGGCGGAGCCTGCTGACGACGGCGGTGCCGAGGAGGCGGCTGCCAAGTCGTGAGCGATTACGCCGAACTCACCCGGTTCATCACCGAAAGCATCGTCGTCAACAAGGCCGCTGTCACTGTCAGCGCGCAGCCGCGCGGGCGCACCACGATCGTCGAGGTGACCGTCGCCGAAGAGGACATGGGCAAGGTGATCGGCAAGGGTGGTCGCAACATCGAGGCGATACGGGCAGTCGTCCGGGCAGCGGGGCTGCGCAAGCACGAACGCGTCCAAGTGGAGCTCGCCGACGCCGGGCGCCATGCCTGAGCGCGACTCGTCGGTCCCGGACCACGCGCCGCCGCTGCTGCGCGTTGCCCACGTTCGCCGCGTCCACGGCGTCCGCGGTGAGGTGCGGGTGCAGACCCTCGGCGGCGACCTCGGGCGGTTCACGCCGGGGATGTCGCTGCTGGCCGAGAGGCAGCAGACTGTCATCACCGTGCTCTCGTCGCGTCCGCTCGACGACGACGAGGTGCTGCTCGCGTTCGAGGAACTGCCCACGCGCGAGGAGGTCGCGCGCCTGAGCGGCGACTACCTGTGCGTCGAGCCGGCGCGAGCACGAGCGCTGGGCGCGGACGAATGGTTCGAGTGGCAGCTCATCGGCCTGAGGGCGGTCACACCCGCCGGTGAGGATCTGGGCGTGGTCGGCGACGTCGAGGAGCAGCCCTCGAGCCACGTGCTCGTTGTCGCCGACGGCACCGCCGAGCGACGCTATCCGCTGGTGCGCGAGTGGGTGCGGTCGGTCGATGTCGACGCCGGTGTGATCGTCGTCACCCCATGGCCGGAGGACGACGACTGATGCGGTTCGACGTCCTGACCATCTTTCCGTCGGTGTTTCCCGGGCCGCTCGGTGTCGGGGTTGTCGGCCGCGCGCTCGAAGCCGGCAGCATCCAGCTCCACGTGCACGACCTGCGCGACCACACCACCACCAGGCATCGCCAGGTGGATGACATGCAGTTCGGTGGTGGGGCGGGCATGGTCCTCAAGCCGGAGCCGATCACGCGCGCGGTGCGCGTGCTCCGTGCCGAGGTGCCCGGGTTGCGCACCATCCTGCTGTCGCCGCAGGGCCGCGTCTTCACGCAGGATATTGCCCGCGAACTGGCCGGCGAGCAGGCGGTGCTGCTGGTCTGCGGCCGCTACCAGGGAGTCGACGAGCGCGCTCGCGAGGAGATCGGCGAGGAGCTGTCCGTCGGCGACTACGTACTCAGCGGCGGCGAGGTTGCTGCCCTGGCGGTGATCGAAGCAACGGCGCGCCTGGTGCCCGGCGTCGTCGGCTCCCCGGAGTCGCTCGACGAGGAAACCTTCAGCGATACCGCGTCAGGTGGGCTCGAGCCACCGCTGTACACGCGTCCCGCGGACTTCGAAGGCCGCGCTGTGCCCGCGGTGCTGCGCAACGGCGATCACGCAGCGATCGCTGCGTGGCGTCATCAACAGAGGGAACTGGCCACTCGGCGCCGCCGACCTGATCTGGTACGGTTGCGCGCGGTTCCCGGAGGAAACAAGTGAATGTCATCGACCTGCTCCAGCGTGAGCAGGAGAAGCCGGAGGTTCCGGTTCTACGTTCTGGCGATACCGTGCGCGTGCACGTCAAGGTCGTCGAGGG